>NZ_JAAHTB010000003.1 GCF_010692745.1 Methylobacterium sp. BTF04
CCTTCCGCATGCGCAACCGCGACCTCGTCTACGTCTCCAACGCCCCCTTCACCGAAGTCCAGAAGGTCCTCTCGGTGTTCTCCACCATCACCGCCCCCGTCTCCGCCGCAGCCGGCGTCTATGGCGTCGCGCGGTAGCATCGGGTCGCCCCCGGATCGTGGATACGGTCCGGAGGAAGGCGATATCCAGACATGAAAACGGGCCCTCGCGAGGGCCCGTTTTCATGAGAGAGGATCGGAAGGCGAGGCGCCCTACGGCTTGCCGCGCTTGGCCATCAGCTGCTCGATGAGCGAGCCGCCCTTCTCGATCTCGGCGAGTTCCTCGGCCACCGCGTCCACCGTTTCGCGGATCTGCTCCGGGGTGTGCTCGGAGGTGATGAAGAACCGCAGTCGGGACGCGCGCTCCGGCACCGCCGGATGGATGATCGGCTGCACGTTGATGCCGCGCTTGAACAGGCGGTCGGACAGCGTCACCGACTTCAACGAATCCCCGACGATCACCGGGATCACCGCGAGACCGAGGCTCGTGCCGGTGTCCAACCCGTGCTTCTTGGCGCAGGACAGGAACAGGTGTCCGTTCTGGCGCAGCCGCTCGACCCGGTGCGGCTCGGCATGCATCAACGCCAGGGCCGCCTCGGCGGCGGCGGCGAGGGGCGGGGACAGTCCGACGCTGTAGATGAAGCCGCCGGCGGTGCACTTGAGGTATTCGATCAGGGCCGCCGGGCCGGCGACGTAGCCGCCACAGGTGGAGAGCGTCTTCGACAGCGTCCCCATCCAGATATCGACCCCGTGCGGATCGACGTCGCAATGCTCCGCCAAGCCGATGCCGGTGCGGCCGAGCACGCCGAGGCCGTGGGCGTCGTCCACCATCAGCCACGTGTCGTAGCGCTGCTTCAACGCGATGAGCGCGGCCAGATCCGGCGCGTCGCCATCCATGCTGTAGAGGCCTTCGACCACGATCAGCGCGCGGCGGTGCTCGTGCCGGGTGGCGCCGAGCAAGGTCTCGAGGGCGTCGAGGTCGTTATGGGCGAACGAGCGGCGCTGGGCGCCCGAGAGCTGCGCACCGGTGACGATGCTGTTGTGGCTTAGCGCATCGTGAAAAATCACGTCGCCGGGTTCGAGCAGCGCGCCGATGGTGGTGACGTTGGTGGCGTGGCCGCTCACCATCACCACGCAGGCTTCCGTATCGTAATGGTCGGCGAGGGCCTTCTCCAGGGAGAGATGGCCCGGTCGCTCACCCGCGACGATACGGCTGGCCGAGGCCGAGGTGCCGTAGATCTCGATGGCCTTGCGGGCGGCGTCGTTGACGTCCGGATGCCCGTTGAGACCGAGATAATCGTAGGACGAGAAGTTGATGAACGACTTGCCGGCGATCCGCGTGAGGGCGCCGGCCTTGCTCTCGTGAACCCGGAAGAACGGGTTGCCGAGACCGATCAGGTCGGCGGCCGAGCGCTGGAGCCGCAATTCGCGGTAGCCCGGCAGCGTCTCGAAGTTCTGCACCGACGGATCGCCCGCGGGCCGGGCCGGCGGCCGGGCCTGCGCCGGCCGGCTGGCGTTGCGCCCGAGGCGGTTGGTGACGAAACCCGCGAGTGCCGCGCGTCCGCCGTCCGGTCTGGCCGGTTTGTTCATGGCAGGATCTCTTTGATGATGAGGCTGTTCTCTTCGACCAGCGCGTGGAAGGGTTCGAGGGTGCGCACGTCCACCCCTTCGCTGGCATGCCGCTGGGCGAGGCTCATCACCGCCGCGGCCGCTTCGTCCACCGGAGCCGCGATCGACTGGATCAGGGTCTCGGTCAGTTCGTTCACGGTCAGTCCCGAGGAGATGCCGGATGGCGGCGCTTCCAGGGCGAAGCGCTCCTGCAGGCTGGCGCCGAGTTCGACGCCCATCAGCGAATCGAGGCCGATCTCGGAGAGGTGGCGGACGCGGCTGATATCGTCCTTCGGCAGGCGCAGGATGCGGGCGATGTCCTCGACGATGGCATCGGCCACGGTCTTGCGCACCGTGTCGATGTCCTGGGTCTTGAGCAGCGTCCCGATATTGATGGCCGCCACCGTGCCGGCTTCCATCTGCTGGTCGGAGCCGAGTTCGGCATAGCTCGGGCTCTTCATGGTGGCGAGGCGCTCGCGCGCCTTGCCCCAATGCATCGAGGCGATGGCGATCACCGCATCGTCGGGATCGGTGCCCTGGCCTTCGAGCGCGTCGGCCATCAGGTCGAGGCAGTGGCGGGCATCCATCGGGGTGACGCCGACGCGGCCGGCCAGCGTCTCCATCACCGCACGGTTGCGGGCGAGCACGCCGACATCGCCGATGGCGCCCCACGCCACCGCGAGCGCCGGCAGGCCGAGCTTGCGCCGACGCCGGGCGAGACCTTCCATGAAGCCGTTGGCGGCGACATACGAGCCCTGGCCGGGATTGCCGATGAAGGTGGTCGCCGAGGAGAACATCACGAAGTAGTCGAGTTTGCGCGACCGCGTCGCGGCGTCGAGATGTTCGGCGCCGACGACCTTGGGGCGGATGACCGCGTCCAGAGCCGCCGCATCGATGTTGGCGATGAGGCCGTCCTGCAGCACCATCGCGCCGTGGATCACGCCGGCGAGGGTCCGGCCGGTGCTCTCGATCTCGGCCAGAAGGGCGTCGACCGCCTTGCGGCTGGTGATGTCGCAGGCCATCGCCGCGACGCTGACGCCGCGCCCGGCGAGATCGGCCACCACCTGCTTGGCCTCGGGGCTCGCAGCGCCTTTCCGGCCGACGAGAACGATGTGCTTGGCGCCGCGATCCGCGAGCCAGCGCGCCGCCTCGATGCCGAAGCCGCCGAGACCGCCGGTGACGAGGTGGGCGCCCTCCGGCGAGACCGTGAAGGTCGAGGTGGCGGTCTTCATCACGCTGCCGGCCTTCGGCGGCGCGATGACGATCTTACCGACATGCCCCGATTGCTGCATCAGGCGGAAGGCATCCGAGACCTCGTCCGCCGTGAACGGCTGGTACGGCAGCGGCTTGAGGCCGCCTTCGTTGAACAGGGCCATCACTTCGCGGAACAGCCGGGCTCCGTCCTCGCCCTGGTGCTGGAGCACCTGATCGAGATCGACGCCGAAATACGACAGGTTCCGCCGGAACGGGCGCAGGCCGATATGGGTGTTGGCGACATAGTCGCGCTTGCCCAACTCGATGAAGCGCCCGAACGGCTTGAGGCAGTTGAGGCTGCGCTCCATCGCCTCGCCGAACAGGCTGTTGAGCACCACGCCGACCCCGTCCCCGGTGATGCGGCGGACGTCGTCGACGAAGGCGAGCGAGCGCGAATCGAGCACGTGCTCGGCCCCGAGCGCCTTGACCAGCGCCCGCTTCTCGCGGGACCCGGCGGTAGCGATGACGCGTGCGCCCTTCAGCTTGGCGATCTGGAGCGCGGCAAGGCCGACGCCGCCGGCGCCGCCATGCACCAGCACCCATTCGCCGCGCCGCAGGCGGGCACAGCTGACGAGGCTGTAATAGGCGGTGAGGAAGGCCACCGGCACGGTGGCGGCGGCCTGCGGATCGAGGCCGGGGGGGCTCGGCGCCACCACGAGTTCGGGCACGACGATATGGGTGGAGAAGCCCGATTGGGCGAAGGCGACCACGCGATCGCCGACCTTGAAGGCATCGACGCCCTTGCCCACGGAAAGCACGCGGCCGGCGACCTCGAGACCGAGACGCGGACCGGCGAACCCGTCCTCCAGGATTTCCTCGGGCAGCATCGAGAGCGCCCAGAGCACATCGCGGAAATTGAGGCCGGTGGCTTCCACCGCGATCTCGACCTCGCCGCGACCGGGCGCCTTCCGCTCGGCCGGTCCCCAGGCCATCTCGTTGAGACCGCCGGTGTTGCTGCGCTCCAACCGCGCCGCCGGAGCGGCGACGGCGTCGGAAGCCGGCCGGCGCGAGAGCTGACCCGGCGAGAACCGGATGACGCGAGTGCGGTCGGCATCGAGCACGATCTCGGTCTCGGTGGTGCCCGAAAGGATGAGGTCGCGCAGGCGCTCGGCGGCATTCTTGGTGGAGAGCGCCGAGGTCAGGTCGATGCGGCGCACGTCGAGGCTCGCCACCTCGTTGGCCAGCGTCCGGGTGAAGGCCCAGACTCCGGCCTCCACCGAACCGTTGGCGTCGCCGTCGGCGCGGGTGGCGCCCGGGCAGACCACCCAGAGGCGCGTCTGGCGGGAGCCGAGATGCTCGACGCAGCGCTTCAGGCTGAGGCAGCGGTCGCGCAGCCGATCGGCGGCGGCGCCGTCGTGATTGAAGGCACCGGCGAGGAACACCACCGTGTCGGGGGTCTCGCGCTCGAGTTCGAGCAGCGACTGCTCGGAATCGAGGATGATCGAGACGTGGACGCCGCTGGCCACCAGCAGGGTCGCGAGCGACGAGGCGGTCTCGGCGGCATAGGCGTCGTGCGAGCCGATGACGAAGGCGAAGGTCTGGCCGGCGGCGGGGCGGGCCCGCACCGGGGCCTCGGCGATGAACAGGAGATCGTCGCCGTTGGCCGAGGCCGCGCGATCGACCGCAACCCGGACGAGGCCGGTATCGCTCAAGCCGCGCTGCCACCCGGTGATGTCGTCGAGGCGGCTCACCGGCATGTCGCCGGTTTCGTCGAACCAGTCCGGGATCAGGCCGAAGACGAGATCGCGGAAGAGCGAGGCGCCGGGCTCGACGGCGATGAGGAAACCACCGGTGGCCAGCGCGTCCGCCACCTGTTGCAGCAGGCCACGCTCGAAGCGATGCAGGACGTTGCTCGCCAGGATCGCGTCGAAGCCGCCCTGCGCGAGTTCGGTGGCATCCTCGATCACCGTGACGCCGCGGGGCAGGGCGAGACGGGCGCGCTCGGCCAGCCGCCGGTCGGCCTCGAACACCGTGAGCTGGCCTTGGATGGCGTCGGTGAAGGTCGCGGATTGGGCGGAGAGCGGCCCGAAGCCGACCTGCAGCACGCGGAGAGCCCGGTCACGGGGGAGGGCAGCCCGACCGGATTCGACGATGTCGGCGATCACGTCGGCCGAGGCCCGCGCCGTGGCGCTGCGCAAGGTGAAGGCGTCGAGGGCATTCTGCGACAGGGTCGGTGCGGCAGTGAGGTCCCCCGCGAGCAGGCGACCGACGACGGCGCCGATATCGGCGGTGAGCACCAGTTCGGCCGAAAGCTCGGGATGATCGGCCGCGATCCAGCGCATGATCTCGTCGGGCGCCGGCAGGGCGACATCCTTGCGTAGGGTCCAGCGGGTCCCGTCGAGGGTCGCGAGGCTGCTGCTCTCCAGAGCGTAGAGCGCATTGAGGAGCCAGGGGCGCATCGCCTCGGGCACGCGCTCGTCGATGGCGACGGTGCCCGAGCGCTGCAGCCCTTCCGCGAGGCGATAGGCCATCGAGGTCGCCCAGCCTTCGAGCAGAAGGTGCCCGGGGGCGAGCGGGGCTTCCGACGGCGCGAAGGCGGCCTTGGCCCTGGGGCGCACCGCATCGGCGATGCGCTGGCGGCGCTCCATCGGGATCGCGGTCGGCTCGGTGGCGAGTTCCGGGCGCTGCGCGATGGCGTAGGCGGCGAGCTCGTTGGCGTTCTTGGTGCGCAGGGCCTGGAACCGGCCCTCGCGCAGGGTGGCGATGGTGTCACCCTCGGCATCCACCAGGGTGAAGTCGGCCAGGATGCTGCGCTCGTTGCAGCGCCGGGTCTTGATCATGGCGCGCGCGATCACGGCACCCGGCTTGACCAGGCGGATCTCGCCGAAGCGCACCGGCACGTAGGCCTTGGTCGAGCCCTCGCCCATGAGGTCGGCGAACAGCAGGATCAGGCCGTGGAAGCAGGAATCGAGGCGCGCGGGCACGAGGCCGAAGCGCAGGTCGGGTTTCGCCGGCAGCAGCTCCGAGACGATGGTCATCTCGTCGACGCGCGCCGACACCGCCACCTGACGGAAGCTCGGGCCGAAGCCGAGGCCGGACGCGGCCGCCAGTGCATAGAGCCCGGCACCCGCGACGGCATTCTCGCCGATGCTCGGGATGTCCTGGCGCCGCGGGGCCGCATAGTCGCCGTCGACGATCTTGGCGGAGGCGTGGATCTGCCAGGCGGCCTGGGTCAGGCGCGGCCGGCTGAGGATCTGGATGCCGTTGCCCGAGCCGGAGACGCGGACCATGACCTCGCGCAGGGATTCCTCGCCGAAGATCATCGGCGATTGAATCTCGAACTCGGCCAGCACCACGCCGTCGCTGCGGGTCGCCTCGCGAGCAACGCCAAGCGCCATCTCGATGAAGGCGGCGCCGGGCAGGATCGCCTGCCCGTCGATGCGGTGATCGTCGAGGTCCGGCACGGTGGCGATGTCGACGTGGCCGTGCCACTCGAGCCCATCGGCGGTGAGGCGCGAGCCGTAAAGCGGATGGTAGGCGCGCGGCGAGGTGCCGCCGACGCCTTCGGTGGTCTCGGCGAGGCGGAAGGCGCGGCGCTGCCACGGATAGAGCGGGAGGGAGACGTCGCCCTTCGGGTTCTGCCCGAACGCGATGGTCTCGTCGACGGCGGCGCCCTGGACGAGGGCGGCCGCGACGGTCCGGGCGATGGGGTCACCGCCGGCCGGCTTGCGGTGGAGCACGCCGATGGTGGCGTTCTCGATGCCGAGCGGCTCGATGGCGTCGCCGATATGCGACAGCAGGGTGGCGCGTGGGCCGACCTCGACGAAGACGCGCGCGCCCTTGCGGGTGGCTTCCTGCACGGCTTCGGAGAAGCGCACCGGCTCGCGGATGTTGCGCCACCAGTAGCCGGCGCCGAATTCCGATCCGGCCAGCACGGTGCCGGTCACGGTGGAGACCATGGCTGTGGTGCCGGCATGGGGCTTGAGACCGGACAGGTCGCGCAACAACGGCTTCTCGGTCGGGTTCATCAACCGGCCGTGGAACGGGTATTCGAGGTCGAGCTTGCGCCCGCGCCGACGCTTGCGGGCGAGCGCCTTCATGGCCGCATCGATGTCCTTGACCGGACCCGCCACGGTGATGGCCTTGGGGCTATTATAGGCGGCGATGTCGAGGCTCGGGTAATCCTTGAGGAACAGCGCGATCTCGTCGGCCGGCGCCAGCAGCACCGCCATGGTGCCGAGCCCGCGGGTGCTCTCCTGATGCTGGCTGCGGTAGAAGATGACCTTCACCGCCTGTTCGAGCGAGAGGATGCCGGCGGCTTCCGCCGCGGCGATCTCGCCGACGCTGTGGCCGAGCACGTATTTCGGGTTGAGACCGCGCGCCCGCAGGGCCGTCGTCGACGCACTCGAGATCGCGAAGATCAGGGGCTGCGACACCCGGGTCAGGACGAGGCGCTCGTCGAGATCCTCGGCGAACAAGGCTTCCTTGAGCGACCAGCCGGCCAGCTTGGAAAACAGCCCGTCGATCCGGTCGTAGGCCGCGCGGAACACCGCGTTCTCGTCATAGGCCTCGCGGCCCATGCCGGCCCATTGGCTGCCGTTGCCGGAATAGACGAAGGCGACTTCGGCCGAGCGGTCGACGGCCGTCCCCACCAGCGCGACGGTGCTGTCCTCGCCTTCGCCGACGGCGCGGAGGGTCTCGCTCAACGACGCGTCGGACCGATCGGCATCGAGGGGGATGGCGAGGCGCGCGGACAGGCGCTCGCGGCGATGCGCGGCCGCCGTCGCGATGCGGGCGATTTCGGCGGTGCTGGCCCCGTCGAAGCGCTCGGCATAGTCGAGGGCGAGTTCGTTGAGCGCCGCGCGGCTCTGGGCCGAGAGCAGCAGCACCTCCGGCATCCGAGTGGTCTCGGCGGTGGCCGGAACCGGCTGAGCGTCGGTGAGCACGATATGCGCGTTGGTGCCGCCGAAACCGAAGGAGTTGACGCCGGCAAAGCGCTCACGGCCGTTGCGCACGAGCGACAGCGGCGTGTTGACCACCGACAGGTTGAGCTCGCGGAACGGGATGTCCGGGTTCAGCTCGGCAGCGTGGAGCGAGGTCGGGAACAGGTCGTGTTCCAGCGCCAAGCTCGCCTTGAGCAGACCGGCGAGACCGGAGACCGGCTCGGTATGACCGATGTTGCTCTTGATCGAGCCAATCGGCAGCGGCGACTTGCGCGGCTTGCCGAGCTTACCGCCGATGGCCCCGGCCTCGATCGGGTCGCCCACCGGCGTGCCGGTGCCGTGCGCCTCGACGAAGACCACCGAATCGAGATCGATCTCGGCCTCGCGATAGACCTGTTCGAGCAGGGCACCCTGCGCGTAGCCGGAGGGCAGCGAGATGCCGGTGGTGCGGCCGTCGGAATTGACACCGCTCGCCGCGATCACGCCGCGCACGGTGTTGCCGTCGCGCATCGCGGCCTTGGCCGATTGCAGGATGAGGACGACGCCGCCCTCCGAGCGGACGTAGCCGTCGGCGGTCGCCGAGAAGGCCTGGCACAGGCCCGTGCGCGACAGCATCTGGGCGTTGGAGAAGCAGATGAAGTTGAACGGGCTCGCGAGCAGGTTGACGCCGGCCACCACGGCCGTGTCGATCCGCCCGCTGGTGATGGCCGCCACCGCCGCATCGAGGGCGACGAGGGACGACGAGCACGCCGTATCGACGGTGAAGCTCGGCCCCTTCAGGTCGTAGATGTAGGAAATGCGGTTCGACAGGATCGAGAGCGTGTTGCCGGTGGCGGCATAGGCATCGCCCGACGAGGTGTCGAGGACGCGCAGGTTGCCGTAATCCAGCGACGAAGCGCCGACGAACACGCCGATCTGACTGCCGGCGACGGCGGACGGGCGCAGTCCGGCATCTTCCAGGGCTTCCCAGGTGAGTTCGAGCAGGAGCCGCTGCTGCGGGTCCATCTGCTCGGCCTCGCGCGGCGAGATGCCGAACACCGCCGGATCGAACGACCAGATGTCATCGAGAACGCCGGCCGACCACGTATAGCTCTTGCCGCGCTCCTGCGCGCGCGGATGCCCGAACCGTTCCAGCGACCAGCGATCGTCCGGGATACGGCCGACGGCGCAGCGCGCCTCGGTCAGGAGCTGCCAGAGCCCTTCGACGCTCGAAGCGCCCGGCAGGCGGCAGGCACGGCCGACGATCGCGATGTCTGTACGTTGTGTCACGTTCGATTCGCACACGCTCTTGAACGGGGAACGAAACCGGTGCCGCAGCACCGGGCAATCCGGCCAACCCTTAGTATGGCACCGGAACGGTGTCCAACTTGCAAGGAGGGACGGGAGTGTAGTGGATCAGAATGATACGCCCCTGTTGCGCGTATTCATCAGTCGATTCCATGGATCAAATCAGGCCATCCAAACCAAACACCTCGGCAATATTCGACGGTCGAGCCGATCGCGAGCCAACAACCACCACAATCCGACATCGCTCGATTGTCGAAACCGAGATCGATCCCATCGTATTGGGAGGCGCCGTGCCGGGACGAGCCCGACGTAACCTGAAGTAGACGCCGCACGGTGGCCTCCGACACGACTTCCGACGCGCGATCGACGCGGCACCGATCAGAGGCCCAACCCGTTTAATCCGTTCCGAATCGTGAAACATGATTGGGGCGATGGCGGGGCGCACCTTCCCGGCCCGACCCGCGCAGATTGGAAATAGTTCAATCCCGCACTGCGGCGCAAGGTCGCCGCAGTGCAACAAGGTCACAGGCGGAAATGCGCCGCGGCCCGGGACAGGTTGGGGTTGTAGTAGGGATCGGCGCGCAATTGCGGGCCCCAGCGCTCCTGCATCACCCGCACTTCGGCCTCGAAGCGCGCCCGCTTTTCCGGCGTGTCCTCGGCGCCGCGGCTCTTCGATTCGTGGTGAACGAGGCGGGCATAGGGCGTCCAGACGATGCGGTAGCCGGCGGCGCGCACGCGCAGGCAGAGATCGACGTCGTTGAAGGCCACGGCGAGGCGTGCGCCGTCGAAGCCGCCGACCTCGGCGAAGACGCTCGCCCGCATGGCGAGGCACGCGCCGGTGACGGCGGAGACTTCCTGGGCCAGCACCATCCGGGCGAAATAACCGGAATCGGCATCGGGCAGACCGAGATGGCTATGGCCGGCCACACCGCCGATGCCGAGCACGATGCCCCCGTGCTGAAGGGTCCCGTCGGGATAGAGCAGTTTGGCCCCGACCGCTCCGATCTCCGGATCGAGGGCGATCGAGACGAGTTCGCGCAACCAGCCGGCTTCGATGATCTCCACGTCGTTGTTGAGGAAGAGCAGCACCGGCCCGGTGGCGGCGGCGGCGCCCCGGTTCGACAGGTCGGAGAAGTTGAAGGCCCCCGGCACCGCCACGATGCGCAGGCGCGGATCGGCGGCGTAGCGGGCAAACAGCGTTCGGGTGCGCGGCTCGACGCTGCCGTTGTCGACCACCACCACCTCGATATCGGGGTAATCGGTGGCCCGGAACAGCCCTTCTAGGACCACCTCCAGCAATTCGGCGCGGTCCCGCGTCGGGATCACGACGGAGACCCGCGGCGCCGGCTCCGGCATCGGGCGGACGAGGCGGTTGAACCCGTGCGGCCCGCGCGCGGCGGTGGCGCCGGATCGGGCCGCGATCTCGGACAGCGCCCGCAGCCGCGCCGCTTCCGATTGCGCGAGGGCCCGATCCGAGAAGGTGCCCGAGCCGCCGGCGGCGCGCCAATGATAGAGCACGCGGGGGATGTGGCCGATGCGCGCCGGCGCGACGCCCGCGGTCGCCCGCAGCAGCAGGTCGTGGTCCTGGCTGCCCTCGAAGCCGGGGCGCAGGCCGCCGAGTTCGCGCACCCGCGCGGTCGGCATGACGGTGAGGTGGTTGATGTAGTTCTGCCCGTAGAGGAGTTCGCGATCGAAGTCCGACTTGAAGTGCGGCGCGAAGCGGCGCCCGCGGGCATCGATCTTGTCCTCGTCGCTGTAGATCAGCACCAGTTCGGGGTCCGTGCGGATCGCGACGGCCACGTGGTAGAGCGCACTCTCGGCCAGTTCGTCGTCGTGGTCGAGAAAGGCGACGTGGCTCCCCGTGGCGAGGGCGAGCGCATCATTGGTGGCCCGCGCGATATGCCCGTTCTGCGGCCGCCGTATCACGCGGATCCGGGACTCCGTGGCCGCGTGGCGCGCGAGCAGGCGGGGGATCGCCGGATCGGTGGAGGCGTCGTCGACGATGCAGAGCTCCCAGTGCGGATAGAGCTGCGCGCGGACGGACCGCAGGGCGGCCTCCAGCACCCGCGGGGCGGGGTCGTGCACCGGCATCAGCACCGAGATCAGCGGCGGTGCGCGACCCTCCGCCTCCCAGCCGGCGATCTCGGCACCGATCCGGTCCCGGTCGGCTGCGGTGAGGGTATCGAACCGGGCGATCCAGGCCCCGTAGCCGGTCTTCGCCCGGTGATGGAGCGCGGCGAGCAGCAGTCCGCGCCCGCGCACCTTGAGGCCGAGACTGCGCCAGTACAGGGCGCGCGCCGCCGTCACCGGGTCGCGGCGCAGGGCCCGCACGGCAAGCGCGATCCGGCTGCGGCGCTGGATCATGAGCGTCCGCAGGCGGAAAGGCCGCTCGCGTGCGAGCGGGGTCAGGCGCAGTTCGCGCATCCCCTCGGGCAGGCGGCCGGTCCAGGAGAAACTGTCGTCGCCCTCGGCCTCTTCGGGCAGGCTCGTCACCGCCCGGGTCGTGGCCAGAGCGGTCATCAGCACGCGGGAGAGGCTGCCGCTGCCGGTGTCGGAGAACCGGATCGTGACCCAGGCTCCTCCGAGCCCGGCGAGATCGAGGGTCAGTGCGAGCCCGTCGGCCACGAGCCGTCGCCGCGTGGTGGCGGCGCCGATGCGCGGGAGGGAGACCGTGCACGCCTCCTCCGGCGGAAGGGTCTCTACCGCACTCAAGGGTTCCAGCCTTTGCCGACGGCGTCCCGCACCGCATCCGCCATGGCGATGTCGAAGACGAGCATCTCCTGCGCCACCTTCAGCGGACGCAGCCGCTCGGCCAGGAGCATGACGTCGGCGGGGATCGGCTCGGGCACCGGCACCGGCCCATCGATGCCGAGCCGGTCGAAGAGCGTGGTGACGAAGGCCTCGAAGAAATCGCGGTGCCCGACGATCCCGACGCGGGCGAGAATCTCGATGGCGACGATGGAATTGCCCGGCTGGAGCCGGTCGTCGGGCAGCCGGGTGCCGAATTGCCGGGTCAGCGGGTTGTAGAGCAGGTGATAGGCCGGCTCCGGCAGCATGCGGAAGAAGCGCTTGAGCGCCTTGGGATCGTCGAAATCGTAATCCGACACAAAGGCGGCGGCTTCGGCCAGGCGCCCGAGACGCCAGTTCTGCACCGGATCGGCGGCCACCGCCGCGCGCGCCTTCAACCACAGGAGACGGGTCGCCATCTCGACGAAGGGATCGTGGATGAGGGCGGTGGTGAGAAAGTTGTCGCTGATGAAGAAGCCTTCATAGCGGGGGATGATGATCGGGCCGGACAGGAACGAAGACGTCAGCCACGGGCTCTCGAACAGCACCCGCAGGATCTCGTCGGAGAGCTTGCCGATGCCGAAATAGTTCTGCTGGAACCGCTCGAACATCACCGACTGGATGACGCTGTCGGCGTTGATGCTCGTGTCGACGAGCAGCACCTTGCCCCGGATCAGGTTCTCGTTCGGACTGCGCCGATAGATCAGCACGTTGGTGTCGGCGTCGTAGATCTCGACGCGGCGCGCCTGCGTCAGGCCGGGCGCCTCCGCATCGGTGATCTGGAACACGCATTGGCCGGTGGAGTGCCAGCCGTTGATCCGGATGGTGGGGTCGGTGATCGAGGCCGGGATCTCCGCCACGCGGCGGCCATCCAGCGCGACGAAGACACGGCTGATCGCGACCGGGTTGTCCGGGACGACCCAGCACCTGATGGCATGTCCCTGATCGTAATCGACGTAGAACCGCATTCCTCAACCGCTGCCCGATCGCATCGCGGCGCCCCGGATGCTTGCCCCGGCCTTAGCGCATTTTCACAGGCCGTGCAGCGAAATGCCGGACCGTCGAGAAACTTGAACGCGCAAAGCCCTTGCGTGCCTCGCAGCCAGAAGCTAATAGCGCCCTCACCGGAGCCGAGAGGCCCTGGTGAGGGCGCGTAGCTCAGCGGGAGAGCACTACCTTGACATGGTAGGGGTCACAGGTTCGATCCCTGTCGCGCCCACCATTCCACCTCAGCGAGGGGAATGGTTCTTGAAAAACAGGGTCCCGGTCGGGGCCCTTTTTTCGTTTCTGGCCGCCCCCCGACGACGCGTTCCGAGCCCGGTCACCGCAGGCCGATGACGGGGCTGCCGGATCGCGATCCTGTCGCGGATGGCGCCCGATCGTTCGACGCGAGCCAAACCCTGGACGTGATTTTTCGCGCTCGCTCCCCGATGCGGGCCTGCACGACGCGCCGCCGATCCCGGCCTTGGGCGACATCCTGCGCGCAGCACGGCGCAATGGAGCTTCACCCCTCGCTTACCATTGCCGGCATGATGGCCAATTCCAGCTACGCTTTATCCAAAATTCGCGGGTCTCTCCCTTTAAGATCGAGCGATATGTTGGTATCCGGCGGCAGCGCACCCCGGCATCAATCTTTGTAAAGTCGACACGGCCTGCGCGGCTAAGCCTGCCTAAGCTTGACCACGGTCCGGCAGCGATCAATCAGAGGAACGGGGTGCAATGCAAAGGCGTGACTCGGCCGAGCTTGTCTCGGCGCTGGCACAGTGCCGCACGGCGTTTATCGGCGTGGCGGCGATGAGCGGATTGGTGAACGTGCTCTATCTCACCGGCTCGTTCTTCATGCTCGAAGTCTACGACCGCGTGATCCCGAGCCGGTCCGTCCCGACCCTGGTCGGCCTGATCGTCCTCGCCCTGGTCCTGTACGCGTTCCAGGGCGTGCTCGAGATCATTCGCTCGCGGGTGCTGGCGCGCGTCGGCGCGGCGTTGGACGAGTCCTTGAGTGCGCGGGTGTTCGACATCGTGGTGCGCGCCCCCCTCAAGGGCGCAGCGCCGGCCGACGGGCTGCTGCCGTTGCGCGACCTCGACCAGTTGCGCGCGTTCCTCGGCGGGTCGGGCCCCTCGGCGTTCTTCGACCTGCCGTGGATTCCGATCTATCTCGCGATCTGCTTCCTGTTCCATCCGCTCATCGGCGTCGCGGCCCTCGTCGGGGCGGGCTTCCTCGCCGCCCTGGCGCTGCTCACCGACCGCGCCACCCACACCCCCTCGCAGAAGGCCACCGGCCACGGCCTGCGCCGCAACGGGCTCGCCGAGGCGGGGCGCCGCAATGCCGAGGTGCTCGCCGCCATGGGCATGCAGGGACGCTTCGCCAGCCGCTGGGCCGCGGCCAACCGCGACTACGTGATGGCGCATCAGCACGCCTCCGACATTGCCGGCGGCTACGGCGCCGGCTCCAAGGTGTTCCGCACCGCGCTCCAATCGGGGGTGCTGGCGCTCGGCGCCTGGCTCGTCATCAACGGTCAGGCCTCGGCCGGCATCATCATCGCCTCCTCGATCCTGGTGGCCCGTGCGCTGGCTCCGGCCGAGCTCGCCATCGCCAACTGGAAGGGCTTCGTCCAGGCGCGCCAATCCTGGGCGCGTCTGTCCGACCTGTTCGCCCGCTTGCCGGCGACCGGGCAGCCCCATGCCCTGCCGGCCCCGACCGAATCCCTGCGGGTGGAGGGCGTCTGCGTGGCGCCGCCCGGCGTTCAACGCCTCGTGGTCAACGAGGTCAGCTTCGCGCTGCTGGCGGGCCAAGGACTTGGCGTCATCGGCCCCTCCGCGTCCGGCAAGTCGAGCCTGGTGCGGGCCCTGGTGGGGATCTGGCCGCCGGTGCGTGGAAAAGTCCGGATCGACGAGGCCGCCCTCGACCAATGGTCGGCCGAAGATCTCGGCCAGCACATCGGATTCCTGCCGCAGGAGGTCGAGCTGTTCGCCGGCACGGTGGCGGAGAACATCGCCCGCTTCGATCCGGCGGCGGTCTCCAGCGACGTCATCGCCGCGGCCCGGGCCGCCGGCGTGCACGACCTGATCCTGCGCCTCTCCGAGGGCTACGACACCCGCATCGGCGAAGGCGGCGCCGGGCTCTCCGCCGGGCAGCGTCAGCGCGTCGGCCTCGCCCGCGCCCTCTACGGAATGCCCTTCCTGGTCGTCCTCGACGAGCCCAATTCGAACCTCGACTCCGAGGGCGAGAATGCCCTGACGGAGGCGATCCTTGGGGTGCGCCGGCGCGGTGGGATTTGCATCGTCATCGCTCATCGGCCCTCGGCGCTGGCCGCCGTCGACCTGATCCTCGTCATGGCCGACGGACGCGCTCAAGCGTTCGGCCCCAAGGACGAGGTCCTGAAACGCGTGCTGCGCCCGGCCGTCGTCCCGGCCGATACCAACAAGACCCCCGTGATCCAGGAGCGTGCCTGATGGCCATCGGTCTCACTCCGCCTCTCGGCCAGGCGGCTCTCGTGCCCCGGCCCACCGCGCAGGGCTCGATCCGCCGCCACCTCGCGATGGCTCTGGCCATCGGCGGCATCCTGGTCATCGGGGTCGGCGGTTGGGCCGCCTTCACCATGATCTCCGGCGCGGTGATCGCCTCGGGCCAGCTCGTGGTCGAATCCGACGTCAAGAAGGTGCAGCACCCCACCGGCGGCGTCGTCGGCGAGTTGCGGGTGCGCGAGGGCGCGCACGTCAAGGCCGGCGACATCCTCATCCGCCTCGACGAGACTCAGACCCGGGCCAACCTCGACATCGTCCTGAAGGCCCTCGACGAGCTCTCCGCGCGGCGCGCACGCGACGAGGCCGAGCGCGACACGGCCGACAGCATCACGTTCCCCCCTGAATTGCTGGCGCGCAAGTCGACCGATCCCTCCGTCGCCCATCTCATCGACAGCGAGACCCGGCTCTTCACCGCCCGCGTGGCGGGCCGCGACGGCCAGAAGGCGCAGTTGCGCGAGCGCGTCCTGCAGCTGCGGGAGGAGATCAAGGGCCTCACCGAGCAGGCCGGCGCCAAGGAGCGCGAAATCGGCCTGATCGGCGGCGAATTGAAGGGCGTGCGCGAGCTCTTCGCCAAGAACCTCGTCTCGCTCAGCCGGGTCAACATGCTGGAACGCGATGCCGCCCGGCTCGAAGGCGAGCGTGGCCAGCTCATGGCCTCGACCGCCTCGGCACGCGGCAAGATCACCGAAACCGAGCTGCAGATCCTGCAAATCGATGGCGACATGCGCTCGGAGGTCGGAAAGGAACTCGCCGAGATCCGCGGGCGCTGGTCGGAATCGGTGGAGAAGCGGGTCGCGGCCGAAGACCAGCTCAAGCGCGTCGACATGCGCGCGCCCCAGGACGGCACGGTGCACCAGATGACGGTGCACACCATCGGCGGCCTCGTCACCCCGTCGGAGCCGGCCATGCTGATCGTCCCCGAGGCCGACCAGCTCGCCGTCGAGATCAAGGTTCAACCCCAGGACATCGACAATGTCCGCCTCGATCAGAAAGCGGTGCTGCGCTTTGCCGCCTTCAACCAGCGCACCACGCCGGAAATCGACGGGGTCGTCTCGCGCGTCTCGGCCGATGTGAGCCTCGATGCGAAGACCGGCATGAGTTTCTATACCGTCCGTATCCGCGTACCGCCGGACGAACGCGGCCGCCTCGGCACCTTGCGCCTGGTCCCCGGCATGCCGGTGGAGGCCTACATGCAACTCGGCGATCGCTCGGTGCTCAGCTACCTGACCAAGCCCCTCACGGACCAGATCGCCAAAGCTTGGCGTGAGCGCTAAGATCGGTCAGAATGTCGGAGGCCCGGCTCCGAGCCGATACTAGTGTTCGCGCTCCCTGCGCAGCAGACCCGCGATGATTGCCCGGATATGAGCCCGTAGCTCCAATATCCGTTCAGTCCCCGAATCCGCGTCATGGACAGGAACACAATCATCGAAACCAGTCATTTGTTGCGTTTTCTCCTACCGGTCTCTCCGAACTGATGCATTAGATATAAAAACAAACGGAAATCATATAAGTATAAAATGTCAATTGTACCGTTTGCAGAAATTTTCAGCCCAAAGATGGATGTACATCACCAAGCGATTCGTCATGCTTGCGCGAGAACGAGTCGATACCGGGGGCATCGCCTCGGTCCGTTCGCACCGCGAGCCTGGAGAACCTCGAGAGAACGGTGCGAGGTGTGCACCTTGGGGGACGCGCCAACTCGAGACACGGTGAGGATTGTCAGCCGGATGAGCCCGGACTTGAATCGACGACGGGCTCATCTCCGGCGAAGCGTCCCGATTGCTTCAAACCACCGCGAGAGCCGGGTTTCCGCTCGGCCGAACCGTGACAACGCGACCGAAACGGGCGGCGTTGTGCGCGACTGAAATCACGCTCAGCACGCACGCCGACTCGACAGATCATCGGAGATCGATCGACTCATGCGTTTTCATTTCGATCTGACCAATGGACAGACCACGATGCGCGATCATGACGGTGCCGAAGCGAACGACCTGGCGGAGGCGATCGCCCAGGCCCGGACGGTAATCGATGAACTGCGCATCGGCGGCGAGTTGATGGATGTCGGCGATAATTGGCAACTCGTCATTCGGGCGCCGGACGGCACCGAACTGCAGTTCATCCCCATCGATCCCAAGACGTGAGGCGATACGCTTCCAAGACCCGAGGCGAAGCCCGCCGATCGATTGGAATCGGCTCAGAAAGACGAAATCGCGCGCTTGCGGGACGGAACGCCGATCCCGCCACCGTCCTGCACGGCCGCGGCCGGTTGGTACTCCTTAGCGTTTTGCGCCACGGCAGCCGTAATCTTGCCGATTCGCTCGATCCGCACGCCGGCATAGTCGCCCCGGCGCCAGGCCAGACTGACGAGGCACAGGAAGTCCCGTCCGACGATGCGCAGCGTGAACACCGGGGGCAGCTCTTGGCTGGCGGGCACACCGACCCGCGCACCGGATTTCGAGACATCCTTGACGGTGCAGGCAATCTCGGTCCCGTCGCGCAGACGGATCGTGGCGATCCAATTGGTCGGGTTACGTTCCTCGCGCCGCGCGACGACCGAATCCGATTCCTGATGTCCCGCCGCCTCTGTCACCCGCCGCGCCCCCGCTTCCCACACTGAGTGGGCGCGTTCAGTAGAGCGCGCAATGGTTTACGGAGATCCCTCCAACCCGGCATCACTGATCACGAATTCGTGCGAATTCGTACATTTTTTCGAATAGCCGACATCCCGGCGGATATCGATTGCCATAATGCCGAACTTCGAGAACTTTTACTGGCATCGACGCCTCATCACGTCGAACAGCGGGATAGATCAACGCTCAATTCGGCTTTGTCATGCCGCCAATCGGCGTCGGGTTGGCCGCCTGCTTTTCCGGGTTCTTCAACTGGCTGTACGCGATGCTGGCGAAGCTCCCGATGACCGCGTGCCAGCCGGCTTTTGCATAGGCCGGGTCGTTGCGGCCGGCCTTGCAGAAGGCGGTGGTGAGGCCGTTGACGATGTCGTCGTCCTTTGCACCGGGAGCGGCGGCCTTCACCTTGGGCAGCAGCGCGTTGAGGCGAGGAATGAAGTCTTCGAACGCGATTCCCTTCAGCGCCTCCGCCGTCCCGGCTGAATCGATCGCTTTGGCGACCTCCGGCTGGGCGATCTCGGCGCAGGGCGCGGTACCGGCGAGCATGGTCTCGGTCTGCCCGCGTGCCGAGCCGACGATGCCGCGTTCGGTGATGACCGGCGCGCTGTTGCCCCAGCTGTTGCGGACGTAATCCGTGACGTCGGCGACCTCCGCATCGGTCATGCCGGCCCCGATGGCCGGCATCGGCGCGTAGCCGTTCTGGGCGGACAGGCCGCCGAGAATCACGCGGATCACCGTTTCGGGACCCTGAGCCTGGACCGAGGTGTTGCCGGCCAGGGCCGGGATCGCGCCCTCGACTCCCTTGCCGTCGGGCTTATGGCAGGACGAGCAATAGCTGAGATAGGTCCCCGCTCCCGGCGCACCGGCGGCGTTGAAGGCTTGCAGATCCTTGACCTTGTAGGTCTCCTTGGCCTTTTGCGTGCGCAGATACGCCACCATCGCCTTGATGTCGGCATCCGTCATCTTGGACAGGGATTCCTCGATGGTCTGCCGCATGGGACCGGCGGCGACACCCGGACGGTCGCCGGGCGCGGCACCGGTCTTGAGGTAGGTCACCACCTGATCGTCCGTCCAGGCGCCGATGCCGGTATGGTCGTCGGGGGTGATGTTGGGGGCGTACCAGCCGTCGATGACGCCGCCGCCGAGCTTGCCCGCGAGGCCGCTGTTGCCGACGATCTTATTGGCGTTGTGGCACATGCCGCAATGGCCGAGGCCCTCCACGAGGTAGCCGCCGCGGTTCACCTCCGCGCTCGCCGCGGGATCGGGCTTGAACTCGCCCGCCGTGAAGAAGGCGGTGCGCCAGGTGATGAGCGCCGTACGGATGTTGAAGGGGAACGGGATCTCGGAGGCTTTGCGCGGCTCGTTCACCGGCTCCAGCGACTGGAGATAGGCGAAGATCGCATCGGAATCCGGGCGGCTCACCTTGGTGTACCAGGCGAACGGAAAGGCCGGGTAGAGGTACGAACCGTCCTTGTCGATGCCCTCGTGAAACGCCCGGTAGAAATCGTCCGCGGTCCAGTTGCCCAATCCCGTCTCCTTGTCGGGGGTCAGGTTGGGCGTCCGGATCTTTCCGATCGGCGTGTTGAGGACGTAGTTGCCGGCAAACGGCTTCCCGCCGGGCGCCGAATGGCAGGCGACGCAGTCCCCGGCCGTGGCGAGATATGCGCCGCGCTTGATCAACTCGGCATCGGCGCCCTGCGCCAGGGCCGAACCGACTGCGGAATAAAGCAGGATACCAGACCCGAGGCCGAAAGCGACGACGCGATGCATCAGATCTGTTCTCCGCGTGAACCGTAGAGTGGAATTATATTAGTTCATGGTTCGGGAACGCGACGGTTTCCGGCGCGGTTCCGGTGCCGCGTGCGGCCGGTTTGCCGCAGGCGGACCGATTCGCCGGCGCGCGAAGGCGCAGGGTCAGTTCGGCCCCGTGCGCGACGAAGGATAGGGCAAGACAGGCGGCGATCGCCGGCCAGTCGGCGCCGGTCAGCGCCGCTCGCACGGCCAGCATCAGGGCGGCGCCGGAGACGAGATTGCACATCAGCGGCACGAGGGCCGGCCCATACCCTCTGCGGAGGCGCCACCACGTCAGGATCGCTGCCTCGCAGGCGACGAGGACCAAGATCGCATCGATGATGCGCCCATTGGCGAACAGGCCTCCGAGGAGGCTCGCGATCCCATCAAGCGCCATGGAACGGACCATTCATGCGCACGATGGTCAGGTTCAGGTAGGCCGCGACGCCGACCCAGGCGAGATAGGGCAGGAGCAGCAAGGCGGCGGTGGTGGAGGACGGGAGCGTCACCACCACGAGCGCCAGCACCGAGAGCCAGAGGCCGAGCACCTCGACGAAGGCCCAGTCCGGCCGGCGCATGCGGAAAAACACCGCGCTCCAGGCGATGTTGAAGACGGCATTGACCGCATAGGCGACGAGGAGGTTGCGCCGGGCCGGCAAACTCGCGTCGGCCTCCCAGGCCAGGACGCCGGAGATCGCGGTCAGGGTGAAGATCGTGGTCCAGATCGGGCCGAAGGCCCAATCCGGCGGCTTCCACGTCGGCCGGCGCAGATTCTGGTACCAGGGGCCCGTGGTAGTGAGGACGCCACCCAGGATCGCCACCACGATGGCCGCCGCAGCGGCGATTCCGATGGGCGTCCAGTTCCAATCGCGCCATGCGATCACGGGGAGACCCAGCGGAACAGGTGGGCCAGATCCTTGAAGAAGATCCGCATATGGGCCATCGGCTTGGCGCGGACCAATTCCTTGTTCATGTAGGCGTCCCAGGTCAGTTGCTGGACATCCTTGTCACGGCAGATCGAGACGAAGCGCTCGCGCAACGCATCGTTGCGATACCAGAACCATTGCATGATCCTCAGGATGAGGAAGACGCGCCCGTGCAGCTTCATGAAGTCTTTTCGCGCGCGGGCGAGGGCGGTGGCCTTGCCGGTGACGAGAAAATCCTCCGCCGCCTGCGCCGCGAGGCGCCCGCCGAGCATCGCGTAGTAGATGCCCTCGCCCGAAGCCGGTGCGACGATGCCGGCGGCATCTCCCGTCAGCAGCACGTCGCGGCCGTTGTCCCATTTGCCGAGGGGCTTCAGCGGGAGGGGCGCTCCTTCGCGCCGCACCGTTTCGCCCGCGTCGAGCCCGCTCGATGCACGCAGATCGCGGATCGCACCCCGCAGGGAGAACCCCTTGCGGGCGCTGCCGGTGCCGATGCTGATCGTGTCGCCATGCGGGAAGATCCAGGCGTAGAAGTCCGGCGAGAGCTTGCCCTGGTAATAGACGTCGCAGCGCGTGCTCTCGACGTCCCCGCTGCCATCGGCGGGGCGGCGGACGATCTCGTGATAGGCGAACACCTGCTTCATGCCGGCATGGCCGGGTATTTCGGCCCGTCCCACCGCTGAACTCGCCCCATCGGCCCCGATGACGAGGCGGGCGCGGGCCCGCTGCGGGCTGCCGCCTTCGGTGTAATGGACCGTGGCGAGCCCTTCCGCGTCGCGCTCGATATGCTTGAAGCTCGCCGCCCGCAGCACCGCGCCGGCCTCCACCGCGCGCGTGCGCAGCCACGGATCGAAATGCTCGCGATCGACCATGCCGACGAAGCCGTCGCCGATGGGCATGTCGACACGCTTGTCCTTGGGCGAGATCATCCGGGCCGAGCGCACGCGGGCGACGAGGAGGTGATCGGGGATCGCGAAATCGCGGATCAGGCGCGGCGGGATCGCGCCGCCGCACGGCTTGATCTTGCCAGGCTTGTCGAGGAGCAGGACATGCCGCCCCGCCTGCGCCAGTTCGGCGGCGGCCGTGGCACCGGATGGGCCACCACCCACCACCACCACGTCGAAGATCTCGGGGTCGGCCATTGAACGGTCGGGCATGACGATCACCTCGTGGTCGGCAACGATCACTGTGCGGAGAGCTGGGGTTCGAAGGCCGCGCCGAGGCGGTCAACCCGGCGGGTTCGGGTCGCGGGTGCGTGCTCGATCCAGAGAGCGAGGGCCGCGCCGACGAGGAACAGGAGCGCCTCGCCGGTGAACACCGCGGCGTAGGCATGGACGGGCAGCGGCGTGACGAGGCGTGCGAGATCCACCGCCATGGTGCCGAGGAAGCCGCCGGCGCCGAACGCGACGCCCTGGGCCGCGCCCCACACCC
This sequence comes from Methylobacterium sp. BTF04, assembly GCF_010692745.1. Classification (GTDB taxonomy): domain Bacteria; phylum Pseudomonadota; class Alphaproteobacteria; order Rhizobiales; family Beijerinckiaceae; genus Methylobacterium. Next base: position 22,155 of record NZ_JAAHTB010000003.1, read on the forward strand.
CCATCCGAGTGCCGCGCTCGGCCTCGCCACCCGCGCCCGCCAGCGCCATCATCGAGCCGATGGCCGCCACAGCGAAGATGCCGTTGAACAGGCCCAGCCCGAACACCGCGGCGCGCAACGGAAAGTCGGGTCCGGTCAACCCGCCGCCGGCGATGCCGAGCAGCGCCAAAGCCGAACCGGCGCAGCCGACCGTGGTCCAGAGCTTCAGGGAGCCGAGGACCGGCCCGCCGATTCCCATGGTGAGGCCCGCGACCATGAGCATACCGGCGAGCACGCCGCCGTGCTGCAGACCCGCGAGCTTGGTGGTCACCCCCGGGGTCATCGCGAAGACGAGGCCGGCGAAGGGTTCGAGGATGAGTTCCTGTGCGCTGTAGGCCAGCATCGCCACGAAGATGAAGATCGTGAAGCGTCGGGAGGCCGGCTCCGCCCAGACCTGCGCCAGCACGTCGCGAAACGGCTTCTTTGCCACCGCATCGGCAGTCGGCGTCGCGCGCGCCGGCTCGATGCCGCGCACCGCCAGCACCGCGAGGACGAAGGCGACGGCCGAGACCGTGCCGGAGACCGCGACGAGCCGGGCGCCCGAGAACGGATCGAGGAAATGGCCGGCGAGGGGCGCGGTGATCGCGAAACCGGCGATCATCATCACCCAGACGATGGTGGCTGCAGCCCCACGTCTCCGCGCATCGACGCCGGTGGCGAGCAGCACCAAGAGGGACGTGCCGGCCGCCCCCGCGCCGATGCCGACGGTGAGGAAGGAGAACACCGCGAGGGAGAGACCGGCGGCCTGGTGGGTCTCGGCCAGGGCCGTCGCCACCGCCGCACCGAACCCGCCGAGCGCCAGGGCCGCCATGCCGCCGACGATCCACGGGGTGCGCCGGCCATGAACGTCGGACCCGTAGCCCCAACGCGGGCGCAACACCTGGACCGCGTAATGCAGGGCGATCAGCCCGCCGGGGACCATGGCCGGCAGGGCGAGTTCCACCACCATCACCCGGTTGATCGTCGAGGTCATCAGCACGACGACGGCGCCGAGCGCGGTCTGGACCAGGCCGAGACGGACGATCTGGCCCCAGCCGAAGGACGCCGCCATCACAGGACCCCCTGCCGAAGCGCGAACGCCGTCACCAGCATTCCGATGACATAGAGAGTGGTGCCGGTGCCATTGTACCAGGCTGCCTTTTCGCGCGGCTGCTCGAGCAGGCGGGACATCAGGGCGAGTTGCACGATGAGCAGCAGGCCCACCATCGTGGCGTGCCACGCATGGTCCCAGGCGGACAGGAGGAGAATGACCGCGACCTGTGGCAGCGCCATCACCACACAGGCGAGGCGCGCCGCCCAGTCGGTGCCGAGCTGCACCGGCAGGGAGCGGAGGTTCATCCGGCGGTCGCCCTCCACCGACTTGAAGTCGTTCAGGGTCATGATGCCGTGGGCACCCAGCGAATAGAGCAGGGCGACGATGATCACCCGGCGATCCGGCAATGCCCCGGCCATCACCGCGGCCCCGGTGAACCAGGGCAACCCCTCGTAGCAGAGCCCCACTGCGGCGTTGCCCCACCAGCCGTTCTGCTTCAGCCGCAGCGGCGGCGCGCTGTAGACCCAGGCGAGGGCGAGGCCGAGTATCGCCGCCCAAAACACCCAAAGTCCGAGGGCGGCAGCCACGAGGAGCGACAGCCCGGTCCAGGCGAGGGCCACGTAGAGGCCCCAGCGGCCCGGAATCCGGCCGGAGGGAATCGGTCGATTGGGCTCGTTGATGGCGTCGACATGGCGATCGTACCAGTCGTTGGCCGCCTGCGACGTAGCGCAGACCAAGGGGCCGGCGAGCAGGGTGCCGGCGACGATCACCAGCCAATGTCCGCTTGCCGGCACTCCCGACGAGACCACCCCGCAGGCAAAAGCCCACATGGGCGCGAACCACGTGATCGGCTTCAGGAGCTCGAGCAACGCGCTCGGAGCGGGAAGAACGCCGGCAGCGGAAGGGGCGGGGGATACGGACGTTGCCATGACCCGAAGGCTAGGTTTTCACCGCGCCAGGTGTCAAGTTTGATTTACACCTTGGATCGTCAAAAGATTTGTCCAACCCGTTCCAAAACCGGATCCGATCGACGTCCGGGTTATTCGGCCTCGTCGATGGGCTCGGGTCCGTCGAGGTCACCGATGCCATAACGTCGCAACTTGGCGTAGAGGCCCTGCCGACTCAGGCCGAGCATCTCCGCAGCCGACGCGCGGTTGTCCCGCGTGATTCGCAACGCCGCCTCGATGCAGAGCCGCTCGATCAGATCGGTTGATTCGCGCACGAGGTTCTTCATCGAGACACGGCCGACGAGGTCGGTCATCTGCTCGATGGAGCGCGGTAGATCACGCCCGCCGGCGGTGGACTGCACCATCCGCCGCGGCATCCCCCGCAAGGTGAACCCGAGACACGGCTGAGCCCCGCCGGTGACGGAAACGCCGGCGACCTCGACCTCCTCCAGGCCACCATACTCGCCACGAATCACCGTCGCGTGGTGGCGGACGGACCCGTGCTGGGCGAGCGTGGCGAACAGGGCCGCCGCCTCGGTCTCCTCGCGTCCGAGCCAGCGGTCGAGGGGTTCGCCGCGCACCTGCTCCTCCGTGGCGAGCTGGACGAGATCGAGGAAGGCCGGGTTGGCAGCGAGAATCCGCCGGCTCGGGTCGGTGACGACGAAGCCCTCGGGCAGGTTCTGGATCACGTCGAGAGCGCTGGCACCCGCACGGCTCGGCCCGCGCTCGGCCGCGTCCGGCTGGCTCGATGACAGACGCATCAGCACGCTGGTGGTGCTCTCCTGCCGGAACAGGGAGGCGGCGATTCGGGTGTCGCCGCGCCCGCCGCCGAGCCGGGCGACGAGGTCACCCGCCTGGCCGGTGACCCGAAGGCCGGCAAACAGCGATTCGAGGTCGCGGGCGCTGCCGGCGTCGAACAGGTCGACCACGTCGTGGCCGATGATCCGCTTGTCGGCCTTGCCGAGGAGGCGTGCGCAGGCCGGATTGACCTCCGTGACCCGGCGCGTGCCGGCATCGACCACGAGGACCGGCTCGCCGGCGAGCTGGAACAGGAGGCGGTAGCGGGTCTCGGCACCGCGCATGCGCAGGTAGTCGCGCTCCAGCGCCTGCTGCGTCTCGGCGAGCTTCTGCTGCAGGGAGGCCATCGCCCGCAGGTTCCGGCCGATCACGATGACCGGGCCCTTATCGGCGAGCCGCATGGCGGAATAGCGGATCGGCAGGTCGATTCCGGTGGCGGAGACGTGGTTCACCTGGCGCCAGCGGGTCATCGCGCCCGGCGCCGCGTCCTTCAGCAGCGTGATGATCTTGGGTCGGCTCTCCACCGTGACCGTCTCGATCCAGGGGCGACCAAGCCAGCTCTCGCAGCCTTCGCCCACGAGATCGGGACTGCTGAACGCCCCGTCGCGAATGACTCCCTCGTCGTCGACGACGAGGGAAAGGTCAGTCGCGGCAGCAACGAGCATCCCGGCCGCCGCAGCGTCGAGGGGGCCAAAACTGTTATGGAGCGCCGCAAACGTATCGCGTGCGGCAGGAAATGCCAGGCTGGTCAAGGATCACCACGTCGTGATGTCGTCGGGGCGGGTCTTTCAACAGGGTCTGGCCGGCAGATCAAGCAACCGCTCGGCAATGCTGATGGCAGTGCGCGCGTCACAAGCCGTCGCGTCTGCGCCGACTTGTGTCAAGTAGCCGGGATTGGCCGTGAAGATCGGTCCACCGACCATGACACGAACCGCACGATTCTGCGAGCTTCGTCGCATATCGCTCACGGCCTCGGTCAGAGTCGGCAGCAACGTCTCGCATCCGAGCGAGAAGCCGATCACGTCGAACCAGCAGCCACGCACGCGGTCGCTCGGGTTCACCGATGGATCCCGAACCGTGCTCGTCACGTCCCATCCGGCGTCCCGAAAGAACCGCTCGATCAGGGCGAGACCGAAGCTGTGCTTTTCGCCGGGGCAGGGCAGCAGCAGAATGCTGCGTCCATGGCGGTGCTGCGGTGTCTCTCCGCCGTACCGCAGGGTGAGATCGTGCATGATCCGCTGCAGACGGCCCATCGCAATGGTCATCTCGGCGAAATCGCACAGGTCGTCCTCCCACAGGACGCCGAGATGACGCGCGGTCGGCGCCAGCAGGTCGAGCAACAGGCTATCGAGAGACAGACCGTCTTCTACCAAGGCGGTGATGCGGTTCTCGATGTCATCGCTGGCCGGTGACAAGATCAGAGCAGCGAACGTCGCAATCTGTTCACCGTCTGGAATTATATTGCTTTTCTCATTCGAAAGACCCGCGCGATGCGCGATCATCAGTCTTGGAATGATCTCCGACTCGACGACGCTCGCAAGCTCGCCGTGCCAGAGTGTCGCGCGATCGAGTCCCGCGAGCTTTGCAACGACTTCGGACTCGTCCAAGCCCGATACATCGCGACCTGCACGTCCGTAACAAGAACGCTCACCTAACTGCCTCATGTCATCCATTGGACCCTCCCAATGTGGCTGACGGCTTCTTTTTTGTCTCGACCTTTACTGTCGAGCTTCGCGTCGCCGGCTCGTGTGAACAACCGACACGGCCTGTTCAGACAGGCGGGCCTTGACCGCGACGATACGGACGGGAACTGGTTTTGCAATCCCCAATCTATAACTATTCTGCATTCAAATCCGAAAAGGAAATTGACGTAAAGCCAGCTTGACACTCTTCCGAGGGCTTCCTAACCTCCTGATCAACGGGCTCCCGAAGAGGGGCTTGGACAAGCAGGCGAGGGCGGAAGCGATGAGTCTAAGAGGGGGCCAGACGAGACGACCTCTCTACGACGCGGCCGAACGGGCACGCCGCGACGCCTCCCCCTGGACCCTGGTTCAGGGCCTCCTCGCCCCTCTTCAATTTATCGTGTTCCTGGTGAGCCTCGGCCTCGTGCTGCGCACGTTGGCGACGGGCGAGGGTGCGGCAGCGGCCAACGCCTCGATCGTCGTCAAGACCCTGGTCCTCTACGCGATCATGATCACCGGCTCGATCTGGGAGAAGGTGGTGTTCGGGCGCTACCTGTTCGCCCCGGCCTTCTACTGGGAGGACATGGTCAGCATGCTCGTGCTGGCCCTGCACACCGCCTACCTGGTGGCCCTGGCGACCGACCGGCTCGACACCACCGGCCTGATGCTGCTGGCGCTGGCCGCCTACGCCTCTTACGCGATCAACGCGACGCAGTTCCTCCTGAAGCTCCGCGCGGCCCGTCTCGACGCGAATCGCACCGTCTCCCTGCCGATCCAGGCGGAGGCGGCGCGATGAACGCGCATGCCCCGATCCCCGCGCTCGACCCCGGTTGCGCCGTCGACATCCGCCAGGAGCGCGGGCAGCGGGCGGTGTTCTGCGGACTCACCGGCATCGTCTGGCTGCATCGCAAGATCCAGGACGCGTTCTTCCTCGTGGTCGGCTCGCGCACCTGCGCCCACCTCATCCAGTCGGCCGCTGGGGTGATGATTTTCGCCGAGCCGCGCTTTGCCACCGCGATCATCGACGAGCGCGATCTCGCCGGCCTCGCCGACATGAACGAGGAACTCGACCGGGTGACGCGGCGCCTCATCGAGCGCCGGCCCGACATCCGGCTGCTGTTCCTCGTCGGCTCATGCCCGTCGGAAGTGATCAAGCTCGATCTTTCGCGGGCCGCGCAACGCCTGTCGCAGAGCTTCCATCCCGACGTGCGGGTGTTGAGCTATTCCGGCAGCGGCATCGAGACGACCTTCACGCAAGGCGAGGATGCCTGCCTCGCCGCCCTCGTCCCCGAAATGCCGCGCGAAGCGACCGATGCGGCGGCGTCCCTCCTCGTCGTGGGCGCGCTGGCCGACGTGGTCGAGGACCAGTTTTCGCGGTTGTTCGCGGAGCTGGGGATCGAAACCGTGCGGTTCCTGCCGGCGCGCCGGGCCGGAGATATGCCGGCCGTCGGCCCCAATACCCGCATCCTCCTGGCCCAGCCCTTCCTCGCCGACACCGCCCGCGCCCTCGAGGCGCGCGGCGCCACCCGGCTTCCCGCCCCGTTCCCGCTCGGGGCCGAGGGCACCACGGCCTGGCTGAAGGCCGCCGCCGACGCCTTCGGCATCGCCCCGGACCATTTCGATGCGGTCACCGCGCCGGGCCGCGCCCGGGCATCCCGGGCGCTCGACCCCTACCGGGCGATGCTGCGCGACAAGCGGGTGTTCTTCTTCCCCGATTCGCAGCTCGAGATCCCGCTGGCCCGGTTCCTGTCCCGCGAGATGGGGGCCGCATTGATCGAAGTCGGCACGCCCTACCTGCATCGCGGCCATCTCGCGCCCGAACTCGCTTTGCTGCCGCCCGGCACGCAGGTGGTGGAAGGCCAGAGCCTCGACGCCCAGATGGACCGCGCCCGCGCCGCCCGGCCCGATCTCACGGTGTGCGGCCTCGGCCTCGCCAATCCGTTCGAAGCCGAGGGGCTCGCCACCAAGTGGTCGATCGAGCTCCTGTTCACGCCGATCCAGGGCTACGACCAGGCCGGCGACCTCGCCGAGCTGTTCGCGCGTCCGCTCAATCGCCGAACCCGGCTGGAGGTCTAGCGCCATGCAATTGACGCTCTGGACCTACGAGGGACCGCCGCATATCGGCGCCATGCGGATCGCCACCGCGATGCGCGGCCTGCATTACGTGCTGCACGCTCCCCAGGGCGACACCTACGCCGACCTGCTGTTCACAATGATCGAGCGGCGCGATACCCGGCCGCCAGTGACCTACACCACCTTCCAGGCGCGCGATCTCGGCTCGGATACCGCCGAGATCTTCAAGACCGCTGTGGCCGACGCCTACGAGCGCTTCCGGCCGCAGGCGATGATCGTCGGCGCCTCGTGCACCGCGGAGCTGATCCAGGACGATCCGGGCGGCCTCGCCAAAGCGCTGGCCCTGCCGATCCCGGTGATCCCGCTGGAGCTGCCGGCCTATCAGAAGAAAGAGAACTGGGGCGCTTCGGAGACCTTCTATCGGCTGGTGCGCGCGCTGGCCGGGTCCACCGCCGAGGTCACCCCCCGCGAGGGCCGGCGCCCGCTCTGCAACATCCTCGGACCGACGGCCCTGGGCTTTCGCCACCGCGACGACCTGGTGGAGATCGAAAAGCTCCTGGCGGCCTTGGGCATCGACGTGAACGTCATCGCCCCCTCGGGCGCCAGCCCGGCCGATCTCGGACGGCTGGGGGCGGCCGACTTCAACGTCGTGCTCTACCCGGAAGTCGCGCGGGCCGCCGCCCAGCACCTTCTCAAGACCTTCGGCCAGCCGATGGTCGAGACCGTGCCGATCGGGGTCCAGGCGACGATCCGCTTCGTCGAGGAGGTCGCCAAGCTCGCCGGCGTCGATCCCGCACCGGTGCTCGCCGGCGCGCCGTCGCGGCTGCCATGGTACTCACGCTCGGTCGATTCGACCTATCTCACCGGCAAGCGCGTCTTCATCTTCGGAGACGCCACCCACGCCCTGGCCGCCGCACGGGTCGCGGCCACCGAACTCGGCTTCAAGGTGGTGGGCCTCGGGACCTACACCCGCGAATTCGCCCGCGAGGTCAGGGCTGAGGCCGCCCTCCACGGCATCGAGGCGACGATCACCGACGACTATCTCGACGTCGAAGCCGCGATCCAGGGATGCCAGGCCGAACTCGTGCTCGGCACCCAGATGGAGCGCCACATCGCCAAGCGGCTCGGCATTCCCTGCGCGGTGATCTCGTCGCCGATCCACGTCCAGGATTTTCCCGCGCGCCACTCGCCGCAGATGGGTTTCGAGGGCGCCAACGTCCTGTTCGACACCTGGGTCCATCCCCTGATGATGGGGCTGGAGGAACACCTGCTCGGCATGTTCCGCGAGGATGTCGAGTTTCACGACGGCGTCGCGCCCTCGCATCTCGGCGGCGGCGAGCGGGCGCCCCAGCCCGAGCCCATCCGTATCGAACCCACGCCGGTCGCCGAGACCCCGTCCACACCCGCCTTCGTCTGGGACCCCTCCGCCGAAAAGGAACTCAAGAAGATCCCGTTCTTCGTGCGGGGGAAGGCCCGCGCCAACACCGAACGCTTCGCGCGCGAGCGCAATCTCGCTGTCGTCACCGTCGAGACGCTCTACGATGCCAAATCGCATTTCGGCCGCTGAGCCCGTCCCGATGCGCGTCGTCATCGTGACGATGGACACGCATCTCGCCAGCTCCGTCGAGCGGGCGCGTTGGAGCCTGCGCCGCGAGATCCCCGGCCTGTCGCTGGTGCTGCACGCCGCCACCGAGTTCGGCAGCGACGCCGAAAAGCTCGCCCGCTGCAAGGCCGACATCGCCAGCGCCGACATCCTGCTCTGCGCAATGTTGTTCATGGAAGACCACTTCCAGGAAATCCTGCCGGACCTCGTGGCCCGCCGTGAATCCTGCGACGCCCTGGTCTGCATGATGAGTGCGGGTCCGGTGACGAAGCTCACTCGCATCGGCGCCTTCAGCATGGATGGCAGCCAGACCGGTCCGATGGCGTTGCTCAAGCGCCTGCGCGGCGCGCCCAAGGAGCGGTCCTCCAGCGCCGGCGCCGCGCAGATGAAAATGCTGAAGCGCCTGCCCAAGATCCTGCGCTTCATCCCCGGCACCGCGCAGGACGTGCGCGCCTACTTCCTCACCCTGCAATACTGGCTCGCCGGCTCGGACGAGAACGTCCTCAACATGATCCGCGCGCTGGTCGATCGCTACGCCGACGGCCCACGCAGGGGCTATCGCGGTAAGCTCAAGGCCGCGGCGCCCGCCGTCTATCCGGAGATCGGGGTCTATCATCCGCGCCTGCCCGGACGGATGTCGGAGGAGGCGGGCGGCCTGCCCGCAGACGGCACGCGCGGCACCGTGGGCGTGCTCGGCCTGCGCTCCTACATGCTCGCCGGCAACAGCGCCCATTACGACGGCGTCATCGCGGCCTTGGAGGCGCGCGGCCTCACCGTGATCCCGGCCTTCGCCAGCGGCCTCGATTCGCGCCCGGCCATCGAGCGCTATTTCTTCAAGGACGGGGTTCCGGCCATCGACGCGATGGTTTCCCTCACCGGCTTCTCGCTGGTGGGCGGCCCCGCCTACAACGACGCGCCGGCAGCGCAGGACATCCTCGCCCGGCTCGACGTCCCCTACATCGCCGCCCATCCGGCCGAGTTGCAGACCCTGGAGCAATGGGGCGCCTCCGATCGTGGCCTGCACCCGGTCGAAGCCACCATCATGGTGGCGATCCCCGAACTCGACGGTGCCACCGGCCCGATGGTGTTCGGCGGGCGCTCCAACAAGTCGGGCCAGCCCTGCCAGGGCTGCCATGTGGCCTGCGTCTTCCCCTCGGGCGAGGACGATCGCGACATGCATGCCTGTATCGAGCGGGCCGGCATGCTCGCCGCCCGCGTCGAGAAGCTGGTGCGGCTGCGCCGCTCGGACCGCGCCGAGCGCAAGGTCGGGATCGTGGTGTTCAATTTCCCCCCGAACGCCGGCAACACCGGCACCGCCGCCTATCTGTCGGTGTTCGAATCGCTTCACCGCACCCTCACCGCCATGAAAGCGGCGGGCTACGACGTGGTGGTGCCCGGGAGTGTCGAGGCCCTGCGCGAGAGCGTGGTGACGGGCAACAGCGCCCGCTACGGCGCCCAGGCCAACGTCCATGCCCGCATCCCCACCGACACCCATGTCCGGCGCGAGCGGTATCTGGCCGAGATCGAGGCGCAATGGGGTCCGGCCCCAGGCAAGCAGCAATCCGACGGCGCGTCGCTCTTCGTGCTCGGCGCCCAGTTCGGCAACGTCTTCGTCGGCGTCCAGCCCGCCTTCGGCTACGAGGGCGATCCGATGCGGCTGCTCTTCGAGAAGGGCTTCGCGCCGACCCACGCCTTCTGCGCGTTCTACCGCTGGCTGCGCGAGGATTTCAAAGCCCACGCGCTCATCCATTTCGGCACGCACGGGGCGCTCGAGTTCATGCCGGGCCGCCAGACCGGCCTGTCGGCCACCGACTGGCCCGACCGGCTCATCGGCGACATGCCCAACATCTATCTCTATGCGGCCAACAACCCTTCGGAGGGCGCCATCGCCAAGCGACGCTCCGCCGCGACCCTGATCAGCTACCTCACCCCGCCCATCGCCCATGCCGGGCTGTATCGCGGGCTCGTCGACCTCAAGGCCTCGATCGAGCGCTGGCGCGGCCTGGAGCCGGAGGCCGCCCACGAACGGGCGGAACTCGCGATCCTGGTCCAGGCGCAAGCGGCCCTGGTCGATCTCTCGCCGGCGGAGCCGGCTTGGGGCGCGGACGCCGCCGAGGCCATCGCCCGCATCGGCCGCGAGATCCTGGAGCTCGAATACACCCTGATCCCGCACGGGCTCCACGTGGTCGGCGAGCCACTTTCGTCCGAAGAGCGCGTGGACATGCTGCTGTCCATGGCCGATTCCGCCCACGGCGTCCGCCTGGAGCGCGCGGCGGTGACCGCCCTCGTCGCCGGTGCGACACCGGAGGCCGCCCTCATTGCCGCTGGCCCGGTCCCGAAGGCCGCCGATCTCGCCATCCTGCGCGAGTTGAGCCTCACCGACCGGCAGCTCACGGAGGACCACGAGGTACCGGCCTTGCTGCGGGCGCTGGACGCCCGCTTCATCCGCCCCGCCCCCGGCGGCGACCTGCTGCGCACCCCCGCGATCCTGCCGACCGGGCGCAACCTCCACGGCTTCGACCCGTTCCGCATTCCCAGTGCCTACGCGGTGAAGGACGGCGCCGCCCAGGCCCAGCGCCTCCTCGATCGCCACCAGGCCGACGGAAAACCGCTTCCGCAATCCGTCGCCATCGTGCTGTGGGGCACCGACAACCTCAAGAACGAGGGCGGCCCCATCGCGCAGGTGCTGGCGCTGCTCGGCACCCGGCCGCGCTTCGACGGTTATGGCCGGCTCACCGGCGCCGAGCTGATCCCGCTCGCAGAACTCGGCCGGCCGCGCATCGACGTGGTGGTGACGCTCTCGGGCATCTTTCGCGATCTTCTGCCCCTGCAAATCAAGCTGCTGGCCGAAGCCTGCCTGCTCGCGGCCTCCGCCGACGAGCCGCCGGAGCACAACTTCGTCCGCGTCCATACGCTGGCCTACCAGCGCACCCATGGCGGCGACTTCGAGACGGCGGCGCTGCGGGTGTTCGGCAATGCCGACGGCGCCTACGGCTCCAACGTCAACCACCTCATCGAGAACGGCCGCTGGGACGCGGAGGACGACCTCGCCGAGACCTATTCGCGCCGCAAGGGCTTCGCCTATGGCCGCGACGGTCGCCCGGTGCAGCACTCAGCACTGCTGAAGAGCGTGCTGGCCGACGTCGATCTCGCCTACCAGAACCTCGATTCGGTGGAACTCGGCGTCACCACCGTCGACCATTACTTCGATACGCTCGGCGGCATCAGCCGGGCGGTGAAGCGGGCCAAGGGCGGAATCGAAGCCCCGGTCTATATCGGCGATCAGACCCGCGGCGAAGGCTGCGTGCGCACCCTCAACGAGCAGGTCGCCATCGAGACCCGCACCCGCATCCTCAATCCCAAATGGTACGAGGGCATGCTCGCCCACGGCTACGAGGGCGTGCGCCAGATCGAGACCCACGTCACCAATACGATGGGCTGGTCGGCCACCACCGCGCAGGTCGACCCTTGGGTCTACCGCGAAATCACCGCAACTTTCGTCCTCGATCCAGCCATGCGCGAACGCATGGCGGCGCTCAATCCGACCGCTTCGGCCAAGGTGGCCAACCGCCTGATCGAGGCACACGAGCGCGGCTTCTGGCAGCCTGACGCAGCCATGCTCGACGCCCTGGCACAAGCCGGCGACGAGCTCGAAGATCGCCTCGAAGGCATCACCGCAGGGGTCGCAGCATGAACATCGCCATCCGTAATCCGGTCGCACCCCGCCAGCCGGAGGGCAGCGTACAGGTCGAACTCGACCCCAACCTCAAGATCGGGACGGCGAAGGTCTTCGCCGTCTACGGCAAGGGCGGCATCGGCAAGTCGACGACCTCGTCGAACCTGTCGGTGGCGTTCTCCAAGCTGGGCCTGAGGGTGCTGCAGATCGGCTGCGACCCCAAGCACGATTCGACCTTCACCCTCACCAAGCGCCTCGCTCCCACGGTGATCGATGCGCTGGAGGCGGTGCAGTTCCACTCTGAGGAGCTGCGAGTCGAGGACTTCGTGGCGGAAGGCTACAATGGCGTGATGTGCGTGGAGGCCGGTGGGCCGCCGGCCGGCACCGGCTGCGGCGGCTACGTCGTCGGCCAGACCGTCAAGCTGCTCAAGGAGCATCACCTGCTCGAAGATACCGACGTCGTCATCTTCGACGTGCTCGGCGACGTGGTCTGCGGTGGCTTCGCTTCGCCGCTCCAGCATGCCGACCAGGCGCTGATCGTCACCGCCAACGACTTCGACTCGATCTTCGCCATGAACCGGATCGTCGCCGCGATCCACGCCAAGTCCAAGAACTACAATGTCCGCCTCGGCGGCGTCATCGCCAACCGCTCAGCCAAGACCGACGAGATCGACCGGTTCAACGCCGCCGTCGGCCTGGAGCGGATCGCCCACTTCCCCGATCTCGACGTGGTCCGCCGCTCGCGCCTCAAGAAGTCGACCCTGTTCGAGATGGAGCCGACCCCGGAGCTCGTGGCGATCACCACCGAGTACATGCGGCTGGCCGCCCATCTCTGGGCCGGCGGCAAGCCGCTGGCCGCGATCCCGATGAAGGATCGCGACCTGTTCGAATTCCTCGGCTTCGATTGAGGACCGTCACCATGGCCACCGCGACCTACGCCGAGCGCCGCTCGCAGCTCACCACCTACTTCGACCGCACGGCGGCCGAGGCCTGGGCGCGCCTGACCTCCGACGCACCCGTTTCCAAGATCCGCGCCACGGTGCGGGCCGGGCGCGACGCCATGCGGGCCAATCTCCTCGCCTGGCTGCCCGACGACCTCACCGGCCTGCGGCTGCTCGATGCCGGTTGCGGGACCGGCGCGCTCAGCATCGAGGCGGCCGCACGCGGCGCCGAGGTGGTGGCCATCGACGTCTCGCCGACCCTGGTCGGGCTGGCGAAGGACCGCGCCGAGGAGCGTCTCGGGGCAGGGCGCATCGATTTCCGGGTCGGCGACATGCTCGACCCCTGGCTCGGCCGCTTCGACCACGTGGTGGCGATGGATTCGCTGATCCACTACGCCACCCCCGATATCGTCCGGGCTCTGGCCGAACTGTCGCTGCGCACCGACGGGTCGGTGGTGTTCACGGTGGCGCCGCGCACGCCGCTGCTCACCCTCATGCATTGGACCGGGCGCGCCTTCCCGCGCGCCGACCGGGCGCCGGCCATCGTGCCGGTGGCGGAGGCCGATCTGCGCCGGCGCGTGGCGATCGAACCGGTCCTCAGCGGGTTCGACCTCAGCCGGACGCACCGGGTCAACAGCGGCTTCTACCTGTCGCAGGCCTTCGAGCTGACCCGCCCGAACGCACTCCCGCCCGCTCCGCAGGCAGCCTCTCCCGCCGAGGGGGGAGGCTCCAGATGATCCGTCTCGGCGACACCATGGCCCGGGGCATCATGAAGCTCGGGCCCGGCATCCTGCCCTTCGCGGATGCCGCCACGGTCGAATTGCCGATGGGGCGCCTGCTGCGGCTCTCCCTGTTCCAGGTCACCGTCGGCATGGCCGCGGTGCTCCTCATCGGCACCCTCAACCGGGTGATGATCGTCGAACTCGAAGTGCCGGCCTGGATCGTCGCGGTGATGCTGTCGCTGCCGCTGGTCTTCGCTCCGTTCCGCGCCATCGTCGGCTTCCGGTCGGACACCCACCGCTCGGTGCTCGGCTGGCGCCGCGTCCCGTACATCTGGTTCGGGACGATGCTGCAATTCGGCGGTCTCGCGATCATGCCGTTCGCCCTGTTGATCCTGTCGGGCGACACCACCGGGCCGACTTGGCCGGGGCATGTGGCGGCGGCCCTCGCCTTCGTCCTGGTGGGTGCCGGCCTGCACACCACGCAGACGGTGGGCCTGGCGCTCGCCACCGATCTCGCGCCGGCCCATGTCCGCCCCAAGGTGGTGGCCCTGCTCTGCGTGATGCTGCTGGTCGGCATGACGGTGAGTGCCGTGGTGTTCGGGCTGCTGCTCGCCGATTTCTCTGCCCTCCGTCTGATCAAGGTGATCCAGGGGGCGGCGGTGATCACCATCGTGCTCAACGGCATCGCCCTGTGGAAGCAGGAGGCGCGCGATCCCGGCCGCACCGACAAGTCCGCGCCGCGCCCCGCCTTCTCGGAATCCTGGGCGCAATACACCGCCAGCGGCCGTGCGCGTCGGCGCCTCGTCGCCACCGGGCTCGGCACCGCCGCCTTCTCGATGCAGGACATCCTGCTCGAGCCCTACGGCGGCCAGATCCTTCGCCTGCCGGTGGCCGCCACCACGGCGCTCACCGCCATGCTGGCCGCCGGCGGCGGAATCGGCCTGCTGTGCGCCGCGCGCTGGCTCAACCGGGGCGGCGATCCATTCCGGGTGGCGGCAGCCGGGGCCGGCGTCGGAATTCTCGCCTTCTCGGCGGTCATCTTCGCGGCGCCCCTCGATTCGGCCCGGCTCTTCACGGTGGGCGTCACTCTGATCGGTCTCGGCGGCGGGCTGTTCGCTCACGGCACGCTCACGGCCTCCATGTCCAAGGCCGGCCCGGAGGATACCGGACTGGCGCTCGGCGCGTGGGGCGCAGTGCAGGCCAGCGCCGCCGGCCTCGCCATCGCGGCGAGCGGCATCCTGCGCGACGTCGGCTCGTATCTCGCCACGTCGGGCGCCCTCGGGGAGGGCATGAACGTGCCCTCTACCGGCTACCTCATCGTCTACCACCTCGAAATCGCACTGCTCTTCGCGACCCTGATCGCGATCGGGCCGCTCGTGCGCGACACCGCCATGCGGCGCACCGACGGCTCCGCCGGTCGTCACGTCCTCGCCAACCCGTCAGCTTGAGAATCGGGAGACACGCTATGCCGAGAGGGGAAATCACAGGCTACGTCGACGTCGCCCAGGTCGCGCTCTATGCGTTCTGGATCTTCTTCGCCGGGCTGATCTTCTACCTGCGCCGCGAGGACCGCCGCGAGGGGTACCCGCTGGAATCGGAAGGCGCCATCGGCCGGCCGAGTCCCGACCCGATCCTGATCCCGACGCCGAAATTCTTCCGTCTCTCCGACGGCAAGGTGAAGACCGCGCCCCCCGCCGCCGGCCCGAACGCCTGGAATTATCGCGGCTCGAAGCAGGAGGTCTGGCCGGGCTCGCCGCTGGTGCCCGACACCGACGGCCTGCACGATGCCATCGGTCCCGGTGCGTATGTCGATCGGGACGATTCCCACGACGAGACCTTCGACGGCCAGAAGCGCATCGTACCGTTGCGCGTCGCCGATCACTTCACCGTGCACGAGGACGGGCCGAACCCGATCGGCATGACCGTATTCGGCGCCGACCGGCAGGTGGCCGGCACCGTCACCGACCTGTGGATCGACCGGGGCGAGTCGATGGTGCGCTATTACGAGGTCGAACTCGGCTCCGGTGGCCGGCGCGTGCTGATGCCCGCCACCTTCTGCAAGACCGGGCGGTTCTCCCGCACGGTGAAGACCGAGGCGCTGCTGGCCGCCCAATTCGCCGATATCCCTGATCACAAGGATCCGGATGCGCTGACCCTTTACGAAGAGGAGCGGATCGTGGCCTTCTTCGGTGCCGGCACTCTCTACGCCACCCCCACCCGCCAGGAGGCGTTCCTGTGACCCAGCTTCGCATCGCCCCCGCGCATCAGACCGCCTCGCACGTGGTGCCGGCCAACGCCTTCGATGCGGCACCCGGTCTGCCCGGGCCGCTGCCGGCCGGCGAGTACGTCCTCTGGCAGGGCCGCCCCCGCGCCCTCGCCATCGCGGTACGCGCCCTGCACATCCGCCTCGTCGGCCTGTGGTTCGTCGGGCTGGCGCTCTGGGCGACGCTACCTCTGGCGGCGGAGGGCGACGTCCTCGGCGCGGCGATGGCCGCGGGGCCGACCCTGGCCGTCGGAGTCGGCGCCATCGCCCTGCTCTGTATCCTCGGCTGGCTCTCGGCCCGGTCGACCACCTATACGATCACCAACTGGCGTGTGGTGATGCGGGTCGGCATCGCCCTGCCGATGACCCTGAACCTGCCCTTCAACCTCGTCGCCGGCGCCGGCTGCCATCACTTTTCCGATGACAGCGGCGACCTCGCCCTCGCGGTGAAGCCCGGCAACCGAATCGCCTACCTTCACCTCTGGCCGCATGCCCGGCCGTGGCACGTCAGCTCGCCCGAGCCGATGATGCGCTCGGTGCCGGACGCCGCCCAGGTCTCGGCGATCCTCGCCCGCGCCCTGTCGGCGGCCCGCGAAATCGACGAGGAAACCGCCGCCCCGGTGATCCGCCCGCGCAGCCAGCGCGGCCCACGTCTCGCCACCGCAAGCTGAGGGGTCCCCATGCAACGGACGACAGTTCCCGCGCCGACGTCGAAGGCCGGCCCGATCCCCGGCAAGCTCCTGATGGGCGCCGGCGCCCTGATGGTGTTCGTGATGATCACCGTCGGCGTCGCCCGCCGCGAGGGCGTCGGCCTCACCGAGATGCCCCCGGCCCATGTGGTGCGCAGCGTGCGGCTCACCGTCGAGGACCGGCCGGACGGCTCGATCGAACTGTTCAATGCTGCTGGCGGCGGGCGGATCGCCACGGTCCATCCGGGCGAGGACAACTTTCTGCGCGCCACATTGCGGGGCTTCGGCCAGGCTCGGCTGCGGGCCGGGCTCACCCGCGAACAGCCGTTCCGCCTGACGCATTTCGATGACGGCAGCCTGCAACTCGACGACGAGTCCACGGGCCGCAAGGTCAATCTGGGCGCCTTCGGCCCGTCCAACTTCGTCGCTTTCGCCCGTCTCCTTCCCGACACGGGAGCGGTGCGATGATCGGCTGGCTGAACGGACGTCGGACCATCGACGTGCCCTGCACGGTGGAAATCGAGCAGACGCCCGAGAGCCTCCACGCCCATGTCACCCTCGATGCCGATTTCGACATCGAGCCCGGCGACGAGGTCCAGGTCCACGATTCGCCGACCTCGGTTCCCTACGGCGAGCGGCTGGTCGTGCGCCGCACCGCCACCGTGATCCGCGCCGGGCGCCTGGAGCGGCTCTGGACCAAGCTCGCCGGGCATCTTGAGCTCACCGAACTCTACGAAGTCAGCTTTTCCGAGAGGAGGCGCCTGTGAACGTCTCGATCCAGCATCAGACCATCAAGCCCAAGCTTCCGATGAACGAGGGCACCAAGGCGGCGCAGGAGACGACCTTCCTGTCCCCGCGCTTTTACACCACCGATTTCGTCGAGCTCGACCGTACCGACGTCGAGCCGGTGCGCCAGGATTGGGACAAGCTCATCGCCGAGCTGCGCGCCGATCCGAACAAGCGCCACTTCACCCGCAATTCCGATTTCGACGCCGACATGTCGGGGCTCGATCCGGACCTCCGCAAGGAGTTCATGGACTTCCTGGTCTCGTCGATCACCGCCGAGTTCTCGGGTTGCGTGCTCTATGCCGAGATGCGCAAGCGCGCCAAGAACCCCGACATCCGCGAGTTGTTCGGCTTCATGAGCCGGGACGAGGCGCGCCATGCCGGGTTCATCAACGACGTCCTCAAGGACTTCGACATCGGCATCGATCTGGGGTTTCTGACCAAGTCGAAGAAATACACCTTCTTCCGGCCGAAGTTCATCTTCTACGCGACCTACCTTTCGGAGAAGATCGGCTACGCCCGCTACATCACCATTTTCCGGGAGCTCGAAAGACATCCCGAGCGCCGCTTCCACCCGATCTTCAAGTGGTTCGAGAAGTGGTGCAACGACGAGTTCCGCCACGGCGAGGCCTTCGCCCTGCTTATGCGCGCCAACCCGAAGCTGACCTCCGGCCTCAACCGCTACTGGATCAAGTTCTTCCTGCTCGCAGTGTTCGCGACGATGTATGTGCGCGACCATTGCCGGCCGGCCTTCCACAAGGCGCTCGGCGTCGATCCGTCGGATTACGACTTCCAGGTCTTCCGGATCACCTCCGAGATCTCGAAGCAGACCTTCCCGCTCACCCTCGATCTCGACAATCCCAAGTTCAAGCAGGCACTCGACCGCCTGCTCGCCTGCTCCAACGGCATCGCCGATGCCAAGGCGCAGGGCGGCCTGATCGGCAAGATCAAGCACGGCGCCTGGATCGCCGCCTCGGCGGTCAACTTCGCAAGGCTCTACGCGCTGCCGACCATCGACAATCCGATGCCGGCGGAGATCCGTCTCGAGCCGGTCTGGTAGGGAACGCGCGGATGGCCGCCTACGCCGTTCCTGCTGTCTATGCGGTGGTGATCTGGTGGTTCTCCACCGGGGTGATCATCCTGCTCGACCACCGGCCACGTCACACCCATCGGTGGAGCATGGCGGGCGGCACCCTGGTATTGGCCGCCGCCCTCTGGGCCATTGCCACGAGTGCGGCGGATACCAGCGAGACCGGCGCCTACATGGCCTTCACCGGCGCCTTGCTGGTCTGGGGCTGGCAGGAGATGAGCTACTATATGGGCTTCGTCTCCGGCCCGCGGCCGACCGGTTGTCCGCCGGACACGCGAGGCCTGGCCCGCTTTCGGGCGGCCGTAGGCACCAGCCTGTGGCACGAGGCGGCCATCGTAGTCGGCGGATTGGCGATTCTCGGTCTGACCTGGGGCCAGCCCAACACCTTCGCGCTGTGGACCTATCTGATCTTCGCCGCGATGAACCTGTCGGCGAGGCTCAACATGTTCCTCGGCGTGCGCAACCTCAACGCCGAGTTCCTACCCGACCACCTCAGCTATCTCGCCTGCTTCCTGCGCAACAGGCCGATGAACCCGCTTTTCCCGGTCTCGGTCGGCCTCGCGGCCCTGGTCACCCTGTGGCTCGGTCAGGCGGCGTTGGGCGAAGGCCTTGGCGCGCACGAGGTCGTCGGCTTCACCATCATCACCACGCTGATGGCGCTGGCGACCCTGGAGCACGGCTTCCTGATGCTGCCTTTGCCCTCCGCCGCCCTCTGGCAATGGGGCCTGCCGAAGGTCGCCAACCCTGTTCCCTCGACGGCGGAGAATGCCTGCGGAGCGAGCGGGCGCGGGGGCGACCTCTCCGACACCGGCGCTCCCCACCGCCCCGCGCTCGCGCGAGGGCAACACGCTTCCGCCGAGCCGCGGGGCTTGCCAGCCGAGCCGCGGGGCGTGGCGTAACGACCTCGAGACGCAATCCAACAACGAACAATACCCGATATCGGGGAAGGGGACGCGCATGAACTACGAAGACATCTTCGGCGCCGAACTGGCCAGCCTCCACCAAGAGGGCCGCTACCGCGTCTTCACCGACCTGGAGCGCCATGCCGGCAACTTCCCGCACGCCACCCACCACAGTCCCGGCGGTACCCGGCCGGTCACCGTGTGGTGCTCGAACGATTATCTCGGCATGGGCCAGCATCCCGACGTGCTCGCCGCCATGCACGAAGCGCTCGACCGTTGCGGCGCCGGCGCCGGCGGCACCCGCAACATTTCCGGCACCAACCATTACCACGTGCTGCTGGAGCGCGAGCTCGCAGACCTCCACCAGAAGGAATCGGCCCTGCTGTTCACCTCCGGCTACGTCTCGAACTTGGCCGCCATCGGAACCCTGGCGGGCAAGCTGCCCAATTGCGCCGTGTTCTCGGACGAGGGCAACCACGCCTCGATGATCGAGGGCATCAAGGCGTCGCGCGCCGAGCGCCACATCTTCCGCCACAACGATCCGGAGGATCTCGACCGCAAGCTGCGCATGATCGATCCTGCGCGCCCCAAGCTCGTCGCCTTCGAGTCGGTCTATTCGATGGACGGCGACATCGCGCCGATCGCGGAAATCTGCGACGTGGCCGAAGCGCATGGCGCGCTCACCTATCTCGACGAGGTCCACGCGGTCGGACTCTACGGCGCGCGCGGCGGCGGCATCTCGGAACGCGACGGGCTGGCGCATCGCCTCGACGTCATCGAGGGCACCCTCGGCAAGGCCTTCGCGGTTCATGGCGGCTACATCACCGGCTCGGCCAAGCTCTGCGATTTCGTGCGCAGCTTCGCCTCGGGCTTCATCTTCACCACTTCGCTGCCCCCCGCCGTGGCGGCCGGTGCCACGGCCAGCATCCGCCACCTGAAAGCCAGCGGCACCGAGCGCGCCCGGCACCAGGAGCGGGTGGCGACGGTGCGCGCGCGGCTCGATGAGGTCGGCATCCCGTACCTCCCCAACGACAGCCACATCGTGCCGGTGATGGTCTGCGATCCGGTGCTGTGCAAGGCGATCAGCGACACCCTGCTCGACTCGTTCGGCATCTACGTCCAGCCGATCAACTACCCCACGGTGCCGCGCGGGACCGAGCGCCTGCGCATCACCCCGTCGCCACTGCATTCGGATGCCGACATCGACCATCTGGTCGATGCGCTGAGCACGATCTGGGGTCGGATGGGCGTGCAGCGCGCAGCCGCCGAATAGACGACCTTCGCCCGCTGCGGGGGAGGGTGGTCGCGGAGCGACGGCAAGAGGGGCGACGCCACATCCCAATCGTGGTTGTCCCTCTCCGATACGCTCGGTGGCCCCTCTCCCGCAGAGTGGCGAGGGATGGCGAACACTGGAACCCGGGACACTGCTCATGCTCCTCAACGGATCGACCCGAACACTCTCGCGGGATGCCCGGTCCGACCTGCATCCTCAGGCCGAGGTGGCCGGCCCGCAGAGCGTCGGGCAGCCTTCGTCGCGGTTCGCGCACGCCACCACACCGACCTTTCCGTTCTCGGCCATCGTCGGCCAGGACGAGATGCGCCAGGCTCTGCTCATCGCCGCCGTCGATCCCACGGTGGGCGGCGTGCTGGTGTTCGGCGATCGCGGCACCGGCAAATCCACGGCGATCCGCGGCCTGGCGGCCCTGCTGCCGTCGATGCTGGCGGTGGCGGGCTGTCCCTATTCCTGCGATCCCGGCCGCCCGGCCGACCTATGCCATCGCTGCCGGGAGCAGGTCGCCCCGCTGACATCCCAGAAGATTCCGGTGCCGGTGGTCGACCTGCCCCTCGGCGCCACCGAGGACCGGGTGGTGGGCGCGCTCGACCTGGAACGGGCGCTGGCCCATGGCGAAAAGGCGTTCGAGCCGGGACTGCTGGCCCGCGCCAATCGCGGCTTTCTCTACATCGACGAGGTCAATCTCCTCGACGACCACCTCGTGGACCTGCTGCTCGACGTGGCGGCCTCGGGCGTCAACACCGTGGAGCGCGAGGGCCTCAGTATCCGCCACCCGGCGCGCTTCGTGCTGGTGGGAAGCGGCAACCCGGAGGAGGGCGAGCTCCGGCCCCAGCTTCTCGACCGGTTCGGCCTCGCCGTCGAGGTGACGACGCCGACGGACCTGCCCACCCGCATCGACGTGGTCCGCCGCCGCGACGCCTACGAGCGCGATCCGGCCGGCTTCTGCGAAGCGTACGCCCCGGCCGACCACGCCATCCGGGAAACCCTCACCGCCGCCCGCGCCCGTCTGCCCGGCCTGCACGTGCCCGACGCCACCCTCGAGGCCGGCGCCCGGCTCTGTCTCGCGCTCGGCACCGACGGCCTTCGCGGCGAACTCACCCTGATGCGCACCGCCCGCGCGCTCGCCGCCTACGAGGGCGCCGAGACGGTGACCCTCGACCATCTCGCCCGCATCGCGCCCTCGGCCCTGCGCCACCGCCTGCGCCGCAATCCCCTCGACGAATCCGGCTCCACCGCCCGCGTGGCGCGCGCGGTGGAGGAGGTGCTGTCGCTGTGACGGCCTACCAAGACAACCGTCTCCCCGTTGCGACCCCCTCCGCCTGGGCGGACGCCCTGCGCGTGGCGCGCCTCGTCGCCGCCGACCCGCATGGAATCGGCGGCGTGGTGCTGCGGGCCGGCGCCGGGCCGGTGCGCGACCGCTGGCTCGCCGCCTTGCGCGCCCACCTCCCCAGCGGGTCACCGATGCGCCGCATGCCGGGCGGGATCGCAGACGACCGCCTCATCGGCGGCCTCGATCTGCCCGCCACACTCGCCGCCGGCCGGCCGGTGGCCCAGACCGGATTGCTGGCGGAATCCGATGGCGGCTGCGTCGTGGTACCGATGGCCGAACGCCTGGAACCCGGCATCGCCGCCCGGCTCGCAGCCACCCTCGACACCGGCTGGGTCCGGGTCGAGCGCGACGGCCTGGGACAGAGCCTGCCCGCGCGGTTCGGGCTGATCCTCCTCGACGAGGGCATCGGCGCCGACGAGCGGGTGCCGACAGTCTTGTCCGAACGCCTCGCCTTCCATCTCGATCTCAGCGCCATCGCCTGGGGCGACGTACAGGACGCTCCAACCCCAGAAGAGCAGCCGAACGGCGCGGCGACCCAAACGGATGCGGCCATCACCGCCCTGGTCCAAGCTGCAGAGGCCCTTGGAATCGGCTCCTTGCGCGGGCCGCTCCTCGCCCTGCGGGTCGCGCACCTCGCCGCGTCTCTGGACGGGCGCGACGCGCTCTCCGACGCCGACACGATCGAGGCCGCCCGCCTCGTGCTCGGACCGCGCGCCACGCAGATGCCCGCGACCGAGCCGGCGCCGGAGGAAGGGGACGCTCCGTCCGATCAGCCGCCGCAGGGTGAGGGCGACCCCGCACCGGAGACGCCGAGCGAAGCCAACGCCCTCGACGACAGCGTGGTCGCAGCCGCGCGCGCGGCGATCCCACCCCATCTCCTCGCCCTTCTCACCGGCGACGGCCCGCGCCCCACCGCACCCAAGGCCGGAAAGGCCGGCGCGGCGGCGGCGGCCAAGCGCAGCGGTCGCCCAGCCGGAACCCGGCCCGGCGATCCGCGCCAGGGCCGTCTCAACCTGATCGAAACCCTGCGCGCCGCTGCCCCGTGGCAGCGCATCCGGCAGCGGCAGGCGTCTTCTCCCGAAATGCCGATCGCCGGGGGCTCGCGCCGGATCATCGTCCGCGCCGAGGACTTTCGCATCACGCGGTTTTCCCAGCGCACCGAAACCACCACGATCTTCGCCGTGGACGCGTCCGGCTCGGCCGCACTGGAGCGGCTGGCCGAGGCCAAGGGCGCCGTCGAGCTACTGTTGGCGCAGGCCTATATCCGGCGCGACAAGGTCGCCCTCGTGGCGTTCCGGGGCCGCAGCGCCGAGCTGATCCTCGCCCCGACCCGCTCGCTGGTGCGGGCACGGCGCGGCCTCGCCGGGCTCCCCGGCGGTGGTGGAACCCCGCTGGCCTCGGGAATCGACGCCGTCGCGGCCCTGGCTCTCGGGGTGCGCCGGAGCGGCGGAACCCCGGTGGTGGTGGTGCTCACAGACGGGCGCGCCAACATCGCCCGGTCGGGCGAACCCGGCCGCGCCCGGGCCGGCGCCGACGCTCTGCAATCGGCCGGCGCTTTCCGCGCCACCAACGTGCGGGCGATCCTCATCGACACCGCCCCACGCCCGCAGGACCCTGCCCGGCGCCTCGCCGATGCCATGGGCGCGCGCTACCTGCCGTTGCCCTACGCCGACGCCGGGGCGATGAGCGCCGCGATCCGCTCGGCGACCTGATTTCGAGGCGAACCATCCATGAGTGCGGCGAGCGACAGGCCTCTTTGGGAGCGCGACGGCGCCGACTGGCCGCACCGCGAGGCGAGCCGCTTCGTCGCGGCCTCCGGTTTGACCTGGCACGTGCAGGAGATGGGAGAGGCGCAGGCGCCGGCGCTGCTCCTCCTCCACGGCACCGGGGCGGCTACCCATTCCTGGCGCGGGCTGATGCCGCTCCTGGCGGAGAAATTCCGGGTGATCGCGCCGGACCTGCCCGGCCACGGCTTCACAGATCCGCTTCCCGCCGGCCGACTCTCCCTGCCCGGCATGGGGAGCGCGATCCGTGATCTTCTCGGCGCCCTCGCGATCGCGCCGGACCTCGTCGTCGGCCACTCGGCCGGGGCGGCGATCGGGGTCCGCCTCTGCCTCGACGGCGCGGTGACCCCGCGCCTGCTGGTGGCCCTCAACGGGGCGCTCACCCCGTTCCCCGGCCTCGCCTCGGTGCTGTTCCCGAGTCTCGCTCGGATGCTGTTCCTCAATCCGATCACCCCGAAGGTGTTTTCCTGGACTGCGGACCGGCCGGCGGTGGAGCGCCTGATCCGCGGCACCGGCTCGCGCCTCGATCCGGAGGGGCTCGACTTCTACCGGCGCCTGTTCCGCCGCCCCGGCCACGTCGCCGGTACGTTGGGGATGATGGCGAACTGGGACCTGGCGGGCCTCAGCCGCGATATTCCCGGGCTCCAGGTGCCGACCCTCCTGGTGGTGGGGAGCGATGATCGCGCCGTCTCGCCGGAGACCGCCTTCACCCTTAGGGACCGCCTGCCCGATGCGCGCGTCGAACTGCTGCGCAACCTCGGTCACCTCGCCCACGAGGAGGCGCCGGACCGGATCGCGCGGGTGATCCTCGAGGCCGCCCTCGCGCCGGCCTGACGCGGTTCGGCGAACACCAGCGCTCATCACCGAAAACAGCCCTTGCCTCCCATGGTTTTTGCGGAATAGTGTCAGCTTATGTTGACACTCGCTGACTCGCCGAGCCCGACGACGACACCCACCGCACGCCCCCATGCGGTGGTGATCGGCAGCGGTTTCGGCGGTCTCGCGGCGGCGATCAGGCTCGGAGCCCGCGGCTACCGCGTCACGGTGCTGGAGCGGCTGGATCAGGCCGGCGGCCGTGCGCGAGTCCACCGCCAGGACGGTTTCACCTTCGATGCCGGCCCGACCATCGTCACCGCGCCGTTCCTGTTCGAGGAACTCTGGACCCTGTGCGGCAAGCGCATGGCCGACGACGTGACCCTGGCGCCGATGCTGCCATTCTACCGCATCCGCTTCGATGACGGCGCCAGCTTCGACTACAGCGGCGATCGCGACGCCATGCGCGCCGAGGTGGCCCGGTTCTCGCCCGACGACGTCGCCGGCTACGAGCGCTTCATGGCCCGCTCCGAGGCGATCTGCCGTGTGGGGTTCGAGGAACTCGGACACGTCCCGTTCTCGCGCCTCAGCGACATGGCGCGGATCATGCCGACGCTGCTGCGGCTCGGCGGCCACCGCTCGGTCTACGACCTCGTGGCGTCCTACATTCGCGACGAGCGCCTGCGCACGATCTTCAGCTTCCACCCCCTCCTCATCGGCGGCAGCCCCTTCCGGGCCTCAGCGATCTATTGCCTGATCGCGCATCTCGAACGGCGCTGGGGCGTCCATTTCGCCATGGGCGGCACCGGGCGCCTCGTCGACGGCCTCGTCGACCTGATCCGGGGGCAGGGCGGCGAGGTGCGCTACGACGCGGATGCAGCCCGCATCGACGTCGTCGAGGGGCGCGCCACCGGAGTAACCCTCTGCAACGGCGAGCGAATCGCCGCCGACATCGTCGTCTCCAATGCCGATTCGGCGTTCACCTACACCACCCTGCTGGGCGGCAAGGCCAAGCGCTGGAGCGCGGCAAAGCTCGCCCGCGCCCATTCCTCCATGGGGCTGTTCGTCTGGTATTTCGGCACGAACCGGAAGTTCCCGGGCATCGCCCACCACACCATTCTGATGGGCCCGCGCTATCGCGGCCTGATCGACGACATCTTCTCGAAGAAGCGTCTGGCGCAGGATTTCAGCCTGTACCTGCACCGGCCCACCGCCACCGATCCGCTGCTGGCGCCGCCGGGCTGCGACGCCTTCTACGTGCTCTCTCCGGTGCCGAATCTCGATGGCGGCCAGGATTGGGACGCCATCGCCGAGCCGTACCGGCAGGCGATCGAGCGGCATCTCGACGCGACGGTGATGCCGGGCCTGTCGGGATCGATCGTCACCTCGAAGGTGACGAATCCGCAGGATTTCGCCACCGATTTCCTCAGCTTCCGCGGTTCGGGCTTCGGCCTGGAGCCGGTGCTGACGCAATCGGCGTGGTTCCGGCCGCACAACGCCTCCGAGGACGTGCGCCACCTCTACCTCGTCGGGGCCGGCACCCATCCGGGTGCGGGACTTCCCGGCGTACTCTCGTCTGCCCGAGTCCTCGATACCGTGGTGCCGGATGCGCGCGTTTTCGCCTGAGGCCGTGAGGCCGCCCCTCTGGGCCATCGCCCATGCCGATGCGGCCGATCACGCCGCCTGTCGGGCGGCGATCCGCACCGGATCGCGCAGCTTCTTTGCGGCCTCCGCCCTGTTACCGGCGGCGGTGCGGCGCCCGGCCTATGGGCTCTACGCCTTCTGCCGGCTCTCCGACGACGCCGTCGACGAGGTGGCGGCCAATGGCAGGGCCGCGGCGGTGGCCCGGCTCTCGGCCCGGCTCGCGCGCGCCTATGACGGCCGCCCGGCCGATACCGCGGCCGACCGGGCGCTGGCCGACATCGTGGCCGATCATGCGATCCCGCAGGCGCTGCCCGGTGCGCTCATCGAGGGATTGGCCTGGGACGCGCAGGGGCGCCGCTATGAGACCCTCTCGGAGCTGAGCGCCTATGCGGCGCGGGTCGCCGCAAGTGTCGGCGCGATGATGACCCTCATCATGGGTGTCCGCGATCCGGGCACGCTCGCGCGCGCCTGCGACCTCGGCGTCGCCATGCAATTCACCAACATCGCCCGCGACGTCGGCGAAGATGCCCGCGCCGGGCGGCTCTACCTGCCCCTGCGCTGGCTCGCCGAGGAGGGCATCGACGCGGACGCGTTCCTGGCCGATCCGACTCCAAGTCCGGCGCTCGCGCGCGTCGTCGGGCGCCTGCTCGCCGCCGCCGACCTTCTCTATGCGCGCGCGCAGAGCGGAGTCTCCGGTCTACCGCTCTCCTGCCGCCCTGCGATCCGCGCCGCCGGTTCGATCTATTCCGAGATCGGGCGCGAACTCGAACGCGCCGGGCTCGATCCGATCACCAGCCGTGCCCGCGTCGCAGGACGGCGCAAGGGGGTCCTGCTCGCCAAGGCCCTTCTGCTAGGAGCCAGCGGCGGGGCGCGTACGGCCCCGCCGCTGCCCGAAACGGCCTTCCTCGTGGACGCGGTGGCTGCGCAGCCGGTGCCGGTCCGGGCCTCTTGGTGGGACGTGCCCGCCCAGGCCGGCCGCGTTCTCGACCTCGTCGAAATCCTGCGCGCCCGGGAATCCTTCGGAAGCCAGGGGTTTGGAAGCCTGGCCTTCGCATCCGAGGAGGCGAATCCGGCGCCTTCATGAGCGACCCGCTCTTCGCATTCTTCGATATCGGACTCGTCTTCGCCCTGGCGATCGGTCTCGCGCTCTGGCAGCTCCTGGTGCTCAAGCGCAGCATCCGCCGCGATCGGCAAATGGCTGATTTACAAGCCGATATTCGCGACACGCGCGAGCGGCGGCCCAACGCAGAGACGCCGTCGCAATGATCGCCTCCACCGCCCTCGAACTGGCGGTGCTGCGGCTGGCACTCTGGCAGTTGATCGTGGTCCAGCGCAGCATCCGGGCGGACCGGGAGAAGGCTGCGCAGCTCACCTCACCCGCCGCGGCATCCGGAACGGCAGCATCAGACGCACCAGCGGATTGCTGAAACGCGTGAGCGACAGGCTTTCGTGCACCGGGCGCACCGCCTCGCCGCAGAGGGTCGAGGCCAGCAGCGAGCGGGCATAGAACGGCGTGTCCTCGAAGGTACGGACGATGCTGGACTGGCCATCGTCGCTGCGGGTGGTGCGCGGCATCCGCCACAACCGCGTAGCTGGCAGCGCGGCGCGGCGCGGTGGTGCGATCTCGAGGCGCGTTCCGTCGGGGGCAAAGCGCAGGGAGAGGTTCTGCGCGGTGCCGTCCTGGCGGTTGACGTCGTAGAGGATCGCCGACCCGCGCTTCAGATCCGCCCGGCACCAGGTCCAGTCGCCGAACGCGGCCTCCAGCGACGTGTCTCCATGGTTGGTATCGAAATAGGCGGTGCCGCGCCAGCTTAGGCCGGGTTCCTGAAGCTCCACTTCAACCGGGGAGGAGGGCGCCATAGGCCACCAGCGATGGCCGCCGGCCGCGTCGAGGGTGAAGGTTTCGGCGGTGATCCCCTCCGGCCGCAGCCGGATCGTCCCGCGCACCCGCGAGGGGATCGGCGCCGTCACTTCGTCGAGGCGGATGGTCAGGGTAGTGCCGTCCCAGTCGAGCGCGCTCGGGCCGATGGCAATGTGATCCGCGTCGCGCGACAGGGATCCGCGTCCGCGTTCGGTCATGCAGAAGCGATTTGCGCGCGCCCCGTACAGCACCACGTTGACGGCGCAATGATCGAACGGATCGCGGGCCGGGTCCCAAGCATAATAGGGTGAGAACACGCTGCCGATGAAGGCGATGATGGTGAGCCCTTGGGTGCCGTCCGCACTCAGGGCGTCGACGTACCACCAGACATAGCCGTCCTTGGCGACCGGCGTGTCGAAGCGCGGCCGGCCTTCAGATCCGCCAGCAGGCTGTCGGCCGCCAGCCGTCCCGACTGGGCCGCCATCGGCACCCCCGGCCCCGGATGGACGCTGCCCCCCGCCAGATACAGCCCCGGCAGCGCCGTGCGTGCCCCCGGCCGCTTGAACGAGGCCATCCACCCGTGCGAGGCCCGACCGTAGAGCGCCCCCCCCGTCCCCGGAAACAGGCCCTCGAAATCCGCCGGATCCGTCACGATCCCGGGCGCTCCCTCGAGCGTCAGGCCGGAGGTCGCCAGGCGCCGGGTCAACGTCGTTTCGCATGCGGCGATCTCCGAAGGCGTGAAGGGCTGGGCGCGACCGCGCGCCGGGGCGTTGACGAGGCAGAGCAGGCGCTCGGGCCCCGCGATGGCGGTGCCGTCATCGGCACGATCCTGGGCGCAGACGTAGACCGTGGGGTCGGTGGGCAGCCGGCCGCAACGGATGGCGTCGAATTCGGCCGCGTAATCGGCGCCGAAGAACACCGTGTGGCGCAGGAGCGGAAAGCCTGTCGCGCGGGCGCTGCGGCACACCGTGACGGCCGAGAGCGAGCGCTCGCCGGGCGACACCTTCCCGATGGCTCGGGCGGCCTCGGAGCCGAACAGGCCGGCGCCGAGGGCCGCGACATCGGCATTGGCGACGATCCGGTCGGCAGGGATGCGCTCGCCGTCGATGAGATCCACCCCGACGCAGGCGCCCCGCTCCACCGCGATGCGGGCGACCTCGGCACCGTAACGGATCGTGGCGCCGCGCTCCGCCGCAAGCTCCGCCACCGCGCGGGCGAGCCGGCTCAAGCCGCCCTCCACATACCAGACGCCCTGCGCCTCCACATGAGCGACGAGCATCAGGGTGGCGGGGGCCTCGAACGGCGACGAACCGCAATAGGTGGCGTAGCGCCCGAACAACTGGCGCAGGCGCGGATCGGCAAAATAGTCGCCGAGCGCGCTCCACAGGGTGGTGAAGGGCTGGATGCGCCAGAGGTCCCCGAGCCCGGACAGGCCGACGCGAGCGGCGAGATCCACCGGACTCGGACGCTCACCACGGATGAACGGCCCCTCGAGGGTGCGGTAGACCTCCGCCGCCCGCGCGCAGAACCGGCGATAGCCCTCGGCCTCCCTGGCGCCGGCGAAGGCCGCGATGGCCTCCACCGACGCGTCGTGGTCGGCGAAGAGGTCGAGTTGCTCGCCCGGTCCCCAGGCATGCCGGGCTAGGGTCGCGGCGGGCTGGAGCACCACGCGATCCGCCAGATCGGCGCCGCATTCCGCGAAAATCTCGTCGAAGATCCAGCGCATGGTGAAGACGGTGGGGCCGGCCTCCACCGGAACACCGTCGACAGCGACGCTGCGCATCTTGCCGCCCGGTCGGGCGCCCCGCTCCAGCACGGTGACGGACAGGCCCGCATGAGCGAGCCGCAGGGCGGCCACCAGCCCCGCGATCCCCGCCCCGATCACCACAACCGATCGCTCGTGCACGCCGCCGACCTCGAAACGCCCCGGACTTCGTAGTCCCCCTTGACGAGTGTCAATATTATCTGACACTTTCAAGTGCCAATTCGAAAATACACCCGGGAGAGACGGAGATGGATGCCAATCGTCGGATCGAGCAGGCTCTCGACACCGCCGTCGCCCACGCCGAGGCACCCGGGGCGCCACCGCGCCTCGCCGAGGCGATCCGCTACGCCGTCTTCCCCGGCGGGCACCGCATCCGTCCGCGCCTGTGCCTGTCGGTGGCACGCGCCTGCGGCGACGACGATCCGGCAGCCGCGGACGCCGCCGCCTGCGCCATCGAACTCCTGCATTGCGCCTCCCTCGTCCATGACGACCTGCCGTGCTTCGACGATGCGCCGATGCGCCGGGGCAAGGCTTCGGTCCATGCCGCCTTCGGAGAGCCGCTGGCGGTGCTGACCGGCGACGCGCTGATCGTCACCGCCTTCGAGACGCTCGCCCGCGGCGCCGCCCGTTCGCCCCAGCGCCTCGCCGCCCTGGTCGGGCTGGTGGCCCGCGCCGCCGGATCGCCCAACGGCATCGTCGCCGGGCAGGCCTGGGAATCCGAGCTCACGGTGGCACTCACCGAATACCAGCAGGCCAAGACCGGCGCGCTCTTCGCCGCCGCCACCGTCACCGGCGCGGCCGCGGCCGGCGCCCCGGCACTGCCGTGGCGCCTCCTCGGCGAATGCCTCGGCGAGGCCTATCAGGTCGCCGACGACCTACGTGACGTCGCTTGTCGCCAGGAGGAGGTCGGCAAGCCGGTGGGGCGCGACGCGACCCTCGGCCGGCCCAACGCCGCCGCATTGCTCGGCATGGGCGGGGCGCTCGCGCGCTTGAAGCGCCTGGTGCGCGAGGCGATGGAGGTGATCCCGACCTGTCCAGGAGCCGATGCCCTGCGCGCCGAGATCGCGGCGCAGACCAAGCTGTTCCTGCCGGCGAGCCTCGTGCACGAACTGGCGTGACGCGGAACCGTGGTCCCGTGACCCGCGCAAACGGGTCTCTCGCCGATCCGGCCTACGCCAACCTTTCCCCGTCCGCGGGGGAGGGTCGCGGCGACACAGACATCGAACGCTCCGAGACCGGTGTCGTCCTCTCCATACCCCCACCCGCACAGACGGCCAGGACTCCCGGCGCAGGATCGCCGCCGACTTGGCGCGATCGCTGGCGGGCCTTCCGCACGCGCACGGTGGCGAACCCGGCCTTCCAGCGTTGGGCCGCCGGGTTTCCGCTGACGCGCCGGATCGCCCGGCGCAACACCCGGGCGCTGTTCGACCTGTGCGCCGGCTTCACCTATTCGCAGACCCTGTTCGCCTGCGTCCGCCTCGATCTCTTTCGGATCCTGGTCGGCGGGCCGCTGGCCCTCGATGCCCTGTGCGGCCGGCTGTCGCTGGCCCCGGAGCGCGCTCTGCGCCTCCTGAAGGCGGCAGCCTCCCTCGAACTCGTCTCGGCGCTGCCGGACGGACGCTTCGCCCTCGCCGATCTCGGGGCCGCGCTGATCGGCAACCCATCGGTGGCGGCGATGATCGAGCACCACGCCTTGCTGTACGACGATCTGCGCGACCCCGTGGCCTTGCTGCGCGGCGAGGCCGGACCGACCCGGCTCGCCGGCTACTGGCCCTATGCGGATGCGACGCAGCGCGAATCGCTCGGCCCCGAATCGGTCGGCGCCTATAGCGGGCTGATGGCGGCGTCGCAGGCGCTGATCGCGCAGGACATCCTCGACGCCTATCCGCTCCGACGCCATCGCCGCCTGATGGATGTCGGCGGCGGCGAGGGCGCCTTCCTGGCAGCGGCGGCCGCGCGAACGCCGAATCTGGCACTCACCCTGTTCGATCTGCCTGCGGTGGCCGCGCGGGCCGAGCGGCGGTTTCGCGACGACGGGATCGGCCATCGGGCAGAGGCGCGCGGCGGCAGCTTCCTCGACGACGCCCTGCCGCTCGGCGCCGATGCGATCTCCCTCGTGCGCGTGGTCCACGACCACGACGACGCGGCCGTGCAGACCCTTCTCCGAAGCGCCCACGCCGCCTTGCCGGAGGGCGGCACCCTGATTCTGGCCGAGCCGATGGCCGGCACTCCCGGCGCCGAGCCGATCGGCGACGCGTATTTCGGACTCTACCTCCTCGCCATGGGCAGCGGCCGCTGCCGCACCCTGGACGAACTGTCCACGCTCCTGGTCGAGGCCGGCTTCACCGGCATCCGGGAAGTGCCGACCCGGCGCCCGCTGCTGACACGATTGATCGTGTCTCACCGATTTGACGCGCAGTCGTGTAAGTAATGCTTGACGAATAAAAGTGTCTATCTAGGATGACACATCAGAGCCGCACGGCGAAGGTCCGGCGGCAGGGCAGGGGAGGATCGATACGATGGAAACACGCGCGATCGTTCTCGAGCAGCCCGGCCGGATCATTATCGACACGCTGACCCTCGATGCAGCCGGCCCCTCCGACGCGGTGGTGGCGGTGAACTGGAGCGGGATCAGCACCGGCACGGAGCGCCTGCTCTGGTCGGGCCGGATGCCGGCCTTCCCCGGCATGGGATACCCCCTGGTCCCCGGCTACGAGTCGGTGGGCGAGGTGGTGGAAGCCGGCGCGACCTCGGGCCTGAGCATCGGACAGACGGTGTTCGTTCCCGGCGCCCGCTGCTTCGGCCCGGTCCGCGGCCTGTTCGGCGGTGCCGCCTCGCATCTCGTCAGCGACGGCGCCCGTCTGGTTCCCATTGATTCGGGCCTGGCCGAGCGCGGCATCCTCATCGCGCTCGCGGCCACCGCTTATCACGCCCTCGCCGCCAAGCCGGCCGGTCGCTCACTGATCGTCGGTCACGGCGTTCTCGGCCGGCTGCTGGCGCGCCTCACCCTGATTGCCGGCGGCGAGCCGGTGGTGTGGGAGACCAATCCGATCCGGGTCGCCGGTGCTACCGGCTACGACGTGGTCGCCCCCGAATCCGACGAGCGGCGCGACTACGCCATCATCACCGACGTGAGCGGCGACGCCACTATCCTCGACCGCCTGATCGCACGCCTCGCGCCGAACGGCGAGATCGTGCTGGCCGGCTTCTACGAGGCGCCCCTCGCCTTCGACTTTCCGCCCGCGTTCCTGCGCGAGGCCCGCATCCGCATCGCCGCGCAATGGCGGGCAGACGACCTCGCGGCCGTGATGGCGCTGATCGAGGGTGGCCGTCTCTCCCTCGACGGCCTCATCACCCACCGGCGCCCAGCCGACCAGGCACCAGACGCCTATCGCACGGCCTTCGGCGACCCCGAATGCCTGAAGATGATCCTCGATTGGAGAGCCGCATGAACATGCAGCTGAACGGCGCCGCCTTGAAGGCTTCGGAAGCGCTCCGCGCGGAAGCCGGCATCGAGCCGGACCCGGTGCCGGTCACCGCCACCAAGACCACCCAGATCATCGCGATCTACGGTAAGGGCGGAATCGGCAAGTCGTTCACCCTGGCCAATCTCAGCTACATGATGGCCCAGCAGGGCAAGAAGGTCCTGCTCATCGGCTGCGATCCGAAGAGCGACACCACCTCGCTCCTGTTCGGCGGCCGCGCCTGCCCGACCATCATCGAGACCTCCACCAAGAAGAAGCTCGCCGGCGAGCAGGTCGCCATCGGCGACGTCTGCTTCAAGCGCGACGGCGTCTACGCCATGGAGCTCGGCGGCCCGGAAGTCGGTCGCGGCTGCGGCGGCCGCGGCATCATCCACGGCTTCGAATTGCTGGAGAAGCTCGGCTTCCACGAATGGGGCTTCGACTACGTCCTCCTCGATTTCCTCGGCGACGTGGTCTGCGGCGGCTTCGGCCTGCCGATCGCCCGCGACATGTGCCAGAAGGTCATCGTCGTCGGCTCCAACGACCTCCAGTCGCTCTATGTCGCCAACAACGTCTGCTCGGCGGTGGAATATTTCCGCAAGCTCGGCGGCAATGTCGGTGTCGGCGGTCTCGTCATCAACAAGGACGACGGCACCGGCGAAGCCCAGGCCTTCGCCGCCGCGGTCGGCATCCCGGTCCTGGCCTCGATCCCGGCCGACGACGATATCCGCAAGAAGAGCGCGAATTACGAGATCATCGGCCGGCCCGAAAGCCAATGGGGCTCGCTGTTCGCCGATCTGGCCCAGAACGTCCACGACGCGGCCGCCAACCATCCGACACCGCTGAGCCAGGACGGCCTCCTCGGCCTGTTCAAGGGCGAGGCCGTGGGCCGGGGCGTCACCCTGGTGCCCGCCACCTTCGAGGACATGTGCGGCACCGCCCACGTGGTGAAGCCGTCCCTCGAAGTCGTCTACGACGAGGTCTGACGCACATGTCCGTCACCCTCGACATCGCCGATCTGCGCGCCCGAAAGGAGCGCCCCGCCTCGACCCTGGTGGCCGCGGCCGCTCCGGCCGAGGTGGTGAACCTCGCCGCCGTCAAGAGCGACGGCCTCGGCTGTCACTCAGGCAAGGATGCTATGCGGGCGGCCGCCGAAGCCGCCGGGATGTCGGAGACGCTGGCGCAGCTGCAAAAGGATTATCCGCAGGGGCCGCACGACCAGCCCCAGAGCATGTGCCCGGCCTTCGGATCGCTCCGCGTCGGCCTGCGCATGCGCCGCACGGCAACGATCCTCTCGGGCTCGGCCTGCTGCGTCTACGGCCTGACCTTCACGTCGCATTTCTACGGCGCCAAGCGGACGGTGGGCTACGTGCCGTTCAACTCCGAGACCCTGGTCACCGGCAAGCTGTTCGAGGACATCCGCGAGGCGGTGTTCGATGTGGCCAAGCCCGCCGAATACGACGCCGTCGTGGTGATCAATCTCTGCGTCCCCTCCGCCTCCGGCGTACCGCTGCGGCTGCTCCCGAAGCAGATCGACGGGGTCCGCATTATCGGCATCGACGTCCCCGGGTTCGGCGTGCCGACCCATGCGGAAGCCAAGGACGTGCTCGCCGGGGCGATGCTGAAATTCGCCCGCACAGAGGCCGAGCAGGGTCCGGTCCAGGCGCCGCGCGCCGGCCGCTCCGAGCGCCCCACCGTGACGCTGCTCGGCGAGATGTTCCCCGCCGATCCGGTGGTGATCGGCGCCCTGCTGGAGCCGCTCGGGCTCAGCGCCGGCCCGGTGGTGCCCACCCGCGAATGGCGCGAGCTCTACGCGGCGCTGGATTGCGCGGCAGTGGCGGCGATCCATCCGTTCTACACCGCCAGCATCCGCGAATTCGAGGCGGCAGGGCGCCCCATCGTCGGTTCGGCCCCGGTAGGTCATGACGGCACCGCCGATTGGCTCGACCGGATCGGCGAGGCCTGCGCCGTCAAGCGCGAGACCGTGGAGCTCGCCAAGAACCGGCTGCTGCCGATGATCAAGGGCGCTCTGCAGGCGACGCCGATCAAGGGCCGGATCACCCTGTCGGGTTACGAGGGCTCGGAACTTCTGGTCGGGCGCCTGCTCGTCGAGAGCGGCGCGGATCTGCGCTACGTTGGCACCGCCTGTCCGCGGACGCCGTATTCCGAGGCCGACCGCGAGTGGCTCGAAGCCCACGGGGTCGTGGTGCGCTACCGGGCGTCCCTCGAGGACGACCTCGCGGCGATGTTCGAATACCGGCCCGATCTCGCCATCGGCACGACGCCGGTGGTGCAGAAAGCCAAGGCGCTGGCGATCCCGGCCCTCTACTTCACCAACCTGATCTCGGCCCGTCCGCTGATGGGCGTCGCCGGGGCCGGCTCCCTCGCCAAGGTGATCAACGCCGCGCTCGGCAACCGCCACCGCTTCGACACCATGCGCGATTTCTTCGCCGGGGTCGGCGAGGGCCATACCGCCGGCATCTGGGAAGACGTGCCCAAGCTGCGCAAGGCAGTGGCCAGCGTTCCCCGGGGCAAGCCCGCTCACGATCCGATCGGGGAGATGGCCTGATGCTCGTCCTCGATCACGATCGGGCCGGCGGCTACTGGGGCGCCGTCTACGTCTTCACCGCCATCAAGGGGTTGCAGGTGGTCATCGACGGTCCGGTGGGCTGCGAGAATCTGCCCGTCACCTCGGTGCTTCACTACACCGACGCGCTGCCGCCGCACGAACTGCCCATCGTCGTCACCGGCCTGGGCGAAGAGGAACTCGGCCGCCACGGCACCGAGGCCGCGATGAAGCGGGCGCATGCCACCCTCGATCCGGCCCAGCCGAGCGTGGTGGTCACCGGCTCCATCGCCGAGATGATCGGTGGCGGCGTCACTCCAGAGGGGACCAACCTCCAACGCTTCCTGCCGCGCACCATCGACGAGGACCAGTGGCAGGCGGCCGACCGCGCCATGGCCTGGCTCTGGAACGAGTACGGTGCCCGCCGCTTCGCCAAGAAGGGTATCCCGGCCCGCCCCGCGCGCAAGGAGGGGGTCCGCCCCCGGGTCAACCTCATCGGACCGGCCTACGGCACCTTCAACATGCCGTCCGATCTTGCCGAGATCCGCCGCCTCGTCGAGGGCATCGGCGCCGAGATCAACCTCGTCTTCCCGCTCGGCTCGCATCTGGCCGACGTACCCGCCCTGGTGAACGCCGACGCCAACATCTGCCTCTACCGCGAGTTCGGGCGCCTCCTCTGCGAAGCGCTGGAGCGGCCCTACCTGCAGGCACCGATCGGCATCCACTCGACGACGAAGTTCCTGCGGAGCCTCGGCGACATTCTCGGCCTCGACCCGGAGCCCTTCATCGAGCGCGAGAAGCACACCACGATCAAGCCGATCTGGGACCTTTGGCGCTCGGTGACGCAGGATTTCTTCGGCACCGCGAGCTTCGGCATCGTCGCCTCCGAGACCTATGCCCGCGGCGTGCGCCACTTCCTCGAAGACGAGATGGGCCTACCCTGCCATTTCGCGGTGGCCCGGAAGGCTGGCGCGAAGACCGACAATGCCGAGGTCCGCGAGCTTATCGCGACCAATCCGCCGCTGGTGCTGTTCGGCTCGTTCAACGAGCGGATGTACGCCGCCGAGGCCGGATCGCGGGCGATCTTCGTCCCGGCCTCGTTCCCGGGCGCGATCATCCGGCGCCACACCGGCACGCCGTTCATGGGGTTCTCGGGGGCGACCTACCTCGTCCAGGAGGTCTGCAACGCCCTGTTCGACATGCTCTTCCACATCCTGCCGCTGGCCCGCGACATGGATCAGGTCGAGGCGACCCCG
This sequence comes from Methylobacterium sp. BTF04, assembly GCF_010692745.1. Taxonomy (GTDB): domain Bacteria; phylum Pseudomonadota; class Alphaproteobacteria; order Rhizobiales; family Beijerinckiaceae; genus Methylobacterium. The sequence goes on from NZ_JAAHTB010000003.1 coordinate 59,176, forward strand.
GCCCGGATGCACCGCGAACTGCCCTGGGACGAGGCGGCGCGCGCCCGGCTCGACGCTCTGGTCGAGGCCCAGCCGGTCCTAGTGCGAATCTCGGCGGCCAAGCGCCTGCGCGACGCGGCCGAGCGCGCCGCCCGCCATGCCGGCGAGGCGCGCGTCACCCCCCATCACGTCGAGCGGGCCAAGGCCGACTCGGCCCTCGGAGTGGCAGCATGAGCGCCGCTCCGTCGCATCCCCTTTCCGGTCTGGACGGCGCGGCGCCGTTCGACCGGGCCTTGTCCCGCTTCACCGGGCAAGCGTCCCGCCGCGGAAGCCCCAGAGGAGACCGTCCCATGCAGCGTTCGCCGAACATGGTCTCGCGCCAGCACCAAGAAGCGGTCGAGTTCCGCCTCATCCTGGCGGCGACCTACCCGTTTTTCCTCGTCGCGGCGCTGATCCAGCGCCTTGCGCCGCCGGCACGCGGAGCGATCCCGCAGCACCGGCGCTCCGTCTTCGGTGAAGCCAAGGCCATGGCGGTCTCGGCGATCCCGTTCGTCTTCATGGGCTGAAAAGCCCGAACAGGCTCCCATCCGAACAGGGCGGGAAGGACCGTCGCACTCGCGGCAGCGAGAGCGACGATACCCGCCGCGCCGATTCCGGGCGCGGTCAGTCAACGCGGAGGTTTAACCGATGGCTAATGGCATAGTCGAAAAACCGAGCAGCCTGTCCGGGCTGACGGAACCGGAAGCCAAGGAGTTCCACGCGATCTTCCTGACGAGCTTCATCATCTTCACGGCCATCGCCGTGGTCGCCCACATCCTGGTGTGGATGTGGCGCCCGTGGCTGCCGGGACCTAAGGGCTACGCCGCCCTCGAGACGGCGGCGCACAGTCTCGTCTCGATGATCTCCTGAGGAGGATCGCACCATGCATAAGGTTTGGCTTCTCTTCGATCCGCGCCGCACCCTGGTGGCACTCTTCACCTTCCTGTTCATCCTGGCGCTGCTGATCCACTTCATCTTGCTCAGCACCGACCGGTTCAACTGGCTCGAAGGCCCCAAGATGCAGAAGGCGGCGCAAGCGCAGTCGCTCGTGCTTCCGACGATGCCCGCCTGACGCGCGCGTTTCGGCTCAACTCCGCGAGGCCCCCTCCCCCAAGGGGGAGGGGACCCGCGCTCGAATCGACAAGTCGCGTTCAGTCGACGTGATCCGAGACATCGCGGCCAGACAAGACAACACGCCCAAAAAACAAGACTGACGCTGGAGCCGGGAGAGTTTCGCGATGGCGATGCTGAGTTTCGAACGAAAATACCGCGTCCGCGGCGGCACCCTCATCGGCGGAGACCTGTTCGATTTTTGGGTGGGTCCGTTCTTCGTCGGCTTCTTCGGGGTCACGACACTGTTCTTCTCGGTGCTCGGCACCGCCCTCATTATCTACGGGGCGGCTCTCGGGCCGACCTGGAACATCTGGCAGATCAACATCGCGCCGCCCGACCTGAAATACGGCCTGGCGCTGGCCCCGCTCAAGGAAGGCGGCCTCTGGCAGATCATCACCTTCTGCGCGGTGGGCTCATTCGTGTCCTGGGCGCTGCGCGAGGTCGAGATCTGCCGCAAGCTCGGCATCGGCTACCACGTGCCGTTCGCCTATGCGGTGGCGATCTTCGCCTACGTCTCGCTGGTGGTGATCCGCCCGTTCCTGATGGGCGCCTGGGGCCACGGATTCCCGTACGGCATCCTGTCCCACCTCGATTGGGTTTCGAACACCGGCTACCAGTACCTGCACTTCCACTACAATCCGGCTCACATGCTGGCGGTGTCGTTCTTCTTCACGACGACCTTCGCCCTGTCGCTGCACGGCTCGCTGATCCTGTCGGCCACCAACCCGGCCAAGGGCGAAACCGTGAAGACGCCCGAGCATGAGGACACCTTCTTCCGCGACACGATCGGCTATTCGATCGGCACCCTCGGCATCCACCGGCTCGGCCTGTTCCTGGCCCTGTCCGCGGGCTTCTGGAGCGCCGTCTGCATCATCATCAGCGGACCGTTCTGGACCCGTGGTTGGCCGGAATGGTGGGGCTGGTGGCTCAATCTCCCGGTCTGGCGCTAGAGGGGAACCAGAACGCCATGGCTTACTATCAGAACATCTTCACCGAAGTTCAGGTCCGACCGAAGGTTCCCGAGCTCGGCGTGCCCGTCGCCGTCGACCATCGCTGGGGCAAGCCGTTCAACAGCTACCTGCTGGGCCTGTTCGGCAACGGCCAGGTCGGCCCGATCTACATCGGCTATCTCGGCGCGCTTTCGGCCGTCTGCTTCCTGATCGCCTTCGAGATCGTCGGCCTCAACATGCTGGCCTCGGTGAACTGGAGCCCGATCCAGTTCGTGCGGCAGCTGCCCTGGCTCGCCCTTGAGCCGCCGCTGCCGAAGCACGGCCTCAAGATCCTGCCGCCGCTCAACGAAGGCGGCTGGTGGCTGATCACCGGGTTCTTCCTCACCAGCTCGATCATGTTGTGGTGGGTGCGGCTCTACCGGCGGGCGCGGGCCCTCGGCCTCGGAACCCACGTGCCGTGGGCCTTCGCCAGCGCCATCTGGCTCTACCTCGTGCTCGGCTTCATCCGGCCGATCCTGATGGGGTCGTGGAGCGAGGCGGTGCCCTTCGGCATCTTCCCGCACCTCGATTGGACCGCCGCCTTCTCGCTGCGCTACGGCAACCTCTTCTACAACCCGTTCCACATGCTCTCGATCGTCTTCCTCTACGGATCGACGCTTCTGTTCGCCATGCACGGGGCGACCATCCTGGCGGTGAGCCGCTTCGGCGGCGAGCGTGAGATCGACCAGATCGTCGATCGCGGCACGGCCACCGAGCGCGCCGCTCTGTTCTGGCGCTGGACCATGGGCTTCAACGCCACCATGGAATCGATCCATCGCTGGGCCTGGTGGTTCGCAGTGCTCACCACCCTCACCGGCGGCATCGGCATCCTGCTCACCGGTACCGTGGTCGACAATTGGTACCTCTGGGCGGTCAAGCACGGCGTCGCCCCGTCCTATCCGCAAGTCTACGCGCCGATCGTCGATCCCTTGAGCGTTCCCGGGGGGGCCCAATGAAAATCTTCTTCGTCGTCCTGGGAGCTTCGATCGCCTTCTTCCTGACGGTGGCGATGTTCGGCACCTCGGGCTGGACCCGCCCCCCGCTCGCCACCGCCCAAACCGGCTATCGCGGTACCGCGATGGACCAAGTCCACACCAAGGCCGGATTGGCCGAGGTGAAGGAGGCCAACGTCGCGCCCGCCGCCGCCGATCCGGCGGAGGAGGACGGGGAACTCGCCGGCAAGACCTACGAGAACGTCCAGGTTCTCGGCAACGTCACCACCAACGAGTTCAACCGCCTGATGGCCTCGATGACGGAGTGGGTCGCCCCCGAGCAGGGCTGCACCTACTGCCACAACACCGAGAACATGGCCGACGACAGCCTCTACCAGAAGCGCGTCGCCCGCCGGATGCTGCAGATGACCCAGCACATCAACAGCGACTGGAAGGCCAACCACGTCGGCAGCACCGGCGTCACCTGCTACACCTGTCACCGCGGCCAGCCGGTGCCGGCCAACATCTGGTTCACCAATCCGGGCCCGAACCACTCGTCCGGCTTCGTCGCCCGCAACAACGGGCAGAACATGGCCTCACCCTCGGTCGGCCTCGCCTCGCTGCCCTACGACACCCTCACCGAGTACCTCGCCGACAAGAACATCGACAACAACGCCATCCGGGTGAACGGGACGACGGCCCCGCCCACCACCAAGGGCAAGCCGATCCAGGATGCCGAGAAGACCTACGGCCTGATGATCCATATGTCGGAAGGTTTGGGGGTCAACTGCACCTTCTGTCACAACACCCGGGCGATCTCGAACTGGTCGCAGAGCACTCCTCAGCGGACCACCGCCTGGCACGGCATCCGGATGGTGCGGGACATCAACGGCAACTATCTCGAGCCACTGGCCTCGACCTTTCCCCCGAACCGCCTCGGTGTTCTGGGCGACGTGCCGAAGGTCAACTGCACCACCTGCCACAATGGCCAGAACAAGCCCCTCAACGGCGTGAACATGGTCGACAGCTACCCCGAGCTCACCAAGAGCACGGTGTTGGCCGGGACTCCGCCGGCCGATCCGACGGCGCCCGCCCCCGCGCCCAATCCCTGAGGACGACATTCGCCCTCGGGCGAGTCGAAAGGCTCATCCCGATCAGACGGTCGCCGGCGCTCCGCCCGGCGGCCGTTTGCGTTCGCGCCGGATTGCGGGGACGCACCTCATCGCAGGTGCATCATCGCAGGCACATCATCGCAGGAAGGAGACGCGCGAGCCTTGCCTTGGCCGCGCGAATCCTGATAAGGCAACCGCCTTTCCGCGATGCGTCGACGCACATCGCCGAGGCCGCCCTCTCAGGTGCCTCGTTCCCGAGACCCTATGGACAGGCGGCGGGCTCACAGCCCGGCCGACGTGAGACCGATGAAGATTCGCAACTCCCTCAAGTCCCTGCGTGGCCGTCACCGGGACAACCAGATCGTGCGCCGCAAGGGCCGGGTCTACATTATCAACAAGACCCAGAAGCGCTTCAAGGCGCGCCAGGGCTGATCCGACAGCCATCCTGCGGGGTGGCGCTCCGGGGCGCGTCAAGCGTCCCCGTTGACGGATGGGGCCGGTGCGAGGAAGCTCGCGCCATGCTTCGCTCGCTCCCTCATCGCCTGTCGATCCACGCCGCGCTCGTCGCGGCGTTCTGCGTTGTGTTGGGCTCGGCCACCTGGGCCGTGCCGACGGCGAAGCCCGAACCACCGGCACCGAAGGCCGCTCATCCGGCGATCAGCCTCGACGATCTCTACGCCCGTCTGAAAGCGGCCGATGACGATGCCGAGGCGAAAGGGATCGCCCGCCTCATCGAGCAGCGCCTCGGTCGTTCGGGCAGCGCCACCGCCGACCTGCTCACCGAGCGCGCGCGCCAGGCCATGAGCAGTCAGGATTACCCCCTGGCGGTGGAACTGATGGACCGCGCCGTCGCCCTCGAGCCCGGCTGGTCCGAGGGGTGGAACCGGCGCGCCACGGTGTTCTGGCTGCTCACCGACCAGATTGCGGCCATCGCCGACCTGCAGCGGACCCTGGTGCTGGAACCCCGGCATTACGAGGCCTGGGCGGCCCTGGGCCGGATCTACCTCGCCACCGACGACAAGCGGCGGGCTCTCGACGCCTTCCGCCGCGCCGCGGCGCTCTATCCCCGCATGGAGAAGCTCCAGAGCGCCATCGACCGGCTCGCGCCGGACGTCGACGGCCGCGACCTGTAATCCGCCATGCTGGTGCTCAAGGGACTCGCCACGCTGTTCGGCGCGTGTATCGGGCTGATCGCCCTCGTGTTGATCGTCGGCGCCGTCGTGACGCTCATCGTTACCCTGCGGATCGGCGCCCGCTTTCCGCCGGAGGGTCCGTTCGTTGCGGTGGACGGAGGACACCTCGCGACGATCATGGACGGCCCGACCCCGTCTTTGCGCGGGACCGTGGTGCTGCTGCACGGCGCCTCCGCCAACGCCTCCGACCCCATGGAGGGCGTCGGGCGCCTGCTCGCACGACAGGGCTTTCGCGTGGTCGCCTTCGACCGGCCGGGCTTCGGCTGGAGCGACCGTCTCGGTGGCCGCGAGATGGCGACGCCGGCTGCGCAGGGCACGGCGATCGCGCAGGCGCTGAAGGCGCTGGGACTCGGCCCGGCGATCGTGCTCGGGCATTCCTGGTCGGGGGCGCTCGCCACCGCCATCGCCCTCGATCATCCGGACCGGGTGTCGGGCCTCATGCTGGTGGCACCGGTGGCAATGCCGTATCCGGCCGAGGGCACGTTGCCCTGGTACTACAGCCTCGCCCTGAAGCCGCCGGTGGCGTGGTTGCTCAGCCGGACGCTGGCGACGCCGCTCGGCCTGTACTACCTGCCGCGCGTGGGCGGGGCGGTGTTCAAGCCGCAGGATCCACCGGCCGGCTATATCGACCGCAGCCGCGCCGCCCTGGTGCTGCGGCCCGACACGATGCTGGCCAACCTCTACGATCTCATCGGCCTGCCGGCGGCGATCGCCGCCCAGGCGCCGCGGTACGGCTCCATCACGGCGCCCACGGTGGTGGTGGCGGGCGATGCCGACGCCGCCGTGCCCTTCGAGCGGCAGGCGGTGCCGTTGGCCGCCGCGATCCCCGGCGCGACCCTGGTGACGCTGCCGGGCATCGGCCACATGGTGCAGTACGTGGCCGCCGACGCCCTGGCGGCCGAGGTCGGGCGCCTCGCCGACCGGATCAACGCCGACCGGCATGAGCCGGTCGCGCCGTGAGAGCACAGACCGGATTCGTCCCCGGCGCTCTGTCGGACGCGCAAATCCCCCTCCCGAATGGGGGAGAGGGGTGGCCGGCTCAGGCCTTGGCCGCGTGCTCGCGCGTGACGAAGGCGATGCGCACGAGGTTGGTGGCGCCCGGCGTCCCGAACGGCACGCCCGCCACCACGATGATGCGGTCGCCGATATCGGCGAAGCGCTCGCGCACCGCGAACTTCGCCGCCCGGAACGCCATGTCGTCGACGTCGCTGGCATCGTTGGTGACGATGGGGTGCGTGCCCCAGCACAGAGCGAGGCGCCGGGCGGTCTCGCGCTTCGGGGTCAGCGCGATGATGGTGGCGTTGGGCCGCGAGCGGGCGAGCCGGAGCGCCGTCGAGCCCGAATGGGTCCAGGCCATGATCGCGGTGAGCTTCAGGGCATCGACCATCTGGTGCGCGGCGGCCGCGATGGCATCCGAGGCCGTGGCGTCGGGCTCGGACCGCTGCGCGGTGAGGATGGTCCAGTAGAGCGCGTCGCGCTCCACCTGCTCGGCGATGCGGCTCATCATGGTGATGGCCTCGATCGGGAAGGCGCCCGAGGCGGATTCCGCCGACAGCATCACCGCGTCGGCGCCCTCGTAGACGGCGGTGGCCACGTCCGAGACCTCGGCGCGGGTGGGCACCGGTGCGGTGATCATCGATTCGAGCATCTGCGTCGCCACCACCACGGGCTTGCCCATGCGTCGCGAACTGCGGGTGATGCGCTTCTGCACGCCGGGCACCTGCTCCAGCGGCATCTCCACGCCGAGATCGCCGCGCGCCACCATGATCCCGTCGGAAACCTCGATGATCTCGTCGAGACGGGTCAGCGCCTGCGGCTTCTCGATCTTGGCCATCACCAGCGCGCGGCCGGCGGCGACCTTCTTGACCTCGGCCACGTCCTCGGGACGCTGCACGAAGGACACCGCGATCCAGTCGGCGCCGGCATTGAGGGCGGCATCGAGATCGCCGCGGTCCTTCTCGGTCATGGCCGCCACCGGGATCACGGTGTCGGGCAGCGAGACGCCCTTCCGGTTCGAGATGCGTCCGCCGATCACCACCCGGGTCACCGCGCGTCCCTCGGACACCTCGGTCACGATGAGCCGCAGCTTGCCATCGTCGAGGATGACGACGTGGCCGGGCTCCAGCGCCGAGAGAATCTCCGGGTGGGGCAGGAACACCCGGGTGGCGTCGCCGGGGGTCGGATCGCTGTCGAGGACGAAGGCGGCGCCGTTCTCGATGATCGCCGCGCCCTCCACGAAGGCCGCCACGCGCAGCTTCGGCCCCTGCAGATCGACGAGGATCGCGATCGGGTGGCGCAGCTCACGCTCGATGGTGCGGATGACCTCGATCTTCTCCGGCAGCTTTTCGCGCGGAAGATGGCTCATGTTCAGCCGGAAGACGTCGGCACCGGCACGAAACAACTTCTCGATCATCTCCGGCGTATCCGACGCCGGACCGAGCGTGGCGATGATCTTCGTGCGGCGAGAACGTTTCACAGGTTGCTCCATCCCGAAAGTAAAGGCCCCGCCGGTTTCGAAACGACCGGACGTTGAGCGAAGCGCCACAAGCACCGATGGGGCCAGCGCGTCAAGGACACGCCGCGCAGCCTACCCTCCGTCCATGACGGTGCGATGTGGTGAGCACAGGGGTGCGGCCCCGCCGCCGAGTCCGGCGCGGGGGATTTTATGAGAGGCAAGGACGGGAGACGCGGGACGCCGCGAAACCACGTTTTTGAAAGTTTTACCGGTTTCCCGGCGTCCCTCGGCCCGGCCCCATCCTCGGGGCCGGTCCCTTCACGTCACGGCGTCGTCTCACAGCGTCGGCGACTCGGCTGGTGGCGGCCCTCCTCCGCGACCCGTCGCCCCTTGGCGGGAGCGGCGGCCCACGGCGGCCGGCTTATCAAGGCCCATGGCCCCGTTCCGCCTCGTAATGGGCGGACCGTCCGTTGTCTGGCGATGTCCCAGGATACCGGGTCCGGCCCGAAAGGGCCTACCCGTCCGAGACACCTTGCGTCGCACGGCGCGGCCCGGGGCGATGGCGACACCGGGCCACCGACGCAGGCGCCGTCTCCTCCCCCCAAGCCCCCCGACCCGGTCCGCCGGAGGGCCTCCCTCGTGGGAGGCGAATGGCGGCATATAGGCAGATTATAGGAATATTGTCAAGATTTTTGCGACTGAGTATTTGGCAGGATTGGCGGGGACGATCGCTCCTCGCCTTTGGCGTAGGCGGGATGAAGTCAGAGGCGATGGGCTGCTGTCGACCCAACTCAGTCGTTTCGGTTCCCCAACGCAATGCTCGGAAGCAGACATTAAGCAAGACGCCCCTGTACGATAAAAGCAGGTCGAGAAGCGCAGCTTTACTCAGAGGACCGCAGCAATACGTCGAACTTCCGGTTTATGTTGCAAAATTACATCTTATCGAAAATTCCACAAGAATCAGGTGGATTAGCAGTTGTCATATGCGTCTACGACGCGGAATATTTACGTGTACTAATAAGGTTCGACGATGCAGAATCAGACTCGAATATCTGCAACATTGATGATCTGTGTTATGCAGGGATCGTGCGCGCTGTCGCCCTATCAACTCGAAGATCCGAGCACTATCGCCGGATTAGGCCCAAGAATTTCGGATGTAGTTAAATCTATACGCTGCGAAGTTAGTATTTTTATAGTAGAAAATAAGCTGCGTAGCAGTTTAATATCGCCGATATTGGCAAAAATTCAGCGTGATACTCTTCGTGGAGCAGACGCGGCCGTGGCGGATGGCGTCGCAGCCGTCCGACAGTATCCGTTCATCGACATAGATGCTAGGCAGTTTGCCTCACTTAATATCGATCTTAAGAATATTGATACTAGGACCCTGACTTTGGGGTACGATTATTTAAAGCCTGCATTAGCAAAGAAGACAAGGCAAATGCTTGATGGTTCGGTCGTCAAGGGCTTTGGTGGGTCGTACGCTGAGACTAGAACCTTCGAGTTTGTTCAACCCCACGCAATCCCACAAAATGCAGATCTCGGTCCTGCTAAATCATATTCTCCGAAAGGGGAGCGTCCACCAGTTGCCGCCCAATACTCGACTATCTACAACGCTCAGCCTCTAGCAGATACTGACTTCTATTGCTTCAAGTCGCTTTATAATAGTAAAAGCCGTGATCTGGCAGCGGCGACTAACGAATTACAGCATCTTGTGAGGAGCGATCTAGGCTGGACCGAATATGAAAACTTCACTCGTATCCACATCGGTGACAGCACGTTGGCACAGTGGCTGCAAAACGCCTCTTCCGAAATGGTGAGGAATGAAAAGACTATCTATCCTACTTCGGAGAATTTATTTGTAGGACAATTAAGTTACTCTTTTACTCTTGACGTGAAACCAGATATAAATGGAAAGTATTCATTAATTTCTGGGTTTATAAATCCTTTTGGGGTCAGCTTCGATGCATCTCTGGAGCATTCAAGCGCATATACTATAGTACTTAATACTAACTATGCCGCTCAGGCTTTGGGTGCCTCCAGCGGTAATACGTGCAACAGCGAAGCTCCCGGCCCCCCCTGTTTATGATGGCCTCGCAATCCGGCTCTCTTGCGATCCCGACGGTGCCATCCAACATAACAACGATGCGTTGGGCTGAGGGTAAGCTAATGAAATTTGGTTCCGTCGCCGCTTTTGCCGTCCTCGCGACGGACGTTTCAGGGGCTTTTGCTCAGGCTCCACCGCCCATTCAGCGGGCACTGCCGCCATCCGCAACGACGGTGCAGCGGGTTCCGTCCGCCTTGGGCTACGAAACGCCCGCCACTTCAAGCCATGGGAGGGACGCTGCGATCAACACCTTTAGCGGTGGTTCGCAGAAGCCCGACGTCACCTTGCCCTATGCGACTGGTGCCCCGTTCGGGGGCCGTCCGGCGCCCGCCCAACGCTGAGGTCTATGGTTCATATTTGACGGGTGAGGCCGATTTATTAGTATCGAATCGCTCATTCTAAAACAAGGAGAGTCAGTTTTTAGTAAATCTGTTGCCAAACTGCTGTATCTGCAGCTTTCGCTCGGGTGGGATACTGCGGAAAATTCCAATACCGATTGGTCGCATGTTTGCTCTCGTTTCAAGTCTTCGAATATTTCCGAACATACCGAATGCGCTGGGAGGCGAGGGTCCGAATTTTGGCCAACTCCCGATGAGTGCTACGGGCGCGATTCTAACCTGAGAACCCCTCTATCGTAGCGTCCGGTTTTGGGGGCGGTTAGTAAATGACTGTACGGCGCCAATGAGCGCGAAACCGTCACTTGCCGTTCCCCAAGCGAACGGCCGCTTCTCTGATCTCGACTATCGTAACCGGACCGGCAAAACTCCACCAATAGGCGACGACAGCAAGCACCAGGGTCGAGGCACCAGAACAGCTGACAGCGGATCATCCCGTCGCACCGATTCCACGCGGAAGCCCGGGACCGAGCCCCGCCCGGTTCCCTTCCCCCCAACGGCAAGGCACAAGACCTCCGGGCGAGCCGACCGTCCGAGAGGATGACCCTGGACCAATGCCGAATCTGACACTCGAGGCCGCCCACGCGCTCGCGGTCCGCACCCTGGTCCGCTGCGGCACGGGGCGGGACCCCGCCGAGAGCACGGCCCGCGCCCTCGTCGGCGCCGAGGCCGATGGCCTGCGTACCCACGGGCTGATGCGGCTGGTGGCCTATGGCGAGCAGGTCCGTACCGGCAAGGTGGTGGGCGATGCCGTCGTGACCGTGGAGCGGCCGCGGCCCGGCCTGCTCGCGCTCGATGCCGGCCACGGCTTCGCCTATCCGGCCCTCGACGCGGCCGTGGCGCAGCTCCCCGCACTCGCCCGCAGCCAGGGGGTGGCGGCCGCCGCCATCCGGCGCTCGCACCATTGCGGGGCCGCCGGGCGCCCGGCCGAGGCCCTGGCGGGGCAGGGGCTGGTGGCGCTGCTGTTCGCCAACGCGCCGGCCTCGATGGCCCCCTAGGGCGGCAACCGGGCCGTGTTCGGCACCAACCCCATCGCCTTCGCCTGCCCACTGCCGGGGCGCGATCCCATCGTGGTCGATCTCTCCCTGTCGAAGGTGGCGCGCGGCAACATCGTCGCCGCCAAGCAGCGCGGCGCGCCGATCCCCGAAGGCTGGGCGGTGGATGCGGCCGGCAACCCCACCACCGACGCCACGGCGGCGCTCGCCGGCACCATGATCCCGCTCGGGGATGCCAAGGGCACCGCCCTCGCGCTGATGGTGGAGCTGCTCGCCGCCGGCTTCGTCGGGGCGCGCTTTGCCGGCGAGGCGACCTCGTTCCTCGATGCGGTCGGTGAGCCGCCCGGCACCGGGCAGCTGATCCTGGCCTTGGACGCCACCGCCTTCGCGTCCGCCGCCCTGGAGCGGTTCGCGGTGCTGGCGGCGATGATCGAGGATCAGGACGGCGCGCGCCTGCCCGGCACCCGCCGGATCGCCGCCCGCGCCCACGCGGCGGATGCGGGCATCACCGTGTCCGAGACCCTGCTCGCCGAGATCGAGGCGGTGTGACCGTCGGTTCGGCGGTTTTTGGGCCGGGTATCGGATCGCGAAGCCCTTACGGGGCCGGCGCCATCGGCTGGTTCGGGTCGGTGAGCTGGATCGTCCAGCTCTTCTGTTCGCCGGTATCGACCTCGTAGAAGCCGTTGCGGTCGAAGCCGCGGGCGAGGCAATCCTCGACGCCGCGAATCGTGAATTCGCGATCCTTGGTGCACATCAGCGAGCGGCCGCTCCACTCGCCGCCGCGCGTGTAGTCGACGGCGAAGACGTAATAGAACCGCGCGGCGAGCGCGCCCTTCAGCAGGGTCTCGCAGGCCTTGGGCGCCACGTCCCACCAGCCCTCCGTCACCCAGCCCTGCGTGTCGCGGTAGCCAAGGGCGATGCCGACCTTGCTCGGGGTGAGATTGCACATCCGCAGGTCGGCGCGGGCCGGGGATGCGGCGAGGAGGAGGGCACCGAACAGCGACGCCGCCAGAACCCTCGCCCCGATGCGGGGAAGGGTGCCTGCGGAGCACGCGGGAGAGGGAGCAGAGCCGTGCGGCCCGCGACTCAGTGTTTCAACCGACAAGGATGATCCGGCAATCGTTGACATTGGTGCGGGTGGGACCCGGTTGGACGAGATCGCCGATCGTGTCGAAGAACTTCGTCGAATCGTTGTCGAGGAGCATCGCGGCCGGGTCGAGACCGGCCGCGCGCGCCCGCGCCAGGGTGGTGGGGTCGACGAGGCCGCCGGCCGGGTCGGTGGCCTCGCCACGTCCGCCATCGGTGCCGTCGGTATCGGCGGCGATGCCGAAGATCGTCTCGGCGCCGTCGAGGGCGATGGCCAGCGCCAGGGCGTATTCCTGGTTCGGACCGCCATGGCCCTCGCCCTTGATCGTCACGGTGAGTTCGCCGCCGGAGATGATCGCGACCTTGCGGCCGGCCGCCGCCATGTCGAGGGCGAGGCGGGCATGCTCGGCGGCGACCTCGCGGGCCTCGCCTTCCACATCGGGGCCGAGCATCACCGGCTCGTAGCCGGCACGGATCGCGGCGGCGGAGGCCGCCTCGAGCGCGTCGATGGGCCGGGCGATGATGCGGTACTCGGCCCGCGCGAAGGACGGGTCACCGGCCTTCGGCGTCTCGTTGGCGGGGTCGTTCAGCAGCGCCTTGGCGGTCTCGGGCAGCGGAATGCCGCGGCGCTCGCAGATCGCGCGGGCATCGGCCAGGGTCGAGGGATCGGGCACGGTGGGGCCCGAGGCGATCACCGCCGGATCGTCGTGCGGCACGTCGGAGATCGCCAGGGTGAGGATCGAGCGGGCGTTGCGCGCCATCATGGCCAGGCGGCCGCCCTTGATCCGCGACAGGTGCTTGCGCACGCAGTTGATCTCGTCGATGGGCGCGCCGGAGCGCAGCAGCGCCTTGGTGATCGCCTGCTTCTCGGTGAGCGTGAGATCGCCGGCGGGGGCGATCCAGTTGGCCGAACCGCCGCCGGAGAGCAGCACCAGCACGTCGTCGTCCGGCCCGGCATCGGCGGCGATGCGCAGGGCGTCGGTGGTGGCGTCGATACCGGCCTGATCCGGCACCGGATGGCCGGCCTCGACCATGCGGATCATCGGCGCCTCCTCGCCGTAGCCGTGGCGCGCCACCGCGAGCCCGACGATGCGGCTCGGATCGACCCCATGCTCCTCCCGGTAGAACCGGCTCGCCACGGCGGCCATCGAACCGCCGGCCTTGCCCGCGCCGAGGATGATCAGCCGGCCCTGGCCCGGGGCGGGCAGGTGCGGCACGAGGCAGCGCGACGGGTGCGCGGCGGCGATGGCCTCGTCAAGGAATCCGAGCAGGAGCGTGCGGGAGGCGGCGTAGTCGGCGGGGGAGGGCGCGGTCATGGCGTGTCCGTGTATCTCGCGGGTCCGTGGATCTCGTAGGTCGATCGATGCCGCCCGGTGGTTTGCCACCGATTGTTGCCGTCGCGGCGCGATCCGCGATACGTGCTGTGCCCGACGCCCGCCGTTGCGGCAAGCGTCGCACCTCTCAACAAGCGTCGCACCTCTCAATAAGCGCCGCAGTCCCGCCACGCACCCATGCGCAGGGAGCGGCCGGGGCCTTGCATCGCCGCCCCACGCCCGAATCGGATCAGCGAGCCCATGCCGCCACCTCATCCCGTCGAGACCGTGCCGGGCGATCCCGCCCGCGGCCTGCTGCTGATCTGCGAGCACGCCGCCAACCACGTGCCGGAGGATCTCGCCCAGCTCGGGATGCCGGAGCACGAATTCGCGCGCCACATCGCCTACGATATCGGCGCCGCGGAGGTGACCCGGCTGCTTGCCGCCCATCTGAACGCGCCGGCGATCCTCACCCGGTTCTCGCGCCTGATCATCGATCCGAACCGCGGCCGCGACGACCCGACCCTGGTGATGCGCCTCTCCGACGGCGCCATCGTGCCCGGCAACGCCCGCATCGACGCGGCGGGCAAGCAGGAGCGGATCCGCCGGTTCTACGCTCCCTTCGACGCGGCCGTGGACGCCCATGTGGAGGCCGCGATGGCCACCGGCGTGGCGCCGGCCATCGTGACCATCCACAGCTTCACGCCGTTCTGGCGCTCGGTGCCGCGGCCCTGGCACGTCGGCATCCTGTGGGACCGGGACGACCGCATGAGCGTGCCGTTGATTGCCGGCCTGCGCGCCGATCCGGCCGACCTCACGGTGGGCGACAACGCGCCCTATGGCGGCGGCCTGCCCGGCGATACCATCGACCGGCACGCGCTGGCCCGTGGCCTGCCCAACGCCCTGGTGGAGATCCGCCAGGACCTCATCGCCGCGGAAGCCGGCCAGAGCGAATGGGCGGCCCGCTTCGCGCGACTCCTGGCGCCGCTGCTGCCGCCGGCTTGACGGATGCGCGACGCGGGCCGACCTCTCCGGCGACAGGAGAGGCTTCCATGACCGAAATCGAGACCACCACCCGCACCGAACTCGAGGCGGCCGTCTTCCGCCGTCTCGTGGCTCACCTTCAGGCACGCACCGACGTCCAGAACATCGACCTGATGACGATGGCCGGGTTCTGTCGCAACTGCCTGTCGAACTGGCTCAAGGACGCGGCCGACGCGGCGGGCGTCGCGCTCACAAAGGACGAAAGCCGCGAGGAGGTGTACGGTATGCCCTATGCCGAGTGGAAACGGCTGCACCAGACCGAAGCGACGCCCGAGCAACAGACGGCCTTCACGACGGCGGCGGCCGATCCGCATTGAGGCATCGGCGTCGATGAAATAGGCCCGGTTTCCGGCAGAATCCGACGTGGGAACAACGACTTACCGCGTCGAGCCGGCGACCGCACCCGGTTCGACGCCGTAAGGACCCGGTAAGCTTGACGGCTTATCGAAGCGGTTCCGGCGCATGCGAGCAATTTCGCGATGCGCCCCCTCGTATCAGGGACTTTGAGACGATCATGGCCGCATCCGCCGCACCCGCCGTCGACGCCTCCTCGGTTGCCGCCGACCAGCTCAAGAGCTTCATCGAGCGCATCGAGCGCCTCGAAGAGGAGAAGGCCGGCCTCGCCTCCGACATCAAGGACGTCTACGCCGAGGCCAAGGGCACCGGCTTCGATGTGAAGGCCCTGCGCAAGATCGTCTCCCTGCGCAAGAAGGACCATGCCGAGCGCCAGGAGGAGGAAGCCATCCTCGAACTCTACATGCAGGCGCTCGGGATGCTGTAGGCCGAATCGGTCACAGCGATCGCGACCGGCTTCATCCTAGTAGGGGCAGACGGGGGTCCGTCTCGATGGCAGATCGGGCCCGCCATGCCGGAGCCGAGCCGGTGAATCCGGCACGGTGGCCGGGTGCAGGAGAGACTGAAGCCCTCGAAAGGGCCTGCGTCCCGGGCTTAGCGGAACAGCGGCAGCGACGCGCCGATCGGGATCAGCCCGGCCAGAATCAGGAAACCGGCGATCCGTTCGAGAACCGCGCCGCGGTGCGGATAGCGGCGCGCGACGTCGACCAGAACAACGCTTCCGACCAGACACGTAACGCTGAAGACGAACATCGCAGGCGCTCCAGAGCCTTTGCGGATTTTCGGCCTGAATCCGTGACAGACGCGACGATACCCGTCCTCCCTCATTTGCAGGACATTGAATATGCTCTTGACTACGCAGCGTCAGGCTTATCGGAACACAAAATAGAGCGTTGATTCGGCCCCGCTTCGCGGCTTGAGCGAATATCCATCCAATAAATTGGTGTCTCGAAAAATCCCCGCCACCGCACGATAATTACAGAATCAGTCCGGTACCGGTCCAATTCCATTCCAATGGATCTTGAGCGTACGGCTCAGGTATGCTCCATTTGCGGGTGTCGACTGGGGCCCGCGCATGATCCGTCACGGTTACACGCCATCCGCACTGCAAAGCCGCCGTCGCGTGCGATGGACATGAGCGGCCTCCGCGAAGATCGGCTGGCCGCCGTCATCGACCGTTTCTACGAGACGGCGACGCAGCCCGAACTGTGGCGGGTGGTGCTGGCGGAATATGCCGACGCCCTGGGGGCCGATGGTGCCGTGCTGTTGCCGGGGCCAGCGGCACCGATGATGCCGAACTGCACCGCGTCGCTGGACGAACTCCTGGAGACCGGAATGCGCGAGCACTGGCTCGCGGACAATCCGCGACTGGTCCGCGGAATGCGGGCGCTCACCGACACGCGCCGCGTGGTGACCGAATCAGAGATCTTCACCCCCGACGAACTCGACCACCTTCCGTTCAACGCCGACTTCATCGGACATTTCGGCTACCGCTGGTTTGCCGGCATCTATCTCGTGCCGGCCGGCGGGCAGAGCATTCTGCTCTCGGCCGAGCGCAGCCGCCACCGGGAGAGGTTCTCGCGCCGCGAAATCGAGAGCATCGAGCGGGCGATCCCCCATCTCCAGCGCGCCGGACAGATGGCGCTGCGGCTGGCCGAAGCGCGCGCCGACGGCGCGCTGGACGCCTTCGACATGATGCGCTGCGGCGGGATGCTGCTGGACGCGACGGGGTCGGTCCTGCGGATGAACGCACGGGCCCGCGACCATCTCGGCCACGGGCTGACGGTGCTGAAGGGAACCATCTTCACCCAGCACGGGCCGACCAACGCCGCACTGGGCAAGCTGATCGGCAGCGTCCTCCACCACGGGCCGCCGAGCGCCGCGCCGCCGCGGCAGGCCGTCGCCATCCCCCGTCCGGACGGACCGCCCCTGGTGGTCCACGCCGCCCCGCTCCCGGCGGTGACCCACGACGTGTTCCAGCGGGCTCGGGCCATGCTGATGGTGATCGACCCCACCGACGAGGTGGCGCCCAGCGGCGCGCTGATGCGCCAGGCCTATGGCCTCACCGCTGCCGAAGCGCGCCTGACCGATGCGCTCGCGCTCGGATGCGACCTCGTCGAAATCGCGGATGCGCACGGGGTGACGGTGGCGACCCTGCGCAGCCAGCTCAAGGCGGTGTTTTCCAAGACCGGCACCAACCGTCAGGTCCAGCTCGTCAATCTGATCGGACGGATGTCCGGCAGGCTGCTGTAGGGCGCCTGCGCGTCTTCAGCGACTGCCCGGAACCGGACGCGTGGCCGATCCCGAGAAGCGGGCGGCGGTGAGATCGTCGCCGGACGCTCGCATGGTGAAGCGGGTGGCGACGGCGGCGGCCGGCTGCGCGACGAGGCCAGCGGGCGCACCATCGGACTTGGCACGGGCCACGGCGACACGCACCGGCGCGGCGCGACTCGCCGGCTCGGGATCGCCCTGGGCCGCGGCGGCGAACAGGGCACGCAGCTGCGTGCGCGAATCGGCATTGGCCGGGATCAGGCGCGCTGCAGCCACCGCGGCGGGGGCGAGATTGGCCATGCCGGCGGTACCGAGGCTCGCCAACTGGATCGGCGGGCGCACCGGCGGCAGCGGCATCGACAGGGCGGCCGCGATGGCGGCGAATTCCGACGGACGCCGCGGCGGCATCGGAACCACGGTGTGGAGGGATTCGACGGCGGGCGCAGCGATCTGCGTCTCGGTGGTCGGCGTCTCGGCGGTCGGCGTCTCGGCGGTCAGAAGACTTTTCGCATCGCGACCGTCGCGGCGCAGCAGCGCGGTCTTCAGAGTGTCGCTGGCGGCGGGCGCGGCGTAGGCGAGGGCGGCGCGGGCGCCGGTCTGGTCCTCGGGATCGGCGCTGGCGACCAGCACGGTCGGCTTCACGCGGGTCCTGGCCGTTGCGGCCGGGGGAGCGGCGGGCTCGCTGGACGAGCCGCCACCGAACAGGCTCGCGAAGAAGCCCTTGATGCTCGGGCCGTCATCCTCGTCCATCTGGGCGACCTGGGTGATCCCCAGAACCGTGCCGCCACGGGCCAGAACCTCGGCACGGGCCTGCTCGTAGCCGGGCAGCGGCCGGTTGTCGGAGGGCAGGTGGACGGTCTTGCCGTCGGGGAACAGGCGGGCGAGCTGCTCGTGGGTCATGCGGGGCCAGGAGCGCACCGAGCCGACGTCGAGGTGAACGAAGGGCGAGCCGGCCCGCGGATACCAGCCGACGCCGCCGCGCTGCATCTGCATGCCGACGGCCCGGATCTGGTCGATGGACACGTCGGGCAGATAGAAATCCATCGCCTTGCCGAGCATGTGCTGGCTGTATTCGGCCACCATCTTGGAGCGGCGGCGCAGCATCGCGTTGGTGCCGGGCGAGCGATAGGCCGAGACCACGGTGATCGGCTCGGACGAGCCCACCGAACGGTAGGCCTCCCACACCGTATCGAACAGGCGCGGGTCCATCTTGATCGGCTCGTCGACCCGCCAATCGCGCAGGAGCCAATTGAGCTGCTCCAGGGCGGCGCGGTCGTAGCGACCATCGCGCTTGAACGTGACGGTGAGGCTCTCCTTGGTATGGCTGTGATAGATCGAGAGGGTGCGGGTGTCGCCGTTGGCCACCGCGTTCTGCGTGCCGCGGGTACCGGCGACGAGCGCGAGGGCGATGCCGGAGGCGGCGATGGCGAAGCGCCGGAGGCGCGGGCGACGCTCGGCCGTTTTCAGCCCGTCTCGCAGCAGCTTACGCACGATCTCTCACCCTCTGCCAGACCGCGTGTGTGACGCGCGGATCATGGTGAACGCAAGGTTGCCGAAAACCGTAAACGTCCGGTTAGCGGGTCCTCGGCGGTTCGCCGGTTGCCGACGTTAACGGCTAGGTTTCAACCGTGGCGAAATCGTGCACGGGCGTGTGGCGCCGCACGCCGCGGATAGCGATAAACGGCCCCCGTGTCTTCCAGGCAACACCAGGGCGGTGGCAGGGTCCTACCACCAGCCGTTCGACGGACGGCCGGTGGGCGGTGTCCACAGGTCGGGATCGCCGAAATCCGCCGGAGGACGGGCCGCGCTGGTGCGTGCGGCCCGAACCGGGGCGGGGCTCGCGTCGGTGCGCGCCTCGCGCTGCGGCTTGCGGCGCAGTTCGGTCTCGTCCGCAGGCATCGGTTCGGCCGCATTGCGCGCGGTCGCGTTGGGCCTCGCGGTGACGGGAAGTCTCGCGGTGACGGGAAGTCTCGCGGCCGCGGAACCCGGAGCCTTGGCGCCCGGGACCTTGGCGACGAGCAGGCTGCCGGGGCTCAGCCCCAGGGCGATCTTCATGCGGGCATCGTAGCCGTAGAGATCGGGCAGGGTGCGGAAGCTGCCCGCATCGTCGACGTAGGCGGTGAAATAGGCCAGATGCACCGGCAGCTTCTCGGCGAGCCGGATCGTGCGCTCGCCCTTGCCGACGAGCTTCTTCAGCCGCTCGCTCGACCATGCATCGGGCAGCACCGCATCGGCGAAGCGAAACGGGTCGTCCACCCGCACGCAGCCATGGCTCAGCGCCCGCTTCGACCCCGCGAACAGCGAGCGGTTCGGGGTGTCGTGCAGGTAGACCGCATGGTTGTTGGGGAACATGAACTTGATGAAGCCGAGGGCGTTGCGCTCGCCGGGCGGCTGGCGCACCGAGACGTTGCCGTTGCGGTAGACCACCTCGTAGCCGCGCCGCGCCGCATAGTTCGGGTCGCGGGCGAGCCCCGGCAGGAACTCGTTCTTCAGGATCGAGGGCGGCACGTTCCAGGACGGGTTGACGACGGCGTATTCCATCAGGCCCGAGAAGATCGGAGTCGGGCTCTCGGTCTTGCCGACGATGACGCGGGCCTCGTCGCGCGGGCGGCCGTCCCGGGTCACCCGCACCCGGAATTCGGGGATGTTGACCATCACGTAGTCGCGCCCGAGATCGGACGGCAGCCAGCGCCAGCGCTCCATGTTGACGAGGAGGGCGGCCTCGTTCTCATCGGCGCGCGGGGCCATGTCCGGCCGGCCGAGCGCCGCCACGGTCAGGCCGGTGAGCGTCCCGGTGGCGGGCAGGCCGCGGCGGCGCTGGAACCCGGCGACCGCGGCCGAGACGCCGGCATCATAGGCGTCCGGCTCGCCGGGAGCGCTGTCGAGGGTGCCGGCGCTGCGGCTCTCGAGGCGGAACCGCGCCCGAAGCGCCGGCACGCGGGGATCGTGCATGCCCACCGTGAGCACCGGGCCGGACGGCAGCTGGACTGTGGGCTCGGAGGACGGCGCATGCACGCCGCGGGCGGCGGCGAGACGGGCCTTGAGGGCGAGATAGCCGGGTTGGGCCGGGTTGTAGGATTGCAGCACGGTGCCGGCGTTGGCACCGGCCGAGGCGATGCGGCCGAGCACCACGTCGGCGGCGGGCAGGTCGAGCACCGGCGTGATCAGGCGCGAGATCGTCGACAGGTTGATGCGCCCGCCTCGGGCGTCGCGGGCATAGAGCGCGACCGCCGCCGACAGCTTCAACTCGGCCTCGGCGACATGGGCCTCGGTCAGGGCCTGCGTGCCGAGCACCGGCACCGGATAGGCGGCCGGGACCAGACCGTCCTCGCCGGCGGCGGCGAGGCGTGCGGCGGCGGCCTTGGCGGCCGGGGTATAGGCACCGTCGACGATCCAGACCGGCTTGAAGGCGCCGAGCGCATAGAAGGCCTGGATCGCCTCGCGCTCCTTGGTGGTGAGCCGGGGCAGGAGCGGAGCGGGGTCGGCGAGACGGGCCGCGATGGCGGCCCCTTGCGGATCGCTCGGGACCGGGGGCGGGGCGGGGGCTTGCACCACCGGGGCCGGCGCAGAGCTGGGCGCGGGACTCGCAGCCGCAGCGGGGACGGAATCAGGCGCCTGAGGCGTTGCGGCGTTCGAGGGCTCGACCTTGGGAACGTCGGCGACCGCGGGTGGCGTCTTGCCAAGATCGGTCTTGCCGAGATCCGTGGTGCCGGAATCCACCGCCGTAGTGCGGACCACGGGAGCCGCCGCCCGTTCGGCGGACTTGTCCGGAACCTGGGCGTGGGCGCCATAGCCGACGCATCCCGCTAGGAGCGCGGAAACGGCGACGGAGGCGGAGCGCGTGACGCCCATGGGTGCAACTCCTCGGGATCGACCAGCACGGCCGACGGACTTCTAAGACGATCGGCAAGTCGGACGATCGCCAGTAGGACGATCGGCAGGCGGACAATGATGTGCAACGGCACACATTTCGTGGAATCGTCGGTTTTCGCCGGTGCCGAAGCGCTGACGCTTCGTTCTTATCGTCCCATCGTCGCCGCGTCAGCCATTGGCGACCGACGCGACGGGGCCGCGTCAGGCGGAAGGGTGCCGACAGGGGATCAGGCCGCGGCTTCTTCGGCCTTCTCGTCCCCGTCGAGGCCGAGCTCCTTGAGCTTGCGGTAGAGCGTGGACCGTCCGATTCCGAGGCGGCGCGAGACCTCCGACATCCGACCGCGGTAGAATTGCAACGCGAAGCGGATAATCTCCGCCTCCAGGCCATCCATCGTCTTCATCTCGCCGGTCTCCTCGGCAACGAGGCTCATGGCGTGCGGATCGCGCACCTCGACGCGGACGAGTTCGCGTACCGGCTCCGGAGCACCGGCCTGGACCATCGGCTGGATCGGGGCGGCCGGGATGCGGACGTCGAAGCCCTCGACCTGCGCGGCAATCTGCGGAAATTCCGAGACCGTGAGTTCGTCGCCATCGGCGAGCACCACGGCACGGAACAGCGCGTTTTCGAGTTGGCGGACGTTGCCGGGCCAGCCGTAGCGGGTGAGCAGCGCCATCGCCTCCGGGGTGACCGCCCGGACCTTCTTGCCTTCCTCCGCGGCGAACCGGGCGCAGAACGAACGCACCAGATCCGGGATGTCCTCGCGCCGGGCGCGCAGGGGGGGCAGCGTCATTGGGAAGACGTTGAGGCGGTAATAGAGGTCCTCCCGGAACCGGCCCTGCTTGACCAGATCGAGCAGCGAGCGGTTGGTGGCCGAGATCAGCCGGATGTCTACCCGGACGCTGCGCTTGGCGCCCACCGGATCGACCTCGCCCTCCTGCAGCGCGCGCAGGAGCTTTACCTGCGCGTCGAGGGGCAATTCGCCGATCTCGTCGAGGAACAGGGTGCCGCCGGAGGCCTCGACGAACTTGCCCATATGGCGCTCGGTGGCGCCGGTGAACGCCCCCTTCTCGTGGCCGAACAGGGTCGATTCCACGAGGTTGTCGGGGATCGCCCCGCAATTGACCGTGACGAAGGATTTTCCGCGCCGGTCGCCAGAGCCCTGGATCGCGCGGGCCAGCACCTCCTTGCCGACGCCGGATTCACCCTCGATCAGCACCGGGATGTTGGATTTCGCCGACCGCTCGGCGAGGCGGATGACCCGGTCCATGTCCGGGCTCTTCGAGGTCAGGTCCTTGAAGCTGAGCGAACCGGAGGCCCGCCGGCGCATGCGGCGGACCTCCTCTTCGAGCTGATCGACCTTGAGGGCGTTCTTGATCGAAACCTGGAGCCGCTCGGCCCCGGCGGGCTTGACCACGAAATCGGTGGCGCCGGCCCGCATGGCGGTGACGACGGCGTCGATGGAGCCGTTGGAGGTCTGGACGATGACCGGGGTGTCGAGGCCGGATTTGCGCATCTCGGCCATGACGCCGAGGCCGTCGAGGCCGCCGGGCATCACCAGATCGAGCAGCACGACGTCGAAGGACTCGCCCGAGCGCAGCAGGCTCAGGCCCTGCTCGCCGCTCTCGGCGACCTTGGCGTCGAAACCGAGACGCCGCACCATCGCCTCGGCGAGGCGGCGCTGCACGGGATCGTCGTCGACGATGAGGACCGTGGTCGACATGGGCAGCGCCTCGATTGCGGGTGTCGGGAGCCGGGTGCGGACCCGAGGCATCGCTCGGGTGCCGGTCGCCGACTGTTTCGTTTCGAACCGCAGGGTGGGGCAAGACCGTAAAGCTGCGCTTAACGACGATCCGATCTTTTTGGCGCCGCCGGATCGGACCGCCCTCTCGCCTTCGCGGAGCCGTTGCGCACAGGCTCGCGACGGGCCGGCGGCAACATGCCGGTTGATCGTGACGCCCGATGCTCGATATCAGCGCGCACGGCACTGCGCGTGCCGCACGGGGAACCAGACGTCATGCCGAGCCGAGCCGCCGCGAGCGCCACCCTCATGGGCACCGTCAGGATCGCGGACGGGAGCAGTGCGGCCCGTGCCGCCGCCCATGCGGCCGATCTCGGCGTCTTGCCCGAATGGGACCTGAGCGACCTGTATTCCGGGATCGATTCCGAAGAGTTCGCCCGCGATCTCGCCCAGGCCGAAGCGGTATGCCGCACCTTTTCGGAACGGCATGCCGGCCGGCTCGCGGAGCTGGTAGCAGGACCGGACGCCTCGGCGCGCCTCGCCGAGGCCGTGACGGAGTATGAAGGCATCGAGGATCTGCTCGGGCGCCTGATGTCGTTCGCCGGCCTGGTCTATTCCGGCGACACCACCGACGAGCTGCGCGAAAAGTTCTACGGCGATACGCAAGAGCGCCTCACCGCCGCGTCGAGCCACCTGCTGTTCTTCGCGTTGGAGCTCAACCGCATCCCGGATGCGGCGATGGATGCGGCGATGGCCGACGGGCCGCTCGCCCATTACGCGCCCTGGATCGCGGATCTGCGTCGCGAAAAGCCGTTCCAGCTCGACGACCGCACCGAAAAACTCTTCCTCGAGAAATCCGTCACCGGGCGCTCGGCCTGGAACCGGCTGTTCGACGGGACCATCGCCGCCCTGCGGTTTCCCGTGCAGGGCGAACAGCTGACGCTGGAGCCGACCCTCAACCGGCTGCAGGATCCGGATGGCGCCGTGCGCAAGGAGGCGGCCGGCGCGCTCGGCGAGGTGTTTCGCGCCAACCTGCGGACCTTCACGCTGATCACCAACACGCTGGCCAAGGACAAGGAGATCAACGACCGCTGGCGCGGCTTCGCGGACGTGGCGGATTCACGCCACCTGTCGAACCGCGTCGAGCCGGAGGTGGTGGCGGCGATGGTCGAGGCCGTGCAGGCGGCCTATCCGCGCCTGTCGCACCGCTACTATCGGCTCAAGGCGAAGTGGTTCGGGGTCGAGGCGCTGCCGTACTGGGATCGCAACGCGCCGCTGCCGAAGGTCGATCAGCGCACCATCCCATGGGCGGAGGCGCGCGACACGGTGCTGGATGCCTATGGGGCGTTCTCGCCGCGCATGGCCGACATCGCCAAGACCTTCTTCGACCGAAACTGGATCGACGCCCCGACGCGGCCCGGCAAGGCCCCGGGGGCCTTCGCGCATCCCACCGTTCCCTCGGCGCATCCCTACGTGCTGGTCAACTACCAGGGTAAGCCGCGCGACGTGATGACCCTCGCGCACGAACTCGGCCACGGGGTGCACCAGGTGCTGGCCGGTCCCAACGGGGCACTGATGGCGCCGACGCCGCTGACCCTGGCCGAGACCGCCAGCGTGTTCGGCGAAATGCTGACCTTCCGCCGGCTGCTGGCGGCCACCACCAACACGACCCAGCGGCGGGCAATGCTCGCGGCCAAGGTCGAGGACATGATCAACACGGTGGTGCGCCAGATCGCGTTCTACGCCTTCGAGCGCAAGGTCCACCTCGCCCGCGCGCAGGGGGAACTCACCGCCGAGCAGATCAACGCCTTGTGGATGTCGGTGCAGAGCGAGAGCCTCGGACCGGCCATCGCCCTCGATGCGGGTTACGAGCCGTTCTGGGCCTACATTCCGCACTTCATCCATTCGCCGTTCTACGTCTACGCCTATGCGTTCGGCGATTGCCTCGTGAACTCGCTCTACGGCGTCTATGCCAAAGCGGAGGGCGGTTTCGTGGAGCGCTACTTCGCCCTGCTCTCGGCCGGCGGCGCCAAGCCCTACGGCGAACTCCTCGCCCCCTTCGGCCTCGATGCCCGCGACCCGGCCTTCTGGCAGATCGGCCTGACCATGATCGAGGGGATGATCGTCGAATTGGAGACGATGGAAGCCTGAAAGCCGCTTGGTGAACCCTGCCTTTCGTTGTACATTCCGTATAACGAAAGGCAGGACGTCATGAAGCTCGAAGTCAAGAAGATCGGCAATTCCACCGGGCTGATCCTGCCCAAGGAACTCCTGGGCAAGCTCAACCTCGCGCAGGGCGACTGGTTGTCGGTGACGGATGGCGGTGACGGCTCCGTGCGGTTGTCGCCCCTCGACCCGACCTTCGAGAAAGGTATGGAAATCGCCGAGAAGGCGATGAAGACCTACCGCAACGCCCTGTCCGAATTGTCAAAATGAGCACGTTAGTCTGGCTGACGAGCGATCTCGTCCAGGCCATCCACGCACGTCAGCTCAAGCTGTTCGGTGGTCCCAGCGGCCTGCGCGACGAAGGGGCTCTCGAATCGGCGCTCGGCCGGCCGGTGAACCGAGCCGCCTATGGTGAGGCC
Source organism: Methylobacterium sp. BTF04 (assembly GCF_010692745.1). Lineage (GTDB taxonomy): Bacteria > Pseudomonadota > Alphaproteobacteria > Rhizobiales > Beijerinckiaceae > Methylobacterium. The sequence continues at coordinate 84,747 of NZ_JAAHTB010000003.1, forward strand.
GATCTGGCCGAACTCGCGGCGGCTTACGCCTTTGGGATCGCCAAGAATCATCCATTCATCGATGGCAACAAGCGTGCGGCCCTGCTCTCGGTCGTGGTTTTCCTCGGCCTCAACGGAATCGACTTCGTCGCCGACGAGGCCGAGGCGGTGGTCATGATCCGTGGGCTGGCCGCCGGTGAGGTGGCCGAGGACGGTCTCGCCCGGTGGATCCGAGACAATTGGCCGGCCGCCTGAAGCCCCATCCGCGCCGCAACGGCGCAGCGCCCTGGCAGGGGCCGCCGGCGGGCTTATCTCATCAAGGCATTCGCGTTGCCGGATGCGTCCTCGCCGAGATCTGAAGAACCCGATGGCCGATCACGACAGCGAAGCCAACCGCTTCTCCGCGCGCGCCAGCCGCTACGCCCGCGTCGGCGCCAATGTCGGCGGCGTCGCCGCACGCATGGCCGGAGCCCGGCTGTTCGGCGGCAAGGAGGCACCGACCAACGCGGCGGCGCTCGCCCAGGCGCTCGGCGGCCTCAAGGGGCCGATCATGAAGGTGGCGCAGCTGCTCGCCACCGTGCCGGACCTGCTGCCGCCGGAATACGCCACCGAGTTGCAGAAACTGCAAGCCGACGCGCCGCCCATGGGCGCGGCCTTCGTCAAGCGCCGGATGATGGCCGAACTCGGACCCGACTGGCAGGCCCGCTTCAAGGCGTTCGACCTCAAGCCGGCCGCCGCCGCCTCCCTCGGCCAGGTCCATCGGGCGACCGGCCTCGACGGCACGGCTTTGGCCTGCAAGCTTCAGTATCCCGACATGCAATCGGCGGTGGAGGCCGATCTCAAGCAACTGGAGGTCGCCTTCGCCCTGCACCGCCGGTTGTCGTCCTGGCTCGACACCCGGGAGATCGCCAAGGAGATCGGCGCCCGCGTCCGCGAGGAGCTCGATTACGCGCGGGAGGCCAAGCACGGGGTGCTGTACGGCAACGTGCTTCGCGATGTCGACGAGGTCCGGGTTCCGGCGATCCACCACGATCTCTCGACGAAGCGCCTGCTGACCCTCGGCTGGCTCGAAGGCGAGCGCATCCTGAACTTTTCGCAATCACCGATCGAGATCCGCAATCGCCTGGCGAAGGCGATGTTCAAAGCGTGGTGGCACCCGTTCAGCCGCGCCGCGGTGATCCATGGCGATCCGCATCTGGGCAACTACACCGTCTTTTCCGAGGGCGGAGAAGCGCAGGGCATCAACCTGCTCGATTACGGCTGCGTCCGCATCTTCCATCCGCGATTCGTCGGCGGCGTCGTCGATCTCTATCGCGGACTCCTGGAAGGGGACGAGGCCCGCATCGTCCACGCCTACGAGGTCTGGGGGTTCAAGAACCTCAACAAGGATCTCATCGAGATCCTCAACATCTGGGCGCGCTTCATCTATGGGCCGATCCTGGAGGATCGCACCCGCACCGTCGCGGACGGCGTGAAGCCGGGCGAATACGGACGCCGCCAGGCCTTCGAGGTGCACCAGGCCCTGAAGGCGCGGGGACCCGTGACGGTACCACAAGAATTCGTGTTCATGGACCGCGCCGCCGTCGGCCTCGGCGCGGTGTTCCTGCACCTGCGCTCGGAGCTGAATTATCATCGGCTCTTCGAGGCCGAGATCGAGCGCTTCTCCCTCGACGATCTCCAGGCGCGTCAGGGCGCAGCGCTGACCGCCGCGGGGCTCCCGCTGCCGACATGACGCCGACGTGACAAAAACCGGTTCGTGGCATTTCCGGGGCGCCCATGTCGATTGCGAGCGGCCAAGTCATGCGCTAAGCCCCCTTGGAACTAATCAAGACGACGTTCAAGGGGACGATCCCGAGATGGCCGATACGAAGACCGTGTCCGGAATGCACTACAGCCCGGCGATGGATGAGAAGACCCACGAACAGACCTATCGCGGCTTCGTTCGTTTCGTCGAAATCGGCACCAGCGTCGTCATCTGCTGGGTCCTCGCTTTGGCCATCGGCGGCGTCCACGAGGCTTGGCTGACCGCGATCTTCGCCGTGCTCCTGTCCGGTGTCGCCGGTGCGGTCGGCGCCCTCGCTCCGGCCGTGGCCTGGAAGGCGCCGGCTGCGGTCGCAGTCTTGCTTGTCCTCTACCTCTTCTTCGCGTGACGTAGCTGAGGACTGCTGGCATACCAGCGGCTGGGCTCTATATTCTTGCAGGGTTATGGTGACCCCGAAGGGTTGCCGAGGAGGACTTTCTGAAAATGCGCATCGCTGTCCTGACAGAGTCTGATCCCGCGGAGCCGCGGGTCGCGGCGGTGCCCGAAACGGTCAAGAAATTCATCGCCCTCGGGGCGGATGTGACCGTCCAGTCCGGTGCCGGCGTGAGCGCCGGCGTACCGGACGCCGATTATGAAGCGGCCGGTGCCACCGTCGCTTCCTCGGCCCAGGACGCGGCCAGCGATGCCGACCTCGTCCTCAAGGTCCGCCGCCCCAGCGCCGACGAGATCGCGCTGCTGAAGCGCGGCGCCACCGTGGTGGCGATCATGGACCCGTACGGCCACGAGGCCGAGCTGACGGCGATGGCCGAGGCCGGTCTCGACACCTTCTCCATGGAGTTGATGCCGCGCATCACCCGCGCCCAGGTGATGGACGTGCTCTCCTCGCAGGCCAACCTCGCCGGCTACCGCGCGGTGGTGGACGGCGCCTCCGAATACGGCCGCGCCATGCCGATGATGATGACCGCCGCCGGCACCGTGCCCGCCGCCCGCGTCTTCGTCATGGGTGTCGGCGTCGCCGGCCTCCAGGCCATCGCCACGGCGCGCCGCATGGGCGCCGTCGTCACCGCCACCGACGTCCGGCCCGCCACCAAGGAGCAGGTCGAATCGCTCGGTGCGAAGTTCGTCGCCGTCGAGGACGACGAGTTCAAGCAGGCCGAGACCTCCGGCGGCTACGCCAAGGAAATGTCGGCCGAGTACAAGAAGAAACAGGCCGACCTCGTGGCGACCCACATCGCCAAGCAGGACATCGTCATCACCACGGCGCTGATCCCCGGCCGCCCCGCGCCGCAGCTGGTGTCGGAGGCCATGGTCGCGTCGATGAAGCCCGGCTCGGTCCTGATCGATCTGGCGGTGGAACGCGGCGGCAACGTCGAGGGCGCCAAGGCGGGTGAGATCGTCTCCACCGCCAACGGGGTCAAGATCGTCGGTCACCTCAACGTGCCCGGACGCCTCGCCGCCACGGCGTCGAACCTCTACGCGCGCAACCTCTACGCCTTCGTCGAGACCCTGATCGACAAGGACGCCAAGACCCTGGCCGTCAAGTGGGACGACGAACTCGTCAAGGCGACCAACCTGACCCATGACGGTCAGGTCGTTCATCCCGCCTTCCAGCCCAAATCCTGATCCCGACGGAGGATACGATGGCCACGCTTTCCCCCGATCAGGCTGCAGAGCAGGCGCGCGCTGCCGCTGCCGCTGCCCGAACCGCTGCCGACATCGCACAGCAGCACGCGCTTCAGGCTCAGAAATACGCCGACGGTCTCGGTCACGGCATGTCCGCCGTGACCCACGGCGCCGTCGACCCCACGGTGTTCCAGCTCGCGATCTTCGTCCTGGCGATCCTGGTCGGCTATTATGTGGTCTGGTCGGTGACCCCGGCGCTCCACACCCCGCTGATGTCGGTGACCAACGCGATCTCCTCGGTGATCATCGTCGGCGCGATTCTGGCGGCCGGCGTCCCCTACATCGAGCACGGCACCGGCTGGGCTCGGATCTTCGGCTTCCTCGGCATCGTTCTCGCCAGCGTGAACATCTTCGGCGGCTTCCTCGTCACCCAGCGCATGCTCGGCATGTACAAGAAGAAGGCCTGAGACGATGTCCCAGAACGTCTCATCCCTTCTCTACATCGTCTCCGGCGTCCTGTTCATCATGGCGCTGCGGGGGCTCTCGCACCCGACCACGTCGCGCCAGGGTAACCTGTACGGCATGATCGGCATGGGCCTCGCGGTCCTGACCACCCTCGTAGGCCATCCGCCGACGGGCCTCGGCGCCTGGGTGATCGTCCTGCTCGGCCTCGCCATCGGCGGCGGTGCCGGCGCGGTGATCGCCAAGCGGGTGCCGATGACGGCGATGCCACAGCTCGTGGCCGCCTTCCACTCGCTCGTCGGCCTCGCCGCCGTCGCGGGTGCGGCCGGGACGCTCTACGCCCCGCAGGCGGTCGGCATCCTCGAGAACGGCCACATCCACAAGGAGTCGCTGTTCGAGATGGCGCTCGGTGTCGCCATCGGCGCGATCACCTTCACCGGCTCGGTCATCGCCTTCGCCAAGCTCGACGGGCGCATGTCCGGCAAGCCGATCATGCTGCCGCAGCGCCACGCCATCAACATCGCCCTCGCCATCGCTCTGGTCGGCCTGATCGCGGTGTTCATCGGCACCGAGAGCAAGCTGGTCTTCTGGCTCATCGTGCTGCTGTCGTTCGCCCTCGGCGGGCTTCTCATCATCCCGATCGGCGGCGCCGACATGCCCGTCGTCGTGTCGATGCTGAACTCCTATTCGGGTTGGGCAGCGGCCGGCATCGGCTTCACGCTGGGCAACCTCGCGCTGATCATCACCGGCGCCCTGGTGGGCTCCTCCGGTGCGATCCTGTCCTACATCATGTGCAAGGCGATGAACCGATCGTTCATATCGGTGATCCTCGGCGGCTTCGGTGGCGATACCGCGGCGGCGGCCGGTGGCGGCTCGGTGGAGACCCGTCCGGTCAAGCAGGGCTCGGCGGACGACGCGGCCTACATCATGAAGAACGCCGAGCGCGTGATCATCGTGCCGGGCTACGGCATGGCGGTGGCCCAGGCCCAGCACGCGCTGCGCGAAATGGTGGACATGCTCAAGAAGGAGGGCGTCGACGTGAAGTACGCCATCCACCCCGTCGCCGGCCGCATGCCCGGGCACATGAACGTGCTCCTGGCCGAAGCCAACGTACCCTACGACGAGGTCTTCGAGCTCGAGGACATCAACGGCGAGTTCCCGCAGGCCGACGTGGCCTTCGTGATCGGTGCCAACGACGTCACCAACCCCGCCGCCAAGACCGACAAGGCCTCGCCGATCTACGGCATGCCGATCCTGGACGTCGAGAAGGCCAAGACCGTGCTGTTCATCAAGCGCGGTATGGGCTCGGGCTACGCCGGCGTCGAGAACGAGGTGTTCTTCCGCGACAACACGATGATGCTGTTCGGCGACGCCAAGAAGGTGGTCGACAGCATCGTGAAGAACCTCGGACACTGAATCGACGGCTTGGGTCGGTGCCGGTTCTCTGCCGACACCGATCTCGGGACGCGAGTCATTCGGACGAAGAAGGGGTCGGCATACCAATGCCGACCCCTTCTCCGTTTTCGGATCACATCGGGCTTCCGGTGGGATAGACTGAGCGTCGTGTCAGCCGCATCCGCCCTCGATCTCCCTCGCGCCTTTCTCGACGTGACCTGCTCCGTCATGGGGCGCCCCTGGCGCGACCGCGGGGCGGATGCCGCCACGCAGGCCTATGCGGCGACCATGACCCAGGCCCATGGCTTGCCCGAGCTGCTGGCCCGCGTGCTCGCCGCCCGCGGCATCCGGCCGAAGGAATCCGACGCCTACCTCAATCCCCGTCTGCGCGACCTGATGCCGGATCCGGCCTGCCTCCTCGACATGGAAGCGGCAGCCGACCGGCTCGCCCATGCGGTACGGATCGGCGAGACCGTGGCGGTCTTCGGCGATTACGACGTCGACGGGGCGGCGAGTGCCGCCCTGCTGGCGGGCTACCTGCGCCGCTTCGGCCTCGACGTCCGCATCCACATCCCCGACCGCATCACCGAGGGCTACGGCCCCAACGTCGGCGCCGTGACGGCCCTGGCGGAGGCCGGCGCCACCCTCCTCGTCACCGTCGATTGCGGCACCAGCGGCCATGCGCCCCTGGAGGCCGCGGCGGCCCTCGGCCTCGACGTGATCGTCCTCGACCATCACGGCGCCCCCGAAATCCTGCCCCGCGCCCGCGCCGTGGTGAACCCGAACCGCCTCGACGACCTCTCGGGCCTCGGGCACCTGTGCGCGGCGGGGGTGGTCTTCCTCACCCTGGTCGCCGTGAACCGGCGCCTGCGCCGGGACGGTGCCGCGGACGTGCCGGACCTGACGCAGGACCTCGACCTCGTGGCCCTGGCCACCGTGGCCGACGTGGTGCCGCTGGTGGGCCTCAACCGCGCCTTCGTGGTGCAGGGGCTGAAGGTGATGCGCAGCCGCGGGCGCATCGGCCTCGCCGCCCTGTTCGATGCGGCCTCCCTGAACGAGCCGCCGGAGGCCTGGCATCTCGGCTACCTCGTCGGCCCGCGCATCAATGCCGGCGGGCGCATCGGCGATGCCGGCCTCGGCGCACGCCTCCTGACCACGGACGATGCGGCGGATGCCGCGCGCATCGCCGCCGAACTCGACCGGTTGAATCGCGAGCGTCAGGCGATCGAGGCGCAGGCAGTGGCCGCCGCCGAGGCCGAGATGGACCACGCCCTCGGCGTCGATCCGGACCGGCCTGTCCTCGTCACCGCCTCCGCCGATTGGCATCCGGGCATCGTCGGCCTCATCGCCGCCCGGCTGAAGGAGCGTTTCGGCCGCCCGGCCTTCGCCTTCGCCCTGCGCCCGGACGGCACGGCCACGGGCTCGGGCCGCTCCATCGTCGGCGCCGATATCGGCAGCGCCGTGCGCACGGCCGTTGCCGCCGGCATCGCCCTAAAGGGCGGCGGCCACGCCATGGCGGCCGGCGCGACCCTGTCGGGGCCGGACATCGAACGCTTCCGCGATCATCTCGCGGCGGACCTCGCCGCGGCGGTGGCGGAATCCCGCTCCGTCGCGTCGCTCCTCATCGACGGCACCGTGAGCGCGGGCGGCGCCACCGCGGAGATGGTCCGCCTGATCCACCGCGCCGGCCCCTTCGGCTCGGGCGCCCCCGAGCCGGTCTTCGCACTCCCGCGCCACCGGATCGTCGATGCGGGAATCGTCGGCAACGGACATGTGCGGGCGCGCCTGCGCAGCCGCGAGGGCCAGACCATCGGCGCCATCGCCTTCCGGGCGGCGCAGGGGCCGCTCGGCCTCGCGATCCTCGCCGGAATCGGCCGCGAGGTGCATGCGGCCGGAACCCTCAGCGTCGACACGTGGCGGGGCGCGGACCGCGCGCAGTTGCGCCTCTGCGATCTCGCCCCGCTCGATTGACGGTTCGGGGCCAGCGGGATCGGCGCCGAGTCTTCGGTGGCAAGTCTTCGACGCCAAGTCTTCGGCGCCAAGTGTGTTGACACTCGCCCGAGGCCTCACCATAAGGGCCGGCGCGCTGCCGAGAGGCGGCGGTTTGGGGGAATGTCCCGAGCGGCAAAGGGGGCGGACTGTAAATCCGCTGCGTAAGCTTCGTAGGTTCGAGTCCTACTTCCCCCACCAAACAGTCTTTGCGAGAATCGTGTGCGCGTCGCTCTCCTCATGGCGCGGCGCATTCTCAAGCCTGCCTCACCGTGATAGTGGTCGAGGTATGCGGGTGTAGCTCAATGGTAGAGCAGCAGCCTTCCAAGCTGAATACCCGGGTTCGATTCCCGGTACCCGCTCCACTCTTCCTCTTCTAAATTTCGCAGTGCGTGTAACGGCATACGCCGTTCATGGTGGTATCCTCTGCGAGTGCTCCAAGGTCTGGATACCACTCGGATACCACCTGAACGCTCCTGCTAGAGGCCACCAGGAACGGTTACGGACAGTCCGAAATCGTCCTCCATGCCCGTCATGGGGTCCGGGGGCATTGTGGCGCCCACGACACGGTATCCGGCCTTGAGCAGGCCCCCCGGCCCCAACCGGGCCAAGTCCGGGCGCTGATGGAGCAGGGTGAGACCGGCGTCAGCCGCCGCGATCCTCGCAGGTGCGAACGATGCTTGCGTTCGCCATCCCTCCCGATACGCCAAATCGGCTACCTCATGGTTCCGGGTAGCCGTTTCCAGAGCCTGGTGAGCCTTGTAGACGGCGGTGGCGGTCTTGGCCGCCCTAGCCTCCAATTCCGACTTCGTGGCGGTCAGGGCAGCCTCCACTGTGCGGTGGGCGTCGTTCGCACCTGTGAGGCTACCGAGAATGCGGCGCCATCCTCGCGGCGCTTGGCTCCGGTGGTCGCGGAGGCGGTCGCTGGCGGCGAGGGCTGCTGCTTGATCCACGTCCCTTTCCTTCTGCGCCGTGGCGGCCCTGGCCCTAGCAGCGAGGAGGGCTTCAGGCTTGGCGAGGCGTCCCGACACGGCCATGACCTGGGCGAAGGCTGCATCGTCCCGCATCTGCACGAGGTCGCTCACCGCACGCTCGGCATCGACCAGGGCTCCCTTGTTGGCGCCGGCCTTCAACAGGTGAAGTACGTTGATGCGGTCCATGCGGTCGAGGGCGACCAACGCGAGGATTCCGGCGGCCGTAGCCCGTTCCTTCACCCCTTCGCGTCGGCCCGCAAGGCCTCCGCGAGGGTCGGCTCCATCAGCTTCGCGTGCAGGGCTTCCACCCCCTCGCGCACGCGCGCCTGACCCTCCACGAGAGCCTGCATCGTCTGAAGAAGGAGGTCGATTGGACCGTCCGCCGTGTCCGACCCCTGGGCTCGTCCCGCGAGGGTCGCCAGTGGCTCCAGTTGAGCGAGGATTGCCTTCGTTGTCCTGTAAGTCGCCTCTTCCATCGTCATGCGGGGCGTTCCCGGCTTGGCGATCGCGGTGGTTTCGGTCTTTGAGGGAGTGGACATCGGCCTTTTCCATGCGTGCGAGGACATCGATTTTTCGGAGACGCGCGAGACGCGCGAGGGACCCGATGAAGTTCCCATCGGCCGCCGCGACGACCCATGTGCCTGGCCTGTCGCCGGGGACGACCACGAGGCCGTGGGACCCCATGGCGGCAACGAACCCGGCCTTCGTCGTGGTCGTCGCCCAAGCCTCGGCGACAGCTAACCGGGCCACGGGCAGGTCCACACCCCGACGCGCCGCCTTCTGCTGGTCGGCATGACTGAAGGCGGCGCGGGGCGGCTGCCCCCCCTCGGGAAAGGCCGCGTCCAGGGCGTCCGCCGCCGCGTCCTTGCCGGCCTTTCGTAGGGCAGCCAGGACAGCACGGTGATGGGCGCCGCGTACAGGGCGATGCCCGAGGGTATGTTCCGCCTCCCTGGCGATCCGCTCCTGCCGTGCGTAGTCGTGTCCCGAGGAGAGGACGCCGCCCGTGATGGGATCGACTTCGGCGACGACGACATGCAGGTGGGCGGGGAACGCGTTGGGCGTCGCCCTGGGCTTCACGTGTTCGACGATGAAGGCGGCGGCTACATCGAACTCGAACTCCCGCCCGAGGGCATCGACCACTGCCAGCATCTGCGCCGTGGTCGTCGCCTCGGCGGGGGCGATGACGAAATGGCGGAGGGCGAAGCTTCGGGCGTGACGGCGGGCATCGTCAACAGCGTCGCGCAGGTCCTGGTCGGTCCCTCGCAGGACCCGGACCTGCTCGTTCTCGTCACCGTGCCGGAGGTGAGCGAGGAGGGCTTCCGGGCCTCGGCTCCTCGTCCGGATGCGGATGGACTTGATGACCATCTCCGCCTCACCCAATCGCGAGGTGTCGGTCGATGATGGTTCGCATCGACGCGCTCTCCTGGGCGAGGCGATGAACCGTCTGCCGGTCAAGACCGCCCTCGGCGGCCTCGTTGGCGAAGGCGGCGATCTGGTTGAGATGCCGGCGCAGCACGGCCAGGTCCGCGCGCATGGCCGCCGCGTTCAGACCAGTAGCGGCCTGGTCGCAGGCGGTCCTGATAAAGGCGGACAAGCTGGTCCCGTGGGCCGCCGCCACGGCCTGATACCGGGCCTTACGGTCCCCCGAGATACGAAGCTTCGCCATGGCGTCCTCGGTCATTGCATCAGGCTCCTTGGGGGTTGCACAGGGGGGCGTGCCCCCCTTGCCCTGCTGTCGTCACAGACGACATGCCTGGCACTCTCTCGCACTCTCTCGGCTTTCATCATGACCGATGCAGACGATGATCGCTCATGCCCACTGGTTCGCAAGGTTGGTGTGGACACAAATCGTCATCGGGACTGAAGAAAACTTGAGCCTGCCCTATCCAACGACCTAAGAGGCTGGCATCTATCCTCGGGTCAGCCTGCCAGCACGGCGGAACCATGTGCGTGACGTCTTGCGCTGGCCTAGAGCGGTCACCTCGGAGGAAGGGTCTAGGCATCCCGCTAATCGTCGACGAATAGGCCCCGGAAGCCCTCGGGACCCCCAGATTGCGGATGGCGATGCGCCTTGGTACGACCAAGCCTTCCACCACCATTGTTGGGGAAGCCGACGACGGGCGATGGGCACGGTCACGCAGGAACTAGTGTTGACGGAAGCAGGCACGCTCAGAGCGGCCTCCATGCCTCCACCCGGCGATTCCTGAGTTACGACCACAGTCGTAGAGGGATACGTAGTATCCCTCAGGGGGATCTTCCGCGAAGCATCGGCCGGGTGGCCCTCAGGCAGAAGCACAGGCTGAACGACGCCTGACTTCCTGGCGGGCAGATGGCGGCGCCTGACCAGGACACCACGGCGAGAACGCCTCTGAAGCCTAATCCTGAGTTGGGCGACCACCTGCACCTCTGGCGGCTTCTGGGCGGCATAGGCGGTGTCGGTCCGGTTCTTCGCTCGTCGTGCCCTCTCGACCTTGGCTTCGGTGTCCTGGGCCCGGTTCTCGCGCTCCTCACGCCGCCACTTAGCAAAGGCACCGCCAGTTCTCATCAAGCGAACCTTCGAGGTGGTCAGTTTCCAAGCTTCCTGAAATGCATCTGCCGGCCACGTTACAAGATCTCTATGATCGATGATGCCCCATAGGATGTAAGTAGCACATGCCGCAACATTCCTGATATAATCATCGGAAATATCAGTTTTAGAGAACTCATTAAATAATTTGTTGCGCACAAAATCATAGTCTTCCTCAGTCACACGACAAATCATGTGCGCGTGCAGATCAAACATATTTGTGGAAAAATCATACCGAAGATGAATTCCAATCATTAGAATTTCTATGAGCTTCCGCTTTCGAAGATCGGAAATGTGTTGGTTTATTTCTTTATTAAACCTTTTCATTTCCTCCTTTAAATCACTAACCGGAGACTTGTTATTGGGTATGGCTATACCCCAAAATCGCCAATCTGACGTATTTTTTTCTTTAGAAAAATCGATAAAATCGTTTAATACTTTAAGATTTTTCTTGATCGACTTCTTAGGAAAAAACCGACTCTCACGAAGGGGACGCCCAAACTTGAAAATCTCTCCTGGCTCTTCGTCATTCGTAATGAAATCGTACTCGTCATCCGACGTGTAGGGCGTATCGAACATCGTTACCTTACGGATGATTTCATCCGTGAAGGCTGTCCCGCCAGCACGGCTTCGCCGAGGCGGCTTAGTCGTATCCAGCCCATGGGGCAGTGATGTGGGCTGGATTGCCTGGAATGGTGCGGTGGCGTTCATAGGTGACACCTCGGGGCGGCCACATGACATGACCTCCTTCCCAGGATCATCGAGATCGGTGAAAACCATTGTGGCCACAGAGCCACACAGGCTTCCAATCGCTAAAACTCAAACGTTCCGGTATGTGAGCCCTGCGGCATCGGCCTGCGCTTACGCCGATCCCCGAATGCGCTGCTCTCCGGCGCAGCGAGGCGGACCTTCTCAAAGGCAGTCACGATCCTTGCCGTCCCTGCTGTGAAAGGGTGGAGACACGGGCAGGCCCGGAAACGGAATCGTCAATTTTCCGTCAAGGCTTACGGATTCCGGTGCTCCCACTTCGGCACAACGTCAAAAGTGGAAGTCTCCAGCCCACGCCTGCCTAAAACCGGCCTGCCAGTGTCAGCCGTACCGCCGTCGGCTCCACCGGATGGAAGTGCTTATCGGCCACGCCCTCGGCCGCCTCTCCAGGCAGGCGCGACTGATAGAAATAGGTGATCTGGTCGGCCTTCGCGTTGGTGAGGTTGAGGATGTCGAGGGAGAGGCTGAACCCATTGTCGAAGTTGTAGCCGATGCGGCCGTTGAGCAGGGCGGTCGCCTTCGAGCGCGCCGAGTTGTCCTCGATGAGCGGACGTGGACCGAAGTACCGGAAGCGTAGGGATCCGAACCATCCCAGCGGCTCGCCGAACGTGATCCCAGCCGCCGCGATCGTGGTTGGCGCCTCGGGGATACGGTTGCCAACCGGGTCATAGGACGAGAACCGGGCGTTGGTGATGGTGAGGTCGCCATCGAGAGCGAGCCAGGGCGTGACCGTGTAGTGGTTGGTCCACTCGACGCCGAAGCGTCGGCTCGGGCGGCTCGGCTCGGTGGTGCCGGTGTCGCCCTGGAACAGATTCTCTGAAGCGAAGTCGAGCCGGAAGAGCGTGACCGCCGTCTCCAAGCCCGCGATCGAGCGGTTACGGATGCCGACCTCGTAGCCCTCCGAAGGCACGAGGAAGGGCGAGCGGGTGGTGTTGAACAGCGAACTCGTCGGATCGACGGTCGCGGTGACGCCGCGCACGTCGTTCGAGTGGAAGCCGCCGCCGTAGTTCACGAACAACTCCGTATCGAACCACGGTCCGAGCACGAGGCCGAGCTTGGGGTTCGCGATGCTGTCGCGCGCCTTGCCGGAGTTGGCGGCCGTATCCGAGACCACATCGGCGTAATAGGTATCGACACGGAAGCCGACGCTGGTGCGCAACCAGTCGGTCCAGCGCAGCCGGTTGTCGAAGTAGAACGCCCCGCTCGCCTCCAGCACCCGGTCATCGAGCACGGTGGAGAGGTAGCGGCGCTGTGCCGTGTTGAAGAGACCGACCCGGATGCTGTCGGTCCGTGTCTGGATGCCGATTTCGTTTTCCATGGGGAGGCCGAACAGGTCGCCCTTGAACACGCGTGAGACCTCACCGCCGCCGAGGATGCGCTGATCGACCTGGTGAAACTGGTCACCGTCGATGGGGTTGTTGAGGAAATACGTGAAGTCGTTGAACAGGTTCATCTGGTAGCGGATCACGTAGGCCGAGGCCCGCGTCACGCCACCCTCATCCGACTGGCTCCACCGCCCCGAAAGGGAGAACCGGCTGGTATCGCCGCCATCGGTCGGGTTGAGCGTGCCGAACCGGCCGATGATGCCTTCCGAAACCGCACGCTCGGGGATCTGGTTGGTGGCGGTCCAGCGTCCCGCATAGGCCATGCCGGTGACCGAGAACCCGTCGAGTTGGGTGCCTTGGCTGTAGCGGGCGACGCCGTTCACCTTCCGCAGGCGGTCGGGCACGTCCCAGGGGCCATCGTACGCCTGCGCCTCACCGGCGACGAGCAGGGTGCCTGCGCCGAGCGGCGCCGACGCGATCGTAAGCGCCCGCTTGTAGCCGAAGCTGCCGAAAGTGGTCAGCGCAACGTTGCGTTCGGTCTTGTCGAGGTAGTCGATCCGCACCGAACCGGCCGACGCGAAGTCACCGTCGCGCGCGAAGTACGGCCCTTTGTGGAATTCGACCCCGCCGACCAGCTCGGGGATCAGGAAGTTAAGATCGGCATAGCCCTGCCCGTGGGCGTGGGTGCGCATGTTCACCGGCATGCCGTCCACGGTGAGCGCGAGGTCGGTGCCGTGGTCCAGGTTGAACCCGCGCAGGAAATACTGGTTGGCCTTCCCCTCTCCCGAGTGCTGCGTCACGATCAAGCCGGGGACGGCCTCCAACACCTCACCGGGGCGCGTGACGGGACGACTGTTGAGCGCCGCCCCACCGATGAAGCCCGCGCTTGCGGCGTCCACGGTTGCAAGCGCCCCGCCGATTCCCGTCACACCGCCAACGTAGCCCGAACTGGCGTTGGGCGTCGTGGCTATCGGAACATCCGACGTGACCGAGAGTTCGGACAGGCTCACCGCCTCGGGTGCGACCGGTTCCGCCCATGCGTTGCCGCCCCCTGCAAGCAGGAGGCTGGCCGCCGTGCAAAACACGGAATGCCGTAGGCGCGGACCTACAGGGTGCTGGCGGACGGCAAGGCGATCATTGGAGGTGCACACCGGTGTTCCGGGGTAAGGGTGACGACATCCCTGACTTGGCACGCCTTGCGTAGGAGAAACATACGCAAAGCTCACACTTCAGGATTATCGCCACCCGTGTTGCGCGCAGAGCAACATCCTGGTCAGTCAGCGGCACCGTCACCGTGCTGGTGATTGTGCCCGGCGTGCTCGCCGTCGCCTTCAGGGATCAGGTGCAGATGGCCGTAGCGCACACCACGTTGTGTGGTCACGGTGTCAGCATAGGTCTGCATGGCGGACATCGACCCACGCAGGACGGCGACCTCAAGACAGTCGTCTCGCGTCAGATGGACGTGCATGCTGGCGACCGAAACACCATGGTGGTGCCCCTCGTCTGTCAGGCGGCGCGCCAAGTCGCGCGTGCCATGGCTGTAGACGTAGCTTAGGGCTCCGTAGAATGGGGTGTCGCCTGCAAGCGCCGCCTGTGATGGCGCGACCGCATCACGGACGATATCGCGCACGGCCTCCGACCGGCTGCCGTAACCGCGTCGCTCGCAAAGCTCATCAACGGCAGCCAGCAAGTCGTCATCAATGGTGATCGTGATGCGCTGCATGTCCGTCCTGTGCGCTAGTCAGCTGCCTTGGTAGGGGCATCGAAGCTTGGTGAACAGCCTGCGCGATGCACAGAGCCCGACAGTGATGTCACTCAAAATTTTCGCCACGGTGATAGTCGATACGTGAACCTTTTCGTCCGCTAGACTATGGTTTTACGGACAGTCGGGGAGGTATCCGTTTTGCCGTCCGTAAGGGTTGATTTATCCATACGGACATGCTTTCTTACGTACATAACCTGTACGGACAGATCTTAGATTCATGCAAACCATCTTGTACGCTCGCGTCTCGACCGCCGATCAAACGAGCGCGCACCAGCGAACCCTGGCCGAGAAGGCCGGCTTCAAGATCGATGAGGTGGTGGCGGACGAGGGCGTTTCGGGCATCACCACCTGCCTCAGGGATAGGCCACAAGGCCGCCGGCTGTTCGACATGCTTCGGAGCGGCGACACCCTGGTCGTGCGCTGGGTGGACCGTCTGGGCCGGAATTACGTGGACGTGTGCGATACAATCAGGGAGTTCATGAGGAGGGGGGTCATCATACGAACCGTCATCAACGGCCTGACCTTCGACGGGGCGACGACGGACCCGATGCAGCAGGCAGTCCGGGACGCGCTCATCGGGTTCATGGCGGCCACGGCGCAGGCGCAGGCTGAGGCCAACCGGATCACGCAACGGTCCGGCATCGACCACGCCAAGGAGCGCGAGGGCGCCTATCGGGGCCGGAAGCCGAGCTTCACCAAGGCCGAGTTGGACGCGGTGAGGGACGGCCTTAGCCGAGGCGATGGCATCAGTGGCATCGCAGCCGGTACAGGGCTCTCCCGCCAGACCATCTATCGCATCCGGGACACCCCCGCCGAGGCAGAAGCCGCGATCGCTCGTTGGACCCTGTGATCGGCATCATGCGCAAGGTCGGTCAAGCGGCCAAAGAGGATCGCTTGACCGATTGTCGCCGAAGGGGACGAGGGCGGGCCTTCGGTAGGGGCAGGGCGTTCAGCGCGTCTCGCTCCCTCTCGTAGGCAGCTAGGATCGCCTCACACCACGCCTCCATCCCTTCCGCTTTGAAGTCGATGCGCTGCGCCATGTCGTAGTGAAGGCGCGTAACGGGGGCTCGCTTTTCTCGCTCGTCCTGGGCCTTGTTGTTCGTGTGGTCCAAGATGGCGCTGGCAATCCCGCCCATCCTTCGCTCACCGAGCCAGGTGGCCAAGGCACGTCGCGTATCGTGAGGCGTCCATCGCCGAATGCCATGCTGTTCGAAAAGGTTGTCCCGAACCGCTCGATCCCCCTTGCCGTTCACAAGCCCCTGAAGGCGCGCCAGGAGCTGGTTTATGGCCTCGGGGGCGATGTGCTTCGCACCGCGCCGAGACGGAAAAAGAACGGGTCTGGATTCTCCAACACGCTCGGCGGCATCCTCGCGCCAGTAGCGGTCCATCGCGTCCCAGGCGGTCGGAGGAATAGGCAGGGCATGGGGTAGCCCGGACTTCATGACGGCACCCGTCCAGCCCATCACTCTCCATCCAGGGCGCTTCGGATCCTCTAGGGGCACACAGGAAGCCACCTCGGTCTTGGTGAGTGCCCCCGTCCGCTGGCCGGTGAGGATGACGGCCCAGAGAGCGCCGAGGGCGCCGGGGCTGGTCGCGTGTTCAGTTTGCCCCAGTGAGCGATGTCGCTCGGCCAAGGCGAGCGTTCGCGCAAGTTCCTCAACGGTCGGAACGTGGTCCTTCTTGCCCGGCTGGTAATCCACCTGGCACCGCTCCCACCAGGGAAAATCGACCTTCACGAGACGGCAGCGCCGGGCCTCCTGTTTCCATCCCCATGCCATCGCCTCGCCGAACTGACGCATCACACGCTTGGCTGCGCTACGTGCCACCGTGTCGAGAACCTCGTCCCGGACTCTGAGAAGTTCGTTGAGGTTGAGGTTGGCGACCGTCTGCCAACCAAGGCGGTCGAGTTCAGGATGCCGGAGGTAGCGCTCGTATTGTGGACGGTAGGTATCCTTCAGTTTCGGCATCTTCCACGCGAGGAATTTCTCGCGGAGGTCAGCCCAGGTCCATGGGCCGTTGCGAAGGCGATCTTCCTCGTTGGGCTCCTCGACCGCCTCGGGCCACGCCACATTGAGGGCATGTGCCTCGTCCCCGCCGGTGCGCTTTAGGACGCTCTCGAATGCATGAAGCTCAAGCTTGGGATCGTGCCAGGTCGCGCCTGCGAGAGCGAGACGTGCCCTTTCAGCCTGGTCGCGCGCCTGAGCCAGGGTAATCACGGACGCATCGCCGATCCGAAGCGTGCCTGCCTTGCCCTTCCGCAACCACGTTGCGGATCGGCGCGTGACGCGGAGAACAAGTCCCGTGCAGGCCTCATCCACCATGTCCAGACCGCGTCCTGGCACCTCCCCCTTCGCGATGAGCGACCGGGCGCGGATAACATGTCCCGCGGTCAACTTGCAGCGCTCACGGGCGTAGGACCCCCGTCCCTCGGGCTTGGCCATTTAGGATGCTCCGGCTGGATACCACCGGGATACCAACCGCAGTATTCCCCCTTCCGCAAGGGGGCGGGTACGGGAATCCGTAGAAAATCATCTATGCATCAATGGTTTGGTGAACGATCCCCAGGCGGCCCGTAGAGGCTTCAAACGCAATCGGTCAGCCTTCCAAGCTGAATACCCGGGTTCGATTCCCGGTACCCGCTCCACTTTCCCTATTCCAGTGTTCCCTCTGTCTGCGTGGCTCGACGGGTTGAGTCGCGTGTGGCCGTTACGGCGCTGGCCGGCATCGTCGTGCACTACGTCCGGGAACGCTTCGGACCCGCCAGAGGCCATCGCAGCGGCGATCCCCTCGCGCCGGAAAAGCTCGGCGATGCGGGATCAGTTGGTCTTCTTGAGAAACATCCTCAGGGAGAAACTCGACTGGATCCGCGCCACGCCGGGCACCTTGGTGAGTTCCCCGATCACGGTCTGGTAATGGTCGAGCGAGCGGACGGCGGCCCGCAACAGGTAATCAGCGCTTCCCGACGTCAGGTAGCCTTCGAGCACCTCGGGCATGCGCGCGACTCGGATTTCGAATTCGCGCAGGACGTCCTCGACCTGGCGCTCGAGCGTCACCGAGATGAAGGCGGTCATGCCGCCGATCAGCTTGGCCTCGTCGAGGACGGCGACGTATTTGAGGATGTAGCCTTCGGCTTCGAGACGGCGGACCCGGCGCAGGGTCGGCGTCAGGCTCAGGCCGATCGCGTCGGCGACCTCCTGTCCGCTCTTGCGGCCGTCGCGCGCCAGCTCATCCAGGATCTTGCGATCGTACCCGTCTATCGAGCGGTCTTGGCGCATTCCAACTAACGATACCCGATCCCTGGTCCGATCCACCTAATCCACGCCGCGCGGCGGCGTCAATTTGGTTCCCGCCGTCGCTCCGCAAAGCCTAGCTTCCGGCCCGGCGGAGCGGACCGCCCGAGGGCGTCGAGGCGATGACGGTTGGAGCGGGCGGGAACGGGGCGAGCGAGACCGCGCCGAACACCCGCGTCACGAGCCTCGAACAGATTTACAACGCCGTCGACGGCCCGACCTTCATGACCGGCATCCAGGCGCTGGTCCGCCTGCCGCTGATGCAGCGCCGCTTCGACCGCCACGCCGGCCACGACACGGCCGGCCTCGTCTCGGGCTATCGCGGATCGCCCCTCGGGGCCTACGACCAGCAGCTCTGGAAGGCCAAGAGCTTCCTCGACGACCACGACGTGGTGTTCCAGCCGGGCCTCAACGAGGATCTCGCGGCCACCGCGCTCTGGGGCGCGCAGATGCACCGCGCCTACGGCCCGACGCGCGTCGAGGGCGTGTTCGGGATCTGGTACGGCAAGGGGCCGGGGGTGGACCGCTCGGGCGACGTCTTCCGCACCGCCAACGTCCTCGGGACGTCGCCGCTCGGCGGGGTGCTGGCGGTGGCGGGCGACGACCATGCGGCCCAATCCTCGATGTACCCGCACCAGACCGACGGGATCTTCCGCTCGGTGATGATGCCGGTGCTCCAGCCGGCCGATGTCGGGGAGATCCTCTCACTCGGGATGGCGGGCATCGCCCTGTCGCGCTTCAGCGGCCTGTGGGTGGCGCTGAAGACGGTGGCGGAGGTGGTCGAGAGCGCCGCCTCCTTCACGCTTCCCGACGCCCATCCCCGCTTCCTCGCCCCGGCCGCGATGGTGCCCGGCCACGGCCTCAACTGGGATCCGCGGATCACGTGGCCGGGGCAGCGGGCGGAGTTGGAGCGGCGCCTCGTCGAGGAGCGCCTGCCCGCCGCAATCGCCTGGGCGGCAGCGAACGGAATCGACCGGCCCATCATCCGGGCGGCGTCGACCCGTCTCTGCGTGGTCACGGTGGGAAAGGCGCACCAGGACCTGATGCAGGCCCTGAACAATCTCGGGCTGACGCCGGCGGCCGCGAGCGCCCTCGGCGTCTCGGTCTACAAGGTCGCGATGAGCTGGCCGCTCGACACCGGCAGCCTGCTCGCCTTCGCCGAGGGCTGCGAGGAGATCCTCGTGGTCGAGGAGAAGGCGCCGACGGTCGAGGAGCAGATCAAGCACGCCCTCTATCACCGCCCGGCCGAGCGTCGGCCGCGGGTGACGGGGCGGACCGACGAGACCGGTGCCCCGCTCCTGCCCACGGTCATGGAATTCTCCGCGGCCATGGTGGCCCGTGTCCTCGCCGGCCGCCTTCCGGATCGCGAGACCGGCCGGCAGCTGGCGGCCAGGGTCGATGCGGCCGCGGCCCGGAACAGGCCCGAAAACGTCGTTCCCTTTCCCCAGCGCACACCGTTCTTCTGCCCCGGCTGCCCGCACAATTCCTCGACGAAGACGCCGGAGGGGTCGATCAGCGGCGGCGGCATCGGCTGCCACGTCATGGCGCTGTCCCAGCCGTCGCTGAAGACGGCCACCTTCAGCCAGATGGGCGGCGAGGGCGCGCAGTGGATGGGCGCGGCCCCGTTCTCGCAGACGCCGCACATCTTCCAGAACCTCGGCGACGGCACCTACCAGCATTCCGGCCTGCTCGCGATCCGCGCGGCGGTGGCGGCCAGGACGCCGATCACCTTCAAGATCCTGTTCAACGACGCGGTGGCTATGACCGGCGGCCAGCCCGCCGAGGGCGCCCCGACCCCGGCCGCGCTGGCCCGCCAGCTCGCCGCCGAGGGCGTCGGCGACATCCGTCTCGTCGGCGACGAGCCCGCGACCTTGGAAAATGCGGCCGACCTCGGGGCGGGGACGCGGGTGCATCACCGCGACGAGCTCGACGCCGTTCAGCGCGAGCTGCGGACCCGGCCGGGCGTCACCGCCATCGTCTACGTGCAGACCTGCGCGGCCGAGAAGCGGCGGCGGCGCAAGCGGAAACAGCTCGTGGACCCGGACCGCCGCCTCTTCATCAACCCGCGCGTCTGCGAGGGCTGCGGCGACTGCTCGGTCCAGTCGAACTGCATCGCGGTGGAGCCGCTGGAGACGCCGTTCGGGACCAAGCGGCGGATCAACCAGTCGAGCTGCAACAAGGACTTCTCCTGCGTGAAGGGGTTCTGCCCGAGCTTCGTCGAGCTCGAAGGCCCGATCCTGCGCAACCCCGACGGCGACCGGATCGCCGCGTACGAGACCCGCGCTGTCCGCGCCCTGACCGATCCCGCCATCCCCGCGCTCCAGGGCGTGATGAACGTCTACATCGCCGGCATCGGCGGGCTCGGCGTCCTGACCCTGGGGGCGCTGCTCGGGACGGCCGCGCATCTCGCCGGCCTGCGGGCGACGGTGCTCGATTTCACCGGTCTCGCCCAGAAGAACGGCGCCGTGGTCAGTCAGGTCCGGATCGCCGCGCCCGACCGGGCGATCGACGCGGTCCGCATCGGCGAGGGCGACATCGACCTGATGCTGGCCACCGACAGCCTCGTGGCCGTCTCCGCCGACGGGCAGCGCAAGTTCGCCCCCGGACGCACCGCGGTCGTGGTCAACACCGACGAGACGCCGACGGCCGCCATCGTCACCGACCGCGACGCCCGGCTGCCGACGCGGCGCATCGTCGACACCCTCGTCGCCCGGGCGGGCGAGGCCCATACCCTGCGCGCCACGGCGCTGTCGCAGGCCCTGTTCGGCGACCCGATCGCCGCCAACGTGATGCTGGTCGGCTACGCGTGGCAGAAGGGCCTGGTACCGATGCCGCTCTCGGCGCTCCACGGCGCCATCGCGGCCAACGGCACGGCGGTGTCCCTCAACACCCGCGCGCTGGCCTGGGGGCGGCTCGCGGCGACGGATCTCGCCGGGGTCGAGAAGATCGCCGGCCTCGCGCCGGCCGCCCCGCAGAGCGAGACGGTCGCCGAGGTCGTGGCCCGCAACGCCGCCGATCTCGTCGCCTATCAGGATGCGGCCTATGCCGGGCGTTATCGCGATCTGGCGCAGCGCGCCCGATCCGCCGCCCGCGCCTTCGGGCCGGCCGGAGAGGCGTTCGCCCGCGCCGTCGCGGTCCAGGCCTATCGGGTGATGGCCTACAAGGACGAATACGAGGTGGCGCGGCTCTACGCGGAGCCCGCCTTCGCCGCCGCCCTCTCGGCCCGGTTCGCGGGGCAAAAGTCGCTTTCGGTCTGGCTCGCCCCGCCGCTGCTCGCCAAGCGCGATCCCGCGACGCATCGCCCGATCAAGCGCCGGTTCGGCCCGTGGATCTTCCCGGCCCTGCGCCTGCTCGCCAAGGGCAAGGCGTTGCGCGGCACCCCGGTGGATCCGTTCGGCCGCACCCGGGAGCGCCGGGCGGAGCGGGACCTGCGCGATGCCTATCTCGCCCTCGTCGGGCGCCTGTGCGGCGAGCTCGCACCCCACAACCTGGAGGCCGCGACGGCGCTCGCCACGCTACCGGCCGAGATTCGCGGCTTCGGCCCGGTGAAGGAAGCGGCGCTGGCCGCCGCCGCTGACCGGAGGCAAATGCTGATGGACGCGTACGACACCGCCCGCCCCGACGGCGCGAAGGCGGCCTGAGGAGGCATCGTGGTTCTCACCGAGACGCAAACCGCCATCCAGGCCGCCGTACGGGCCTTCGCGCAGGCGCGGATCCGGCCCGGCGCGGCCGCCTGCGAGGCGGCCGGGGGCTATCCCGCCGCCCTGTTCGAGGAGATGGCCGCCCTCGGGCTGATGGGGATGCTGGCGCCCGAGGAGCTGTCCGGCGCAGGCGCCGACACGGTCTCCTATGCGCTCGCCCTGATGGAGATCGCCGCCGCCGACGGGGCGCTCTCGACCATCCTGTCGATCCAGAACTCGATCCTGGTGGGGGGCCTGCTGAAGGACGGCAGCGAGGCGCAGAAGGCGCGGTTCCTGCCGGACCTGATCGCCGGCCGCAGCCTCGGCGCGTTCGCGCTGACGGAAGCGGAAGCGGGGTCCGACGCCGCCGCCCTCCGCACCCGCGCGACCCGGGTGGCGGGCGGCTGGCGGCTCGACGGCGCCAAGCAGTTCATCACCTCCGGCCGGATCGCCAAGATCGCCATGGTGTTCGCCGTCACGGATCCGGAGGCGGGCCGCAAGGGCATCACCGGCTTCCTCGTGCCCACCGACACGCCCGGCTACAGCGTGGAACGGGTCGAGAAGAAGCTCGGCCAGGGCGCCTCGGAGACCTGCGCGCTCCGCCTCGACGCGTGCGTCGTGCCGGACGACCTCGTCTTCGGCCCGGTGGGTCGCGGCTATTCCATCGCGCTCTCGAACCTCGAGGCCGGCCGGATCGGCATCGCGGCGCAATCCGTCGGCATGGCGCAGGCCGCCCTGGAGATCGCCGTCGGCTACGCGCGGGACCGCCGGTCCATGGGCGCGGCGATCATCACGCATCAGGCGGTCGGATTCCGCCTCGCCGACGCCGCAGCCCGCCTCGAGGCCGCGCGCCAGCTCACGCTCCACGCCGCCGCCTTGAAGGATGCCGGGCTGCCCTGCCTCAAGCAGGCGTCGATGGCCAAGCTGGTCGCCTCCGAGACTGCGGAATCCGTCGTCTCCGCGGCGATCCAGACGCTCGGCGGCTACGGCTATCTCGAAGAGTTCGGGCTCGCGAAGATCTACCGCGATGTCCGTGTGTGCCAGATCTACGAAGGCACGTCCGACATCCAGCGCATGCTGATCGCACGCGCGCTCTGAGGGTTCTACGATGCCTGGGGATCCCATCGTCATCGCGGGCTACGCCAGGACCCCCATGGGCGGGTTCCAGGGCGCGCTCGCAGGAGCAACGGCGACGCAGCTCGGGGCGGCCGCGGTGGCGGCGGCGGTCGCGCGCGCCGGACTCGATCCGGCGCGGGTCGACCGGATCTACATGGGCTGCGTGCTGCCGGCCGGGCTCGGGCAGGCGCCGGCCCGGCAGGCGGCCCTGGCCGCCGGCCTGCCGCGCTCCGTCGAGGCCACCACGGTGAACAAGATGTGCGGCTCGGGGATGCAGGCGGCGATCATGGCCGCCGACGCCCTCGACGCCGGGGCCGCGGACGTGGTCGTCGCCGGCGGCATGGAGAGCATGACCAACGCGCCCTTCCTGCTGCCGAAGCACCGCTCCGGCGCGCGGATCGGGCACGACCGGGTCGTCGATTCGATGATGATGGACGGCCTGGAGGACGCCTACGAGCCCGGACGGCCGATGGGGGCGTTCGCCGAGGACACCGCCCGCGCCTACGGGTTCACGCGGGAGGAGCAGGACGCCTACGCGCTGCGCTCGCTCGCCCGCGCCAGGGCGGCCATCGCGGACGGCGCCTTCGAGCAAGAGATCGTACCGGTGGAGATCGCGACGCGGGCAGGCGTCGTCCGCGTGGCGATCGACGAGCAGCCGGGCAAGGCCCGGCCCGAGAAGGTGCCCGCGCTCAAGCCGGCCTTTGCGCAGGACGGCACGATCACCGCGGCGAGCTCCGCCTCGATCTCCGACGGGGCCGCGGCCCTCGTGATGACCCGCGAGAGCGTGGCCGTCCGGCTCGGGCTGCCGGTGCTGGCCCGGGTCGTCGCACGGGGCGGGTATGCGCACGCGCCGGCGCAGTTCGCCACCGCCCCGGTTCCGGCCCTGCGGAAGGTCATCGAACGGGCCGGCTGGACGGTGGGGGACGTCGACCTGTTCGAGGTCAACGAGGCCTTCGCGGTCGTACCGATGATCGCCATGCGCGAACTCGGGATCCCGGCCGAGCGCATGAACGTGAACGGCGGCGCCACCGCGCTCGGGCACCCGATCGGCGCGAGCGGCGCGCGCATCGTCGCGACCCTCCTCGGCGCCCTCGCGGCACGGGAGGCACGGCGCGGCGTCGCCGGAATCTGCATCGGCGGCGGCGAGGCCACCGCCCTCGCCCTCGAACGCGCCTGAGGACCGATCATGGATATCGACAGCATCGCGGCGATCGTCACCGGGGGCGCCTCCGGGCTCGGCGGGGCGACCGCCGAACGGCTCGCCCGCGAGGGCGCCCGCGTCGCCATTCTCGATCTCAACGCGGAGGCGGGCCGGGCGCGGGCGGAGCGGATCGGCGGCCTCTTCGTCCAGACGGACGTCACCGATCCCGACGCGGTCGCGACGGCGGAGGCCGCGCATGGCGTCGCCCGCATCCTCGTCAACTGCGCCGGGGTAGCGCCGGCGGCCAAGGTGATCGGCAAGGACGGCACCCCACACCCGCTCGCCGACTTCCGCCGGGCCGTCGAGATCAACCTCGTCGGCACCTTCAACGTGATGACGCAGTTCGCGGCCCGGCTGGCCACCGCCGAGGCGCTCGGCGAGGAGCGCGGAATCATCGTCAACACCGCCAGCATCGCCGCCTTCGACGGGCAGATCGGGCAGGCCGCCTACGCCGCCTCCAAGGGCGGCGTCGTCGGGCTGACGCTGCCCGTGGCGCGCGAACTCGCCCGGTCTCGCATCCGCGTGATGGCGATCGCGCCGGGCCTGTTCCTCACGCCCATGCTCGAAGGCCTGCCGCAGGCGGCCCAGGATTCCCTCGGCACGCAGGTGCCGCATCCGAGCCGCCTCGGCCGGCCGGAGGAGTTCGCGGATCTCGTCCGCTGCATCGTCGCAAACCTGATGCTGAACGGCGAAGTCGTGCGCCTCGACGGCGCGCTGCGCATGCCGCCGCGCTGACCCCTTCGATCCTCCTCCGTTCGAAAGCCAACACAGTGACCGTATTCCGGCATTCGCAATCCGACCGGCACGAGGCGGTGCTCCACTGCCAGGACCCGGCGAGCGGCCTCAAGGCGATCATCGCGATCCACAGCACGAAACGCGGGCCTGCCCTCGGCGGCTGCCGCATGCTGCCCTACGCCTCCGAGGATGCGGCGCTCTCCGACGCCCTGCGCCTGTCGCGGGGGATGTCGTACAAGAACGCGCTGGCCGGCCTGCCCTGCGGCGGCGGCAAGGCGGTGATCATCGGCGATCCGCGGACGGACAAGACCCCGGACCTGCTGCGGGCGTTCGGGCGCTGCGTCGACATGCTCGGCGGCCGCTACCTCACCGCCGAGGATTCCAACATCTCCACGCCCGACGTCGCCCTGATGCGCGAGACCACGCGGCACGTGCGGCGCGGACCGTTCGATGGATCCGGCGACCCCTCGCCGGTCACGGCCTGGGGCGTGTTCCTCGGGATCAAGGTCGGGCTCGAGCATCGCGGCCTCGACGTGGACGGCGCGACGGTCATCGTCGAGGGCCTGGGCAAGGTCGGCCTCGCGCTGGCGCACTACCTCCACGAGGCCGGCGCCACGCTGCTGGTCTCGGACGTGGATGGGGAAAAGGTGGCGGAGGCGTGCCGCCGCTACCGCGCCGAGGCTTTGGCGCCGGGCAGCGCCCACCGGGCGGCGGCGGACGTGTATTCCCCGAACGCCTACGGCGCGACCCTGAACGCCGTGACGATCCCGGAGATCAGGGCCAGGGTCGTCGCGGGGGGCGCCAACAACCAGCTCGCCACCCCCGAGGATGGCCACCGCCTGCGCGAGGCCGGAATCCTGTACTGCCCGGATTACGTCGTGAATGCCGGCGGCGTGATCCGCCTCCATTCGGACGGGGAGCCGATCGACGTCGAGACCGCCCTGCGCCGCACCGACACGATCGCCGACACCACCCGGCAGATCCTGCGTGCCGCGGATGCCGACGGCATTCCCACGAGCGAGGCGGCCGACCGGATCGCCGAGCGCCTGCTGCGCTGAACCGCCCGGCGCGGGCCGCTACGCAGTGTTCGACGGCCCTGACGGCCTGGACTATCCGGACGGGCGAAGCCGATAAGCTGATCGCTGCGGTGATCGGACGGCCCAGTGGTTCCCCGCGCAGAATTCGGCGAACGAACCATTTGCCGCCTCAGGCCGTTTGCAGCTCCACACAGGGAGAAAACGCGACATGAAGACGTTCTGCGCAATCGCCGCCATCAGTTTGAGCCTGATGGGCTCGGTGGGCTTCGCCTCGGCTCAGTCCTATGGCGGCCGCGATTACGGCTACGGCGACCGCGACGACAGGGACCGCGGCCGTGGCTCGCGCGACCGCGATTACGATGACAGGGATCGGGGCCGTGGGAACGGCGAGCGGAGCCGCGATTATGGAGACCGCCAGAACTCCGGCGGGCGCCAGGACTTCGGAGGGCGCCAGAACTCCGGCGGGCGCCAGAATGGCTTCGACGAAAGCGCCTATATCCGGTGTAATCCCGATGTGCGCCAGGCGCTTGCCAATGGCCAGCTGACCTCGGCCTTCGCGCACTACCAGAAGTTCGGTCGCCGCGAGGGTAGACGCCTCAGCTGCTGACCCGTGCCCGAAGCCCCCAGGGCTCGATCTGCACTCCAGGTGCCGGTCGATGACCTTGGTGGGTCCGGGCGCAACAGGCTCCCTCTCCGGTTTGGGAGAAGGTCGGGGTGTGGGCCGTGGACCATCCGGGCAGGTCGCACACTTCATCCTACCCCCTATCTTCGCGGATAGGGGACTCGCGCTCGCAAGCGATTGCGGGGCCACGGTGTCGATCGGCGCCCCTCGCTCGGCAAGACCACGGCTTCCTGATTTGGGTCGCGCGAAACCGCTGCGTCACCCCGATCCCGACGATGTCGCATCCGGGCTCTCGCTGCCGCCGAGACCCGTGCGAGCGGGATGGCGAGGCGGCCCTCGGTCTCCGATCATAAGGGACGCGGCGTCGCTCGCCAGTTCGGCGATGTGCGGTCCAAACCCCGCATGCGGAGCGGGCTCACCCGCCGCACGCGAGACAGCGCGTGGCCTGCCCGACGAACCAAGAGCGCGGCATTGCCAGCGTCGTTCCGCAGTCGGTCGCGACCGACAGCGCGGTTGTGACGAGACTTTTCCGGGCTTTGCATCGTTATCGCCATGGGCAGGGGCCTGCGCGCACCCTAAGAGCGATCCCCGGACACTCCGAGATTATCGACAGATGCCAACAAAGCCGATGCCATGACCGAAGAAGGCGTCGACCTGACATCGTGCGACCGTGAGCCGATCCATATCCTGGGTGCGGTCCAATCCTTCGGCTTCCTGGTCGCCGTCTCGCCCGATTGGATCGTGGTCCGGGCCTCCGAGAACGCGCCCCGCTGGCTCGGACGCCCGGTCGCGGACATGCTGGGAGAACCGCTGTCGGACATCCTCGACGGAGAGGCGATCCACATCATCCGCGGGCACCTGCAGACCCTGCGCGGCGCGGATGCCATCGACCGCATCTTCGACACCGTCCTGCAGGAGGGCGGCCCCGCCTTCGACATCGCCCTACACCTGTCGGGCGCGGACATCGTCATCGAGGCCGAGCCGAGCACCTCCGAGCATCTGAATGCCGGAAACCTCGTGCGCGGCATGGTCGGCCGCCTGCAGCAGACCACCGGATTCGACCCGTTCTGCCGCGAAGCCGTCCGCCAGATGCGGGCCCTCACCGGCTTCGATCGCGTGATGGTCTATCGCTTCGATTCGGACGAATCGGGCGTGGTCATCGCGGAATCGGTTCGGTCGAACCTCGATCCGTATCTCGGCTTGCACTACCCGGCCTCCGACATCCCGAAGCAGGCGCGCGCGCTCTACGAGCGCAACTGGCTCAGGATCATCGCCGACGTGGACGGCGAGAATTTCGCCGTGCTGCCGCAGCGCGATCCCGAGGGCAGGCCCCTCGACCTGTCGATGAGCACCCTGCGCACGGTGTCGCCGATCCACCTCGAATATCTGCGCAACATGGGCGTAGCGGCCTCGCTGTCGGTGTCGATCCTGCGCGGCGGCAAGCTGTGGGGGCTGTTTGCCTGCCACCACTCCGAGCCGCGCCACATCTCCCTGGAGCGCCGCACCGGCGCCGAGCTGTTCGGGCAGATGTTCTCCTGGATTCTGGAGAGCCGCGAGCGCGAGGCCGAAGTCGCCTACGAGGCCAAGTCGCGCGAGTTGCACAACCGCCTGATGGGGGCGATGGCCTCGGGCGGGACCAGCCTCGAAAACATCACCGGCTTCCTCGACGACATCGCCGGCATCGTCACCTGCGACGGCATCGGCGTCTGGGTGAACGGCCACGTGACCCTGCAGGGCGCGACGCCCACCGTCGAGGAGTTCACCGGCCTCGTCCGCTTCCTCAACCGGACCGCCGCCAGCCGCGCCTTCGCCACGAACGAGATCGGCAAGGTCCATCGGCCGGGGGCCGATTTCACCGAGCGGGCGGCGGGCCTCCTCGCCGTTCCGATCTCGCGGGCACCGCGCGACTTCCTCGTGTTCTTCCGCCGCGAGATCGCCCGTACGGTGACCTGGGCCGGCAATCCCGACAAGCCGGTGACGCCGGGACCCAACGGAATCCGGCTGACCCCGCGCAAGAGCTTCGAGGCTTGGAGCGAAGTGGTCCACGGCCAATCCGCGCCCTGGACCGAGGCGGATCTGCGCATTGCCGAATCGCTGCGCATCACCTTGCTCGAAGTGATCCTGCGGCTGACCGATTCCGCCGAGAAAGAGCGCAAGACCGCGCAGGAACGCCAGGAACTGCTCATCGCCGAGCTGAACCACCGCGTCCGCAACATCCTCAACCTGATCCGCGGCATCGTCGCCCAGAGCCGTTCGGGCACCGACAGCGTCGAGGCGTTCGCGGCGGTGGTCGGCGGCCGCATCCAGGCGCTCGCACGGGCGCACGACCAGATCACCACCACCAACTGGGGGCCGGGGTCGTTGCGCGATCTCATCGCCCTCGAGGCGGAGGCCTATCTCGGGGCGCGCGCGGACCGGGTCTGCCTGGCGGGCGTGGACATGCTGCTGGAGCCGCAGGCCTTCTCGACCCTGGCTCTCGTCGTCCACGAACTGATGACGAATTCGGCGAAGTACGGGGCGCTGTCCGATGGCCACGGCCGGGTCGACGTGCGCTGGGAAACCGACGCGGCCGGGCGCCTCGTGATCCGCTGGTCCGAGACCGATGGCCCGCCGGTGAAGCCCCCGACCCGCCGCGGCTTCGGCACCACCCTGATCGAGCGCTCGATTCCCTACGAATTGCAGGGGGAGGCCGAGATCACCTATGCGCTGGGCGGTGTCACGGGACGCTTCGTCGTGCCCGCGGCCTTCGTTCGCATCGCTCCCGTCACCAAGGCGCCGGCCGGTCTCCGAAACGCCGTGGAGACCGAGCGTTCCGCCCGGCTGTCCGGGACCGCTCTGGTGGTCGAGGACAACATGATCATCGCGCTGGAGGCGGAGGAAATCCTCACTTCCCTCGGGGCGAGCGCGGTCGACATGGCGGCGTCCGTCCACGATGCGCTGCGGCTGATCGAATCGGGCAAGCCGAAATTCGCGCTGCTCGACGTCAATCTCGGCTCCGAGACGAGCGTGCCCGTGGCCCGGCGCCTCGCCGCCCTCGGCACCCCCTTCGCCTTCGCCACCGGCTATGGCGAGAGCTTCCGCATCCCGCCCGAGCTCGGCGACGTGCCGATGATCAAGAAGCCCTACACCGCCGACAGCCTGGGCAAGATGCTGGCCGCTCGCTTTTCCTGAGCGATCAGGGGAGGGCGAGCACTTCGGCCACTTGTGCCGCCTGGAACGCCGCGAAGGCCCGGTGCGCGCCGGCGATGGCGCCGTCGATGTCGGCGCGGGCGGATGCATCCGCCGCCAGCCACGTGGCGAAAGCCGGCCACAGGCGCTGGCCTTCGCCGTGGCGCAGGAAGCGGACGTTGTCGTGGATGTCCGGGCTGGACGAGGCGAGGACGCGACGCAGGATCACCTTGCCGCCGAGGCGGGACCCTTCCAGCACGTAGAGGATACCGGCGATCTCGCCGGGGCTGCAGTCACCGGGATCGGACGTTTTCGCGATGGGCGGCGCCGACAGGCCTGCGAGGTCGGACAGCAGCGCGGCACTGCGCCGGCGCACGGGCCAGTCCGGCAGCACTCCCTCGACGCCCGCCGCCTCCAGGGTTGCTTCCAGGGGCACCAGGGCGACGGCCATGCTCGACAGGAACGCCACGTAGGCCGAGCGCTGCGTCAGATCATGCGCCTCCCAACCCGTGTCGAGGCGGGCATGCGCCTCCGCCGTCGCCTGGCGCAAGGTGGCCCGCAGATCGCCGTCCCGTCCCATGTCCCGTTACTCCCCTCCGCCCCGTGCCGACGAAGCGAGCCGCCTCGTCTTTCGCCTGCGACAACGGTGCAGCCTCCTCCTCATCACAAGCTTTGCCGTTGCAGTCCAGTGCGGGCACGATGCAACGAGATCGCCCGAGGGCCATTGCCTCCTTGTCATCGCCCCGCGGAACGCCGAAGGCGCCGATGACCGGTTCGCCGCGAAGCCCACTCTGCGAAGCCCTATCCGTCCGGCCGAAGGCCACCATGAGCATTGTCCCGCTATGAGCATCTTCCAGGACATCGTCGGCCGCTTCAGCCAGACCGTCACTGCCTATGCGGGCGACAAGGCTCTGATGCAGGCCATGGTCTCGGCCGCCGCCAACGTGATCGTCGCCGACGGCGAGGTGGCGGGCGAGGAGTTCGATACGGCTCTGGCCGGCATGCAGGCCAACCCGATCCTCGAGAAGGGCTACGACCGGCTGATGCTGGAGAGCGAGCTCTACGACGGCATCGCGCGCGCGCGGACCCGGGCGGGACGAGCGGAGAACCTGCGCCTGATCGCGGCCATCGCGACGCGGGGGGCGGACGAGCGCGAGGCCACGTTCCTGATCGCGGCCGATGTGGCGGACCTCGACGGGATCAGCGACACCGAGGATGCGGCCCTCGACGAGATCGCGCACGCCCTCGCGCTCGACAAGGCAACCCTGCTGCGAGCCTCTCCCGTGAAGCGGAAGGCCTTCCCGGTTTAGAGAACCCGCCGCCCGAAACGCACCGGCCGACAACGGTCGTCGCAGCAAAGCCCTTGATCAAAGGACGGCAAGCCTCTAAGCGGGCCGCGTCTTTCGCCCGGCTCGACAGATTATCGAGCGACAGTCCGGGCGACCGCTCGTGTGAGCTTGCTGCAGGAAAAGAGACGATGGCCAAAGAGAAATTCGCTCGTACGAAGCCGCATTGCAACATCGGGACGATCGGGCACGTCGACCACGGCAAGACGTCGCTGACGGCGGCGATCACGAAGGTTCTGGCGGAATCGGGCGGAGCGACGTTCACGGCCTACGACCAGATCGACAAGGCGCCGGAGGAGAAGGCCCGCGGCATCACGATCTCGACCGCCCACGTCGAGTACGAGACCGCCAACCGCCACTACGCCCACGTCGATTGCCCGGGCCACGCCGATTACGTGAAGAACATGATCACCGGTGCCGCCCAGATGGACGGCGCGATCCTGGTGGTCTCGGCCGCCGACGGCCCGATGCCCCAGACCCGCGAGCACATCCTGCTTGCCCGTCAGGTCGGCGTGCCGGCGCTGGTGGTGTTCCTCAACAAGGTCGATCTCGTCGACGACGAGGAGCTGCTCGAGCTCGTCGAGATGGAGGTGCGCGAGCTCCTCTCCAAGTACGATTTCCCCGGCGACGACATCCCGATCACCAAGGGTTCGGCCAAGGTCGCGCTCGACAACGGCGACAAGGCCGTCGGCCATGATGCCGTGGTGGCGCTGATGAAGACCGTGGACGAGTACATCCCGCAGCCGGAGCGTCCCATCGACAAGCCGTTCCTGATGCCGATCGAGGACGTGTTCTCGATCTCGGGCCGCGGCACGGTGGTGACGGGTCGCGTCGAGCGCGGCATCGTCAAGGTCGGCGAGACCGTCGAGATCGTCGGCATCCGCGACACCCAGACCACCACGGTCACGGGCGTCGAGATGTTCCGCAAGCTGCTCGACCAGGGCCAGGCCGGCGACAATGTCGGCGTGCTCCTGCGCGGCACCAAGCGCGAGGACGTCGAGCGCGGCCAGGTCGTGTGCAAGCCCGGCTCGGTCAAGCCCCACACCAAGTTCAAGGCCGAGGCCTACATCCTCACCAAGGAGGAGGGCGGTCGCCACACCCCGTTCTTCACCAACTACCGGCCGCAATTCTACTTCCGCACCACCGACGTCACCGGCGTGTGTGTCCTCCCCGAGGGCACCGAGATGGTGATGCCCGGCGACAGCGTGACCATGGACGTCACCCTGATCGTCCCCGTCGCCATGGAAGAGAAGCTCCGCTTCGCCATCCGTGAAGGCGGCCGCACCGTCGGCGCCGGCGTCGTCGCCGCCATCAACGAGTAGTCTCGACCCCTAAGCCTTCGCCGCATCCCCTGGTTGCGGCGAAGCTGACGGACCGATCCGACACTGCCGCCTCTACGAACTCCACATCGAAGCCGGCGCTCCGCCTTGACGGAGCGTCGGCTTCTCCATTTCATAACCTGCGGTTGCAGACCGCGAGGTTATCCGATGGATTCGATTCGATTGCCGAGACCCGATCGGCATCGGCGCCCCACCCGGCGCACCGCCCTGGCGATGGCGGCCTGGAGCTGCGTGGCGCACGCAAACCCGGGACTTGCCGCGGGGAACGACAGCGCGGACGCAGAGGCCTTCCGGGACGAGGTCATCGAAATCCTGCGGAGCGAGTATCCCGACGCGGTCGTAACCCGCCCAGGCCACCCCGACTTCATCCGCAGCGGACCCTTCGTGCTGAATCTCGGCCATCTTCGGCAGGGCGTCGCGAACCTCAGCGACGCTGAGCGACGCACCACCATTCTCAAGATCATAGGACCGCATGTCGCCGCCAAACCGCCGCCATCAGGCACGATCGAGCCGTTCGTCCGTGCGGCGACCCGCCTGCGCATCCAGCTCGTGCCGCACGAATACCGCGAGCAGGCGCCGGAACTGATCTGCCGGCGCTTTTCGGAAAAGCTCTGGGTCGCCTACGCCCTCGACGAATCCAACCGCTATCAACTCGTCACCCAACCGATCTTCGACGCCTGGGGGATCGATCAGGCCAAGCTCGAGAAGGTCGCGGCGGACAACTTGGAAAAGGAGTCCGACGGTGTCGAAATCCGGATCTCGCCGACCGGTGCGAAAGGCCATTTCGCGTCGGTCGCCGACGAATCCGGCTATGCGGCGGCGCGCATCCTGCTCCCCGCGATCATGGATCAGATCCGTACGGGCCTCCGCACGACAGGCATGGTCGTGGCCGTGCCGACCCGCAACATCCTCATCGCCTGGGACCCCGAGAGCGAAGGGCGGGACCGCCTCGCGCGGATCGTCACGGACTACGTGCGGAAGGGTCCGTACCGCCGAAGTTCGGAACTCTTCCACTCCTCCGCCGATGGGCTGCGCCCACTCGGGCTCGCCGAACTCGCCCAACACGGACGGTAGCGGGCCAGAGCACCGGCGGCCATCGCACCGGGCCGCTTTCCAAAATGAGGGGAGGGGCATTCGCCGTCCTCCCGGCGCCACGAATATCGCGCGCCGTCGGCCTCGGCCCCTTGCGCAGCCGGCAACGATCGGGCATGGAGCGTCGCGCGTAGGAGTGTAGCTCAACTGGTCAGAGCGCCGGTCTCCAAAACCGGAGGTTGCGGGTTCGAGTCCCTCCACTCCTGCCATTCATGGCCGCATCGTCCAGGTCGTCTCCTCCTGCTTTTCTCAAGCGAGAGACCGACCGCTTCCCTCGAAGTCCGTTCCGGGCGCAGTCGACAAGGCTTGGGATCGACAACCCTTGGCACTTGCGCTAGAGCGGTCGCCTTCCGAGATCGATGAGGGCTGTCGGTGCGGGCTTCTGTGAAGCCGCGGCATCACGCTTTCCCGACCTCCGAACCGATCTCCTTGTTGTTGGCGCCATGGCATCGAACGAAGCATCGAAGAAAGTGGACCTCGCGCGCACCCCGCAGCGCGGCGCCACCACGCCGACGCCCCCGCGGGCGACGCCCCCGGTGCGGCCGGCCGCCAAGCGCGTCGGCCCGGCCGAGTTCCTGTCTCAGGTTCGCGACGAGGGCCGTAAGGTCACGTGGCCGAGCCGTAAGGAGACCGTGGTCACCACCGTGATGGTGTTCATCATGGTGGTCGTGGCGAGCATCTTCTTCACGGTGGTCGACCAGGCCCTGCGCTATCTCGTGACCCTGATCCTCGGGGTCGGGGCCTAAGGCATCGGCCCGCACAGGGGTCTCCGGGTTACGGAGGCGCCGGGGCTGTCAGGAAACTTCTCGCTCCGGGCGCGCTTTCGCGACCGGATCGACCGACGTCAGGATTTGGTGAGAACCGTGTCGAAGCGCTGGTACATCGTCCACGCCTACTCGAATTTCGAGAACAAGGTCGCGCAGTCCATCAAGGATCAGGCGGCCCAGCGTGGCCTGACCGAGCTGTTCGACGAGGTCATGGTCCCGACCGAGAAGGTCGTCGAGGTCCGTCGCGGCCGCAAGGTCGATGCCGAGCGCAAGTTCTTCCCCGGCTACGTCCTGGTGAAGTGCGACCTCACCGACGAGGTCTACCACCTCATCAAGAACACCCCGAAAGTCACCGGCTTCCTCGGTGCCGACAAGTCGAAGCCGGTGCCGATCCCGGATTCCGAGGCCGAGCGCATCAAGGGGCAGGTCGCCGAGGGCGTCGATCGTCCCAAGCCCTCGATCTCCTTCGAGATCGGCGAGACCGTACGGGTTTCCGACGGCCCGTTCGCATCGTTCAACGGCACCGTGGAAGAGATCGACGAGAGCCGCTCGCGCCTCAAGGTCGCCGTCTCGATCTTCGGCCGCGCCACTCCGGTGGAACTCGAATACGGTCAGGTCGAAAAGATCTGAGCACCGCGCCGTTCCGGGGCCGCATCGCGGCGTTCTGGAACGACGATGCGGTTCATGAGATCGGTTGGAGCCAAGGCTCGGACCGTAGGCCGCCTCTGGCGGTATCACACGCGGGAGGCCCGCCCGGTTCGCCGCCGGGGTCCACGGACCGCACCGCGACCTGCAACCGCCCGCACCATCCGCGCTGAGGCCAGCCGGGTGCCGGGCATTCTTTGGGAGCAGTCCCTATGGCAAAGAAGATCACGGGCTACGTGAAGCTTCAGGTTCCGGCCGGCGCCGCGAACCCGTCGCCGCCCATCGGC
This sequence comes from Methylobacterium sp. BTF04, assembly GCF_010692745.1. GTDB lineage: Bacteria > Pseudomonadota > Alphaproteobacteria > Rhizobiales > Beijerinckiaceae > Methylobacterium. The sequence continues at coordinate 119,681 of NZ_JAAHTB010000003.1, forward strand.
CCCGCGCTCGGTCAGCGCGGCCTCAACATCATGGAATTCTGCAAGGCCTTCAACGCGAAGACCTCCCAAATCGAGAAGGGGACCCCGATCCCGGTCGTCATCACGGCGTATCAGGATCGCAGCTTCACCTTCGAGATGAAGCAGCCCCCGGTCACCTTTTTCCTGAAGAAGGCCGCCGGCCTGAAGATCGGCAAGAAGCCGGCTTCCGGCTCCAAGACCCCGGGCAAGCCCGGCTCCAACGTCGGCAAGGTCACCGAGGCTCAGCTGCGCGAGATCGCCGAGCGCAAGATGCCCGACCTGAACTGCGATTCGGTGGAAGCCGCTGTCGCGATGATCCGTGGCTCCGCGCGAGCCATGGGCCTCGACGTCGTAGCTTAAGGGGAGGGCACAATGGCACACGAAGGCAAGCGCATCCGCGCCGCCCGCGAGGGCATCGACGCGCTCAAGCTCTACACCATCGACGAGGCGATCAAGCTCGTTAAGGAAAAGGCCAGCGCCAAGTTCGACGAGACCGTGGAAGTCTCGATGAACCTCGGCGTCGACCCGCGTCACGCCGACCAGATGGTCCGTGGCGTCTGCAGCCTGCCCAACGGCTCCGGCCGGACGGTGCGGGTGGCGGTGTTCGCCCGCGGCGCCAAGGCCGACGAGGCCCGCGCCGCCGGTGCCGACATCGTCGGTGCTGAGGATCTGCTCGAGATCGTCCAGGGCGGCAAGATCGAGTTCGATCGCTGCATCGCGACCCCCGACCTGATGCCGCTCGTCGGTCGTCTCGGCAAGGTCCTCGGCCCGCGCGGCCTGATGCCGAACCCGAAGGTCGGCACCGTCACCATGGACGTGAAGTCCGCGGTGGCCGGCGCCAAAGGCGGCTCGGTTGAGTTCCGCGTCGAGAAGGCCGGCATCGTCCATGCCGGCATCGGCAAGGTCTCGTTCGACGCCGACAAGCTCGTCGAGAACATCAAGGCGTTCGCCGACGCGGTGGCCAAGGCCAAGCCCGCCGGCGCCAAGGGCCAGTACGTCCAGCGCGTCGCCGTGACCTCCTCCATGGGTCCCGGCATCAAGGTCGAGCCGGCCTCGGTCCTGCCGGCGTAACGCCAGCACGCATCGTCCTCACATCTGGAAGCGCCCGGCCTCACGGCCGGGCGTTTTCGTTCGGGACCAGGCCTTTCAGGACGGCATTGCGGCGAGCCTGGATGTGGCCGAGCGGCGGATCGGTGATCCGAGGCCGACCCCGATCCGTTCAAAGGCGCGTGATCGGTCGGGCCCGCCGCATGCGGCCGAGGCGCGCAATCGCGCGAGGTGGCAAGAATTCGTCGTCCGAGGGTGACGCCTTCCGCGATGGCTGTGCTAGATACAACCTCATGCGATGCACCCTCTCCGTCACCTCCAAGCGACGCATCCTGTGCGTCTTTCCGGCCTACACGCCGTCCTTTGGCACCTTCGCCCATGCCTACCCTTTGATGGGCGGCGTGAAGGCGTTCATGCCGCCGCAGGGGCTCCTGCTGATCGCGGCCTACATGCCCGAGAGCTGGGAATACCGGTTCGTCGACGAGAACATCAAGCGGGCCGGGCCGGACGACTTCGCCTGGGCTGACGCGGTGTTCGTGTCGGGCATGCACATCCAGGCGCCGCAGATCCGGGACATCTACGCCAGGGCTCACGCCGCCGGTAAGGTCACGGCGCTCGGCGGCCCCTCGGTCTCGGGCTCACCCGAGCAATATCCCGAATTCGACTACCTCCATGTCGGCGAGATCGGCGACGCCACCGACGAGCTCGTGGCGATCCTCGATCGCGACGTCTCGATCCCCGCCGCCCAGGTGCGCCTGGAGACTAAGGAGCGCCTGCCGCTCTCCGACTTCCCCGCGCCCGCCTACGAGGCCGCCCCGCTCAAGCGCTACCTCATCGGCTCGCTGCAATTCTCGTCGGGCTGCCCGTATCGCTGCGAGTTCTGCGACATCCCGCAGCTCTATGGCCGCCAGCCGCGCCTGAAGTCTCCCGAGCAGATGCTCGGCGAACTCGATGCGATCATCTCCCAGCCCGGCCACCCGGCGGTAGTGTATTTCGTCGACGACAACTTCATCGGCAACCGCAAGGCGACGAAGGACATGCTGCCCCACCTGGTGGCGTGGCAGAAGAAGAACCACTACCCGCTTCAGTTCGCCTGCGAGGCGACCCTGAACATGGCCAAGCAGCCCGACATCCTCGAGCTGATGCGCCAGGCCAACTTCATGACCGTCTTCGTCGGCATCGAGACGCCGGAAGAGGAGGCGCTCGCCGGCATCGACAAGAAGCACAACGCCGCCGTGCCGATGTACGAGGCCATCGAGACGCTCAACAGCTTCGGCCTCGAAGTGACCTCGGGCATCATCCTGGGCCTCGACAGCGAGACCGACAGCTCGGAGCAGAAGCTCATCGACTTCGTCGACAAGTCGGCGGTGCCGGTTCTGACCATGAACCTGCTCCAGGCCCTGCCCAAGACCCCGCTCTGGGACCGTCTGACCCGCGAGGGCCGGCTGCTCCACGACGCGTCGCTCGAATCGAACGTGCTGTTCAAGCGGCCGCACGACGACGTGGTGGCGAGCTGGCGCCGGGCCATCGCCCACGCCTACGAGCCGGAAAACCTGTTCGCGCGCTTCAAGTACCAGGTCGAGCGGACTTACCCACATCGGATCAAGACCCCGCTCAAGGGCAAGCTCACCCGGACCAACCTGCGCCGTGGCCTGATCCTCGGCTTCAACATCGCCCTGCGGGTCGGGCTGCTGTCGGATTATCGCGGCGTGTTCTGGAGAGCCGCTGGCCATGCCTTGAAGCGTGGGCAAATCGAAGCGGTGTTCAACATGGGCTTCGTCGCCCACCACCTCATTCGCTTCACCCGTGAAGCCCTGCGCGGCGAGCACAATGCCTCGTTCTACGCGGCCAAGGCCGACCAGGCGAAGGTTGAGCGAACCCCGTGGTGGCAGGCGGCGCGCAAGTTCCTTCCGACCTAGGAGGGCTCTGCCGACCGGGCGTGCCTACCGCCGCATGACGGGACGACCATTCCGCGGCCGGGGCCAGGACGAGGATTTCGCGTCAAGCGAAATCGTCGCCTGCGACGGAATTGTCGCGCAAAGGCACTTGGCAGGGGGCTTGTAAGGCTCTATAGACCCCCCTTAACGTTTTCATACATGAGAAAGGAATCGACCGATCGGTCGGTTTCTGATTGAGAAATCGCCTGGGCAACCAGGTGGTGATGGCCGGAAGGTTTTGAGGGGCTCAATGCTCTTTCAGGCCTCGTCCGGCCATGTCCTGTCCGAGACTGCAGGCGCCGGGTCACCGGCTTAATCCACAGAGCCTGCACAGACTGGGAAGACCGAATTCAACATCCTCGCCAACGCCGCGCTTCGCGGCAGCGGAGAGGCATCGGTTTGAACAATCTCACCCGTGCCGTCCACCCCATGGGAGGATGTCAGGGGACAGGGCCGTGAAGCGTCGTCCAGGACGTTCCGGCTTCCTACGAGCCGAATTCCGTCCCGGGCGGCATGTGCAACCGGCGGACCCATTCTCGGGTTCCGCCAACCGGAGAGAGCCCCAGTGGACAGGACAGCCAAAGCTGATCTCGTCTCGACGCTCAACGGCGTGTTCGCGAACACGTCCGTCGTCGTCGTGGCCCACTACAAAGGCCTCACGGTCGCCGACATGCAGAAGCTGCGCTCGCAGATGAAGCTGGCCGGTGCCACCGTGAAGGTCACCAAGAACCGCCTCGCCAACATCGCTCTCGATGGCACGGACGTCGCCTCCATCAAGCCCCTCCTGAAGGGCCCGACCCTGCTCGCCTATTCGAGCGATCCGGTCGCGGCCGCAAAGGTTGCGGTGGACTTCGCCAAGGTCAACGACAAGCTCGTGATCCTCGGCGGCGCCATGGGCACGACCGCCCTGAACCCGGACGGCGTGAAGGCACTCGCCTCGCTCCCGTCCCTCGACGAACTGCGCGCCAAGATCGTGGGCCTCATCCAGGCTCCCGCGACCAAGATCGCCCAGGTCGTCAGCGCACCGGCGGCAAAGCTCGCCCGCGTGTTCGGGGCCTATGCCACGAAGGACGAGGCTCAGAGCGAAGCGGCCTGAGGTCGCTGCGCCCTTATCAACCCATCCGTTCAAACCGATATCCAGAGGATTACCACCATGGCTGATCTTGCCAAGCTCGTCGACGACCTGTCGTCCCTGACCGTTCTCGAGGCCGCTGACCTCGCCAAGATGCTCGAAGAGAAGTGGGGCGTCTCGGCTGCTGCCGCCGTCGCCGTCGCGTCCGGCCCGGCCGCCGCTGCCGCCGTCGTCGAGGAGCAGACCGAGTTCACGGTCATGCTCACCGCCGTTGGCGACAAGAAGATCGAGGTCATTAAGGAGGTCCGCGCGATCACCGGCCTCGGCCTCAAGGAAGCCAAGGACCTCGTCGAGGGCGCTCCGAAGGCCGTCAAGGAGTCTGTCAACAAGGAAGAGGGCGAGAAGCTCAAGGGCCAGCTCGAGAAGGCCGGCGCCAAGGTCGAACTCAAGTAAGGCACTGCGATGGGCCGCACTGGCCCATCATCGTCCGTCGGGTCCATTCGGACCTGACGGCACCGATGGCCCGCGGGTTTGCGCCCGCGGGCTATGGTCGCTTCCGGCGACCGAACCGGTCCGGCAACGGGCCACGTGATTTTCAGTTCGGGTGGGCGGCGTCCGGCGGGGCGCGTTCATCGCCTGGTTGCGGGAGGCACGAGCCTTCCCCGGGCACCCGGTACGCGGGATGTAGGAGCGAGGTCACCCATGGCCAACACGCTGGTCGGTCGCAAGCGCATTCGCAAATTCTTCGGCAAGATCAAGGAAGTCGCGGAGATGCCGAACCTCATCGAGGTTCAGAAGGCATCCTACGATCAGTTCCTGATCATGGACGAGCCGGAAGGCGGGCGGGGCGACGAAGGCCTGCAGACCGTGTTCAAGTCGGTCTTCCCGATCTCGGACTTCTCCTCGACGGCTCTGCTCGAGTTCGTCAAGTACACGTTCGAACAGCCGAAATACGACGTCGACGAGTGCCGTCAGCGCGGCATCACGTTCGCTGCGCCGCTCAAGGTGACGCTCCGTCTCATCGTGTTCGATGTCGATCCGGATACCGGCGCCAAGTCGGTCAAGGACATCAAGGAGCAGGACGTCTACATGGGCGACATGCCCCTGATGACGGAGAACGGCACCTTCATCGTCAACGGTACCGAGCGCGTCATCGTCTCGCAGATGCACCGCTCGCCCGGCGTGTTCTTCGATCACGACAAGGGCAAGACCCACTCGTCGGGCAAGCTCCTGTTCGCCGCCCGCATCATCCCGTATCGCGGCTCCTGGCTCGACGTCGAGTTCGACGCCAAGGACATCGTGCACGTCCGCATCGATCGGAAGCGCAAGCTGCCGGTGACCTCGCTGCTGTTCGCCCTCGGGCTCGACGGCGAAGAGATCCTGTCCACGTTCTACAACCGCGTGATGTACGACCGTGACGGCGCCGAATGGCGTGTGCCCTACGATGCCGATCGTCTGAAGGGCTTCAAGGCTTCCGTCGACCTGGTCGACGCCGAGTCCGGCGAGGTCGTGCTCGAGGCCGGCAAGAAGCTGAACGCCCGGACCGCCCGGCAGATCGCCGAGCGCGGCGTCAACTTCCTCAAGGCCACCGACGAGGACCTGATCGGCCAGTACATCGCCGAGGATCTGGTCAACCCGAAGACCGGAGAGATCTGGGCCGAGGCCGGCGACGAGATTTCCGACAAGCTGCTCAAGAGCCTGGAAGAGGTCGGGATCACCGAGCTTCCGGTGCTCGACATCGACCATATCAACGTCGGTCCCTACATCCGCAACACCCTGGCCGTGGACAAGAACTCCGCCCGCGAAGGCGCGCTGTTCGACATCTACCGCGTCATGCGTCCGGGCGAGCCGCCGACCCTCGACACCGCCGAGGCGATGTTCCACTCGCTGTTCTTCGATTCCGAGCGCTACGACCTCTCGGCCGTGGGCCGCGTGAAGATGAACATGCGTCTCGACCTCGACGCCGAGGACACCGTCCGCACCCTGCGCCGCGAGGACATGCTCGCCGTGGTCAAGGCGCTGGTGGACCTGCGCGACGGCAAGGGCGAGATCGACGACATCGATCACCTCGGCAACCGCCGTGTGCGTTCGGTGGGCGAGCTCATGGAGAACCAGTACCGTCTGGGCCTCCTGCGCATGGAGCGCGCCATCAAGGAGCGGATGTCGTCCGTCGACATCGACACCGTGATGCCGCAGGACCTGATCAACGCGAAGCCCGCCGCAGCGGCCGTGCGCGAGTTCTTCGGCTCGTCGCAGCTGTCGCAGTTCATGGATCAGACCAATCCGCTCTCGGAAGTGACGCATAAGCGCCGCCTCTCGGCGCTTGGCCCCGGTGGTCTGACCCGCGAGCGCGCCGGCTTCGAAGTGCGCGACGTGCACCCGACCCATTACGGCCGCATCTGCCCGATCGAGACCCCGGAAGGCCCCAACATCGGCCTGATCAACTCGCTGGCGACCTTCGCCCGCGTGAACAAGTACGGCTTCATTGAGACCCCGTTCCGCAAGGTGAAGGACGGCATCGTCACCACCGACGTCGCCTACCTGTCGGCCATGGAAGAGGCGAAGTACTACGTCGCCCAGGCCAACGCCCAGATGGACGAGACCTTCAAGCTCACGGAAGACCTCGTGGTCTGCCGTCGTGCCGGTGACGTCATCGTCGTGCCGCCGGACCGCGTCGACCTGATGGACGTGTCCCCGAAGCAGCTTGTCTCGGTGGCCGCCGCGTTGATCCCGTTCCTCGAGAACGACGACGCGAACCGCGCGCTGATGGGCTCGAACATGCAGCGCCAGGCGGTGCCGCTGGTTCGCGCCGACGCACCCTTCGTCGGCACCGGCATGGAAGCCGTGGTCGCCCGCGATTCGGGTGCCGCCATTGCGGCCCGCCGCACCGGCATCGTCGATCAGGTGGACGCCACCCGTATCGTCATCCGCGCCACCGAGGAGGCCGACGCCAACAAGCCCGGCGTCGACATCTACCGCCTGCAGAAGTTCCAGCGCTCCAACCAGTCGACCTGCATCACGCAGAAGCCGCTGGTGCGCGTCGGCGAGTCCGTGAAGAAGGGCGAGATCATCGCCGACGGTCCGTCGACGGAGTTCGGTGAGCTGGCGCTCGGCCGGAACGTGCTCGTCGCGTTCATGCCGTGGAACGGCTACAACTTCGAGGACTCGATCCTGCTCTCCGAGCGGATCGTGAAGGATGACGTGTTCACCTCGATCCACATCGAGGAGTTCGAGGTGATGGCCCGAGACACCAAGCTCGGTCCGGAAGAGATCACCCGCGACATCCCGAACGTCTCGGAAGAAGCCCTGAAGAACCTCGACGAGGCCGGCATCGTCTATATCGGTGCCGAGGTCCACGCGGGCGACATCCTGTGCGGCAAGATCACCCCGAAGGGCGAAAGCCCGATGACCCCGGAGGAGAAGCTCCTCCGCGCCATCTTCGGCGAGAAGGCCTCGGACGTGCGCGACACCTCGCTCCGGGTTCCCCCGGGCGTGACCGGCACGATCGTCGAGGTGCGGGTGTTCAACCGCCACGGCGTCGACAAGGACGAGCGCGCCCAGGCGATCGAGCGCGAGGAGATCGAGCGGCTCGCCAAGGATCGCGACGACGAGCAGGCGATCCTCGACCGCAACACCTACGCGCGTCTGGCCACCGTTCTGATCGGCCAGGCTCCGATCGCCGGCCCGAAGGGCTTCAAGAAGGAGAGCACCCTCTCCCGCGAGAGCCTGAGCGAGTATCCGCGTTCGCAATGGTGGCAGTTCGCCGTCGTCGAAGACCGTCTCATGACCGAGATGGAAGCGATGCAGAAGCAGTACGACGAGTCGAAGAAGCGCCTCGAGCAGCGCTTCCTCGACAAGGTCGAGAAGCTGCAGCGCGGCGACGAGTTGCCTCCGGGCGTGATGAAGATGGTCAAGGTCTTCGTCGCGGTGAAGCGCAAGATCCAGCCGGGCGACAAGATGGCCGGCCGCCACGGCAACAAGGGCGTTGTCTCGCGGATCGTGCCGATCGAGGACATGCCGTTCCTGGAAGACGGGACGCATGCCGACATCGTGCTCAACCCGCTCGGCGTGCCCTCGCGCATGAACGTCGGGCAGATCCTCGAGACCCATCTGGGCTGGGCCGCGGCCGGTCTCGGCCGCAAGGTCGGACTGGCGGTGGACGCCTATCTGCGCAACCAGGACATCGAGCCCCTGCGGGCTGAGATGCAGTCGATCTACTCGCCATCCGAGTTGGAGGGCCTGTCGGACGAGGAAATGGCGGAAGCCGCCAACAACGTGCGCCGCGGCGTGCCGATGGCGACCCCGGTGTTCAACGGCGCCAAGGAAGCCGACATCGAGCAGATGCTGGAACTGGCCGGTCTCGACCGGTCGGCCCAGTCGACCCTCTATGACGGCCGCTCCGGCGAGCCCTTCGACCGTAAGGTGACGATGGGCTACATCTACATGCTGAAGCTGCACCACCTGGTGGACGACAAGATCCACGCCCGGTCGATCGGCCCGTACTCGCTCGTCACCCAGCAGCCGCTCGGCGGCAAGGCGCAGTTCGGCGGTCAGCGCTTCGGCGAGATGGAAGTCTGGGCGCTGGAGGCCTACGGTGCGGCCTACACGCTCCAGGAGATGCTCACGGTGAAGTCGGACGACGTGGCCGGCCGCACCAAGGTGTACGAAGCCATCGTGCGTGGCGACGACACCTTCGAGGCGGGCATCCCCGAGAGCTTCAACGTGCTCGTCAAGGAAATGCGTTCGCTCGGCCTCAACGTGGAGCTCACCTCCTCGAAGAAGTCCGCCAACGACCAGATCGAGCCGCCCGCAGAGGCGGCCGAGTAACCACCACGACACGCTCCCGCGCCGGCTTCGTGCCGGCGCGGTGCGAGCGGGGAGGGGCAGTGCCTCCCGACGTCGAGACGGCTAGCGGCGACCCGGCCGGTCGCAGCGCCGAATGCGTTTTCAGTACGCGGTCAGCCCCTCGGCGGAGGGCGCGCCTCGTCAGCAGGAGTAGATCATGAACCAAGAGGTCATGAATCTTTTCAACCAGCAGGCTCAGCCCCAGAGCTTCGACCAGATCAAGATCTCGATCTCGTCGCCGGAGAAGATCCTCTCGTGGTCTTTCGGCGAGATCAAGAAGCCCGAGACGATCAACTATCGTACCTTCAAGCCCGAGCGCGACGGGCTGTTCTGCGCCCGCATCTTCGGGCCGATCAAGGATTACGAGTGCTTGTGCGGCAAGTACAAGCGCATGAAGTACAAGGGCGTCATCTGTGAGAAGTGCGGCGTCGAGGTCACCCTCGCGCGCGTCCGGCGCGACCGCATGGGCCACATCGAACTGGCCGCGCCCGTCGCCCACATCTGGTTCCTGAAGTCGCTTCCGAGCCGCATCGGCCTGCTGCTCGACATGGCGCTCAAGGACCTTGAGCGCATCCTGTACTTCGAGTCCTACGTCACCATCGAGCCGGGCCTCACCCCCCTCAAGGAGCGCCAGCTCCTGTCGGAGGAGGAGTACCTGCGCGCTCAGGAGGAGTACGGCGAGGACAGCTTCACCGCCATGATCGGCGCCGAGGCGATCCGCCGGATTCTGCAGGAGCTCGACCTCGACGGCATCGCCAATTCGCTGCGCGAAGAGATCGCGACAACGACCTCCGAGCTGAAGCCCAAGAAGCTTCTCAAGCGCTTGAAGATCATCGAGGCCTTCCAGATGTCGGGCAACAAGCCCGAGTGGATGATCCTCACCGTCGTGCCCGTCATTCCGCCGGACCTGCGTCCGCTGGTGCCGCTGGATGGTGGCCGCTTCGCGACCTCGGACCTCAACGACCTGTATCGCCGCGTCATCAACCGCAACAACCGCCTCAAGCGGCTGATCGAGCTGCGTGCGCCCGACATCATCATCCGCAACGAGAAGCGGATGCTGCAGGAAGCCGTCGACGCCCTGTTCGACAACGGTCGTCGCGGCCGTGTCATCACGGGTGCCAACAAGCGTCCGCTGAAGTCGCTCGCCGACATGCTCAAGGGCAAGCAGGGCCGCTTCCGCCAGAACCTGCTCGGCAAGCGCGTCGATTATTCGGGACGTTCGGTCATCGTGGTCGGCCCCGAGCTGAAGCTGCACCAGTGCGGCTTGCCGAAGAAGATGGCCCTCGAGCTGTTCAAGCCGTTCATCTACGCGCGCCTCGACGCCAAGGGTTTCTCGGCCACCGTCAAGCAGGCCAAGAAGCTCGTCGAGAAGGAGAAGCCCGAGGTCTGGGATATCCTCGACGAGGTCATCCGCGAGCACCCGGTGATGCTCAACCGGGCGCCGACGCTCCACCGCCTCGGCATCCAGGCGTTCGAGCCCAAGCTCATCGAAGGTAAGGCGATCCAGCTTCACCCGCTGGTCTGCGCCGCGTTCAACGCCGACTTCGACGGCGATCAGATGGCCGTGCACGTTCCCCTGAGCCTCGAGGCTCAGTTGGAGGCGCGCGTCCTGATGATGTCGACCAACAACATCCTGCATCCCGCCAACGGCCAGCCGATCATCGTGCCGTCGCAGGATATCGTGCTCGGCCTGTACTACCTCTCGATCGTCGCCGAAGGGGCCATCGGCGCCTTCGACCCGACGAACAAGCTCAACCCGATGCAGGGCGTGTTCGGCAACGTCGGCGAGCTCGAGCACGCGCTCGCGGCCAAGACCGTCAAGCTCCACACCAAGATCCGCTGGCGCTGGAACGGCATCGGTCCGGACGGCGAGCCCTTGACCAAGACCTACGACACCACCCCGGGGCGCGTGATCCTCTCGGGTGCCCTGCCGCTGCACAAGAACGTGCCCTTCGACGTCGTCAACAAGCTGATGACCAAGAAGGAGATCTCCGGAATGATCGACACCGTCTACCGCCACTGCGGTCAGAAGGAGTCGGTGATCTTCTGTGATCGCATCATGGCGCTCGGCTTCAACCACGCGTTCAAGGCCGGCATCTCGTTCGGCAAGGACGACATGGTCGTGCCGGATAACAAGTGGCCGATCGTCGACGAGACCCGCGCGCTGGTGAAGGATTACGAGCAGCAGTACAACGACGGCCTGATCACCCAGGGCGAGAAGTACAACAAGGTGGTCGACGCCTGGGCCAAGTGCTCGGACAGGCTCGCGGCCGAGATGATGCTGCGCATCTCCACCGTTCAGAAGGACGAGAACGGCGCCGACAAGCAGGTCAACTCGATCTACATGATGAGCCATTCCGGTGCCCGTGGTTCGCCGGCGCAGATGAAGCAGCTCGCCGCCATGCGCGGCCTCATGGCCAAGCCCTCGGGCGAGATCATCGAGACGCCGATCATCTCGAACTTCAAGGAAGGCCTCGACGTTCTCGAGTACTTCAACTCGACCCACGGCGCCCGTAAGGGTCTGGCCGACACCGCGCTCAAGACCGCCAACTCGGGCTACCTGACACGCCGCCTCGTCGACGTGGCGCAGGACGCAGTCATCCGCGAGGTGGATTGCGGTTCGACGAACGGCATCCGCATGCGGGCCATCGTCGATGCGGGCCAGGTCGTGGCTCCGCTCGCCATCCGCATCCTCGGCCGCGCCACCGCCGAAGATCTTCTGGCGCAGGACGGCACGGTCATCGTCAAGACCAACGAGACCATCGAGGAGAAGCACCTGCCGGCCATCCAGGCGGCGGGTATCCAGGAGGTGAAGATCCGTTCGGTGCTGGTCTGCCAGACCCGCAGCGGCGTCTGCGCCACCTGCTACGGGCGCGATCTCGCCCGCGGCACCCCGGTGAACATGGGTGAGGCGGTCGGCGTCATCGCGGCGCAGTCCATCGGCGAGCCGGGTACCCAGCTCACCATGCGCACCTTCCACGTGGGCGGCGCGGCGCAGATCGCGGATTCGTCGTTCATCGAATCCGGCTTCGAAGGCACGATCAAGATCCGCAATCGTGCCCTCGCACGGAACTCGGACGGCGACCTCATCGCCACCGGCCGTAACGTCGCCGTGGTGATCGTCGGCTCCGACGGCTCCGAGCGGGCGGTCCACCGCCTGCAATACGGTGCCCGCCTGCGGGTGGACGAGGGCGACAAGGTCAAGCGCGGCCAGCGCGTGGCCGAATGGGACCCCTACACCCGCCCGATCATCACCGAGACGGACGGTGTGGTCGCCTACGAGGACATGATCGACGGCCAGTCGATGACCGAGACCACCGACGAGTCGACCGGCATCGCCAAGCGCGTCGTCATCGACTGGCGTGGGACCGCCCGCACCGCCGACCTCAAGCCGGCGATGCTGGTGCTCGACGACGACGGCAAGCCGATGAAGCTGCCGCGTGGCTCGGACGCCCGCTACTTCCTCCCCGTCGACGCCATCATCGGCTACGATCCGGGTGGACGGGTGAAGGCCGGCGACATCCTCGCCCGCGTCTCCACCGACTCGGCCAAGACCCGCGACATCACCGGCGGTCTGCCGCGTGTGGCGGAATTGTTCGAGGCCCGCCGACCCAAGGACGCGGCGATCATCGCCGAGAAGTCGGGCACGATCCAGTTCGGGCGCGATTACAAGAACAAGCGTCGCCTGACCCTGACGCCGCATGACGGATCGGACGCGGTCGAGTACCTCATTCCCAAGGGCAAGCACATCCACTTGCAGGACGGGGACGTGGTGGAGCTCGGCGACTACATCGTCGACGGCAACCCGGCGCCGCACGACATCCTGGCGATCAAGGGCGTGGAGGAACTCGCGGCCTACCTCGTCAACGAGATCCAGGGCGTCTACCGACTCCAGGGCGTGTCGATCAACGACAAGCACATCGAGGTCATCGTCCGGCAGATGCTGCAGAAGGTCGAGATCACCGATGGTGGCGATTCGGACATCCTGACCGGTGACCAGATCGACCGGACGGAACTGGCCGACATGAACGAGAAGCTGCTTGCCGAGGGCAAGAAGCCGATCGTCGGCGTGCCGGTGCTGCTCGGCATCACCAAGGCGAGCTTGCAGACGAAGTCGTTCATCTCGGCGGCGTCGTTCCAGGAGACCACCCGCGTCCTCACCGAGGCGGCGGTCAACGGCAAGATCGACTACCTCGAAGGCCTCAAGGAGAACGTCATCGTCGGCTCGCTCATCCCGGCCGGCACCGGCTCCATGGCCGCCGATATCCGCGCCGTGGCGCGGCGTCGCGATGCCATGATCCTGCAGCAGAAGGCCGCCGAGAGCGGTGCGAAGCCGCTCAGCGGCCTTCCGTCCGCGGCTGAATAGGTCTTCCAGCATCACGGGATCGATCAGCGAAGGGCGGCCAGCGATGGCCGCCCTTCCTCGTTTCAGGGAATGCACCACGCCGTCCACGGACCAGCGGTCCTCAATCGGGCGTTAACCGACGATCCGGTGCAAGTTTCTCACCTGCAAGGATTGACGTTCGGGCAGTCCCCGCATAGAAGCACGCCACTCCGGCACATCAGCAGGACATAGCGAGTCGGGGCTTACGGGCCCGCAGCCACTCGCTCGTCCCGCCCGGGTACTCACATCGACTGACATTCTTGTCAGATCAGTAGGTACGAGCGCGCCGTAGGGCGTGATCCTCTGCCGAACGCGCGCCACGGGTCATCACCGACCCATGGCGCATATTCGTTTTGCCGATCTTCTCCCGGAGATCTGCGGTGGCCCGGAAACGGACCGCTTCGTGAAGTCGAACATGGGATCGCGCCTCCGCGGTCCAGATGAAGAGGGCAGAGTATGCCGACGATCAACCAGCTGATCGCCCAGCCGCGTAAGGCGCAGAAGAGCCGCAACAAGGTGCCGGCGCTCGACGCCTGCCCGCAGAAGCGTGGCGTCTGCACCCGCGTCTACACGACGACCCCGAAGAAGCCGAACTCGGCGCTTCGTAAGGTCGCGAAGGTTCGCCTCACCAATGGCTTCGAAGTCATCGGTTACATCCCGGGCGAGGGCCATAACCTTCAGGAGCACTCCGTGGTGATGATCCGCGGCGGCCGTGTGAAGGATTTGCCCGGCGTTCGCTACCACATCCTCCGCGGCGTGCTCGACACGCAGGGCGTCAAGGGTCGTAAGCAGCGCCGTTCGAAGTACGGCGCCAAGCGCCCGAAGTAAGATATTCGCGCACCCCGTAAGGATGCCGCCGGCCTCGATGAGGTTCGAGGCGGCCTGCGCGGGGTGGTTTCAAGACCATACGATCTAAGACGGAGCGAGCGATGTCCCGCCGCCATTCTGCCGAAAAGCGCGAAATCATCCCGGACGCCAAGTACGGCGATATCGTCCTGACCAAGTTCATGAATTCGATCATGTACGAGGGCAAGAAGTCCATTGCCGAAGGCATCGTCTACGGTGCGTTCGACATCGTCGAGAACCGCGCCCGTGCGAACCCCATCGAGGTGTTCCGCGCCGCACTCGAGAACGTCGCTCCGGCGATCGAGGTTCGCTCCCGCCGCGTCGGTGGCGCCACCTACCAGGTTCCGGTCGAGGTTCGCACCGAGCGCCGTCAGGCGCTGGCCATTCGTTGGCTGATCCAGGCCGCCCGCGGCCGCAACGACCGCACCATGGTCGAGCGCCTGTCGGCCGAACTTCTGGACGCCGCCAACAACCGCGGCAACGCCGTGAAGAAGCGGGAAGACACGCACCGGATGGCTGAAGCCAACCGCGCCTTCTCGCACTACCGCTGGTAAGCGGACCCGGACCCTTTCAGGAGCAATCCGATGCCCCGCACGCACGCGATCGAGGACTACCGCAACTTCGGCATCATGGCTCACATTGATGCTGGCAAGACCACGACCACCGAGCGGATCCTGTACTACACCGGCAAGTCCCATAAGATCGGCGAAGTCCATGACGGCGCCGCGACCATGGATTGGATGACGCAGGAGCAGGAGCGTGGCATCACGATCACGTCGGCTGCCACGACGTGCTTCTGGCGCGACAAGCGCCTGAACATCATCGACACCCCCGGCCACGTCGACTTCACCATCGAAGTCGAGCGTTCGCTGCGTGTGCTCGACGGCGCCGTGTGCGTGCTCGACGGCAACCAGGGCGTCGAGCCCCAGACCGAGACCGTCTGGCGCCAGGCCGACAAGTACGACGTGCCGCGCATCGTGTTCGTCAACAAGATGGACAAGATCGGCGCCGACTTCTTCAAATGCGTCGCCGACATCATCGATCGCGTCGCTGGCAAGCCGGTGTGCCTGCAGCTGCCGATCGGCGCCGAGACGTCCTTCAAGGGCGTCATCGATCTGATCAAGATGAAGGCCGTCGTCTGGACCTCCGAGAAGCTCGGCGCCGAGTTCGCCGAAGTCGAGATCCCGGACGACCTCGCCGACCAGGCCGCGGAATACCGCATCAAGCTGGTCGAAGCCTGCGTCGAGATGGATGACGACGCCATGGCCGCGTATCTCGACGGTGTCGAGCCGGACATCGCGACGATGCATCGCCTCGTTCGTACGGCCGTGCAGCGCCGCGCCTTCCATCCGGTGCTGTGTGGTTCGGCCTTCAAGAACAAGGGCGTTCAGCCCCTGCTCGACGCGGTCGTCGAGTACCTGCCGTCTCCCGCCGATCGCGGCGAGATCAAGGGCATCGACTTCAAGACCGAGGAAGAGACCGTTCGGCATCCCACCGATACCGATCCCTTCTCCATGCTCGCCTTCAAGATCATGGACGATCCCCACGTCGGGACGATCACGTTCTGCCGCGTCTATTCCGGCAAGATCGAGTCGGGCGCCAACGTCATCAATTCGACCCGCGACAAGAAAGAGCGTGTCGGTCGGATGCTGTTGATGCACGCCAACAACCGCGAGGACGTCAAGGAAGCCTTCACGGGCGACATCGTCGCCTTGGCCGGCCTTAAGGACACCCGCACGGGTGACACCCTCTGCGATCCGCAGAAGGCCGTCATCCTCGAGAAGATGGAATTCCCCGAGCCCGTCATCGAGATCGCCGTCGAGCCCAAGTCGAAGGCCGATCAGGAGAAGCTCGGTATCGCACTCGCCAAGCTCGCCGCCGAGGATCCGTCGTTCCGGGTCTCGACGGACCAAGAGTCCGGCCAGACCATTCTTCGCGGGATGGGCGAGCTCCACCTCGACATCAAGGTCGACATCCTGCGCCGCACCTACATGGTCGACGCGAATATCGGTCAACCGCAGGTGGCGTATCGTGAGAAGCTCACGAAGCGCACCGAGATCGACTACACCCACAAGAAGCAGACCGGCGGTACCGGTCAGTTCGCCCGGGTGAAGTTCGTGGTGGAGCCCAACGAGCCCGGCAAGGGCTTCGAGTTCTCCTCGAAGATCATCGGCGGCACGGTGCCCAAGGAATACATCCCGGGCGTCGAAAAGGGCCTCAACTCGGTGCTCGGCGCCGGCATCCTAGCGGGCTTCCCGGTGGTCGACATCAAGGTCGAGCTCATCGACGGCGCCTACCACGACGTCGATTCCTCGGCGCTCGCCTTCGAGATCGCGTCCCGCGCCGCTCTGCGCGAAGCGCTCCAGAAGGGTGGCTCGGTGTTGCTCGAGCCGGTGATGAAGGTCGAGGTCGTCTCGCCGGAAGAGTATACCGGTTCGGTGATCGGCGATCTGAATTCCCGCCGCGGCCAGATCCAGGGCCAGGACATGCGCGGCAATGCGAACGTCATCAACGCGATGGTGCCGCTGGCCAACATGTTCGGCTACGTGAACCAGCTCCGGTCCTTCTCCCAGGGCCGCGCCAACTTCACGATGCAATTCGACCATTACGAAGAGGTGCCGCGCGGCGAGGCCGAGAAGGTCGTCGCGAAGTACGCTTAAGGCTTCCCGCCTTTTCCGGACCGCAGCAGCATCACCTGAAACATTGAACTGACGGAGGCTACGATGGCCAAAGAGAAATTCGCTCGTACGAAGCCGCATTGCAACATCGGGACGATCGGGCACGTCGACCACGGCAAGACGTCGCTGACGGCGGCGATCACGAAGGTTCTGGCGGAATCGGGCGGAGCGACGTTCACGGCCTACGACCAGATCGACAAGGCGCCGGAGGAGAAGGCCCGCGGCATCACGATCTCGACCGCCCACGTCGAGTACGAGACCGCCAACCGCCACTACGCCCACGTCGATTGCCCGGGCCACGCCGATTACGTGAAGAACATGATCACCGGTGCCGCCCAGATGGACGGCGCGATCCTGGTGGTCTCGGCCGCCGACGGCCCGATGCCCCAGACCCGCGAGCACATCCTGCTTGCCCGTCAGGTCGGCGTGCCGGCGCTGGTGGTGTTCCTCAACAAGGTCGATCTCGTCGACGACGAGGAGCTGCTCGAGCTCGTCGAGATGGAGGTGCGCGAGCTCCTCTCCAAGTACGATTTCCCCGGCGACGACATCCCGATCACCAAGGGTTCGGCCAAGGTCGCGCTCGACAACGGCGACAAGGCCGTCGGCCATGATGCCGTGGTGGCGCTGATGAAGACCGTGGACGAGTACATCCCGCAGCCGGAGCGTCCCATCGACAAGCCGTTCCTGATGCCGATCGAGGACGTGTTCTCGATCTCGGGCCGCGGCACGGTGGTGACGGGTCGCGTCGAGCGCGGCATCGTCAAGGTCGGCGAGACCGTCGAGATCGTCGGCATCCGCGACACCCAGACCACCACGGTCACGGGCGTCGAGATGTTCCGCAAGCTGCTCGACCAGGGCCAGGCCGGCGACAATGTCGGCGTGCTCCTGCGCGGCACCAAGCGCGAGGACGTCGAGCGCGGCCAGGTCGTGTGCAAGCCCGGCTCGGTCAAGCCCCACACCAAGTTCAAGGCCGAGGCCTACATCCTCACCAAGGAGGAGGGCGGTCGCCACACCCCGTTCTTCACCAACTACCGGCCGCAATTCTACTTCCGCACCACCGACGTCACCGGCGTGTGTGTCCTCCCCGAGGGCACCGAGATGGTGATGCCCGGCGACAGCGTGACCATGGACGTCACCCTGATCGTCCCCGTCGCCATGGAAGAGAAGCTCCGCTTCGCCATCCGTGAAGGCGGCCGCACCGTCGGCGCCGGCGTCGTCGCCGCCATCAACGAGTAGTCTTCCGTCAAACGGTAACGTCTGCAGGGAACGACAGAGGGGCGGGTCCTCGCGCCCGCCCCACCACGTCCCGCCAAGGTTTCAGGTCATGAACGGTCAGAATATTCGTATCCGCCTCAAGGCGTTCGATCATCGGATTCTCGATGCATCGACCCGCGAGATCGTCTCGACGGCCAAGCGCACCGGAGCCACCATCCGTGGTCCGATCCCGCTGCCGACCCATATCGAGAAGTTCACTGTCAACCGCTCGCCGCACATCGACAAGAAGTCGCGCGAGCAGTTCGAGATGCGCACCCACAAGCGCGTCCTCGATATCGTCGATCCGACGCCGCAGACCGTGGACGCGCTGATGAAGCTCGACCTCGCCGCCGGCGTGGACGTGGAGATCAAGCTCTAAGTCCCGCGGGGATTTAGAGCTTACCGTAAATCGCGCGAGGGGAGACACCTATGCGCTCAGGCGTCATTGCACAGAAGGTCGGCATGACCCGCATCTTTACGGATGCAGGCGAACATGTTCCGGTCACCGTGCTCAAAATCGATCAATGCCAGGTGGTTGCCCACCGTACCGTCGAGAAGAATGGCTACGTCGCCCTTCAGGTCGGCGTCGGTAAGGCCAAGGTGAAGAACGTGTCGGCTGCCGAGCGCGGCCGGTTCGCGATCGCCAAGGTCGAGCCCAAGCAGAAACTTGCCGAGTTTCGGGTCAGCGAAGACAAGCTGATCCCGGTCGGTGCCGAAATCACTGCGGATCACTTCATCCCCGGTCAGTTCGTCGACGTGACGGGCACGACCACGGGTAAGGGCTTTGCCGGTGGTATGAAGCGCTGGAACTTCGGCGGTCTTCGCGCCACCCACGGCGTCTCCGTCTCGCACCGTTCGATCGGTTCGACCGGTGGCCGCCAGGACCCGGGCAAGACCTTCAAGAACAAGAAGATGCCCGGTCACATGGGTGTCGATCGGGTCACCACCCAGAACCTGCGCGTCGTGCGCACGGATCCTGAGCGTGGCCTCATCCTCGTCGAAGGCGCCGTCCCCGGTGTCGCCGGCGGCTGGATCCAGATCCGCGACGCGGTGAAGCGCAAGCTCCCCGCGGATGTGCCGCAGCCGGGCAAGTTCCGTGAGCAGGGTGCTTCGGCCCCCGCGACCGAAGCGCCGGCCCCCGAGGCTCCCGCTTCCGAGGAGAACGCGTGATGAAGCTCGATATCACCACCCTCGACGGTGCCGGAGCCGGTTCCGTCGAACTGGACGAGACCATCTTCGGTCTCGAGCCGCGCGTCGACCTTCTTCAGCGCATGGTGCGTTGGCAGCTTGCCAAGCGTCAGGCCGGAACCCACGCGGTCAAGAACCGCTCGGACGTCAACCGGACGCGCAAGAAGCTCTACAAGCAGAAGGGCACCGGTAATGCCCGTCACGGCGCCGCCTCCGCTCCGCAGTTCCGCGGCGGTGGACGTGCCTTCGGTCCGGTCGTGCGCAGCCATGCCCACGATCTGCCCAAGAAGGTCCGCGCCCTGGCCCTGAAGCACGCGCTGTCTTCGAAGGTGAAGGATTCGACCCTCATCATCGTCGACGACGTGAAGCTGGAAGACGGCAAGACCAAGAACTTGGTCGAGCGTTTCGAGAAGATGGGCCTGTCGAGCGCGCTGATCATCAGCGGTGCCGAGGTCGACGTGAACTTCGGTCGCGCCGCCCGCAACATCCCGCAGATCGACGTGCTGCCGATCCAGGGCATCAACGTGTACGACATCCTGCGTCGCGACAAGCTCGTGCTGACGCGCGCAGCGATCGATGCGCTGGAGGCGCGTTTCAAATGAGTGCCGATCCGCGCCACTACGATATCATCGTCTCCCCCGTGATCACGGAGAAGGCGACGAACCTGACCGAGCAGAACAAGGTCGTGTTCCGCGTTTCGCCCAAAGCGACGAAGCCGCAGATCAAGGAAGCGGTCGAGAAGCTGTTCGACGTGAAGGTGACTGGCGTGAATACGCTCGTTACCAAGGGCAAGAAGAAGATTTTCCGCGGGCTTCGCGGACAGCGCTCGGACGTGAAAAAAGCGATCGTGACCCTCGCCGAGGGTGAAACGATCGATGTCACGACCGGCCTCTGAGACAAGTCGGGTTAAGGATTACCACCGATGGCCTTGAAGACATTCAAACCGGTCACGCCGAGCCTTCGCCAGCTCGTGCTCGTCGACCGCCGTGAGCTCTACAAGGGCAAGCCGGTCAAGAAGCTCACCGAGGGCAAGTCGTCGTCCGGCGGCCGCAACAACCTCGGTCGCATCACCGTCCGCTTCCGCGGCGGTGGTCACAAGCGCACCCTGCGTAACGTCGACTTCAAGCGTCGCGAGCAGATGGGTGTGAGCGCCACCGTCGAGCGGATCGAGTACGATCCGAACCGCACGGCGTTCATCGCCCTGATCAGCTTCCCCGATGGCAAGCAGAGCTACATCATCGCTCCGCAGCGCCTCTCGCCCGGTGACAAGGTCGTCGCCGCCGAGCAGGTCGACATCAAGCCGGGCAACGCGGCGCCGGTCGGCAGCATGCCGGTGGGCACGATCGTCCACAACGTCGAGCTCAAGATCGGCAAGGGCGGCGCGATCGCCCGCTCCGCCGGCAACTACGCTCAGATCGTCGGGCGCGACCAGGGTTACGTCACCCTGCGCCTGAACTCGGGCGAGCAGCGCCTGGTCCATGGTCAGTGCTTCGCCAGTGTCGGCGCGGTGTCGAACCCGGACCACATGAACATCTCGCTCGGCAAGGCCGGCCGCAACCGCTGGCTCGGCAGACGCCCGCACGTTCGCGGTGTTGCCATGAACCCGGTCGACCACCCGCACGGCGGCGGCGAGGGACGTACATCAGGCGGCCGTAATCCGGTCACGCCCTGGGGCGTTCCCACGAAGGGGAAGAAGACCCGGTCCAACAAGCGGACCGACGTCTTCATCTTGTCCAGCCGTCATAACCGTAAGAAGTAACGCCCATGGCACGCTCGCTCTGGAAGGGGCCGTTCATCGACGGCTACCTCCTCAAGAAGGCTGAGACCGCGCGCGGATCCAGCCGCAACGAAGTCATCAAGATCTGGAGCCGTCGCTCCACGATCCTGCCGCAGTTCGTCGGGCTCACCTTCGGTGTGCACAATGGACAGAAGCACATCCCGGTCTACGTTTCCGAGGAAATGGTCGGTCACAAGTTCGGCGAGTTCTCGCCGACCCGCACCTTCCACGGTCACGCAGCCGACAAGAAGTCGAAGAGGCGCTGATCATGGGCAAGCCCGCCACTCCCCGCGCGCTCCCCGAGAACGAGGCTCAGGCCGTCGCGTGCATGCTGCGCGTCAGCCCGCAGAAGCTCAATCTCGTCGCGCAGCTCATTCGCGGCAAGAAGGTGGAGTCGGCCCTGGCCGACCTCGAATTCTCCCGCAAGCGGATCGCCCGCGAGGTCAAGAAGTGCCTCGAGAGCGCCATCGCCAACGCCGAGAACAACCATAACCTGGACGTGGACGATCTCGTCGTCGCCCAGGCGTTCGTCGGTAAGGCCCTCGTGCTCAAGCGTTTCCACGCTCGTGCCCGTGGCCGCGGCGCCCGCATCCTGAAGCCCTTCGCGAACCTCACCATCGTGGTGCGCGAAGTCCCGACCGCCGAAGCGGCGTGAGGAGGACCTGATGGGCCAGAAAGTCAATCCGATCGGTCTGCGGCTCGGTATCAACCGGACCTGGGACTCCCGCTGGTTCGCCCAGAAGGGTGAATACGCGAAACTCATGCACGAGGACGTCGCCATCCGCGCCGCCCTCATGAAGCAGCTCAAGCAGGCTGCCGTCTCGAAGATCGTCATCGAGCGTCCGCACCGGAAGTGCCGCGTCACCATTCACTCGGGTCGTCCGGGCGTGGTGATCGGCAAGAAGGGCGCCGACATCGAGAAGCTGCGCAAGCTCGTCGGCACCCTGACCAAGGCCGACGTGACGATCAACATCGTCGAGGTGCGCAAGCCCGAGATCGACGCCACTCTGGTGGCCGACTCGATCGCCCAGCAGCTCGAGCGCCGTGTCGCCTTCCGTCGTGCCATGAAGCGCGCCGTACAGTCGGCCATGCGTCTCGGTGCCGAGGGCATCCGGATCAACTGCTCCGGTCGTCTCGGCGGTGCCGAGATCGCCCGCCAGGAGTGGTACCGCGAGGGACGCGTTCCCCTGCATACGCTCCGCGCCGATGTCGATTACGGTGTCGCCACCGCCTTCACGACCTACGGGACGTGCGGGATCAAGGTCTGGGTGTTCAAGGGCGAGATCCTCGAGCACGACCCGATGGCACAGGATAAGAAGGCGCAGGAAGAGGGTGGCCGTTCGGGCGGCCGTCGCGAGCGCGATGGCGAGGGTGGCCGCGAGCGCGGCCGGCGCGAGCACGCCTAACGGCGTGTTCGTGACCCAGTCGCCCTAGAAAGGTATTGAGAGGCTGCCATGTTGCAACCCAAGAAGACCAGGTTTCGTAAGCAGTTCAAGGGTCGCATCCACGGTGCGGCCAAGGCTGGCTTCGACCTCAACTTCGGGACCTTTGGCCTGAAGGCCATCGAGCCCGAGCGCATCACCGCCCGGCAGATCGAGGCGGCTCGCCGCGCGATCACCCGTGAGATGAAGCGTCAGGGTCGTGTCTGGATCCGGATCTTCCCGGACGTTCCGGTCACGGCCA
Source organism: Methylobacterium sp. BTF04 (assembly GCF_010692745.1). Taxonomy (GTDB): domain Bacteria; phylum Pseudomonadota; class Alphaproteobacteria; order Rhizobiales; family Beijerinckiaceae; genus Methylobacterium. The sequence continues at coordinate 142,410 of NZ_JAAHTB010000003.1, forward strand.
AGCCCACCGAAGTCCGCATGGGCTCCGGTAAGGGTGCACCCGAGTTCTGGGCTGCCCGCGTGCATCCCGGTCGTATCATGTTCGAAGTCGACGGCGTGGCCGAAGACGTTGCGAAGGAGGCCCTGCGCCTCGGCGCAGCGAAGCTTCCGATCCGCACGCGCGTCGTTCAGCGTATCGCTGACTAAGGGGAGGGGATCATGAAGTCGTCACAGAGACAGTCGGATCTCGCCGCTCTGTCGCCCGATCAGTTGAGCGATGAGCTGCTGAGCCTGAAGAAGGAGCAGTTCAATCTGCGCTTCCAGGGCGCCACCGGCCAGCTCGAGAACGTCGCGCGCGTCCGTGAAGTCCGCCGCGATATCGCCCGCGTTCGCACCCTCCAGCGTCAGACGACGCTGAAGTCCGCGCAGGCTTGAGGAGTACACCATGCCGAAGCGCGTATTGCAGGGCGTCGTCGTCAGCGACAAGGGCGAGAAGACCATCGTCGTGAAGGTGGAGCGTCGCTTCACCCACCCGGTGATGAAGAAGACCGTTCGTCGTTCGAAGAACTATCACGCCCACGACGAAACCAACGTCGCCAAGATGGGGCAGACCGTCTCCATTGAGGAGTGCCGTCCGTTCTCGAAGACCAAGACCTGGAAACTGGTCGAGGCCGGTGCAGCCACGGAAGCGGCCACCACCGAAGCTTGATCGTCATGCACGGTCGTTGAGACGGGCGCAGGATTCTGCGCCCGTTTTTTCGTGTCGGATCGACGTGTGAAGCCACCCTCTCCCGAGATGCCATCGCCCATGATCCAGAGTGGCGTTTCTGCAACCTAGTTGCACATCTCTTTTGAAAGTCTCCGCCAGAGGTCGATCGCAGGGAAGTGGCTCATGCAGGATCACGCGCATCATGATGCAGATGTGCTGTTCCTGCTGACCACCAACCGCCCCGACGACATCGAGGAGGCCCTCGCCTCGCGTCCGGGGCGCGTCGAGGAGGCCATCGAGATCAGCAATCCGGATGCCGCGCCGGACCCGGTTGATCGCCCTCTACGGTGCGGCTCTCGACTTCGCCGACGGCGCCATCGCGGACGCCGTCGCCCTGTCCGAAGGCGCCAGTGCCGCCTTCGTCAAGGAGACGGTCCGACGCCTAGCCCAGGCCGCGCTCTCCAGCGGGTACGACAACCACGTGGATCGCAGCACCGTGGCGGTGATTCTCGGGGAGGCGACGGAGAGCGGGAATCGGATCGGCCGCCGAATCGTCGGACTTCCCGGAGCCGTGCAGCGGGCAGGACGCGCGGGCGCGCCGCCACTCGACGGCTGCGGCGACGATCTCTGAGCCGGACGACGCGTGTTTCCCGCTCGGGCACGCGCGTTAGGCCTTGCACCGGAATGCCCCCTGGTATAGTGGGCATTCCTTCGCGACATTCGAGACGGGTGCTTGCACCCTTCGTACGCGGCGACCGCGCCGGTGTGTCAAACACCGATTGCGCGGTGCTTTACATGAGCCGGGGACATCAGATCCCCATCAGGCGTCGTCCGCCGGACAATACCGTCCGCGTGCGGAAACCCGCCTGAAACAAGGAAAGGTCACTGCCGTGATCCAGATGCAGACGAATCTGGACGTCGCCGACAACTCTGGTGCGCGCCGCGTGATGTGCATCAAGGTTCTGGGCGGGTCGAAGCGCAAGTATGCCGGTGTCGGCGACATCATCGTGGTCTCGGTCAAGGAAGCGATTCCCCGTGGTCGCGTGAAGAAGGGCGACGTCATGAAGGCGGTCGTCGTTCGGACGGCCAAGGAAGTGAAGCGGGCCGACGGTTCGGTCATCCGTTTCGACAAGAACGCGGCCGTTCTGATCAACAATCAGAAAGAGCCGATCGGCACCCGTATCTTCGGACCGGTGCCGCGCGAGCTCCGCGCCCGCAACCACATGAAGATCATCTCGCTCGCGCCGGAGGTGCTGTAATGGCCGCTAAGGTCAAGAAAGGCGACAAGGTCGTCATTCTCACCGGTCGCGACAAGGGTCGCTCCGGCGAAGTCCTTCAGGTGCTTCCCAAGGAAGACCGTGCCTTCGTGCGCGGCATCAACCTGGTCAAGAAGCACCAGAAGCAGACGCAGAACCAGGAAGGCGGCATCGTCTCCAAGGAAGCTGCGATTCACCTCTCCAATCTCGCTGTCGCCGACCCCAAGGACGGTCAGGCCACGCGCGTTGGTTTCCGTATTCTCGACGACGGCCGCAAGGTCCGGTTCGCCAAGCGCTCGGGGGATCTGATCGATGGCTGAGAAGAACATGGACGATTACGTCCCGCGCCTGCGTAAGCACTACGATGAAGTCGTGCGCCAGAAGCTGATCGAAGAGTTCGGCTACAAGAACCCCATGCAGGTGCCCACGATCGAGAAGATCGTCATCAACATGGGCGTCGGCGAATCCACCGCCGATTCCAAGAAGGCCAGCGTCGCCGCCGGCGACCTTGCGCTGATCGCCGGTCAGAAGCCGGTCATCACCAAGGCCCGCAAGGCCATCGCGACCTTCAAGGTCCGTGAAGGCATGCCGATCGGCTGCAAGGTGACCCTGCGTCGCCAGCGCATGTACGAGTTCATGGATCGCCTGATCACGATCGCGCTCCCGCGCGTCCGCGATTTCCGCGGCCTGAACCCGCGGTCTTTCGACGGCAATGGCAATTACGCACTGGGCCTCAAGGAACACCTCGTGTTCCCGGAGATCTCGTACGACAAGGCCGAGGCCACCTGGGGCATGGATATCGTGATCCAGACCACCGCCCGGACCGACGCTGAGGCGCGTGCGCTCCTCTCGCAGTTCCGATTCCCGTTCCGGCAGTGAGGCCTTCCTAGGTCTCATACGCGGACACCGGAGAGAAACATGGCAAAGAAAAGCTCGATCGAAAAGAACAAGCATCGCCAGGCGCTCGTGAAGCTCTACGCTCCCAAGCGCAAGGCCCTGCTGGCGACCGCCAACGACCAGACCCTCGAGATGGAGGAGCGCTTCGAGGCGCGCCTCAAGCTCGCGGAGCTGCCGCGCAACTCGTCGCCGACCCGCGTCCGCAACCGTTGCGGCATGACCGGCCGTCCCCGCGCATTCTACCGCAAGATGGGCATCTCGCGCATCGCGCTGCGCGAACTCGGCAACCAGGGGCTCATCCCCGGTCTCGTCAAGTCGAGCTGGTAAGGAGCAACCACCATGGTCAACGATCCCGTGGGTGACATGCTCACCCGCATCCGCAACGGTCAGCAGCGCCGCCGTAACGTCGTCCAGACGCCCGGTTCGCGCCTGCGCGCCAGCGTCCTCGACGTCCTCAAGTCCGAGGGCTATATCCGCGACTACGCGACCACGGATTTCGGCAACGGCCGGACCGAGTTCGCGATTGAGCTGAAGTACTATGACGGCCAGCCCGTCATCCGCTCGATCCAGCGCGTGTCGAAGCCCGGCCGCCGTGTCTACTCGTCCGTGGGCGAGCTTCCGCGTGTCGCCGACGGCCTCGGCGTCACCATCGTGTCCACCCCGCAGGGCGTCATGGCCGACCACGAGGCGCGCGAGCGCAACGTTGGCGGTGAAGTGCTCTGCAAGGTGTTCTGATCTCGGACTTGGAGGAATAAGGCGATGTCTCGCGTAGGCAAGAAGCCCGTTCCCGTCCCGTCCGGTGTGACGGCCACGGTGACCGGTCAAACGGTACAAATGAAGGGCTCCAAGGGCGAGCTCTTCTACGTCGTCCCCAACGTGGTGGACGTGAAGTTCGAGGACGGTGCCGTCTCGGTGCAGCCCCGGAACCAGACCAAGGAGGCCCGCTCGCTGTGGGGCACCTCCCGAGCCCAGGTGGCGAACCTCATCGAGGGCGTCTCCAAGGGCTTCGAGAAGAAGCTCGAGATCACCGGCGTCGGCTATCGCGCAGCGATGGCCGGCAAGGCTCTCAAGCTCTCGCTCGGCTACAGCCACGACATCGAGTACGAGATTCCCGCGGGAATCACGATCGCGGTGCCGAAGCCCACCGAGATCGTCGTGAGCGGCATCGACCGTCAGCGCGTCGGTCAGGTTGCCGCCGAGATCCGCGACTACCGCAGCCCGGAGCCCTATAAGGGCAAGGGTGTGAAGTACGCGGGTGAGTTCATCTTCCGCAAGGAAGGCAAGAAGAAGTAAGGGCCGGCCATCATGTCACGCAAAATCGATGCACTCGACCGCCGCAAGGCGCGTGTGCGCCGCGCGCTGCGGGCGGCGGCCAACGGACGTCCGAGACTTTCGGTGTTCCGTTCCTCGAAGCAGATCTACGTTCAGGTCATCGACGACGCAGCGGGGAAGACCCTCGCTTCGGCATCGAGCGTCGAGAAGGATATTCGCGGCGGTCTCAAGACCGGCGCGGACGTCGCAGCCGCCCAGGCCGTCGGCAAGCTCGTTGCCGAGCGCGCCAAGGCCGCAGGCGTCACCCAGGTGATCTTCGATCGCTCGGGCTACCTCTATCACGGGCGCGTCAAGGCGCTCGCCGAAGCCGCCCGTGAGGGTGGCCTCGAGTTCTAAGACCGGCGGGGAGGGGACGGCTTTTTCCAGCCGTCCCTTCGATCCATGACGAATCAAGCGAGCGGGCCCGCCGCCCGCGCCAGTGAGATGGAATAGCAAAAAATGGCACGTGAACGTGAAGGCGGTGGCCGCGGCCGCCGTGATGAGCGCGAGGAGCGCGACAGCGAATTCGTGGACAAGCTCGTCCACATCAACCGCGTCGCCAAGGTGGTGAAGGGTGGCCGTCGCTTCGGCTTTGCCGCTCTCGTCGTCGTGGGCGACCAGAAGGGCCGCGTCGGCTTCGGCCACGGCAAGGCACGCGAAGTGCCAGAGGCGATCCGCAAGGCGACGGAAGCCGCCAAGCGCGGTCTCGTCCGCGTTGCGCTCCGCGAAGGCCGCACCCTGCACCACGACGTCTACGGTCGTCACGGTGCCGGCAAGGTCATCCTGCGCGCCGCTCCCCAGGGTACCGGCATCATCGCCGGCGGCCCGATGCGCGCCGTGTTCGAGACGCTGGGCATGCAGGACGTGGTGGCCAAGAGCCTCGGCTCTTCGAACCCCTACAACCTCGTGCGCGCCACGTTCGAAGCTCTGAAGAACGAAGACAGCCCGCGCTCCGTCGCGGCCCGTCGCGGTCTCAAGGTTTCGGCCCTCCAGGCCCGCCGTCGTGACGCCGATCCGTCCGACATGTCCGAATCCGCAGTCGCGTAAGGGGAGGCTCCAATGACAACGAAGACTCTCCGCGTCGAGCAGATCGGCTCGCCGATCCGCCGCGAGGGTGACCAGCGTTCAACGCTGATCGGCCTCAAGCTCAACAAGATGCACCGGGTTTCCACGCTGGAGGATACTCCCTCCGTGCGCGGCATGATCCGCAAGGTGCAACACCTCGTGCGCGTTCTTGGCGACGCGGCCTGAGGGAGGGCATCATGAAACTGAATGAACTCCACGACAATCCCGGCGCAACCAAGAACCGGATGCGCGTCGGCCGGGGCATCGGCTCCGGCAAGGGCAAGACCGCTGGACGCGGCGTGAAGGGCCAGAAGGCCCGTACCGGTGTGTCCATCAAGGGCTTCGAGGGCGGCCAGATGCCGTTGCATCGTCGCCTGCCCAAGCGCGGCTTCAACAACCTGTACTCCACGGATTTGAACGAGGTGAACCTCGGTCGTGTCCAGCAGGCGATCGATGCCGGTCGTCTCGAGGCCGGTGCCGTCGTCACCGTCGAGACCCTCATCGCAGCGGGCGTCTGCGCCCGGGCTCGCGATGGCGTCAAGCTGCTCGGTGTCGGCGAGCTGACCGCGAAGCTCAGCTTCGAGGTCACCCGCGCGTCGAAGTCGGCGATCGAAGCCGTCGAGAAGATCGGTGGCACCGTCACCGTGACCTTCGGTGATGGCGTGTCGACTCGTGGCAAGCCCGCCCGCGTGGTTGCGTAGCCTCGCGTCTGACTTTAAGTCGAAGCTCTGAGCGGCGGCCCGTGCGACCTGCGCGTGGCCGCCGTTTCAGTTTCTCTGGGTGCTAGAAGCGCCCGAACGGATCGATTTCAGGAACCGGTGCCATGGCCTCAGCCGCCGAGCAGCTTGCCGCGAACCTCAATTTCGGGGCCATCGCCAAGGCCGACGAGCTCAAGAAGCGCATCTGGTTCACGCTGGGTGCGCTCGTGGTGTTCCGGCTAGGCACCTACATCCCGATTCCCGGCATCGACCCGGAGCAGTTCGCCCGGAACTTCCAGCAGCAGGCCGGCGGCGTGCTCGGGTTGTTCAACATGTTCTCCGGCGGTGCCGTCGAGCGCATGGCGATCTTCGCGCTCAACATCATGCCCTACATCTCGGCCTCGATCATCATTCAGCTCCTGACCTCGGTGATCCCGAGCCTGGAGACGCTGAAGAAGGAAGGCGAGTCCGGCCGCAAGGTCATCAACCAATACACCCGCTACCTCACGGTGGTGCTGGCTTTGGTTCAGAGCTGGGGCATCGCCTTCGGCCTGCAGAGTTCGAGCGCGGCCATCGATCCCGGCCCGTTCTTCATCCTCTCCACCGTCGTCACGCTCACCGGCGGCACGCTGTTCCTGATGTGGATCGGCGAGCAGATCACCTCGCGTGGCATCGGCAACGGCTCATCGCTGATCATTTTCGCCGGCATCGTCGCCCATCTTCCGGTGGCCATCGTCGGCGCGCTCGAGCTGAGCCGCACCGGCGCGCTCTCCTCCGCCGTCATTCTCGGCATGGGCGTCGCGGCGATCGGACTGGTCTATTTCATCGTGTTCATGGAGCGCGCCCAGCGCCGGCTCCTGATCAACTACCCCAAGCGCCAGGTCGGCAATAAGATGTACGAGGGCCAGACCTCGTTCCTGCCGCTCAAGCTCAACACCGCGGGCGTGATCCCGCCGATCTTCGCCTCCTCGTTGCTGCTGCTCCCCGCCACGGTGGCGAGCTTCTCCGCCAACAACGGCGGGACCGGCATCCTGGCGACGATCACCACCTATATCGGCCACGGCCGGCCACTCTACATGGTGCTCTACGCCGCCCTGATCATCTTCTTCGCGTTCTTCTACACGGCGGTGGTGTTCAACCCCGAAGAGACGGCCGACAACCTCAAGAAGCATGGCGGCTTCATTCCCGGTATCCGGCCCGGCGAGCGTACCGCCGCCTTCATCGACAAGGTGCTGACCCGCATCACCCTGATCGGTGCGCTGTATTTGACTTTTGTCTGTCTGGTGCCGGAAATCCTGGCGTCGTATTCCTCGGCCAGCATCGGATTCGGTGGCACCTCGCTCCTGATCGTCGTCTCGGTGACGATGGATACGGTGGCGCAGATCCACGGTCACCTGATGGCTCACCAATACGAGGGCCTCGTCAAGAAGGCCAAGCTGCGCGGTGCCACCCGCCGCCGCTGACGCGATCTGCGGCGGCAGCTGGTTGGTGCCGCCCAATTTCCAAGAAGAACGGACCTGAGGAAACGACGCCATGCGGATCATTCTGCTCGGACCGCCGGGAGCTGGTAAGGGGACGCAATCCGCCCGGATCGTCGAGCGGTTCGGGATTCCGCAGCTCTCCACCGGCGACATGTTGCGCGCCGCCGTCGCTGCGGGCACGCCCGTCGGCCTGGAGGCCAAGGGCATCATGGAGAGCGGCGGGCTCGTTCCGGATTCGGTGGTGGTCGGCATCGTCGCCGACCGGATCGAGGAAGCCGACGCTCACAATGGCTTCATCCTGGATGGCTTCCCGCGCACGGTCGATCAGGCCGCCGCCCTCGACCGGATGCTCGCCGAGAAGAATCTGGCCCTCAGCACCGTGATCGAGTTCTCGGTTGACGAGGATGCCCTCGTCGGCCGCATCGCCAAGCGCGCCACCGAGACGGCCGCCCGTGGCGAGCCGGTGCGCAAGGACGACACCCCCGAGGTGTTCAAGACCCGCCTGACCGCCTATCGCACGCAGACGGCGCCGCTCTCGGCGTATTATGCCAGCCTCGGCATGCTCGAGACCCTCGACGGCATGAAGCCCGTCGATGCGGTGACGGGCGACCTGATGACCGTTCTGGAGCGTCACGTCCGGACGGCCCCCGCGACGGCGGCTGCAATTTCTTAGCAATGCATTGACACGGGGACCGGTCCGCGCTATCGCGCCGGTCTTCGTTCAGGCGAGATGGGTCCGGGTTGCCTCCTTGGAGGCTGCTTCGGGCCGATTTGTCGTTTCGGACGGTGCGCAGGGGCCGGTCTCCACCGGACGCGCATCACTACAACCCGGGCCGTACCGTTCAGGTTCGCGCGCCCCATGGAGAAACACCTTGGCACGTATCGCTGGCGTCAACATTCCGACCAACAAGCGCGTCGTCATCGCGCTGCAGTACATCCACGGCATCGGCTCGAAGAAGGCTGAGGAGATCACGGAAAAGGTCGGCATCCCGGCCGAGCGCCGCGTGAACCAGCTCACCGACGCCGAGGTGCTGTCGATCCGCGAGACCATCGATCGCGACTACCTCGTCGAGGGCGATCTGCGCCGCGAAGTCTCGATGAACATCAAGCGCCTGATGGATCTCGGCTGCTACCGTGGCCTGCGCCACCGCCGTAACCTGCCCGTCCGCGGCCAGCGCACCCATACCAATGCGCGCACCCGCAAGGGCAAGTCGAAGCCGATCGCCGGCAAGAAGAAGTAATCTTTTCGTCTTGGAAGGCCGTGCTTCGCTCGGCCTTCTGAACGTCCGGTCGGCCGTCTCACGTGAGACGCCGGCATGGCGGTCCAGCCCTTCGGGTCTGCACCGTCGACTTCCAAAAAACTCCCGAGCGCCTGGAATGACGGGCGCGCTTGAAGGACGAGAGAACACAGATGGCCAAGGAAGCAACCCGCGTTCGCCGGCGCGAACGCAAGAACATCGTGTCAGGCGTCGCGCATGTGAACGCGTCATTCAACAACACGATGATCACCATCACCGACGCGCAGGGCAACACCATTTCGTGGTCGTCGGCCGGTGCGATGGGCTTCAAGGGCTCGCGCAAGTCGACCCCTTACGCCGCCCAGGTCGCCGCCGAGGACGCGGCCCGCAAGGCTGCCGAGCACGGCATGCGCACCCTCGAGGTCGAGGTCTCCGGCCCCGGTTCGGGACGTGAGTCGGCGCTTCGCGCGCTCCAGGCGGCCGGTTTCACCGTGACGTCGATCCGCGACGTGACCTCGATCCCGCATAACGGCTGCCGTCCGCGCAAGCGTCGGCGCGTCTGAGCGAACGAAGTCGATCTATCGGGTGTCTGTGACGGAGACGCGTGTGTCGAATGCTGCGAAGCCGCTTCCGGGTGTGTTGCGGTGGACCTTGGGTGATCTGACGATCACGGTGATGAATGACGGCTACCTGCAGGGGTCGCTCGATCTCGTCACCGGAATCGACAAGGACGAGGCCGGCTCGCTTCAGGCGGCCGGCTTTCGTGCGCACGATCCCCGCATCACGCTCAACGCGTTTCTGATCACCGGGCCCGGCCGCAAGCCGGTCCTGATCGATACCGGCATGGGTGGCTTCGGCGGGGACACCGTCGGGCGTCTGCCCGCGGCACTCGCCGCAGCCGGTGTTCGGGCCGAGGAGATCGGAACGGTGCTGCTCACGCACCTGCATCCCGACCACGCCGGCGGCCTGATCACGGCCGACGGCGCGGCCGCCTTTCCCGAGGCGGAACTGGTGATGCACGCCGACGAGGCGGCGCATTGGCTCGGCGACGAAGCACTGACGCGGGCGCCGGATGCGGCCAAGCTCTATTTCGTCAACGCCGCCAAGGCGACAGCCCCCTATGCCGATCGCCTGCGCACGGTGACGGCCGGGGAGGTGGCGCCGGGGATCACCATCAGGCCGCTGCCCGGACATACGCCCGGCCACAGCGGCTACCGCATCGTCTCGGGCAACGCTTCGCTGCTGATGTGGGCCGATATCGTCCACTTGCCGGCGATCCAGTTCAAGCAGCCGGAGGCGGGGATGGTCTTCGACGTCGACGGCGATCAGGCCCGCGCGACACGGCGCACCGTTCTCGAGGAAGTCGCGTCCGAACGCAGCTTCATCGCCGGTGCGCATCTCGAGTTTCCGGCGCTGGGCTACGTGACCCGGGACGGCGCCGGCTACAGCTTCGTTCCCGAACTCTGGGTCGCAGCGGTTTAAACGTTCGCGGACCCGCGAACGACATCATTTTGAGGCCGGCCGATGCTGAGGCGCAGCATCACCGACCTGAGCGTGGACCACCGCCGTGGACCGCGCCGATCTTGCGAGAGGTAGCATCGTGGTCATTCAGAAGAACTGGCAAGAGCTCATCAAGCCCAACAAGCTCCAGGTCTCGACCGGTCACGACCCCAAGCGGGTCGCCACCGTCGTCGCCGAGCCCCTCGAGCGCGGCTTCGGCACCACGCTCGGCAACTCGCTGCGTCGGGTGCTGCTCTCGTCGCTCCAGGGCGCGGCCGTGACCTCGGTGCAGATCGACGGCGTCCTGCACGAATTCTCGTCGATCCCCGGCGTGCGTGAGGACGTGACCGACATCGTCCTCAACATCAAGACCATCGCCATCCGCTCGCAGACCGAGGCCCCCAAGCGCCTCACCCTGCGCAAGACCGGCCCCGGCACGGTTACGGCCGGCGACATCGGCACGGTGGGCGACGTCCAGATCCTCAACCCCGACCTGGTGATCTGCACCCTCGACGACGGCGCCGAGATCCGCATGGAATTCACCGTCGCCACCGGCAAGGGCTACGTCCCCGCCGAGCACAACCGTCCCGAGGACGCGCCCATCGGCCTGATCCCGGTGGACGCCCTGTTCTCGCCGGTCACCAAGGTGTCCTACCGCATCGAGACCACCCGTGAGGGCCAGGATCTCGACAAGGACAAGCTGACGATGACGATCGAGACCAACGGCGCGATCTCGCCGGAGGACGCGCTCGCCTACGCCGCACGCATCATCCAGGATCAGCTCCAGGTGTTCGTGAACTTCGAGGAGCCCCGCAAGGAAGAGGCGCAGCCGCTCGCGCCGCAGCTCCCCTTCAACCCGGCCCTGCTCAAGAAGGTCGACGAGCTCGAGCTGTCGGTCCGTTCGGCGAACTGCCTGAAGAACGACAACATCGTCTACATCGGCGATCTCATTCAGAAGTCCGAGGGCGAGATGCTGCGGACCCCGAACTTCGGCCGCAAGTCGCTCAACGAGATCAAGGAAGTCCTCGCCGCCATGGGTCTCCACCTCGGCATGGACATCCCCGGCTGGCCGCCGGAGAACATCGAAGATCTCGCCAAGCGCTTCGAAGAGCACTACTAGGCCGAAACCGGCTTGGGCTGAACGTTTCGGCGCGCCTCGCCGCCGTTCGTCTGGCTGACATAGCGGGGGTTCGCGTGACGCGGACTCCCCAAGGAATCCCGCCGCGGGGTCATGCGGAATGAACAGCCCCTCGGGGCGCTTGGCCGTACCGTGGCACGGCGGCCATCAGATAAGGACCAGCCAACATGCGTCATGGATTTCGCGGTCGTCGCTTCAACCGCACCACCGAACACCGCAAGGCGATGTTCGCCAACATGTCCGCCGCGCTGATCAAGCACGAGCAGATCATCACCACGCTGCCGAAGGCCAAGGATCTGCGTCCGGTCATCGAGAAGCTGATCACCCTCGGCAAGATCGATTCGCTGCATGCGCGCCGTCTCGCCATGTCGCAGATCCGCGACCACGACATGGTTCGCAAGCTCTTCGCCGTCATCGGCCCGCGCTACGCTGCGCGTCCGGGCGGATACTGCCGCATCATGAAGGCCGGCTTCCGCTACGGCGACAACGCCCCGCTCGCCGTGATCGAGTTCGTCGATCGCGACGTCGAGGCCCGCGGCAAGGATTCCGGTCCCTCGCAGATCGTCGAAGTGGCCTGAGAGCTTTCTAAGCTCGCAACGATTGAAAAGGCGGCCTTTAGGGCCGCCTTTTTCTTTTCTCGCCCTGCATCCGCACTACCATCGACTGATCTTCACTCTGGATAGGTCGTTCGATGCAAAGGTTTATCGCTGTCTTATTATTCTCGATAGTCGGCGTTGTCGGTACGGCCCAGGCCGCTAAGCTGACGATGGACGACAAGGTCGGCCGTTGGCCCCGCGCGACGACGGAGGAGAAGGTCGATTTCGCCACCCGCATGGGCAAGGCGTTCTCCGCGCTCTCTCCGGGCCTCGATCGCAACTACTTCATCAAGTGCCTCGAAGAGACGGCCAATATCGGCAATCCGGGCGACATCAAGCTCGAGGAGGCGGTGAAGATGTGCGTCGCCGTCAATGCAGGCCCATCCGAGGCCGGCGAGTAGCCCGATCCCGGGCAGCGCCGGCCGCCCGGCGGTCAGGCCGCCGGCGTGATCAGGCGCGAGACCTGGGCCGCCAGGTCGGCGGACTGGAACGGTTTGCGCAAAACCGGCAGATCGGCCGGGATCGGAATCGCCTCGGCATGGCCGGTGACGATGAGCACCGGCAGGTCGGGCCAGCGCCGGCGCACGATCTCGGCGAGTTCGACGCCGCTCATCCCCGGCATGGCGAGATCGGCGACGACGAGGTCGAAGCCGCCGCCTTCGAGCAGGCCCACGGCGGTGGCGCCGTCGGCCGCCTCGCTCTGGCTGTAGCCGAAGCTGGCGAGGAACGACGCGGTCACGTGCCGTACCTCGGCATCGTCGTCGACCACGAGAATCCTGGCCGCGCGCGAGGCGGGCAGGGCGGCGGCCACCGATACGGTTTCGCTCGGATGGGCCTCGGCCACCTGCGGCAGCAGTAGCTCGACCCGGGTCCCGCAGCCGACTTCGCTCGCGATGCGCAGCCGCCCCTCGGATTGCTGGGCGAGCCCGAACACCATGGCGAGCCCGAGGCCGGTGCCCTGGCCGAGGGATTTCGTCGTGAAGAACGGCTCGCAGACCCGCTGGAGGATTTCTGGCGGAATGCCGGTTCCGGTATCGGCGATCTCCACCACCACATAATCGCCGTCGGCGAGGTCCGGGTCGTCGAGCGTCGCCAGGGTACGGGTGGTGATGGTGATGGTCCCGCCCTCCGGCATCGCGTCGCGCGCATTGATGCAGAGGTTGAGGATCGCGAGTTCGAGCTGGTCGGGATCGACCTCGGCCGAGGGGGCTGCCGGATCGAGCCGGGTCGCGATTCCGACGAGGCCGCCGAGGCTACCCGCCAGCAATTCGTCCATGCCGGCGATGAGGTCGTTCACGTCGACGGCGCGCGGCCGCAGGTCACGCGAGCGGCTGAAGCTGAGCAGGCGCTTGGTCAGCGAGGCGCCGCGCTGGGCCGCCTGCATCGCGTTGGTGACGAGGCGCAGGACCCGCGGCTGGTCGGCGATCCGGGGGCTGGCGAGTTCGAGGCTGCCGAGGATCGCGGTGAGCAGGTTGTTGAAGTCGTGGGCGATGCCGCCGGCCAGCGTGCCGAGTGCCTGCATCTTGTCGGACTGGCGCAGGCGCGCCTCGAGGGATTTCTGCTCGGTGATATCGCGCTCCACCGTCGCCAGATGGGCAACTGCGCCCGATGGACCGCGGATCGGCACGCGGACCACGTGGCTCCAGCGCTCGGCTCCCACCGGACCTTGCGCGGTGGTCATGTCGGAGGTTTCGCCGGCGGCGATGGCCGCCGTATCGGCCAGCATTGTGGCTCCGGCCGCCTCCGCCCCGGCAAGCTCCGGTTCCGTGCGTCCGAGGCATTCGGCGACGGAGCGCCCGAACTGGGCCGCCTTGCGGGCGTTGAGCCGCACGAACCGGCCCTGCGCGTCCTTGAACGAGATCGGGTCCTCGGCATGGTCGAGGAGGCCGAGGAGCAGCGCACGCTCGGTGGCGAGATCACGCCCGAGCCGGTGCCGCTCGAAGGCCTGGCGCACGGCGTTACGCAGCAGCGTCGCGTCCCAGGGCTTGGTGGCGTAGCCGGTGATGCCGCCCTGGTTGAGGGCGGCGATCACCGCGCTCATATCGGCATAGCCGGTCAGCAGGATCGCCTGGGCGTCGTGCATGCCCCGCGCCTGGGCCAGCATCGCGTCGCCGGTCATGCCGGGCATGCGCTGGTCGGAGACGATGACGGCGATGTCGGGCTCGGCCGCCAGAATCTGCAGCGCCTCGGCGGGCTTGGTGGTGGTGAGGACGCGATACTCGTCCTCGAACAGGTCTTCGAGGGCGATCAGGATATCCGGCTCGTCATCGACGGCCAGGATCGTGCCTTTGGACATGCTCACATCGCTTGCCGTGGGATACCGATGACGAAGCAGGCGCCGCCCCCGTGAGCGGCCTCGACGCTGAGCGAGCCGCTATGCGCCTGTACCACAGAGTAGGCAATCGCGAGGCCCAAGCCGGTGCCGGCGCCCACGGGCTTGGTGGTGAAGAACGGCTCGAAGATCTTTTCCCGCAACCCTTCGGGAACGCCCGGGCCGGTATCGCTGATGCGGATGATGTCCGTATCCGGATGGCTCTGCGTGACGATGGTGATGGTGCCGGTCCCGGGCATCGCGTCGGCGGCGTTGCCGAGGATGTTCATCACCACCTGATCGAGCAGGGCCGGGGTGCACCGGATCTCGGGCCTTCCGTCGAAGGCACGGATCACCCCGATCCGGTCGCCGAGCTTGTGCTGGATCAGGGCGAGTACCGTCTCGATAGCGTCGGGGACGTTGACGAGGCCGCGCTCGCCTTCGTCGAGACGGGAGAACTTGCGCAGGTTCAGCACGAGGTCCTGGATGCGGGTGAGCCCCATCCGCATGGCGCCGACCCGGTCGCCGCATTTCTTGAGCAGGCGCGGTCCGTCGCTTCCGTCGGGCGCCGCGACGACTTCGGTGAGCAGGCGCTCCACCGTGCTCTGGTGGGCGAGGATGAAGGCCAGCGGGTTGTTGATCTCGTGGGCGATGCCGGCGACGAGTTCGCCCAGTGAGGCCATCTTGGCGGCCTGGACCAGCTTGGTCTGCGCATCGGTGAGCTTGCGGTTGGCGGTGGCCAAGTCGGCATTGGCGCGCTCCAGGGCGCCGGCCAGGGCGGCACGGGCCTCGGCTGCCTCGGCCTCGCCGCGGGCCCGTTCCAGGGCGCGTTCGCGGGCGCCGAATTCCCCGGCGATGCGCCGATTGTCCTCTTCGAGGAGCTTGCGGCGCACGAGGCTGCGCACCCGCATCACCAGGACCTCGCCATCGGCCTTCGAGACCACGTCGTCGGCGCCGGCCGCGAAGGCCTCCACCAGAAAATCCTTGGTCGGGTTGCTGCCGGCGATGGCGACCACCTGGAAGGTCGGCGCCCCGGCCTCGCGGGCGGCCAATGCGGTCGTCCGACGCTGGTTGATCGCCCGGCACAGGTCGAGCCCGTCATAGGCGGTCCCGAGCAGATCGAGTGTGACGCAATCGAAGGCGGCGTCGGTTGCGTCGAGGGCGGCCAGGGCCGCGGTGGCGGTGTCGGCGGTGGCGACTTCGTGGCCCTCATGCGCGAGGAGCCCGGCGAGGAAGGTGCGATAGGTGGCGCTGCCATCGACCACGAGGACGCGGCCGCGCCGGAAGGCCGAGATTCCGGGACCGTCGCTCTGGCCGGCGCGCTCGCGCAGGAGCGCGCGGATGCGCAGGATGAGGATGTCGCGATCGGCGGATTTGGCGACGTAGGCATCCGCCCCGCTCTCGAGCCCCTGCCGCTCGCCGTCGCGGGCGCCGGTGAGCATCAGGAGCGGCAGGGCCCGGGTGCGCAGCGACAGGCGGAGCTGGCGCGCGAACTCGTCGCCGTTCATGCCCGGCAGGTGGTGGTCCGCCACCACAAGATCGGGCAGCCGGGTGTTCAGGTGATCGAGCGCCGCCTCCGCGGTGGCACAGCGCTCCACCGCGAAGCCATGGCCTTCGAGGAGCAGGCGTAGTTCCAGGGCCTGGGTCTCGGAATCCTCCACCAGGAGGAGGTGCGGCGGCACGGCGAGGACAGGGGCGGCATCAATCATGGCCGCGGTTCCGGCACGGCGATCCGCCCGAGATGGGCGGCGATGCGGTCGAGCGGCAGGATGGCGCCCGCCGCCGCCATGCGGATCGCCGCGGCTGGCATGCCGAACACCACGGCGGTGCTCTCGTCCTCGGCCACGGTGACGGCGCCGGCGTTGCGCATGTCGAGGAGACCGGTGGCGCCATCCTCGCCCATGCCGGTGAGAAGAACGCCGATGCCGCGCCGACCGGCATGACGGGCGAGCGAGCGGAACAGGGCGGTGGCCGCCGGCCGCTGCCCGGAAATCGGCGCGGCATCCGAGATGCGCAGGATTCCGCCGCCGGAGAGTTCGAGGTGCCGGTCACCCGGCGCCACGTAGACCCGGCCGGCTTCCGCCCGCTCGCCATCGCGGGCCAGCGCCACCGGCAGCGCGACGACCCCGTTCAGCCAGGCGGCGAACCCTTCCATGAAGGCCGGCCCCATGTGCTGGACCACCAGGATCGGGAGCGGAAAGGTGGTGGGAAGGCCACCGATGACCTTTGCCAGGGCCGGCGGGCCGCCGGTGGAGGCGGCCACCGCCAACACGCTCGGCGGCTCGGCCTTCGTCCAGGCGAAGGTCGGTGCGCTGGAGGCAGAGATGGTGGAGCCGGCGACGCGGCCGGCCCATTCCGCCCCGATCGGCCGCCGCCGGATCACCGGGACGGCGGCCATGATCCGCAGCTGCGTGCAGATTTCGGTCGCCACGGCGTCATAGCCCGCATGGGTGGTCGCCACCGGCTTCTCCACCACCGAGAGCGCACCGGCGCGCAGGGCGTTCATGGAGATCCGCAGGGACGAATCCTCGATGGCGTCGGCCACCACCACGATCGGAGTCGGCCGCTCGGCCATGATGCGCCGGGTGGTCTCTAGGCCGTCGATACCGGGCAGGCGGATATCCATGGAGATCACGTCCGGCCGCGCCGTGGCGAGGGTGGCCAATGCCTCCTCGCCCGAGGCGACGGCAGCCACCACCGTCAGGCGCGGGTCGCGGCCGACGATGTGGATGAGGAGTTGGCGCACGACGAGGGAATCCTCGACGAGCATCACCCGTACGCGGGTATCCTGACGGGCGTCTCGGTCGGTCTCGGTCACAACAATTGCCCGATGGTGTCGAGGAGCTGGCGCTGGTCGAACTTCTGCTTGGTCAGATAGGCGTCCGCCCCGAGATCGAGGCCGCGCGCCACGTCTTCGGCATCCCCGCGCGAGGTCATGAGGATGATCGGCAGCCGGGCGAAGGCGGCCTCGGCCCGCAGCGCCTTGAGCAGGCCGAAGCCGTCGAGGCGCGGCATCTCGACATCGGCGACCACGAGATCCACGGCCTCGATGCCGGCGCGCAGACGATCGAGCGCATCCTGGCCGTCGACGCAGACGACGACGCGGTAGCCGGCGGCTTCCAAGATGCCCTTCTCCAACGTCCGCGTGGTGATGGAATCGTCAACGACGAGGATCGTCGTGCGCTGCGGCGAACGTGGCGCCCCTGCAATCGTTCCGCCCGCCCCCGTGGGCGTCGGTGCCGCGGGGCCGCTGCCGAGAGCATGGCCGCCGATCTCGGCGGCGCGGGCGATCAGGCCCTCCGGGTCGAGCACCAGGGCCGGACGCTCCCCGGGCAGGATCACGGTGCCGGAGACGAGGCCGGACACGCCACCGATCGGCGGCGCAGGCAGGACGCGGTAGGTGGACACGTCGCGCAATGTATCCACCGCCAGCACGATGCGCCGGCCGCCGGCCCGCAGCAGGATCGCGGTGAGGTATCCGGTGGCCTCCGGCCGGCTGCCGTCCGGCGTGCCGAGGAGCGTGCGCAGATCGAGGACCGGTACGCTGACACTCTGGCCATCGGCGGTCGCGATCCGGGCGACGGGGCGGCCCATGACGGTGTCGAGGCCGGAGCGGTCGAGGCGCAGCAGGCGCTCGGCCGCCGCACTCGGCAGCGCGTAGACGGCGCTGCCGACCTCGACGAGGAGGAGCGCGCGCCGGGCGGCCGATAGCGGCAGGTCCATGGCGAGAACCGTCCCCCACGGCGCGCGCGGGGCGAGGCGCACGGTGCCGCCGAGCCGCCGCACCGCATCGGCCACCACCGACAGGCCGATGCCGCGTCCGGACAGCGTGTCGACGGAGGCCGCGGTGGAGAAGCCGGGCTCGAAGACCAAAGCGAGGAGTGCCTCCGGCTCGAGCTCGATGCCGGCGGCCAGGAGGCCGCGGCGCCGCGCGGTCTCGGCGATGGCCGACAGATCGGGCCCGCGCCCGTCATCCTCCACGGCAACCTGGAGACGGCCGCCCCGGACCGCGATCTCCAGCGCGATGGTCAAGGCCAGGGGCTTGCCCTGGCGGCCCCGGATCTCGGGCGATTCGGCCCCGTGGCTGAGCGCATTGCGCAGGGCATGCAGCACCGCGTCCTTCAGGGCCTGCAGCATGCCGCGATCCACCGGCAGGTCGAGCCCGCGCACGCTCACGTCGATCTCGCGGCCGGCCTCGCGGGCGAGCTCGCGCAAGGCGCGGGGAAAGCCGCCGAACACCGTCTCGGCGGGCACCAATGCGAGGCGCTCGGCCTCACCGGATACGCGGGCCGCGGCCCCGTCGACGATGGAGGCGACGCTCGCCCGCATCCGCGACAGGTCGGCGGCGTCTCGGGCGAGGCCGAGGAGCCCCGCCTCGACACCGCGCAGATCGGCATCGAAGGCGTCGGGACCGATTCGGTCGCCGCCTGGCCTTGCGGAGAGGCCGCGCAGGCGCTCGGCCGTGAGCGCGAGTGCGGCGGCGCGGCGGCCGAGGCGATCGAGGCCGTCCGCCACCGCGGCCTCGCCGCCGAGCGCGGTCGCCAATTCGTGGGTGGCCCGCGTCAGCGCCTCCACCGCCTCGGCGGGGATGCGCAGGAGCGCCTGGGCGGCGTCGACCACCGGCTCCGGGACGGGCGGTGCGGCCGGGGCCGGTTTGCCGGTATCCTGGCCGATGTCCGACCGGGGAGGGGAAACGGGTGTCGCCACGGCGGCCGGTTCGGGCTCGGATGGCGATGCCGGCACGAGGCAGCGGTCGAGGGCGGCGAGCACGTCGCCCGGCATATCCGGCCCGGCCCCGTCCTGCAGGCCGGCGACATAGGCCTCGATCCGGTCGAGGGCGAGATGGACGGCGCTCACCGCCTCGCGCCCGGGCGTGTCGGCCCGGGCGACGATCCGCTCGAACAGGGCTTCCAACCGGTGGGCCACCGCCTCGACCTGCGGCAGGTCGACGGCGCGCGAGGCGCCCTTCAGGCTGTGTGCCCGGCGAAACACGTCGTTCCAGTCGGGTACGCGTCCGTCAGTAGCCCCGGACAGGGCTGCGCGGATCGCGTCGATATGCTCGCGATGCTCGACCTCGAAGGCCGCGAGAAGGAGTTGGCGGATGTCCATCCGGAGGGTGCGGTGCCTGTGACTTAAGACCGGTCCCGCACATGCGGAAACGGTCTTAAGTCACGCGTTAACCATGCTGTTGTCATGCGCGAAAAGCCCGTTCGAGTGGCAAAAAGCGTCAATGGCGATAGCGCTCGGCCAACGCCATCAGCGCCTGGGCGAGTTCGGTGAGGTTGGCCGAGGCCGCTTCGACCTCGCGGGTGCCGGCCGCCGTCTGCTGGCTCGCCTGCCGGATGTTCTGGAGCGCACCCATCACCTGCTCGATGCCGAGCTGCTGCTGGTTGGTGGAGGCGACGATCTGCTGGAAGGTCTGGACGCTCTCGTCGACCCGCGCGGTGATTTCCTCGATGGTCCGCTGGGTGGTGTCCGACCGCGCCTTGCCGGCGGCGGCGCGCTTCACCGCCTCCTCGGTGAGCATCACCGAGGTGTTGATGCCGCGCTGGATCTCGCCGAGAATCGTGCGGACCTGCCCGGTCGCGGCCTTGGCCTGATCGGCCAGCAGCTTCATCTCCGATGCGACGACGGCAAAGCTCCGCCCGCTCTCGCCGGCCGCCGCGGCTTCGATGGCGGCGTTGAGCGCGAGCAGATGGGTGCGCTCCGAGATGTCGTTGACGGTGGTGATGATGTCGCCGATCGCCTGCGTCTTTTCCGAGAGCGCCACGATGTTGCCGGCCACCGCCTCGGCCTGCTCGCGGATCGATTCCATGGCGCGCGCCGTATCGGCCACGGCCCTGAGACCGGCCCGCGAGGTCTGCGCGGTGGATTGGGCGGTGGCGATCACCTCGCCGGCACGCTTGCCGATCTGGGCGCCCGAATGGGTGATCTCGTCCACCGTGGCCGCGGTCTCCTGCACGGCGGCGAACTGCTCCTCGACGCTGGCCGCCTGCTCCTGGGCGGAGGCGCGGATCTCGGCCGCCGCCGCATTGAGGTCGGCGGTGGCGGCGCGGTTGGTGCGGGCGAGGTCGGCCAGCCCCGACACCATGGCGTTGAGCGTGCGACCAAGGCGGCCGATCTCGTCGCCGCCCTTGGCGTCGAGGGTCCCGGAAAGGTCGCCGCTGCCGACACGCTCGGCAAACGCCATCACCTCTTCGAGCGGCTTGACCACCCCGCGGCGAATCAGGGCGGTGACGATGATGCTGAGCAGGACGCTCGCGGCGAGGGTGGCCACGATGGACCACAGGCTGCGGTCATAAATCTCGGTGGACCTGCGCTGACCGGCGGCGATGCCCTCGTCGAGGACGTCGCGGGTGCGCTCGATGTCGCGCAGGAGCGCATCCTGCATCCGGTTGAGCGCCGCGTTGCGGGACTCGATCGCGTCGACGTCCTTGGCCGCGATGGAGGCGAATTGCGGCTCCGTGGCCGCGCGCAGCTGCCGGAAGCCGTTCGTCGCGGTGGAGGCGGTATCGGCCAGCTTCTTCCAGATCAGCGCACGTGCCGGGGACGGTGCCGTGCTGGAATAGGCTTCCGTGGTCCGGACCACGTCGCCGAAGAGCGCATCCGCCTCCTGACCGATCCGGCGCCAGGTTTCGATGGTCTCGCTCTGCTCCGAATCCGGGCGGTTGCGCATCAGTGACGCGATCACCGCGTTGCGCCGCAGGAGACCCATGTCGCGGGTCTTGTTGCCGAGGTCGTCGAGCTGGCGCGCCACCGTCAGGTCGCGGGCGACGATGGTGTTCATGTTGTCGCGCACGGCGCCGATCTGGTCGAGCGCGTAGAGGCCGAGCGCCATGATCACCACGGTGATGGCGACGAAGCCGAGGAGGATGCGTTTTCCGATGGACATCGACACGGGCTGGCTCGGCGCTCCAACAAGAGGCTCAGGGATAAGGGGGGCTCAGGGACAATAGCGCCGCAGAAGGCGCGGCACGTCGACGACAACGAAGCCGGCCTCGCCCGCGTCGGCGGGGACGGGGGCGATCTCGCCGGGGGCATAGCCCGAAACCGCCTCTGCCCCCAAGCCGGCGAGGTCGAAGCCGGGATTGGGGCCCGACGAATCGGCGGCCTGGATCACACCCACCACACGATCGACGGCGAGCGCCACCAGGATCGGCCCGCCGCGCAGGACGACGAAATGGCCGGTTTCCGGTGCCGCGCCCGACAGGCGGCCCAGAGCCGGGGCGAGCGCGAGCACGCTGACCACCCGGCCCGACAGCGCGACGATGCCGAGGAGGGCCGGCGGCCCACCCGGCACGGCGGTGCAAGGCCGGCCCGGCAGCACCTGGGCCACGCTGGCGAGCGCCAAGCCGTAGCGATCGTCGCCGCAGGTGCAGATCAGGAACGGCTGCGTCTCGGCGATCCGCGCCGTGGTGTGGCCCCGGATGGCGAGCGCCGCCGCCCGTGCGTCGAGAAGGGCCTCGCGGCGGGCGGATTCCGCATCCGGCGACGACGTCATGCGCTCTTCCTTCGTCATCCGGTGGCTCCCTCGCGCAGGCCGGCGCGGGCCAAGGCAGCGCTCTCGGCGAGTTCCCGCCCCCCGAGCCCGTCGCCTTCGGGGACGATCGCGTCCGGGGCAAGGGCGAGGCCGAGGCGGGTCGCATTGTCGAGGGCGCGGCCGGCCTCGGCCGGTCGGCCGAGGGCGATCAGGAGAAGGCCGAGCTGGTAATGGGCCATGACGAAATCGCGATCGAGATAGAGCGCGCCGCGCAACGACCGTTCGGCTTCCGCCGCGCGTCCGAGGCTGTGGGCGAGGAGGCCGTCATAGTAATGCAGGGCCGCTTCCATCGGCGCCAGGCCGATCGCCGCCCGGACCCGGCGCCAGGCCTCGCCGGTCTCGCCGGCATCGGCCAGGGCGCGGATCTGCGCGAGGTCGAGGTCCGGGGCTTGCGCGACGGGGAGCGGATCGGGGAGGTGAACCGCAATGGGGGCGGGCTCCGGTATGGGCGGCGCGGCGGGCGGCAATGCGGGAGCCCAGACCGGCACCGGTGCGGGCGGGAGCACGACCTCCGGGGCGGAGCGCGGACGATAGGCGACGGTGCCGGGCAGGTTCACCGGATCCAGCGAGCGGGCGAAATCGGGGTTGGGCTCGGCATGGCCGATGAGCAGCCAGCCATCGGGCTTCAGGCGGCGGCCGAGACCCTGCACGATGCCGAGTACGGCCTCGGCCTGGAAATAGATCAGCACGTTGCGGCACAGGATGAGATCGAACCCGGCCAGCTGCGGCGGTGCGGTGCCGTCGATCAGCCCCATCAGGTTCTGCTGCTCGAAGCGCACCATCCGGTGGAATTCGGGGCGCAGGGTGTAGGTGCCTTCGCGGCCCGGCCCCGGCAGGGCGGCGCCGACGTGGAAATAGCGCAGCCGTTCCTCCGTAGGCATGGTGCGCAGGGCCCAGCGGCCATAGGTGCCGACGCGGGCAGTGGCGAGTGCCTCGACGCTGATGTCGGTGCCGGTGATGGCGATGCGCCACTCCGGCAGGGCCGAACCGAGGAGTTCGTGCAGCAGGATGGCGATGGAGTAGGGCTCGGCCCCGGTGGAACAGCCCGCGCTCCAGATCGTCAGGGTGCGCTTGGCCGCCCGCGCCGCGATCAGGCCGGGCAGGATGGTGGTGCGCAGGGCCGCGAATTGCTCGGCATAGCGAAAGAAGAACGTCTCGCCGATGGTGATCTCCGCCTCCAGGGCCGCCCACTCGGCGGCTCCCGTGGCAGCCCCGCCGAGATGCGCCAGATAGGCGGTGCAATCGGGCAGCCCGCACGCCTTGAAGCGCTTGTGCAGGCGGTCGAACAGCAGGTCGTCCTTGTCGCTGTAGTAATGGTGGCCGGTGCGCGCGATGACCCGCGCCTTCAGGTCCGCGAACCCCGGATCGGTCTCGGGACCACGCCGCAGCGGACGCGTCATGGGCGTGCGACCCGGCTCATGCGGCGGGCGCATCGGCGAGGGCCGAGAGCCGGTCTGCCGCCGCGCGGGTGAGGTCGGCGAGACGCAGGCGCTCCTCCGCGGTGAGCAGGCGTGGCAGGCTCAGGAGGTGCACCAGCCCCTTCGGGCCGACGATCTCACCCACGACGCAGCCATTGAGGGTGCGGGCTTCCGGGACCGGTCGGACCGACGCGTCGGCCACACGCACGAGATCGTCCGCCCGGTCGACCAGGAACGCCATCGCACGGTCGGCGGACAGGACGAGGTGACGATAGGGATCGTCGCCGGTCGGTTCTGCCGGTCCGCGCAGGCCGAGCAGCCGGGCGAGGTCGACCACCGGCACCGGCACGCCGCCGAGGTTGAGGAATCCCGCGAGCGGCCCTCCGCCCGCCGGTGGCTGATGGAGGCGCGGCAGCGGCAACACCTCGCTCAACGCGGAGCGGGCGAGGGCGCAGGGCGTGCCTGCCACGTCGAGGAGGAGATAGGCCGTGGTCTCGGACAGGGGCACGTCCTCGGGCGGTGCGACGGAATGCCGGTATCGGCAGCCGGTTCGAAGATTTGGCGTGGAGACGAAGACCCGACTCGGAGATGGCAGTCTCGACGACTGAGATAAGGCGCGAGGGGGATGTCGGGCAAACCCGATTCCGGCCTCGGCGGCGATGTTTTTGCTCGCTGCGATGTTTTTCACGCCGACGCGCACACCGCGATTTTTCTGCGATCTGCTTCGGCGATGCATGTTGACCGGCGATGCCCGGCTCGCTATGACGACCGACACGATTTTCGACCCGTCACACCGGCGGGCGAACAGGCCAAGAATTCAGTCCATGTCCGCCATCCTTATCGTAACGGAAGCGCCACCAACGGGGCGGACCTGACAGCAGGGTCCGCAATCCGAACGGTGGCGCATGCAGGGTCCCTCGGGGCCCTTTTTTGTTGCCGCGACGAGACGTTTGACACGGGATTCGATTCCAGTTCGAGGAGCACAAGCGATGAGCGGCGAGGTCATGACCGGGGCCGAAATGGTCATCCGGGCGTTTCAGGATCAGGGTGTCGACACGCTGTTCGGGTATCCGGGCGGTGCGGTGCTGCCGATCTACGATGCGCTCTTCCATCAGGAGGCCGTCAAGCACATCCTCGTGCGCCATGAGCAGGGTGCGGTCCACGCGGCAGAGGGCTATGCGCGCTCGTCGGGCAAGGTCGGCTGCGTCCTCGTCACCTCGGGCCCGGGTGCCACCAACATCGTCACCGGCCTGACCGATGCGCTGCTCGATTCGATCCCGCTCGTCTGCATCACCGGCCAGGTGCCGACGCACCTGATCGGCACCGACGCGTTCCAGGAATGCGACACGGTCGGCATCACGCGCCACTGCACGAAGCACAATTACCTCGTCAAATCGATCGAGGACCTGCCGCGCATCCTGCACGAAGCGTTCTACGTCGCGGCGAACGGACGTCCCGGCCCGGTGGTCATCGATCTGCCCAAGGACATCCAGTTCGCCAGCGGCCTCTACGAGCGCCCCACCCAGAACGGCCACAAGACCTACCGCCCCGCCTTCAAGGGCGACGCCGCGCAGATCCAGGCGGCCGTCGAGCTGATGGCGACGGCGCGCCGGCCGATCCTCTACACCGGCGGCGGCGTCATCAATTCGGGTCCGCATGCCTCGGCGCTGCTGCGCGAGCTCGCCGCCGAGACCGGCTTCCCGGTGACCTCGACCCTGATGGGGCTCGGCGCCTTCCCGGCTTCGAACGAGCAGTTCCTCGGCATGCTCGGCATGCACGGCACCTTTGAGGCCAACCACGCGATGCACGATTGCGACGTGATGGTCTGCATCGGTGCGCGGTTCGACGACCGCATCACCGGACGCCTCGACGCGTTCTCGCCGTTCTCGAAGAAGATCCACATCGACGTGGACGCCTCCTCGATCAACAAGGTCGTGAAGGTCGATGTCGGCATCGTCGGCGATTGCGGCTCGGTCCTCGAAGACATGCTCACCGCCTGGAAGGCGTTGCCGACGCGGCCGGACCAGAGCCGCTTCGAGGAGTGGATGGGCAAGATCCGCACCTGGAAGTCGCGCGACTGTCTCGCCTACTGGCCGTCGGGCACGATCATCAAGCCGCAATACGCCGTCCAGCGCCTCTACGAGGCGTGCAAGGGCCGGGAGACCTACATCACCACCGAGGTCGGCCAGCACCAGATGTGGGCGGCCCAGTACTTCAAGTTCGACGAGCCGAACCGCTGGATGACCTCGGGCGGCCTCGGCACCATGGGCTACGGCCTGCCGGCGGCCATCGGCACGCAGCTCGCCCATCCGGACGGACTCGTCATCGACATCGCCGGCGAGGCCTCGATCCTGATGAACATCCAGGAGATGTCCACCGCCGTGCAGTACCGCCTGCCGGTGAAGATCTTCATCCTGAACAACGAGTACATGGGCATGGTCCGCCAGTGGCAGGAGCTGCTGCACGGCTCGCGCTACTCGCAGAGCTACTCCGAAAGCCTGCCCGACTTCGTCAAGCTGGCCGAAGCCTACGGCGCCAAGGGCATCCGCTGCGACAAGCCCGGCGAACTCGACGCCGCGATCCAGGAGATGCTCGATCACGACGGCCCGGTGATCTTCGACTGCGTCGTCGACAAGAAGGAGAACTGCTTCCCGATGATCCCGTCGGGCAAGGCCCACAACGAGATGATCCTGTCGGATTACCTCGGCGAGACCGGGGTCGAGATCGGCGACGTCATCTCGGAAGAGGGCAAGATGCTGGTCTGACACCGCCTCGGGGAGGGCGCCCGGATGTCCTGGCGTCCGTCAGCGCCCCACGCGGGCCGGGCGCAGCCGGGTGATCCGGCCGCGCCAGCCCGGCGCGGACGGGCGCGGGGCGGCCGGATCGGGCATCGGCGTCGCGGCGGCGCGCTCGGCCGGACTCGCGCCGGAGCGTTTGCGCAGGAGCACGAAGAACTCGAGCTCTCCGGATTGCGTCGGTGTCAGTTCGACGATCTCGAACGGGATCAGGCCGATCGCGACGATCTCGGCGAACACCGCCAGGAAGCTGTCGGGGGTGAAGACGCTGCAATGGACGTCGAACACCGCACCGACCTCCTGCACGAGGCTGGCCTGGGTGAAACCCGCCGCCGGGCCATGGCCCTCGAACAGGGGCGCGGTCGTTCCGGTGCCGGCCCACACCGCACGCGGATCGACCTGAACCGCGCGCGAAAAGTGCTCGAACACCTGGGCCGGGCTCGGCCGCACGGCCTTGGCGAGATGGGCGCCGACGAGGTCGCCGGTGGTGGTGAGACTGCGCATGCGGTCGAAGCTGAAGCGCTTGTCGGGTACGGCGAGGAACAGCACGCCGTCCTCGCGCAGGGCCTCGGCGCAGGCGTTGAGCCAGCCCACCGGATCGGGCAGGTGCTCGATCACGTGCGAGGCGACGATGTAGTCGACCGGCCCGCGGTCACCGAGAGCCTGGGCCAGGGTCTGGTGTTCGAGGACGAGGTCGACGGCGACGAGGGCACCGCGCGCCGTCGGACCGGCGGCGGCATGGCCGGCGTATTTGCGGGCGAGGCCTTCCGTCGAGAGATGGTCGGCATAGAGGACGTCGCCATCGCTGCGGCGCACGAGGGGCCGGTCGAGGGGCCCGAGTTCGACGCCGGTCCGGCCGTAGGGCCTTACGGCGGCGAGCGTGCGCTGGCGACTGTCCATGGGCGGCGCGGTATCATGACGCTTGGAACGGGTCCAGCTTGGACCCGACTGGGCGGGTAATCGAAAAGTCGTTGCTAAGAGTTGGAACTGGGGCAAGCCATGAACGCGATGAACACTCATTACCCCGATGCCGGCCGGGTCGAGCCCATCAACCGGCACACCCTCGCGGTGATCGTCGACAACGAGCCCGGCGTGCTCGCCCGCATCTCGGGCATGTTCTCGGGACGCGGCTACAACATCGAGAGCCTGACGGTGTCCGAGACCGAGGTGGCGCGCCACATCTCGCGCATCACCATCGTCACCACCGGCACCGACGCGGTGATCCAGCAGATCAAGGCGCAGCTCGACAGGCTCGTCCCCGTCCACCGGGTCGTCGACCTGACCCTTCAGGGCCGGGCGCTGGAGCGCGAGCTCTGCCTGGTGAAGGTGCAGGGCACCGGCGAGCACCGCGCCGAATCGCTCACCCTGGCCGCCGCTTTCGGCGCCAAGACCCTGGACGCGACCCTGAATTCCTTCGTGTTCGAGGTCACCGGCACGACGGAGGAGATCGACCGCTTCATCGGCCTGATGACGGTGATCGGCCTCGTGGAGATCTCGCGCACCGGAATCGCCGCGATGGGACGCGGCGCGGAGGCGATGTGAAGGAACTTCGCCAGCGGGACTGATCTGCCGGAGCGAAGTCGGAAGGCGAGCGATGAGGGAGAGACTGGAGCCTTAAGGCAATGCCTGTGGCTCCTGTCCCTCGACCCGCTCCCGGCCTCGATCATTGCAGAAATCTACGCGCACCCCCTGCTTTGATCGACGTGAGAATCAACACCGCGGCTGAAGAGAACGAAACCTCATGACGAC
The DNA here is from genome assembly GCF_010692745.1 of Methylobacterium sp. BTF04. Lineage (GTDB taxonomy): Bacteria > Pseudomonadota > Alphaproteobacteria > Rhizobiales > Beijerinckiaceae > Methylobacterium. The sequence continues at coordinate 170,090 of NZ_JAAHTB010000003.1, forward strand.
GCTCTACTACGCCCCCGGCGCCTGCTCGCTGGCCTCGCATATCGCGCTCGAGGAGGCCGGCCTGCCGTTCGAAGGCGTGCGCCTCGACCTCGCGAAGGGGGATCAGCGCGCGCCGGAATACCTGGCGATCAACGAGCGTGGCCGCGTGCCGGCCCTGGTGGAAGACGGCTGGGTGCTCACCGAGAACACCGCGATCCTGCGCCACATCGCCCGCATCGCGCCCGCGGCGGGTCTGTGGCCGGAGGCTCCCCATGAGCAGGCGCGGGCCGACGAGTGGCTCGCCTGGATGGCGACGAACCATCACATCGCCTACGCGCATGTGCGGCGGCCCGAGCGCTACACCACGGACGAGGACGCCTATCCGGCGATCCAGGCCAAGGCGGCCGATACCTGTGGCGACCTCTTCACCTTGACCGACGTGAAGCTGTCGAATGGCGGTTGGGCGCTGGGAGACCGCTACAGCGTGGTCGATGCCTACCTGCTGCTGTTCTGGACCTGGGGTCGCGGCCCGGCACTCGGCTTCGACATGGCCGAGCGCTACCCCCATTGGACGGCGCATGCCCACGCCATGGCGCAGCGCCCGGCGGTGCAGACGGTGTTCGCTCGCGAAGGTCTTCGGCTCCCTGCGTGAAGGTCATGCGACAATTCCCCTTCCGTCAAGGGGATCGTCTCGCTAAAAGCCGGCCATCGCACGGCCGCGCGGATGTCATTTCAGATGAGGGCGCCGGGGCGCACTCATGTTCTAAAAAGAGAAGGTACCGCCATGCGGGTCTATTACGATCGTGACGCCGACCTCAACCTGATCAAGGGCAAGAAGGTCGTCATCGTCGGCTACGGCAGCCAGGGCCATGCCCACGCCCTGAACCTCCGCGATTCCGGCGTGAAGGGCATCGTCATCGCCCTGCGCGAAGGCTCCGCCACCGCCAAGAAGGCCGAGCACGAGGGCTTCACGGTGATGAACGTCGCCGACGCCGCCAAGCAGGCCGACGTGGTGATGATGCTCACCCCCGACGAGTTGCAGGGCGACATCTACAAGGAGTCGCTCGAAGGCAACATGAAGCAGGGCGCCGCCCTGCTGTTCGCCCATGGCCTCAACGTGCACTTCAACCTGATCGAGCCCCGCAAGGATCTCGACGTGCTGATGGTCGCCCCGAAGGGCCCCGGCCACACCGTGCGCGGCGAATACCTCAAGGGCGGCGGCGTGCCGACCCTGATCGCCATCGCGCAGGACGCCTCGGGCAATGCCCACGACCTCGGCCTGTCCTACGCCTCGGCCAATGGCGGCGGTCGCGCCGGCATCATCGAGACCACCTTCAAGGAAGAGTGCGAGACCGATCTGTTCGGTGAGCAGGCCGTGCTCTGCGGCGGCCTCGTCGAGCTGATCAAGGCCGGCTTCGAGACCCTGGTCGAGGGCGGCTACGCCCCCGAGATGGCCTATTTCGAGTGCCTGCACGAAGTGAAGCTCATCGTCGACCTCATCTACGAGGGCGGCATCGCCAACATGAACTACTCGATCTCCAACACCGCCGAGTACGGCGAATACGTCACCGGCCCGCGCATCGTCACGAGCGAGACCAAGGCCGAGATGAAGCGCGTGCTGGACGACATCCAGTCGGGCAAGTTCACCCGCGACTGGATGCTCGAGAACAAGGTCGGCCAGACCTCGTTCAAGGCCACCCGCGCCAAGCTCGCCCGTCACCCGATCGAGGAAGTCGGCGCCAAGCTGCGCGGCATGATGCCGTGGATCTCCGAGAAGGCCCTCGTCGACAAGTCCAAGAACTGACGAGACTCCAAGAACTATGTGCCGTTTCGCGGCCGGGCTTCGCTCGGCCGCGCCGCGCCTCTGGAGCCGGCCTCGCGCGAGTGGGGCCGGCTTCGTCATGTCCGGCGTATTCCATGGGCATTTGACCCGACCTGCCGGGCTGAATGCTCAAGCCGGTTGTCGTGCGGCGCTTTTCCCGCGATCATCCGCGCCAACGGCTGCCCGCCCGAGAGCGGCCGAACCGCGGAGGACACCCATTGGCATCGCTCTATCACGACGCGCATCGCGCGCTGCAGCAAGAGTTCAACACCGTCAAACTCGCCGAGCGTCTCGATAACGGCTGGATCCACGACGAGGTCGGCCCGGACGAGGCGGCCTTCATCGGCAGCCGCGACATGTTCTTCTTGTCCACCGTCGATCCCGACGGCATGCCCACCGTGTCCTACAAGGGCGGCAGCCCCGGCTTCGTGAAGGTGCTCGATTCCCACACGCTGGTCTTCCCCGGCTTCGACGGCAACGGCATGTGGTATTCGATGGGCAACATCGAGAGTCAGGCCAAGGTCGGCCTGCTGTTCATCGATTTCGAGACCCCGCACCGGGTCCGCGTCCAGGGCCACGCCCGGATGCTGCGCGACGACCCGCTGATGGCCGAGTACACGGAGGCCAAGTACCTCGTGAAAGTCGAGGTCACGAAGGCCTGGGTCAATTGTCCGCGCTACATCCACAAGTACCAGAAGGTGGCGCAGAACAAGTACGTCCCGACCCCCGACAAGGAGACCCCCCTCGCCCTGTGGAAGCGCCTCGACATGGTCGGCGACGTGATCTCTGACGAGGACAAGGCCCGCGTCGCCAAGGAAGGCCAGATCGCGCTGCCGGACTACGAGGCCCAGGTGGCGCGCGGCGAGAGCTGAGTCGCGGATCCCGCTTCCCGCCTGCCATGCAGGCGGGAAGCGGGCCTTTTGCTCAGACCATCCGCAACCGCGGCCCACGCCGGACGAAGCCGACGATGTCCTTGACCGCGTCCAGCGTCGGGGCCGCGATGGCTTCGGCGCGCTCGGCGCCTTCGGCCAGCACCGCGTCGATCGCGGCGGGGTCGGAGGCGAAGCGTTTCATCTCGGCGCCCAGGGGCGCCAGGGTCTCGACGGCGAGTTCCACCAGCGCGCACTTGAACTGCGAGAACTGCGCGCCGCCATAGTCGCGCAGCACCTCCTCGCGGGTCACGTCCTTGAGGGCGGCGAAGATGCCCACCAGATTGTCGGCCTCGGGGCGCCCGACAAGCCCGGCCACCTCGGAGGGCAGGGCCTCCGGATCGGTCTTAGCCTTGCGCACCTTGTTGGCGATGGCATCGGCATCGTCGGTGAGGTTGATGCGCGAATTGTCGGACGCGTCCGACTTCGACATCTTCTTGGTGCCGTCGCGCAGCGACATCACCCGGGCCGCCGGGCCGCCGATCAGCGGCTCGGTGATCGGGAAGAAGCCATTGCCCGCATCGTGGCCATGCGCGGTGATGGAGCCGGCGAAGTCGTTGTTGAACTTCTGCGCGATGTCGCGGGTCAGTTCGAGGTGCTGCTTCTGGTCCTCGCCCACCGGCACGTGGGTGGCGCGGTAGGCCAGGATGTCGGCGGCCATCAGCACCGGATAGGCGTAGAGCCCGATGGAGGCGTTCTCGCGGTCCTTGCCGGCCTTGTCCTTGAACTGGGTCATCCGATTGAGCCAGCCGAGGCGGGCGACGCAGTTGAAGATCCAGGCGAGCTCGGCGTGCTGCGGCACCTGCGACTGGTTGAAGACGATGGAGCGTTTCGGGTCGATGCCGGCGGCCAGGAACGCGGCCGTGACCTCGCGGATCTGGCCCTTCAGCGCCGCCGGATCCTGCCACAGGGTGATCGCGTGCATGTCGACGACGCAGTAGAGGCATTGCGCATCGCGCGCCTGCATCTCCACGAAGCGCTTGATGGCACCGAGATAATTGCCGAGATGCAGGTTGCCCGTGGGCTGTACGCCCGAGAACACCAACTCCTTGAACGCGGTCATCGCGCGTAGTCCTTCACGTGCCGAAATGGCGTGGACGGTGTTTTGGAAATCCGACCCCACGCTCGCGCGCGGCGCCCGTCTGCGCCGCGGCGCAAGGGCCGGTTTCTGGACGTCGCATGGGGGGCGGTCAAGCGGCTCCGCTTCCGCCCATCCGCGCCTGGCCCGTGGGGCAGAGGTCGAGGAGCAAGCACGTCGCGCAAGCGGGCGCGCGAGGGTGGCAGATCGCCTGCCCGTGCAGCATCAGGATCTCGTGGTTGTCGTAGAGCGCCTGCGCGCTCCAATCGGCGGGGAGCTGGGCCCGAAGGATCGGGTGCGACGGGCCGACATCGACCTTCGGCCCGATCAACCCGGTGCGCTGGGCCACCCGGTGGTGGTGGCTGTCCACCGGCAGCGCCGGCATCCGCAGGAGGCTGAACGACAGCACCGCCGCGCTGGTCTTCGGCCCGATTCCGGGAATCGCTTCGAGCCAGGCGCGGGCCTCCTCCACCGACAAATCCTTGAGGAAGTCGAGGGAGAGCGCGCCCTGGTGCTCGGCGATGGCGCGCAGGACCGCCTGGATGCGCGGCGCCTTCAGCTCGGGCCAGGTGACGCCGGCGATGGTCGCCTCGATCTCGGCGACGGGGGCGTCGCGCATGGCCGCCCAATCGGGATAGCGAGCCCGCAGCGCCTTGAAGGCCCGGCCCGAATCGGCGTTGCGGGTCCGGTGCGAGAGCAGGGACGAGACCAGCTCGCTCAGCGGGTCGAGGCTGTGGAAATACGGAATCGGGCAGCCGTAGACCGGGCAGAGCCGCGCATGGATCTCCAGCGCTTTGTCGTGCAGTGCCGAATCGGCGGGATGGTGGGAAGGGCGGGTCCGCCGGGGGCGGGGGCCGGCGAGATCGTGTCCGGATGCGAGGGCCATGGAGCGGGAATCCGCCCCGATCCCCGGAGGTTCCCGCGCCAGGGAATCGACCCCGTCCCGGTCCCTCACGCTCATCTTATTCAATCTCGGTCTTGCACTGTGCTGAATAACGTGAGACCAATTCACTCGTCAGCAATGGCGATACGGGAGAGCCCAGATCGATTCAGGTCGATCATGGCGCCGACGGAGCAACCACCCCCGGAAACTCTCAGGCACAATCACCGTATCGTTTCGACAATCTGGAGAGAGGCGCCTAACAGCGTCCACCGAAGGAGAAATCCCATAGGCCGCGTGCCGATGGGAGAAGCTCTCAGGTAACCGCGACAGATGGGGGCAGCCGGACAACTCGCTCGAGTGTCCGGGGCCGTACCGTCGTGGGATGCTCCGATGCCGTCTGATGCGCTTCATACCCCGCTTCACGCCCTTCACCTGTGCCTCGGCGCCAGCATGTTGCCGTTCGCCGGCTATGCCATGCCGGTGCAGTACCCGGTCGGGCTGCTCAAGGAGCACCTCCACACCCGGGCCCAGGCCGGGCTGTTCGACGTGTCGCATATGGGCCAGATCCGGCTGACGGCCCGCTCCGGCGACCGCGCCGACGCCGCCCGCGCCCTGGAGACGCTGCTGCCCATCGACGTGCTCGGGCTCGCACCCGGTCGTCAGCGCTACGGGATGCTGTTGAACGCATCCGGCGGAATCCTCGACGACCTGATGGTCGCCCAGTGCGGCGACAGCCTCATCCTGGTGGTCAATGCGGCCAACAAGGCCGCCGACGCGGCATACCTGCGCGCCCATCTCACCGAAACCTGCGAGATCGCGGTGTTGCCGCGCGCCCTGCTGGCGCTCCAGGGGCCAGGTGCGGAAGCCGCCCTTGCGCGTCTCGCGCCGGAGGTGGTCGCCATGCGGTTCATGGACGTGCGGGTGCTCGACCTCCTCGGCGCATCGGCCCTCGTCACCCGCTCGGGCTATACCGGCGAAGACGGGTTCGAGATCTCGGTACCGGAGGATCGGGCCGAGGCCCTGGCCGAGGCCCTGCTCACCGACGACACGGTGTGGCCCATCGGCTTGGGCGCCCGCGATTCCCTGCGCCTCGAGGCGGGTCTCTGCCTGCATGGCGCGGATATCGACGCGACCACCGATCCGGTGGAGGCCGGGCTGACCTGGGCGATTCCCGCCATCCGCCGCCGGGGCGGGGCGCGGGCCGGAGGGTTTCCGGGCGCCGGACACATCCTCGACGCCATCGCGACGGGCCCGTCGCGCAAGCGGGTCGGCCTGCGCCCCGAAAGCGCCGCCCCCGTGCGCGGTGGGGCTACGCTGTTCGCCGACGCAACCGGCGAGCCCATCGGCCACGTCACCTCCGGTGGTTTCGGCCCGAGCCTGCAGGCGCCCATCGCCATGGGCTACCTGCCCGTCGCGCTCGCCAAAGCCGGCACCCGCGTGTTCGCGGAGGTGCGCGGCAAGCGCCTGCCGCTGGTGGTCTCGGCCCTGCCCTTCGTGCCGGCCGGGTTCAAGCGCGCCTGAGCCGCCGGCCGCGCCGACCCCACAGCCGTCCGCCTCCCCCGTCCCCCGGACCTGTCGATCAGGAGAGACCCATGCTGAAATTCACCGCCGAGCACGAATGGCTGGCCTGCGAGGGCGATGTCGCCACGGTGGGCATCACCACCCATGCGGCCGAGCAACTCGGCGACCTCGTCTTCATCGAGTTGCCGAAGGTCGGCGCCCGCCTCGTCAAGGGCGAGGCCGCCGCCGTGGTCGAATCGGTCAAGGCGGCCTCCGACGTCTACGCGCCGGTCTCCGGCGAGGTCACGGAGGTCAACGACGCCGCCGTGGCCGATCCGGCCAGCGTCGGCAGTGATCCGCAGGGGGCCGGCTGGCTCTATCGCATCCGCCTCGACGATGCGTCCGCCCTCGACGGCCTGATGGACGCGGCGGCCTACGCGGATTTCGCGAAGTAGCGCCGATCGCCCCTCTCCCGCGGAGGGGGGAGGGAGCCCCGGGGAGGGGGCAAACGTCCCGACACTGGCGCCCGCCCGCTCCCGCAAACGGGAGAGGGCAGGTGCTGCACGCGCCCATCACCCCAGACCCGTGAGGCCGAGCCCATGAATACCGATCGCTACGACCCCTACGATTTCGCCAATCGCCGGCACATCGGCCCGACCACGCAGGAGATCGAGGCGATGCTCGGCGTGGTGGGGGCGGACAGCCTGCACGCCCTCATCGACGAGACCCTGCCGCCCGACATCCGCCAGGCCGAGCGCCTCGATTTCGGGACCGCGCTCACCGAACGGCGGGTGCTGGAGCACATGCGCGGCATCGCCGACAAGAACCGGCTCCTGGTCTCGCTGATCGGCCAGGGCTATCACGGCACCACGATGCCGCCGGCGATCCAGCGCAACATCTTCGAGAACCCGGCCTGGTACACCGCCTATTCGCCCTACCAGCCCGAGATCAGCCAGGGCCGGCTCGAGGCGCTCCTCAACTTCCAGACCCTGGTCTGCGACCTCACCGGCCTCGACATCGCCAATGCGTCGCTGCTCGACGAGGCCACCGCGGCGGCCGAGGCGATGGGCATGGCCCACCGCATCGCCACGAACGGCCGCACCGCCTTCTTCGTCGATGCCGAATGCCTGCCCCAGACCATCGCGGTGTTGCGCACCCGCGCCGCGCCGCTGGGCTGGACCCTCGTCGTCGGCGATCCCGCCCGCGATCTCGATCCGGCCGCGGTGTTCGGCGCGCTCTTCCAGTATCCGGGGGTCTGCGGCGCGATCCACGACGTTTCGCCGCTGATCGCCGCCCTGCACGCGGCCGGCGCCGTCGCCGTGATGGCGGCCGATCCCCTGGCGCTGACCCTGCTGAAGGCCCCCGGCGAGATGGGCGCCGACATCGCCGTCGGCTCAATGCAGCGCTACGGCGTGCCGATGGGCTATGGCGGCCCGCACGCCGCCTACATGGCGACCCGGGAGGCGCACAAGCGCACCCTGCCGGGCCGGTTGGTGGGCGTCTCCGTCGACGCGCGCGGCAACCGCGCCTATCGCCTCGCCCTGCAGACCCGCGAGCAGCATATCCGCCGCGAGAAGGCGACCTCGAACATCTGCACCAGCCAGGTGCTGCTCGCGGTGATCGCCGGGATGTACGCGGTGTTCCACGGTCCGCGCGGATTGCGGGCCATCGCCGCCCGCGTCCATCGCGACGCGGTCCGCCTCGCGGGGGGCCTGGAGACCCTGGGCTTCGCGGTGGAATCCACCCACTTCTTCGACACGGTCACCGTCAAGGTCGGGGCGTTCCAGGGGCTGATCCTGGCCAACGCCGTCGCCAACGGCGTCAACCTGCGCAAGATCGGCTCCGACCGCATCGGCATCACGGTGGACGAGCGCACCCGGCCCGACATCGTCCAGGCGGTGTGGCGCGCCTTCGGCGGCGAGCACCTCGCCTACGACGACGCCTGGCCGGAGGCGCGCCTGCCCGCCGACCTCGTGCGCACCTCCGCCTACCTCACCCACCCGATCTTCCACATGAACCGGGCCGAGAGCGAGATGACGCGCTACATGCGCCGCCTCGCCGACCGCGACCTGGCGCTCGACCGGGCGATGATCCCCCTCGGCTCGTGCACGATGAAGCTCAACGCCACCGCCGAGATGCTGCCGATCTCCTGGCCGGAGTTTTCCGAGATCCACCCGTTCGTGCCGGCGGATCAGGCGGCCGGGTACCAGGAGCTCATCGGCGACCTGTCGCGGAAGCTGTGCGCCATCACCGGCTACGCGGCGATCTCGATGCAGCCGAATTCCGGCGCGCAGGGAGAATATGCGGGCCTGCTGGCGATCCGCGCCTACCACCTGTCGCGGGGCGACGCGCACCGGACGGTGTGCCTGATCCCGTCCTCGGCCCACGGCACCAACCCGGCCTCGGCGCAGATGTGCGGCATGAGCGTCGTGGTGGTGGGCGCCGATTCCAACGGCAATGTCGACCTCGACGACTTCCGCCGGAAAGCCGAACGGCATTCCGACACGCTCGCGGCCTGCATGATCACCTATCCGTCGACCCACGGAGTGTTCGAGGTGCGGGTGCGCGAGATCTGCGACATCGTCCACGCCCATGGCGGACAGGTCTATCTCGACGGGGCCAACCTCAACGCGCTGGTCGGCCTCGCCCGGCCCGGGGACATCGGCGCCGACGTCAGCCACCTCAACCTGCACAAGACCTTCTGCATCCCGCATGGCGGCGGCGGCCCCGGCATGGGGCCGATCGGGGTCAAGGCCCACCTCATCCCGTTCCTGCCCGGCCACCCGGAGACAGGAGGAGACGGGGCGGTCTCGGCCGCCCCCTACGGATCGGCGTCGATCCTGCCGATCTCGTGGAGCTATTGCCTGCTGATGGGCGGGCGCGGGCTGACGCAGGCCACCCGCATCGCCATCCTCAACGCCAACTACATCGCCAGCCGCCTCGCGGGGGCCTATCCGGTGCTGTATTCCGGCGCCAACGGCCGGGTGGCGCACGAATGCATCATCGACGTGCGCCCGTTCCAGAAATCGGCCGGAATCAGCGTCGACGACATCGCCAAGCGCCTGATCGATTGCGGCTTCCACCCGCCGACCATGAGCTGGCCGGTGGCCGGCACCCTGATGATCGAGCCCACGGAATCCGAGACCAAGGGCGAGATCGACCGCTTCTGCGACGCGATGCTGGCGATCCGCGCGGAAATCCGCGCCATCGAGGAAGGCCGGATGGACCGGGCCGACAACCCGCTCAAGCACGCGCCCCACACGGTGCAGGATCTGATCGGCCCCTGGGAGCGGCCCTATTCGCGCGAGGCGGCGTGCTTCCCCACGGGATCGCGCGGCATCGACAAGTACTGGCCCCCGATCAACCGCGTCGACAACGCCTACGGCGACCGCAACCTCGTCTGTTCGTGCCCACCGGTGGATTCGTACAGCGAGGCGGCGGAGTAGGGCGCGTCCGCTCCCTCCAGGTGAGTCTTTAGCTTGTGGCAAGGGAGGAGCCTCGTCGGCTCCCTCCTGCTCGCTGGCGACGGAACACCGCTGAAGCGCTGGCGCCGAAAGCGCGGCTCATAGGGTTCGGTGGCGGTTAGGCAAGAAGACATGGCTCCTCGTCCTGGAACGCCGCCGGAATGCATCAACCGCCGGGCAACTCTGCCTGCTCTGAGGCGAAAAAAGCCCTATTTCGTCAGCGCGTAGATGTTCACGTCGAGCTTCTCGTCGGCCTTGTCGTTCAGGTCGGTGACGTATTCCTCGATGAACTTGTCCTGCACCACCACGTCCTTGGCATCGAGATAGGCGGTGAGCGTCTCGTAGGTGCCGTCGATCTCGTCGTAGGAGCCCTTGTGCGGGAATCGCAGCGCCTTGCCGCTCGGCGTGGTTCCGAAGCGCAGGCCGTCGCTCTCGGGAGGCTTGGGGTCCGGCATCGCCGCGATGGGGATCATCGCCTCGTACTGGAAGCCGTCGTCGTCGGTCTTGGCGAACACCGCGATCGGGCGTCCGGTGGGCACGATGCCGGCCTTGGCGAGATCCGCCTCGATGCGCTGGAAGGCGGCCTTCAGGCTCGGCACCGCCTCTTCCCACTTGGAGCGCCCGGCGAGGATCGCGGCGGGCTTGGCCGGCAGCGAGACCGGGTCGACGTCGTTGGCGTCCCCCGGCGTCTCCACCAGGGTCTTTCGCGCCGCCATCGGCGTCACCGCCGGCGCGGTGCCGGCTTGAGCCGGAACCGGGATCGCGGGCGTCGCGCCCTTGGGATCGGGCACGGTGGTGGTCGGCAGCGGGCTCGTCACCGCCGGTGAGGTCGCCTCCTGAGCCCGGGAGAGCGACGCGACCGAGAGCAGGAGACACCCGGCGAGCAAGGTGGGACGAAGGCGGGTCAAGGCAACGCTCCGAAGGATCGCGCGACACCGCCGGACGGGGGCCGGGCCGGCGCAGATCCCCAACCTAGTGACGAAGCGGGCGGCCTGCGAGACGTCGCAGGCGCCTCCGCGCACGAACGTGAGCAGGCGCGGCGCTTCTGCAACGCACACCGCAACGCACCGCTGCAATGCACCCGCGCGCGGGGCCCCGTGCGCGGGTGCCGGCTTTCCCCTATATGCGGTCCGGCCGGCCTCCCGACCGGCCGGCGGATCAGTCGAGACAGGCACGAACGCATTCACCTCATGAACGCACTCGCTCATCGACGCTTCCTGAAGATGCACGGCGCCGGCAATGCCATCGTGGTGCTGGACCTGCGCGGCTCCGCGCTCAAGGTCGGCGCGGCCGAGGCGCGCGCCATCGCCCTGCATCCGCGCTCGACCTTCGACCAGCTCATGGTGATCCACGATGCGCGGGTCGCCGGCACCGACGCGGTCTTGCGCATCTACAACACCGACGGGTCGGAATCCGGGGCCTGTGGCAACGGCACCCGCTGCGTCGCCTACGCCATGCTCGACGACCCCGCCATGGCGCGTCCCGCCGAGAGCGGCCGCCTGACCCTGGAGACCAGGGCGGGGCTCATCGGGGTCAAGCGCATCTCGGAGCGCTCGTTCACCGTCGATATGGGGCGGCCCAAGCTCGCCTGGGACGAAATCCCCCTGGCCGAGCCATTCCAGGACACCCGCCGGATCGAGCTCCAGATCGGCCCCATCGACGATCCGGTGCTGCACTCGCCGGGCGTGGTCAGCATGGGCAACCCGCACGCGATCTTCTTCGTCGAGCGCGACCCCGACGGCTACGACCTCGCCCGCATCGGCCCGATGCTGGAGAACCATCCGATCTTCCCCGAGCGCGCCAACATCTCGCTGGCGCAGGTCACCGGCCCCGACCGGATCAAGCTGCGCGTCTGGGAACGCGGTGCCGGGCTGACGCTGGCCTGCGGCACCGCCGCCTGCGCCGCCATGGTCGCGGCCTCGCGTCTGCGGATGATCGGGCGTGGCGCCACCGTCAGCCTGCCCGGCGGCGACCTCGTCATCGAATGGCGGGCCGACGACCACGTGCTGATGACCGGCCCGGTGGCGCTCGAATGGGAGGACACCCTCGCGCCAGAGATTTTCGCGGGCCTCGACTGACATGGGGCGCGACTAGGAATGGCCGTCGAGACCCTGACCTTCGGCTGCCGGCTCAACACCGTCGAGTCGGAGACGATGCGCGGCCACGCCGCCGGGGCGCCGCACGACCTCGTCATCGTCAACACCTGCGCGGTGACGGCGGAGGCCGGGCGCCAGGCCCGCAAGGCGATTCGGAAACTCGCGCGCGAGCGGCCGAACGCGGAGATCGTGGTCACCGGCTGCGGCGCGCAGGTGGAGACCGCCGATTACGCCGCCATGCCGGAGGTCGCCCGCCTCGTCGGCAACGCGGCGAAGGGCAGGGCGGAGACCTGGGCCCCCACCGCCACCGCGCGGGACCGCGTCGGCATCGACGACATCATGGCGGTGCGCCACGCCGCGCCGAGCCGGGTCGTGGCCATTGCCGGGCACACCCGCGCCTTCGTGCCGGTTCAGAACGGCTGCGACCATCGCTGCACCTTCTGCGTCATCCCGTTCGGGCGCGGCAACTCGCGCTCGGTGGCGGTTCCGGACGTGGTCGATCAGGTCCGCCGCATCGTCGACGCGGGCGGATGCGAGGTGGTGCTCACCGGCGTGGATCTGACCGCCTATGGTCGCGATCTCGGCACGGTGTCGAGCCTCGGACGGCTGGTCCAGGCCATTCTGGCCGGCGTGCCCGCTTTACCTCGCCTGCGCCTGTCCTCCATCGATTCCATCGAGGTGGACGACGCCCTGATGAAGGTGATCGCCGGCGAGGCGCGGCTGATGCCGCATTTCCACCTGTCGCTCCAGGCCGGCGACGACCTGGTGCTCAAGCGCATGAAGCGCCGCCACGCCCGGGCCGACGCGATCCGGTTCTGCGCCGATATCCGCAGCCGACGCGCCGGCGTGGTGTTCGGTGCCGACCTGATCGCGGGGTTTCCCACCGAGACCGAGGCGCAGTTCGCCCGCTCCCTCGACCTCGTGGCCGAATGCGGTCTGACCCACCTCCACGTCTTCCCGTACTCGCCCCGCCCCGGCACGCCCGCCGCGCGGATGCCCATGGTCCCGGGCGACGTGGTGCGCGAGCGTGCCGCCCGCCTGCGCGCGGCCGGAGCGGCGGCGCTGGACGCCCATCTCGCCGGCGAGGTCGGGCAGCGCCACCGGGTCCTGACCGAGCGCGGCGGCATCGGCCGCACGGAGGCGTTCACGCCGGTGCGCCTGGAGCCCGATGCCCCGGCCGGCGTGTTTCGCGATGTGACCATTGTCGGCCATGACGGCCGGGCGCTGATCGCCGGCTAGTCGATGACCTCGGGCGCGGGCGCCCACCCGCACGCGTCCAAGCCGGCCCGCATATGCGCCGGTGCCGGCGCCTCCACCCGGATCGGCGGCTTCTTCGGGTAGAGCGGGAGCGTGAGCGCGCGGGCGTGGAGCTGCAGCCCCGGCCCGCCGGTGCGTGGGGCCGAGCCGTAGATCGGGTCGCCCACGATGGAAAATCCCATGGCGGAGCAATGGACCCGCAACTGGTGCGTCCGCCCGGTGACGGGGGTGAGCGCGAGCCAGCTCAGACCGGCACCGCGGCCGAGGACCTGCCAATGGGTCAGCGCGGGATCGCCGGCGGGGTCCGGCTTCATCCACCAGCTGCGCGGATCGGCCGAGCGGCGGCCGAGGGCGAGGTCGATGCTGCCGGCATCGGCGTCGGGGCCGCCCTCCACCAGCGCCCAGTAGGTCTTGCCGACGCTGCCGCTGGTGGCGAAAAGTTTGTTGAGGCGAGCCAGCGCCTTGGCGTGGCGCCCGAGCGCGAGGCATCCGGAGGTGTCGCGGTCGAGGCGATGCGCCGCTTCCGGACGTCGGGGCAGACCGAAGCGCAGGGCGTCGAGGTGGTCGGTGAGCGTTTCCCCGCCTTTCGGGCCGGGATGGACCGGCAGACCCGCAGGCTTGTCGATGACGAGCACCAGGGCATCGCGGTAGAGGAGGCGCGCGCCTATGTCTGTTACGAGGGCATCGGCTGAAGGCATGGCCTTGCGCTACTCATGCGCGGCCGAGGGAGCAAGCGGGAATGAGCGAAGACAAGAAGCCGGGCTGGTTGTTGCGCCGGATGTTCGGGAAGAAGGACGAGGTCCAGACCACCGAACGACCGATGGAACAGGCGCCGGAGCCGGCCCGCGAGTCCGCCGCCTCACCCGCCGAAGGCCAGCCCGATTTCACCACGGGCGCCGACGACGTCGCCCACATCCCGGTTCCGGCCAGCGAACCGTCCACCGACGATCCGAACCGGAACGCGGTGCCCGATGCCATCGAGGGGGCCGACCTCCAGCCCATCGCCGACGCGCCCCCGCCGGCCGGTCACGATGCGGAAGCGGCCGACACCTTCGCGCAGACGGTCGCACCCGAGCTCGAGCCCGAGCCCACCTCGGAAACCGATCCGGTCCTCGAGCCCGACGTCACGACGCAGATTTTCATGCCCGAGCCCGAGGCGGAGTCGGAGGGGCAGAAACGCGGCTGGTGGAGCCGGCTGACGGGGGGCATGAAGCGCACCTCGTCGGCGCTCACCGAACGGGTCACCGGCCTGTTCACCAAGCGCAAGCTCGATGCCGACACCCTGGAGGAGCTCGAGGACGCACTGATCCAGGCCGATTTCGGCATCGAGACCGCCATGCGGATCTCCGAGGCCGTCGGCAAGGGCCGCTACGAGAAGGGGATCTCCCCCGATGCGGTCCGCGAGATCCTGGCCGCGGAGGTCGAGCGCGCCCTCATCCCCGTGGCGATCCCGCTGACCATCGACACGACGAAGAAGCCGTTCGTGATCCTGATGATCGGCGTCAACGGGGCGGGCAAGACCACCACCATCGGCAAGCTCGCCCTGAAACTGAAGGGCGAGGGGCATTCGCTGATGCTGGCGGCGGGCGACACCTTCCGGGCCGCGGCCATCGAGCAGCTCAAGGTCTGGGGCACGCGCACCCAGACACCGGTGATCGCCGGCGCGCAAGGATCGGACGCGGCCGGCCTCGCCTTCGACGCCTACACGGCGGCCAAGGCGCAAGGCACCGACGTGCTCCTCATCGACACCGCCGGGCGGCTCCAGAACAAGACCGGGTTGATGGCGGAGCTGGAGAAGATATTGCGGGTGATCCGCAAGATCGATCCGGAGGCGCCCCATTCGGTCCTCCTCGTCCTCGATGCCACGGTGGGCCAGAACGCCCTCAGCCAGGTCGAGCTGTTCTCCAAGGCCGCCCAGGTCACCGGTCTCGTCATGACCAAGCTCGACGGCACCGCCCGCGGCGGCATCCTGGTGGCGCTGGCCGCCAAGTTCGGCCTGCCGGTCCACTTCATCGGCGTCGGCGAGGGCGTGGACGATCTCGAGCCGTTCGCGGCCCGCGATTTCGCCCGCGCGATCGCAGGCTTGGACGCGGAATAGCGGCGCGACCCCGACCGGGCGCGAGCCCTCACCGAAACGCCCGGCGCAGACAGCACCCGCGACGCGGCGCGGCCGGCCCTATATGACGGACACCATGCAGATCGAAGCCATCCCCCCGCGCCGCCATCTTCCGCCCCTGCTCAAGCTCGCCCTCGAGCTCGGGCCGCTGGTGATCTTCTTTTTCGGCAACGCCTATGCCGAGCGCTTCGGCGTGGCGCCCGACCAGAAGCTGTTCGTGGCCACCGGGATCTTCATCGCCGCGACGCTGATCGCCCTCACCATCCACTTCGTCATGGTGCGGCGCCTGCCGATCATGCCGCTGGTCTCGGGCGTGGTGGTGGTGGTGTTCGGCGGCCTGACCCTGGCGCTGCAGGACAAGACCTTCATCATGATGAAGCCCACCATCGTGAACACCCTGTTCGGCCTCGTCCTGCTCGGAGGCCTCGCCTTCGGCAAGTCGCTGCTGTCGGTGGTCCTCGACAGCATGTTCGCGCTGACCGAGGCCGGGTGGCGCAAGCTGACCTTCCGCTGGGGCGTGTTCTTCCTCGTGCTCGCGGTGCTGAACGAGGTGGTGTGGCGGACGCAGACGGAGGATTTCTGGGTCAGCTTCAAGGTCTTCGGCATCATGCCGCTGACCATCCTGTTCGCCCTGGCGCAGACCCCGCTGCTGATGCGCCACGAGCGCAAGGATGCGGGTCAGGCCTGAAAACGATGCGGGTCAGGCCTGAGACGGCAGTCCCAGCACGCGCTCGTACTCGGCTTCCGGCACCCCGTAGGCCTCGCCGGCGATCTCGAGCAGGATCGACCGATCGCGGATGCTGATGCCGCCGCGCCGGGTCTTGAGCGCCCCCGCATTCTCGAGAACCCGCAAGGCGGTGGTGACGCCGGCCCGGCGCACGCCGAGCATCACCGACAGGAGTTCGTGGGTGAGCGGCAGATCCTCGCGGTCGGCCCGGTCGTGGCACATCAGGAGCCAGCGGGAGAGGCGCTCCTCGATGGTGAAGCGGCTGTTGCAGAGGCTGCCCTGCGCCACCTGGATCGTGAATACCTGGGCATACCGCAACAGGTGATCGTGCAGGGAGCGGCCGCCCGAGATAGCCTGACGGAACGCATCCGCTTCGATGCAGAGCGCCCGGCACGGAATCTGGACGACGGTGAGATTGGGCGACCGGTCGACACCGTGCAGGAGCGCGAGCCCGGTCATCCCCTCCGGGCCGATGATGCCGGCCTCGGCCTGTGTCCCGACGACGGTGCGGGCCACCACCGAAAACATGCCGGATTCCGGCAGGCACACCGTCGTGATCGGCTCACCGGGCTTTTCAAGAACCTCGCCTTGCTCGAAAGAACATCGCACGAGGTTTGGTAGAATTCGTTCAAAATCGCCAGCCGACAGCACGCGGAGGAGACGATTACGGACGCTGGATTGTAGAATGAACGCGGTCACAACTCTGCCGATCTACAGGCGAGAGCGCACTCGGCTTCGTCACCCGCGGCCCATTTTTAGAGAAGGGCGATGATTATTCTTGTATCACGTCGATTAAGGTATGTGAAGATAGTACTTACAAACAGATAAGAACGGTTTCGCTCTTAGCTGTGCGGTATCGTATTTTATGATCTAACCAACTAATACCGGCACGATAATCATTAAGAATTAACAATTATTAATTCGTTATTGATGTGGAACGACTTACGTATATTCGATAATATATTTTCAGCGTATCATTTTATTATTTATGCTGTTTTATCGAATAGGCCAGATTTATTTCAAATATCCGCACTATTTCATCGTTTTCGCGTGAAGCCGGCAGGCCATCCGAGGGCTCAATAGCGCTCCGAGACAGCGCAGACGACTACAGGGAACAGGCAGGCACGAACCATCGTTCGACTTCCAAGCCACGTCCTCGGCATGCGTGCTTGGGAACGAGCCTGGGATGACCATCATGCCCCGCTATTTTTTCAACATTCGTGACCGCACCGGTCTAATCGACGACCCGGACGGCGACGAGGTAGCGAGCGTCGCCGCAGTGCAGGTGCTGGCCAAGGCGATCGTCGACGACATCCTCGGCAATCCGGGAACCTACGGGGACCCGCAAGCCTGGCAGCGTCGCAGCTTCGAGATCACGGACGAGACGGGGGATATCGTCCTCGTCGTCCCGTTCGACGATCGGGTCGCCGACGATTGAAGCGCGGCGGCGGGCCGCCTACTGGGTCGCGGCGGGTGCCTTGCCGGCAGCGCGGACCTTGTCGAGCACCTGCGCGTAATTCTCCGGCGTGACGATGCCCACGAGCTTGTCGCGGATGGTCCCGTCCGGCCCGACGATGAAGGTCTCCGGTACGCCGTAGACCCCGAAATCGATCCCGGTGCGCCCGGTGGAATCCATTCCCACCGCCTGGAACGGAACCCCGTTGCGGGTCAGGAAACGGCGGCCGTTCTCCAGCGTGTCCTTGTAGTCGACCCCCACCAGCCGCACGCCGGGCTCGCGCCCCAACCGCATCAGCTGCGGATGCTCGATCTGGCACGGGGCGCACCAAGACGCCCAGAAGTTGACCACCGTGACGTGGCCGAGGAGATCGGCATGCGACAGGCCGGGCACCGGCTTGCCCTCCGCCTGGAGGCCCGGAAGGGCATCGAGGGCGAATGTGGGGGCCGGCCGGCCGATGAGCGCGGAGGGGATCGCCGAGGGGTCCGCGCCCGAGCGCAGGCGTGCGAAGAAGATCACGGCGAGCAGCGCGAAGGTGACGACGGGCACGATCACCAGGAGCGAGCGGCGCACCGGCTCGGGGGCGGCAGGCGCGGGGCCCGTGCTCACGACCGCTCTCCCGCGCCGTCGCCGAACGCGGCGAGGGCGCGTTTCTGAGCCCGGTTGTCGCGCAGCGCACGCACGATGAGCCCGCCGATCACCAGCGCGGTGAAGGCGTAGGACCCAACGATGAAGCCCGCATGGGGGCTGAGATCGAAACCGAGGCTCATGGGATCCGCAGGGTCATAGGGTCCGGAAGTGCATGGGGTCCGGAAGTTTATGGGGTCCGGAAGTTTATGGGGTCCGGAAGTTTATGGGGTCCGGGAGTTTATGGGGTCCGGGAGTTTATGGGGTCCGAAAGTTCACGGGGTCGTCTGGAAGCCCTGGTTCGTCCGGCCGGCGGATACGGGCCGGATCGGCACGGCGCCGGTATCGAGGCGCTCGGCCTCGCGGATCGTCAGCGCGCGCACCCGGCGGCGCAGGATTTCCGTGCGCATGGCGTAGAGATGGAGCGTGATGCCGAGCAGGGTGAAGGCGAGGATCATCTCGAGGAGCGGATAGAGCATGCTCGGATCGATGGACGAGCCGCCCATCCGCATGATCGAGGCCGGCTGATGCAGGGTCGACCACCAGTTCACTGAAAACTTGATGATCGGCAGGTTCACCGCCCCGACCAGGGTCAGGATGGCGATGGCCCGCGCGGCCCGGTTCGGATCCTCGATGGTGCGCCACAGGGCGATGATGCCGCAATAGATCAGGAACAGCACCAGCATGGAGGTCAGGCGCGCATCCCAGACCCAGTAGGTGCCCCACATCGGCTTGCCCCAGAGCGAACCGGTGACGAGGCAGATCAGGGTGAAGGCGGCCCCGATCGGCGCCGCCGCGCGCTGGGCCACGTCGGCCAGCGGATGGCGCCAGACCAGGGTGCCGATCGCCGAAAGCGCCATGGCGCCGTAGAAGAACACCCCGAGCCAGGCCGCCGGCACATGGATGTACATGATCCGCACGGTCTCGCCCTGCTGGTAGTCGGGCGGCACGACGAACCAGGTCAGATACAGGCCGAACGCGACGAGCAGCCCCGACATCCCGGCGAGCCAGGGCATCAGAGGGGCGGTCCATCGCAGGAAATGGCCGGGATGGGCGAGGCGAGTCCACATGGCTGTGGCATCTAGCCCAGGGTGCGGTGCAGCAGCAATGCGGGGGTTACGCGCAGGGCCGGCCGGAGCGATCATTTCTTCGCGGGCGCTGGCCCGGCGCCGACGCCCCGTGGCGTTCCTAGACCGGGACGGCGTTTTGGATCGCGACCTGCTCGCGCATTGGCCCGTCGATCTGAGCCGGAGCTTCCTGATCGGCGACCGGGAGAGCGACCTCCAGGCCGGCAGGGGCGCCGGCCTTTCCGTCCACCTGTGCGGCGAGGGCGGGCTCGCGGACGTCCTGCCGACGATCCTCGCCGAGGCGCCGTCTCAGCACGCGTGACGGTCGGCGAACCGTCTCATTGGAGGCCGGGCAGATGGATCGATCGCGGGTCAGAGCGCTGGTTCGGCCGTGGGCGGTTCGGTCTCACGGACCGCGCTCGGCGGATTCACCGCCACGAGCTGCCCCTCGGGATCGTAGACCGCGCCGAGCACCGTCTCGTAATGGTTGCGCACCACGCCGTGGCATTCGCAGGCGCCCTCCTCGAGGGCGGCCCGGCTCAGGATGGTGATGCGACCGCGGCCGACCGCGATCAGGCCCTGGCGCTGGAGGGTCCGCAGGATGCGGGTGAGATAGGTCCGCTGCACGCCGAGCATCGCGGCCAGCAATTCGTGGGTGATCGGCAGGGTGTCGCTGCCGGTCCGATCCTGAAGGGTCAGGAGCCAGCGCAGGCAGCGCTCCTCGATCGGGTGGAGGGCGTTGCACGCCACCGATTGCAGCACCTGCGCCAGCAGGCAATCGCCGTAGCGGGTGAACAGGTTGCGCAGGGTCGCCGACTGGCGCTTGGCCTCCTGGAGCCGAAGCGCATCCATGCGCAGGACGGTGCCTCCCATCTGCACCACCGCGCTGGTGGAGGCGGGCAGGAACCCGTTGCTGACGACGCCGCCCAATGCGCCCTCGCGTCCGATCGTGGCGGTTTCGGCGCTGCGCCCGTCGCGCATCGACACGATCAGCGTCGCGACGGTCTGGTGGCAGGGGAAGGCGATGGACGAGACCAGCGTGCCGGTGGTGAACAACGTCTCGCCGCGCTGGTGGACGGACGGTTCGAGATGCGGCGCGAGCAGCGCCCGGTCCTGCGCCCCCAGCGCCTTCAGGAGGAGATTGCCTTCGAACAGCGGTTCGCCGGCCGGGGGCATCGGATACGCTGTGTTCACGATCTGTGTCTCCGACCTCTCGCGCACAGCAATCGATCCAATCTGTCCCTCAGGATACAGACGCAAACCGATTTTGTCGCTGTGAGGGGAAGCCGTCGGTTCTTGCGCGTCGCAAAGCCGGATCGGGCAAGCGCGGATATCGGTCCAGCGGCAGCGGCCAGCCCGCGATGGAGCCGTCGACCGCCTGCGGACGCGTTGAGGTGCGGCGGCGTCTACGCCTGGCCGGCCTCGTCGCCCTCGCCGATGCAGTCGAGGGCGCGCTCGACGGCGGTGACCGCGTCGAGGAGGTTCTGGACGGTGCGCTCGACCTCGCGGGCCGGGCGCCCCATGGCGGCGGCCCGCGCGCTCGTCGCCTGCAGGTGCTCCAGGAGCGCGAACAGGTCGTCGGCGACGGCCACGACGTCGGACACCGAAGCCCGAGGGGCCGGGGTGCGTCGGAGGAAGGGGACTACGTTGCTCATTGCGACGATGTTTTGCGCAACCACCGGGAAAGCGCCAGCCGCAACGCCCCCTGATTCGCCCTGGACCCCCGACTCCCGTGGGATGTGGTGAGCGTTTTCGTGGCGCAGCGACATCACTCCGGCGCGAACCGGCGACGGTTCGTTATCCTTAGACAGACGTTGCGGGTGGGCGCTTGACGGGAAAGGACGGGCGGCGGCACGACGGTACGACGCAAAAGAACAGGATCCCGAACCGCCATGCGCCTCGCCCTCATCGTCCTCTCCGCCGCCCTCGTCTCCGGTCTCGGCGCCTGCAACAGCGACAGCCCGAGCGGCCGCGGCGGCGTCTCGGACGCCTTCGACACCAGCAATTACCGCCAGTCGAACGACACCAACGGCACCCAGACCCGCCGCGACGTGAACCGCCAGTACACCCAGCCCTCGATGCCTTCGATCATCAATCGGGGCAACTGAAGACGGGGGATCTCAAGTCTCGATGAGGGTCTTTCTTTGAGACTGGGCCGCCCCGTGATTCCGGGGCGGCGGCCGACGCGTCCAGTGTGGCCGGTTCAATTCTTGCCCAAGGCGTCCGCGAACGCCGTCATCCGGTTGCGGGCATAGGTCGGCAGCCCGGCGCTGATCGAGGTGCCGGTGTTGAACGACGAATTGCCCATCAGCACCTGGGCCGGCAGCAGGTTCTTGAGCACCGGCACGCGGGCATATTCCTGCTTGCGGTCGAGGACGTCGGCCTTGATCGCCAGGGCCATGTAGGTGGTCACCACGGTCTTGCCCGGATCGCCCGGCATCGGCTGGAACACCGCCAGGAACTTGCCGAAGCGCAGGATCTGGTTGACCCAGAAGATCGTCTGCTCGAGGCCGCCGGTCACCGGTGCGTCGATCTTGGTGAGGCCCGACAGGGCGGCGGCTTCGGCGGGCGGCAAGGTGCGCAACTCGCTCTGGAACGAGACGAATTCGGCGACCTTCTTGGCGGCCCCGTCCTCGAGCTTGTTGGCGAGCTTCACCCCGAGCGGCAGCTTGCCCTCGAGGTCGTAGCGCGACTCGATGCAGGTGGTGCCGAGATCGCACCACGGCCGGTCCGGCCGCTTGGCGAAGGCGGCGGCCGGGTCCTTGGTCGGCGTCACGTCGGCGGGGCTCAACGCCTTGTGCTTGATCACCGGATCCATCTTCGCGACGAAGCCGAGCGTCGCATAGGCCGCGAGATCGATGGACTCGGCGGGCCGCGCCACGACGAACCGGCCCTGCGCCACGTAGACCTTGAGGGTCTCGTGCCGGCGCTTGGTGACGCCGTTGAGCGTCTGCAGGTAATCGGGCTCGGCATAGGCCGGGTAGGGGGCGAGAGCCGCCTGCTCGGCCGGACGGGTCTTGCCCCAATCGAGATAGGCCACGAGGCCGTTCTCGGGCTTGGCCGGATCGTCGCGATGGTCGGTGAACAGGATCGTGCCGGGCTTGAGGCTCGCGAGCCCCGCCGCCTCGATCGACGGCACGTCCTTGATCCGCTCGGCGGCAGGCGGCTGCTGCTTCATGCCCTCCTGGGCCAGGCTCTCCTGCGCCAGAACGGTCGATCCCCCCAGGACAAGGGCGAGGAGAAGGGTCGCAGGACGATGCGTCTGCACGGGGGTGCCTCGGTGTTGTGGACGGGAGGAAGCGGCGGGCCGCGTCAGTAGCGGGAATCTTCGCCGAACAGGTAGTCGGGGTCGCGGCGGCGCGGGCGCGGCGGCTCCTCGTCGCCGAAGGGCGAGCGCTGGGTGCCGGGCCACGGCTGGTAGGCCTCCCCTTGCGCGCGACGGCCGCGGGGTTCGGACCGACTGCCGAACGGATCGAGGAGATCGGCTTCGGATTGGCGCCGGCCGCTGAGGCTCCCGAACAGGTCGCCCGCCGTGTCGGCGCCGTCCTCCGATCCGAGATCGCCGTCCTCGGCATCGGGCCGCATGGCGGTGCGGGTCTCGCGCGGCAGCAGCTTGTACTGGGTGTCGGCCATGCGGCCGTCCTTGACCCGGAAATGTTCGAGGAAGCCGCCGCCCTCGACGCGTTCGCCGCTGCGCGGGTCGATGCTGACATCGGCCAGATTCTGCCGCGCCTCGGGGGAGGGCGGTGCCAGCGGGGTGCGCGGGATGCCGTTGGCCCAGGCCGATTGCAGGATCGACCCGGCGATCGGCACCGCGAGGTGGCCGCCGGTCTGGCCGTGCCCCAAGGTCTTGCGGGTGCCGTCGGCATTGTCGTAGCCGACCCAGACCACGATGGTGATCTCGTTGGTGAAGCCGGCGAACCACGCGTCGTTCTCGTTCTCGGAGGTCCCGGTCTTGCCGGCGATGGCGGACGAGAACCGGCTCAGGGCCGCTGCGGTGCCGTGGTTGGTCACCCCCTGCAGCATGGTCTTCAACTGGTAGAACGCCACCCGGTCGGCCGAGCCGATCCGCGTCGGCTCGCGGGCCGCATGGGTGTAGAGGGTCTTGCCGTCGCGCTCCACGCCTTCGAGGGCATAGGGCGCGGGCCGGGCGCCCTCGTTGGCGATGGCGGCGTAGAAAGCGGCGAGATCCACCATCCGGACCGGCTGGGCGCCGAGCACGAACGGATAGTAGCGCTCGCATTCCGCATAGATCTGCGCCTCGAGCGCCAGATCGCAGACCTTCTGCAGGCTCGCCGGCGCCTTGTCGCTGATCCCGCCCTGGAGCAGGCGCGCGGTGACGAGGTTCTTCGAGAATTCGAGGCCGCGCCGCAGGGTCGTCGCCCCCGAGCCGCCGCCCTCGTAGTTCTTCGGCGACCACGAATCGCCGACCCCGCCGATGGGCGGCAGGGTGACGGCGGCATCCATCACCAGGGTGTTGGGCTGGAGCCCGGCATTGAGGGCCGCGAGGTAGGTCAGCGGCTTCAGGGTCGAGCCGGGCTGGCGCACGGTCTGCGTCACCCGGTTGAGCTGGCTCAGCGGATACGAGAACCCGCCCGCCATGGCGAGGATGCGCCCGGTGCGATTCTCCAGCACCAGAGCCGCGCCCTGGACGCTCGGGCGCACCCGCAGATCGGCCCGCGGCGTCTTCGCGGTCGCGTCGCGCAGCTTCACCCGGACCACGTCGTAGGGCACGAGCTTGCCCCGGGCCGGACCCGGCTCCAGGCTGACCATGCGCCCATCGGCGAGGCCGGCCTTGATGGCGCCGCCGCGCCCGGTCTCGAGCACCACGGCGACGGGCCAATGCACGTCGTAGAGCACCGGCCGGGCGCTCTCCAGCGCCCGCCGCCAGGCCGGCTTCGGACCTTCGGGCTTCGCGCCGGCCACCGTCTGCGCCGCAGCAGCGGTCTTCTTCGCCTCGGCGGCGGCTTTTCGCGCCTCGGCCTTCGATCGGGCAGGTGTCGGCTTCACGGGGTCAGCCGGCTTCGGTGGCTCCGCCGGCTTGGCCTCCCCCCCGACCAGCAGCGGCACGGCCAGCGCCGAGCCCTCGGCGGCGGGCGCGGCGCCTTCGAGCTTGCGCACGGCGTCGGCCAGGTTGAATTCCGGTCCCTCGTAGCGCTGGCGCCCGGTGGAACGCTCGTAATTCGCCAAGCCATCCTGGAGCGCCGTCTCGGTGGCGGTCTGCAGGCCGGCATTGAGGGTCGACCGCACAGTGTGGGAGGCGGAGGTCAGCGAGTCGATCCCCGCGAAGGTGCGTACCTCGCGGGTGAGGTGGTCGACGAAGTAGAAGCCGGAATCGCGCCGCGCCGTCTCGATCGGGCTGAGCCCCAGCGGCGCGTTGGCGGCCTGGACGAGCTGCGCCTCGGTGATGACGCCCTCCTCCTTCATCCGGGCGAGCACATAGGCCCGGCGTTCCCGCGCCCGGTCCGGGTACTTGTCGGGATTGTAGAAGTTCGGCCCCTTGGGCATGCCGGCGAGCAGGGCCGCCTCCGGCACGGAGAGCTGGCCCACCGACTTTCCGAAATAGCTGCGCGCGGCCATCTCGATGCCGTAGGCGCCGCGGCCGAGATAGATCCCGTTGAGGTAGAGTTCGAGGATCTGCGGCTTGCCGAGGATGCGCTCCAGGCGGCTCGCGACGATCATCTCGCGCATCTTGCGCTCGTAGGTGACGTCGTCGCCCACCGAGAGGTTCTTGACCACCTGCTGCGTGATGGTGGACCCGCCCGCCGGACGGCCGGGGGAGGCGAGATTGCCGATGAAGGCGCGAATGACGCCGCGCTCGTCGATGCCGTGGTGGGTCTCGAAGCGCTTGTCCTCGGCCGCCACGAACGCCTTCTGGACCATCACCGGCACGTCGCCGATGGGCACGCTGAGGCGGCGGCCATTGGCCTCGAACGCCTCGGCGTAGCGCTTGCCCGCGCCGTCGAGGATGAGGGAGGCGCCCGGCAGCTTGCGCTCCTTCAGGGCCTCGGCGGAGGGCAGATCGGCCACCGCCTTGTTGTAGAACGCGATGACCTCGGCCGCGTCGAAGGGCGAATCCTTCGGGTCCTCGCCCTTGCAGAACTGGCGGTAGCTGGTGTTGAGCTCGGCGATGTCGAGCCCGTGCAGAATCTTAGGCGCGCTCGCTCCGGCGATGGCGCTGGGGTCTTCCATGGCGGTGGAGATCAGCTCGTCGAGGTTGATGTCCTCGATATCGAAGGACTTGCGCATGTGGGCGCAGCCATCGCGCAAAATCTGCACGACCTGGGCCTTGTCGGCCACCGGATCGAACTGCGTCTTCACCGCATCGGGCCGCGTCGTGACCTGGCTGAGCGTCAGCGCGGTCGCGAACAGCTTGATCAGAATGATGTTCATGCGGGCCGGGACACCGGGGACGAGGGACGCGACGACAGGACGTCAGGGCACGCCCGGCGGGACCGGGCCTGCGAACCCCAGGATGCGATGCACAACGCGGCTGATTTAAGGACGAGGCGCCCGCGCACCACCGAGTCCGGCCACCGGCATCGCACGCGACGGACCGCCATCAGTTCTTGGCGGCGATCGTGAACGGCTGGTCGAAGCTGAAGCTCTTGGGGCCGCCCTTGTCGCGCAGGGTGTAGGCGGCGACGTAATCGCCCGGCGGCAGGCCGTCGAGCGCGAGCGTCACGTTCACGAAGACCTCGCGGTTCTTGAAGCGGCTCGAGAACGAGAAGGTCTGGAAGGAATCCTGCTTGGCCAGCACCTCGCCCGAAGGCGATTTCACCGCGAAATCCATGGTGATCCCGAAGCGGTAACCGTCCCCGTCCGGCACCCAGGCATAGCCCATGGGCTCGATATAGGTGATGAGCTTCTCGCCGGGGGCGAAGACGGAATTGGGCCGCTCCTCGTAGCCGCCATAGAGGCTCGCCGGCTTGCCGACGAACAGCGCATGGCGCCGGGTCAGCGCCATGGTCTCCCAGGCGTCGTCCACCGCGCGCTCCAGCAGGACGATGTCCTGAACCGTCGCGGCGGGCTTCGCATAGGCCCGGGCTCCGGCCTGGATCGCGGAATCGCCCTTGCCGAAGGACCATCCCTCGGCCGAGGCGGGCACCGCCGACAGGACGATGAGAGAGGCGACGAGCCTCGAAATGGCCGACAGCTGCGACATGGCTTGCCCCGAACTCCGCCCACCGGCGGGGCGCACGCGCTCTGCCCTTACGTGTTGCGGCCGAGCAGCACCAGCCAGTCGACACCGATCACGCACACCATCGTGTCCACGGGGATGATCCCCTCGGTCGTTTCCGCAGCATGCGCTGCGATGCCCCTACGACCGCAAGGCTCTCGGACTCGACGTTTTTGAAGAGAGACGTGCCGACGTTGCGGCCGAACGATGCGCAACGCGGCTGGCTTGAGGAGAGCATGAGGCATATTTTTATCTCACTGATGGAGACCGTGCTTGGTAATATTCGACACTAAAAGCGAGTGCAGTGGGCGGCAATGAGAGTGAGAAACCGGTTTAACACTTTTCACTATTCATAAATCGCTATCAATAAAAATCTGGGCTTACGCTGCATTCTTAGCAGACGATCCGCAGGGCGCATTTATCTCAGTCCGATTGCCAATTGCGTTCGTTCATGCGGTCGGTATCGCGAGCGCTGGCGCGTCGAGGCCAGCTTCTGCCGCCTGAAAGACTTCGGACGCATCGCCACCCGCTACGACGCCTCGGCCACAGCCCTCGCCGCCGTCATCGCCGTCTGGTGCTGATCAAGTCCAGACCCCGAGGCTTCACTGAATAAACCGGCGTCTCCTTTGGCGAGGCCCATTGCCCCCCCGACCGGATCGATGAAGCACTTGCGTTATAGGAATTAATCAGTTGCCGTTTATGGAAAATCCGCCGATATTGTTCTAGAAGATAACGATTTAGCCACGCCCGCTCGTTCTTAATTCTATCGGTGACGCCATGATCAGACTGGCCTTCGAATTGAACAACGATACAGTGAGCGTGCTCAAGGCCGACAAAGAATATGTAGCGTTCTCGGGCGACGGCGAGAACCGCAACAACCCCAGCTCCGGCAGCATCGCTAACAGCGGCCCGATTCCCGTGGGCTCTTACTACATAGTCGACCGCGAAAGTGGAGGCATGATGGGAAAGCTCAAGGATAAGACGCTTCACAGAGACCAGTGGTTCGTACTGTATAGAGACGACGACAGCATTGATGACGAGACATTCGTATCTTCTGTCAAGCGTGGTCAGTTTCGGCTGCACCCTCTTGGACCTCGGCGCATGAGCACCGGCTGCATCGTCCTTCAATTTCCCGAAAGATTTCCCGACCTTCGCGGCTACCTACTCTCGCAGCCAGCCGAAAAAATCCCGAACACGGGTATCCGAACCTACGGAATGGTGGACGTCAACGGCCCGAAGATTGACATACTAGATCCCCGGTACCGGCGAGGCGGCGGATCTGGCATGGGGTAACACCGAGGTTAAACGCCGGATTTATCCAGCCCGATATTCTGTGAAAATACTAGAAATCAGTAATCATCAATCTAATAATTGCTCATCATGAATTTCAGGTTTCAAAATTGATCAACTAGAACTGCGTTTCTCCGCCTGCTCGAAGGATGACGAAAATGCCCTCATTCACTCTCGATATGTCAAGTCCAATGCCTTCCGGAAGCACCGGAACCAACGGAGGGCCTGGGGTGGGTGATCACATCAATCCTGACCAATGGTACATTCAATATGGAATGGACTTAAGTGGGGCTGTCAGCACGAGAGTTTATGCCGCGTTTGATTCTCACGTCACAATATATCACCCACACGATCCAAAAAAAGACACGGGAAAAGTCTACGGTGCGCAAATATTCGCCAGATCAGATAACGATATGGTTGGCGTATTTTATCAACATATCACTTCTGTTCCCGCGGGCATTAAAATCGGCGCTAATATTAAAAAAGGGGACCTTCTTGGGGAGGTGTTTATCGTCAAAGACAGTGGAATGCAGCCGCATTTGCATTGGGCATTGGTGGAAATTATTGGCGGGGCACCTGGCGGAAGGTATGTTGGAGTAAATTTACATATAAAACTTCTGGCAAAAGCTAATACGTCCGAGACTTTCCCCGTAACCTTTAATCAGGACGGAACTCCGCCCACTATGACTTGATCGGGGGATACAGCATGACAAGAAACGGTCTTTCAATGCGCCGTATGGTAGTCCGTCTGGACGGATTTGCTGATGATAAATCCGAGGGCAAGTAAGATGAAGGCTGAGAAGCTCGCCTCTGTCTTTTCGCAACGCAAGGCGACGCGCTTGAAGCCTTTGAGTTTTCCGAAGGTCTGCTCGATGTGGGCACTGGCTCTGTAGAGCGCCTTTGGGAAAGAAGACGGGCTTCGTCTTGGCGTTGGCCTTGTAGGGAATGAATCGTCCAATCCGCGTCCGTCATCCGTATCAGCATGGGCGAGCCTCCCCAAAACTGCCACCCTATGAATGATCGATCGGCAGCCGCGGGAAGCCCGCAGAGATCAATCCGTCCACACGACCTGGGCCGGGCGGCGCCCCTACTTGTTGCGGCCGAGCAGCACCAGCCAGCCGACTCCGATCACGCACACCATCGCGCCGACGGTGATGAAGGCCGGGGTGCCGAGATCCATGAAGCGGGGGGCGAGCTGCGTCGCGAAGGCGGCGACGATCAGGGCCACGGCGATGCGGGCGGCGGCGCGCTCGATGCCGCGGGTGAGCTTCTCGATCCCCTTGAGCTCGATCTCGACGGTGACGCGGCCCTGCTTCAGGCGCACCAGCATCAGGTGGATCAGCGTCGGCAGTTCGGAGGCCGCGCCGAACAGGCCGGCGCCCACCGCCTCGACCTTGCGGGTGAGACCCTTGATCGAGAATTGCGACTGAAGCTTGCGCTTCACGGTCGGGCCCGCCGCCGTGAACAGGTCGAAGTTCGGGTCGAGCTGGCGCATCACGCCATCGGCGGTGACCAGGCCCTTGAACAGGATGGCGAGGTCGGTGGGCATGGCGAGATCGTTCTCGCGGGCCATAGTCATGAAATCGGTGAGCAGCGCGCCGAAATCGAGCGAGGCGCCGGTGTGGCGCGCGATGAAGGCCTGCGACGAGGCCTCCAGCTTGGTCAGGTCCGGGTTGCTCGATCCGGTCCAGTCGAGCAGCACCGCCATCAGCCCGTCGGAATCCTCCTTGAGCATCGCGCCGATCAGCATCAGCAGCTGCATGCGGCGGCGCTCGGACAGGCGCCCGATGATTCCGAAATCGATGAAGCCGATCCGGTCGTCGGTCATGATCAGCATGTTGCCGGGATGCGGATCGGCGTGGAACACGCCCTCGATCAGCGCCATCTGCAGGAAGGCGTCGGTGCCCTTCTGGGCCAGAACCACCTTGTCGATGCCGGCGGCATCCAGGCGGGCGTGATCGTTGGGCGGGATGCCGTGCACAAATTCCTGCACGAGCACGCGCTCGGAGGTCCATTCCCAGTGGATCTTGGGGATCACGATGTCGGCGCGGTCGGCGAAGATCGCCGCGATGGTCTCGCAGTTGCGCGCCTCGTTGATGAGGTCGAGCTCGCCATAAAGCCCGGAGGCCAGGTGGCGCATCTGCTCCTGGGGCTGGTAGCGGCCGAATTCCGGCCACTCGTTGACGACGATGCGGGTGGCGTGGCCGAGCAGCCGCAAGTCGGCTTCGATGATCTTGCGCAGGCCCGGGCGCAGCACCTTCACCACCACGTCCTCGCCGGTATGCAGGCGGGCGCGGTAGACCTGGGCGATGGAGGCGGCGGCCAGCGGAACGATGTCGAATTCCGCGAACACCTCGTCGGGGGGCGCGCCGAGATCGGCTTCGAGCTGCGGACGGATGCGCTCCCAGGGGATCGGCGAGACCTGGCTGTGGAGCTTCTCCAGCTCCTCGGTCCATTCCGGGGTGAGCAAATCCGGCCGGCTCGCCAGGATCTGCCCGAGCTTGACGAAGGTCGGGCCCAACGCCTCGATGGCCCGCCGCACCCGCTGGGGCTGGGACAGGCGGGCGATATCCACACGGGGGGCCCGGCGCTTGGCGAAGCGCGCCACATGGGCGATGCCGAGGCGCTCGACGACCTTGGTGACCCCGTAGCCGATGAGGACGGCCGCGATCTCCCCGAGGCGTTGCCGGTCGCGGGCGGCGACGAAGGCGGTTTTCAGCATGTGCGCAAGGGACCCGGCTGGGGGGGAAGGTCGGCGGCGAACCCGGAGGACGCCTCCGGGCTTGGTTAAGGCCGGGCTAGCCCCGTGGCGAGGCCGAAGTTTGGCGGACGGGTCACGAACCCGGGTTCGGCGGATTCGCCCCAGGGGCGATCTCACGCTAGACAGGCGCCTTCCCGCGCCCTCGGGGCGCCTTTCGCGAGATGAGCGATGCCAGGCACGCCCCGCGCCGGAATCATTCCGGTGACGCCCTTCCAGCAGAATTGCACCCTGATCTGGTCCGACGAGACCAAGGTCGGCGCCGTGGTCGATCCGGGCGGCGACCTCGACCGGATCGAGGCCGCCATCGCGGCGCAGGGGATCACCATCGAGAAGATTCTGCTCACCCACGGCCATATCGACCATGCGGGCGGCGCCGACGAATTGCGCGAGCGCCTCGGCGTACCGATCGAGGGTCCGCACGAGGCCGACCGCTACCTGCTCGACAGCCTGCCGGAGACCGGCGCCAATTACGGCCTCGACGGCGCCCGCGCGGTCACGCCGGACCGCTGGCTCGTGGAGGGCGACGCGGTTTCGGTGGGCGGCCTCATCTTCGATATCCTGCACGCGCCGGGCCATTCGCCGGGCAGCGTGGTGTTCGTGAGCCGGGACGCGCGCTTCGCGCTGGTGGGCGACGTGGTGTTCAAGGGCTCGGTCGGCCGCACCGACCTACCGGGCGGCAGTCACGACCAGCTGATCCGGGCGATCAAGGAGAAGGTCCTGCCGCTCGGCGACGACGTCGCCTTCATCCCCGGCCACGGCCCCACCAGCACGCTCGGCGAGGAGCGGATGACCAACCCGTTCCTGCAGGATTGAGCTTGCGCGACTGAGTTTTCGGGATCGAGGGCACCGCGGCGGGAGCGGCGGGAGCCCGGTGCCGCGCCACCCGCGCCCCATCCGACACAAGCGTGGACGGGCCGGTGATCCGGACCCGGCGCGGTCCCGAAAACAATGCTTTTTCAAGGCGGACCGCCTATAAGCAAGGCAACGACGCATCGCAGGCGTGTCCGAGGCTCGAGCCGGGGCACGAAGGATCACGCGAAGACCCGCCTGCCCGAGGAACTTCATGTCCGACACGACCCAAAGCTCAGACGCCACCCACAACCTCGCCGCCGATGCCTACGGCGCGGAATCGATCCGGGTCCTCAAGGGCCTCGACGCCGTGCGCAAGCGGCCGGGCATGTATATCGGCGATACCGATGACGGCTCGGGTCTGCACCACATGGTCTACGAGGTGGTGGACAACGCCATCGACGAGGCGCTCGCGGGTCACGCGGACCTCGTCACCGTCATGCTCAACGCCGACGGCTCGGTGACGGTGTCGGACAACGGCCGCGGCATCCCCACCGACATCCACAAGGAGGAGGGGGTCTCGGCCGCCGAGGTCATCATGACCCAGCTCCATGCGGGCGGTAAGTTCGACCAGAATTCCTACAAGGTCTCGGGCGGCCTGCACGGCGTCGGTGTCTCGGTGGTCAACGCCCTGTCGCAATGGCTTCGCCTGCGCATCTGGCGCAATGGCAAGGAGCACGCGATGGAGTTCCGCCACGGCGACGCGGTGTCGCCGCTGGTGGTGGTCGCCGACGGCAACGGACGGCGCGGCACCGAGGTGTCGTTCCTGCCCTCCACCGACACCTTCACGATGATCGAGTTCGACTTCGCCACGCTGGAAAAGCGCCTGCGCGAACTCGCCTTCCTCAATTCCGGCGTGCGCATCGTCATCACCGACGCGCGCCATGCCGAGCACAAGCGCGAGGAGCTGTATTACGAAGGCGGCATCGAGGCCTTCGTGCGCTACCTCGACCGTTCGCGCAAACCCATCGACGGCATCGCCAAGCCGGTCTTCGTGCGGGCCGAGCGCGACAACATCCGGGTCGAGGTCGCCCTGTGGTGGAACGACTCGTTCAACGAGACCGTGCTGCCGTTCACCAACAACATCCCGCAGCGCGACGGCGGCACCCACATGGCCGGGTTCCGCGCCGCCCTGACGCGCCAGATCACCGGCTATGCCGAGTCCTCGGGCATCGCCAAGCGCGAAAAGATCTCGCTCACCGGCGAGGATTGCCGCGAGGGGCTCACCGCCGTCATCTCGGTGCAGGTGCCCGACCCCAAATTCTCGTCGCAGACCAAGGACAAGCTGGTCTCGTCGGAAGTCCGCCCGGCCGTCGAGAACGTGCTCAACGAGGGCCTGTCGAACTGGCTCGAGGAGAACCCGGCCCAGGCCCGGTCGGTGATGGGCAAGGTGATCCTGGCCGCCTCCGCCCGCGAGGCGGCGCGCAAGGCGCGCGAGACCGTGACCCGCAAGGGCGTGCTCGACATCGCCTCGCTGCCCGGCAAGCTCGCCGATTGCCAGGAGCGCGACCCGTCGAAATGCGAGATCCTGCTGGTGGAGGGTGATTCCGCCGGCGGATCGGCCAAGCAGGGCCGCGACCGCGCCTTCCAGGCGGTGCTGCCGTTGCGCGGCAAGATCCTCAACGTCGAGCGCGTGCGGGCCGACCGGATGCTGTCCTCCGTCGAGATCGGCAACCTGATCACGGCGCTCGGCGCCGGCATCGGCCGCTCGTCCACCGACCGCGAGGGCTTCAACCCGGACAAGCTGCGCTACCACCGCATCATCATCATGACCGATGCCGATGTCGACGGCTCGCACATTCGCACGCTGTTGCTGACGTTCTTCTTCCGGCAGATGCCGGAATTGATCGAGCGCGGACACGTCTACATCGCCCAGCCGCCGCTCTACAAAGCCGCCAAGGGCAAGAGCGCGATCTACCTGAAGGACGAGCGCGCGCTCGAGGATTACCTCATCGATGCCGGCGTCGACGGGGCGGTGCTGCGGCTCGCCTCCGGCACCGAGTTCGGCGGCGCGCAGCTGAAGTCCCTCGTCGACGAGGCGCGCCAGTTCCGCGGGCTGATGCAGGCGCTCCACACCCGCTACGACCGCGCGGTGGTGGAACAGGCGATGATCGCCGGCGCCTTCGCCCTCAACGTCGACGAGAACGCCGCCGAGGCCGAGATCCTGGCCGATACGGTCGCCCGCCGCATGGACCGGATCGCCGAGGATATCGAGCAGGGCTGGGAGGGCGCGGTACAGGAGGGCGGCTACAGCCTGAGCCGGACCCTGCGCGGGGTGAAGCAGGTCTCGCTGCTGGACGCGCACCTGATCGCCTCGCAGGAGGCGCGCCGGCTCTCGGACCGGGCCGAGGCCCTGCGCGAGATCTACGAGGAGCCGGTGACCTACGCCCGCAAGGGCGACGAGACCGTGTTGCACGGCCCCGTCGGCCTGTTCGAGGCGGTGATGGCCTTCGGCCGCAAGGGCTTGCAGCTCCAGCGCTACAAGGGCCTCGGCGAGATGAACCCGCAGCAGCTCTGGGAAACCACCCTCGACAGCGAAGTTCGCTCGCTGCTCCAGGTCCGGATCAAGGACACCCAGGACGCCGACGACCTGTTCGTGAAGCTGATGGGCGACGTGGTGGAGCCCCGCCGCGAGTTCATCCAGGACAACGCGCTGAGCGTCTCCAACCTCGACGTGTGATCCGGGGACCGATCTATCGAGGTATCGGAGCGATCGGACGCGGCGTGAGGCCGGCTCCGCGGCTTGACCGTGCGCGCCCGTCTCCCGAAAGGAGACGGCGATCGGCATGACGGCCGAACCAGGATTCCTGCGCTTGCTGCAAACTCCCCAGATGCCGAAGGACGACACGACGGTCGTCCGGCTGCTTCAGGCGGCATCGGGGCGGCGGTCGATGGTGCTCCATCTGATCATCGTCGTGGTGCTGCTCGCCACCGCACAGGGCTTCGACGGCGCGGTGCATTCGGCCAGCCACGGCGTCGTGCTCGGCATCTACGCCCTGTGCTCGCTCTGCCTCGGGCTCGCCGATTGGCGGAGGGCCCATCGCGCGCAAAGCCGGGGAGACCAGGGCGGCGGCACCGAGTGGCTCGCCTGGACCGCGACGCTGCTCAATGCCGGCGTCGCCCTGTTCGTCGTGGTCGAGCACATGATGGTCGGCGCGCTCGCCACCGAGGAGACCGCCAGCGCCGTGAGCCGGCTGCCGGCCTTCCTGCTCCTGCTCCAGACCGGACTGAGCATGCGGGTCTGGCACACGGCCCTGTTCGCCGGCCTGGTCTCGCTCGCCTGGGGCGGCACGATCCTGCTCGCCGCCATCGACCCCGACCACGCCCTGCTGGGCCCGCACGTGACCCTGGACGAGGAGGTTCCCGGCCTCCTCACCTTCATGGCGGCGAGCCTCGTGGTCATCGATGGGGTGCGCCGGCTGCGCTCCGCCGTCACCACCGCCCTGCGCATGGAACACGAGCGGACGGCGCTCGCCCGCTTCGTGCCCGACAGCGTCGCGGTGGAACTCGCCCGCGACGGCGGCCTCGGCGCCGTCCGGTCGCGCCATGCCTGCCTGTTCGCCCTCGACATCCGCGGCTTCTCCGCCTTCACCCGGAGCCATGCGCAGGAGGAGGTGGTGCGGGCGCTGCTGGACGTGCGCGCCCTGACCCATGTGGCGGTGACCCAGCATGGCGGCATCGTCGACAAGTATGTCGGCGACGGCATCCTCGCCCAGTTCGTGGTCGGGCGCCCCGAAACGCAGGCCGAGGCCGCCCTGGCCTGCGCCCGGACCATCGCGGCGCGCCTGGCGGACCTGAACCACGCGCGCCGGCGCGGCGATCTCCCGGCCCTGCGCATCACCGTGGCGCTGCATTCCGGCGAGGTCCTCGTCGGGGTCTTCGACGACGGCCATCGCGCGGAATTCACGGTGCTCGGACCGGCGATGAACCAGCTCGCCCGGATCGAGGCCCGCGCCAAGGCCGACGACCTGCCGCTCGCGGCCTCCGAGACCTTCCTGCAGCTCCTCGGCCCCGGATCACGCAACCACATCGATCTCGACGCCATCGCGTTGTCGGAGTGCCGCGATACCGGAAACCTCCCGCTGTATGCTGTCGGCTTGCGGGAGAGTCGGACGGTTTAGGGCGCCGCCCGCGACGCGGTTGCGGGTTCGTCGCGGACATGCCCCTCCGCATCAGCGTCTAGCGCTCGGCCAGACGCGCCGGCCCGGTCAGGGACGGCGACGGGGCCGCGGATGTGGTGTCCGCCTTGTCGATCGGCACGATAACGCGCAGCATCGTCGCGGGTTTCCGCCCCACCGTAAGTGCGCTCCACCACGTCGCGGGTGACGTAGACCTGCAGGGTCGCCGGGCCGAAATTGTAGCCGACGAAGGCCGCCCACCGCGATCTGGCCCTGGCGCTGGTAACCGGGAAAGCGGGTCGGCAGATCGCTCGATCCGAACGCCACCGCGCCGACCTCCCATTGGCCGAACTTCTTCGTCGCCGTGAGATCGAGGTTGAGGTAGTCCGGCTAGACCGTGCCCTGGGGCGAGACCGGATCGAGGAAGATTCCGTAGAGCAGGTTGGCGGTCAGGTTCCAGCCATTACCGGTGTCGCTCGCCGCGAAGCGATGGCTGAGCGAGGCGGTCTGGGTCAGGAACCGCGTCTCGACAGGCAGGTAACCGCCGAACAGGTAGCTCACGCCGACGTTGTCGCCGAGGTCCCAGGCGAGCTGGCCGGCGAGCAGGGGCTGGCCGATGCCGCTCTGATAGGGCGTGCCGCGCGGACTCGCGGCCACGGCGGGCTGGATCGCGATCAGGTTCAGGCGCGCACCGAGCAGCGTCCACGGCGTCGACCAGACGAAGGCCGGCAGGTTGATGGTCGATTCAGACTGGAGCGGGCGCGTGTCCCGCACGCCGAAGCTCGACGTGTTCACGAAATACAGGCCCACCGGGAGCTGTGCGCCGGTGGGCAGGCCCACGGTCTGCCCCGGCTGCGCCGCGGAACCGGCCACCCTACCACGACCCGCGCTCGCTCTATTCCCAGCGCAACGGCACCGGCCAAATCCTCGGCCAGCCGATGCTGTCGGAAGGCGCCGGCAACCACGCTTCGCAGCGGACCATCGGCGTGTCGCGTCGAGAGATGGGCGCGCCGCATTGGGCTGCGGGCACCACGCGCCGCCGCGCCCGCTGATCCGGTCTTCGGGGCGGCTCGGTCCGCTCCGGCTCAACCGCGTCTTCCCCGCTCACCCGACCGTCGCAAACCCGAGGACCACCGTGGACAACATCATCGAGGGCGTTTCGAACTTCCAGGGCAACGTCTTTCCCGGCCAGAAGGCGATCTACCAGCGTCTGGTCCGGGACGGGCAGAAGCCCAAGGCGCTCATCATCGCCTGCGCGGATTCCCGGGTCTCGCCGGAGCACATCACCCGGGCCGAGCCGGGCGAACTCTTCGTCTGCCGCAACGCCGGCAACATCGTCCCTCCGTATTCGCAGGCGAATGGCGGTGTCTCGTCGGCCATCGAATACGCAGTGGTCGCCCTTGGGGTGCGCGACATCGTGGTCTGCGGCCACTCGGATTGCGGGGCGATGAAGGGGCTGTGCGATCCCGCGGCCCTCGACGCCATGCCCAATGTCGCGGCCTGGCTGCGCCATAGCCATGCCGCCAGCCAGATCGTCTGCGAAGCCTATCCGCAGGACCTCTCGGCGAAGGACCGGACGCACGCGCTCGCCCTCGAGAACGTCGTGGTCCAGCTCAACCTTCTGCGAACCCATCCGAGCGTCGCGGCCAGCATCGCCAAGGGCGAATTGCGCCTGCACGGCTGGTTCTTCGCCATCGAGACCGACGCGATCCTCACCTACGACACGGTCCAGGGCGTCTTCGCCCCGATCGGCGACGAGCCGGGGGCCGGGCGACCGCCGGTGGTCCCGCCGACCCTGCGCGTCGCCGCGCCCGAGATCGCCCGGTCCCGGCCCCGGACCCGCGCAGCGGGATGAACTGCGGTCAGGTCGCCGTCTTCAGCGATCACACGGGCTTGGAATAGTAATCCCGGTACCAAGCGACGAAGGCCGGGATGCCCACCGACAGGGGCGTTTCCGGCACGCGCCCCAACAGCGCGCGCAGCAGATCGGTGCTCGCATGGGTGTGGGGGACGTCGCCCGGCGGCAGCGGCTTGAGGATGCGGGTCGCGGTCCGTCCGAGGGCGCGTTCGAGTTCGTCGATCATCGCATCGAGGCGCACCGGCCGGCCGCCGCCGAGATTGACGAGGCGATAGGGCGCCACCGGGCTCAACGTGTCGGCGTCGCAGACCGGGCCGGCGGCCCCGGGCAGGGGCGGGGGCCGGTGGATCAGGCCATCGATCGCGGCCACGAGGTCGTCGACATAGGTGAAATCGCGCACCGCCTCGCCCCCGGCGAAGACCTCGATCGGCTCACCACCCAGGATTTTCTTGGTGAACAGGAACAGGGCCATGTCGGGCCGGCCCCACGGGCCGTAGACCGTGAAGAACCGGAACGCCGTCGTGGGGATGCCGAACAGGTGACTGTAGGAATGGGTCATCGCCTCGCCGGCGAGCTTGGAGGCGGCATAGAGGGTGAGCGGCGTCACCGCCCGGTCGGTCTCGCGGAACGGCATCGCGGTGTTGCCGCCATAGGCCGAACTCGTGGAGGCGAACAGGAGGTGGCGCACGGGATGCGCCCGCACCGCCTCGATGAGGTTGGCGGTGCCGACGAGGTTGGATTCGACATAGGCGCCGGGGTTTTCCAGGCTGTGGCGCACGCCCGCCTGCGCGGCGAGGTGGACCACCACGTCGGGGCGCGCCTGCGCCATCGCCGCCAGGACCGCGCCGGGGGTCTCGAGCCGGGCCTCCACCACGGAGAAGCCCGCATGGGCGCCGAGCCGGGCGTGCCGGGCGCGCTTGAGCGCGACGTCGTAATAATCGCTGAAGCCGTCGAACCCGATGACGGTGTGGCCCGCCTCGATCAGCCTTTGGCTGAGATGGTAGCCGATGAAGCCGGCACTGCCGGTCACGAGGACGCGCATCGGGTCCCTTGAGGGTGCGAAACGGCGGATGCCGTGGTGTGCCTACACCCCGGCATCCGGCAGCTCAAGAAACCGCGTCCGTGTCGTCCCTTTAGAACACGTGCCGCAGGATGAAGAACAGTCCGCCCGCCAGCGTGATCGCCGCCGGCAGGGTCAGCACCCAGGCCAGGGCCATGTTGCGCACGGTGGAGGCCTGGAGGCCGGACCCGTTGGCCGCCATGGTGCCGGCGACGCCGCTCGACAGGATGTGCGTGGTCGAGACCGGCAGGCCGTAGAGTTCGGCGAGCCCGATGGTACCGGCGGCGACCATTTCGGCCGAGGCGCCCTGCGCGTAGGTGAGATGGGTCTTGCCGATCTTCTCGCCCACGGTGACGACGATGCGCTTCCAGCCGACCATGGTGCCGAGGCCCAGCGCCAGGGCGACGGTGACCTTCACCCAGGTCGGGATGTAGCGGGTGCCGTCGTTGAGCAGGCCCGAATAGGCCTTCAGGGTCTTGGTGTCGTCGGGCGAGAGCGTGGCGCCGGAGGACGGCAGCAGGCGGACCGCGTCGGAGGCGAGGTACATGTCGTTGCGCAGGTTCGGGGTGGCCGCCGCCGGCACCTGCCGGATCGTGCCGTGCTTCTGCACCGACGCCGCGATGTCGTTGGAGAGCGAGGCCAGGGCCGCGAAGACGACGGGTTCGTTGAGGACCTTGGTGCGCAGGGCCTCGGCGACCTGGGCGCGGGCCTTGGCCGCGTCGGGGGTCGGCGCGCCGGCGGCGCGGGCCGAGAACACCGTGCTCGCCGCCTGCGATTGCTGCACGAAGATCGGCGTGCTCTCGTCCGACATGGTGCGGTTGAGGGCGTAGGCCGTGGGCGCCGCGCCGATGAGGATGAGCATGATCAGGCCCATGCCCTTCTGCCCGTCATTGCCGCCGTGGAAGAACGAGACCAGGGTGCAGGTGAGGATCAGCAGGCTGCGGATCCACAGCGGGGGCGGGGCATCGCCCTTGGGCGCCTCGTAGAGGTCCTTGCGCTTCACCAGCGCCTTCATGGCCAGAAGCAGCACGGCCGCCAGGACGAAGCCCAGCACCGGCGAGAGCAGCAGGCCCTCGAGCACCTTGAACGCCTGGCCCCATTCGACGCCGGAGGTTCCCTCGCCGCCCGAGGCCATGAGCTGGTTGGCGAGGCCGACGCCGATCACGGAGCCGATCAGCGCGTGAGAGGACGAATTCGGCAGGCCGAGCGCCCAGGTGCCGAGGTTCCACAGGATCGCGGCGATGAGCAGCGAGAAGATCATCGCATAGCCGGCCGACGAACCGACCTGCAGGATCAGCTCCACCGGCAGCAGGGTGACGATGGCGTAGGCGACGGCCCCCGACGACAGCATCACGCCGAGGAAATTGAAGGTGCCCGACCAGATCACCGCCACCATGGGCGGCATCGAATGGGTGTAGATCACCGTCGCCACCGCGTTGGCGGTGTCGTGGAAGCCGTTCACGAATTCGAAGGCGAGGGCGATCAGGAGCGCCAGGGCCAGCAGCGCGAACGCGCCGATGGCGAGCGGGGATTCGCCCACCGCGTTCATGTCCTGGATCAGGCTGAACAGCGCATAGGCGAGCCCCGCCACCAGCACGAGCAGAAAGGCGATGACGCCGGTGGGGTGAATTCCGTGGTCGAGCTTCGGCCCCTGGCGGGCCTCCGCGACGGGCTGAGCGGGATCGATCCCGGCGATGGCGGCATCAGACATGGCAGCGGAACTCGCGCAGGAGGAACATGGTCGTGCGGCGATAGCCCTGGAACATATCAGGATGGTGACATGTCGCAGGATCGAAACGGATTAGTAATCCTTCTGCACCGTGCGGTCGCGCCGCGAGCATCACCGGGCCGGCCCGGTCCCGCCCGGACCAAATTCTGTGCGCTGCAGCACACTTAAGCAGTAGGACTTGTTTGCCGAGCGAAGAACGCCAGATATAACAGCATCATGACGTCGCTGCGTCCCGTCACGCCGAATTCGGTGAGACCGGTCTTGCCCGAGAGAGACGCCCGTACGCGGTGCGTGGACGGCAGACCACTGGGGCGCGATGCGCTGTTCCGAATCATCCCTGCCGGGCCCCGCGCCCGCGAATCACGTTTTTTCGCGAGTCAGACACTCCATGAACCAGATCGTCCGTATGTCACAGGTCGGCGAGGTCGATGCGGTTGCCGAGCCGTCCGCGTCGTTGCGCGTTCCGTTCGCGCAGTCGGGGGCCTTCGTGTGCAAGTTCATCATCGGCGAGCCGAACGACCGGGCCGTCTGCTGCGGCGCCCCGGTGCCGGACGGCAAGAGCTGGTGCGCCTTCCACCGCAAGATCGTGTTCGAGCCGGCGCGTCCCGGCCGGGTGCGCTGAACCACCGGCCTTCACCGGGCTCCGCCAGACCCACGAAAAACCCCGCCGAGCGCTCGGCGGGGTTTTTCGTGTGAGGTCCTAATCGTCCGAATCGTCGGATTGGTAGGGCCGGTAGCTCTGCAGGCGCCGGCCATCGGGCAGCACGATGGTGCGGGACCGAACCACGAGGTAGCCGGCCTCGCGGGCCTGGCGGATGCGGCGGGCGCGGTCGTCCTCGAACAGGTCGCCGAAGCCGCCCGCCGGCATCAGGCCGTTGGTGTAGCCGTAGCGCACCCGCGGCGATGCGATCGGGAAGGCGGGATCGTCCTCCGACGGCACGGGCTGGCGCGCGACCATCCGGACATCGGCGCCTCGGATCAGGACCGACGGGCGCACCACCGCGATGCCACGCGACCGGTCATGCTCCCGGCCGCCAGAATGGGCCGCGATCCGGAGATTCTTTCGCGCGAGGGTGTGCACGGCGACGGCGCGGTGCTTCGCCTTGGCCGGGAGAGCCACCGCATGGCGTACCGGCCGCGCGGCAGCAGCCTGCACCGGCTTCGGGGCCGCGTCCGGCGCCTGCGCGACGCTCGGACCCGGCGCGATCGCCTTGGGCGCCTCCTGAGTCGCGGTGGCCGCGCTGCCGCGCACCGGCGGATCGGTCCAGGTCCGGTCGGCCTTCCCCATCGGGGCGGCGTCCTGCGCCTGCACCACCAGGGTCGGCGAGAGGGCGAGAATGGCCCCGAGCAAGGCAGGGCCGAGCCAGCGGTGAGCGTCGATCGGCATGGTGCTCTCCCCTGCGGCCTTGCGGCACGCACTGCGAGACACGGCGAATCGCTTGGGACTCGCCCGCCTCGGCACGCAGAAGGTTAAGGAAGTCTTCACCGCGCGTCCAGAAAGTATAAATCGTACGGGGCGCCTCAGACGAGCCCCGGCGCCGGCGCCTCGCCGTCGAGTACGCGGCGCGCCTGGTCGCGGTCGAGATCGCCTTCCCAGGCCGCGACGACGACGGTGGCGACGCAATTGCCGATGAGGTTGCCCACCGCGCGGGCCATGCCGACGAACCAG
Source organism: Methylobacterium sp. BTF04 (assembly GCF_010692745.1). Taxonomy (GTDB): domain Bacteria; phylum Pseudomonadota; class Alphaproteobacteria; order Rhizobiales; family Beijerinckiaceae; genus Methylobacterium. The sequence continues at coordinate 211,605 of NZ_JAAHTB010000003.1, forward strand.
TCCACCGACAGCACCAGCACGAGGCCGATGGCCGGGATGCTCGGCACCGCGTTGAGGGTGGCGGCCAGGATCACGATGGCCGAGCCCGGCACGCCGTGCGCGCCCTTCGAGGTGACGAGGGAGACGCCGAGCACGAGCAGGAGATCGCCGAAGCTCAGCGGCGTATTCGTCGCCTGGGCGATGAACACCACCGCCAGCGTCAGGTAGATCGAGAAGGCGTCGAGGTTGAACGAGTAGCCGGTGGGGACCACGAGCCCGACCACCGAATCCTTGACGCCGAGATGGACGAGCTTGCGCATGATCTGCGGCAGCACCGCATCGGACGACGCGGTAGCGAGCACGATGGTGAGTTCCTCGCGCAGGTAGCCGATGAACTTGATGATGTTGAGCCCGGCGAGCCGCATCACCACGCCGAGGACCACGAGGACGAAGAACGCCACCGCCACGTAGAACAGGGCGACCAGCGAGACGAGCTGCTGCAGCGAACCGACGCCGTAGCGGCCCACCGTGTAGGCGACGGCGCCGAGGACGCCGAACGGTGCGAGCCGGACGATCAGGCTCATCGCCTTGAACAGTACGGTGGAGAGGGATTCGATCAGGCCGGTGACGCGCGCGCCGGTCTCGCCGCCGACGAGCGCGAGGCTGATGCCGAAGAGGATCGCGAAGAACAGCACCTGGAGCACGTCGTTGCGGGCGAGCGCGTCGAACGACGTCGTCGGAATGATGTTGAGGAGGAAGCTGCCGATGCCGGCGCCCTGGAGTTTGTGGGCGTTCTCGGCGTAGGCGCTGAGCGCCTTCGGGTCGAGGGTGGCGGTGTCCACGTTCATGCCGTGGCCGGGACCGAACAGGTAGGCGAGGAAGAGACCCACCGCGAGGGCGACGGTGGTCATCACCTCGAAGTAGATCAGCGCCTTGACGCCGACCCGGCCGACCTTCTTGAGGTCGCCGGCCCCGGCGATGCCGTGGACGACGACGCAGAACACGATCGGCGCGACGATCATCGAGATCAGCTTGAGGAAGGCGTCGCTGAACACCTTGAGCGAGACCGCGAAGGCGGGCGACGCCATCCCGATGACGATGCCCAGGAGCAGCGCCACCACCACCTGCACGAACAGGGATTTGTAGAGCGGCGCACGCGGGACCGTCACGGGCGTTGACAGGCTGAGGGTCGACATCGGCATCCTCCTCGCGGGACCGCACCGAACCCCAGCAACAAGAAACGTGCCGCCGGCCCACAACCGTGAAGACGTTGTCCCGAAGAGGGCGTTGCGGATTGAGGGCCGCCGCCACACATGGCATCGTCGGCGGGGACCGCACGCATTGCCGAGGCGTCGTGGCCAAGGCGTCGTGCCGCGTATCCCCCGCCCGATCCGGGACCTTTTCGTTGACGCTCCACAATCGCCCCCGGCGTGGAGAGGAGAGCCATTCATGAGACGACTTCTGCCGGCCATCGCATTCGGCCTCGGTGCCGCCCTGGCGGCGAGCCCGACCCTCGCGCAGACGGCGGCGCCCGCGACCCCGGCCGCCGCCCCGCCGACCGTCGAGAGCCTGGTTCTCAACGGCAAGGGCGAGACCATCGGCAAGATCACCCTGCGGGACGGTGCCAGTGCGCTTGTGATGCGGATGGCGATCCAGCCCGGCGGATTGCCGCCCGGCTGGCACGGCATTCACTTCCACGCCGTCGGCGATTGTTCGGACACCGAGAAATTCGAGAAGTCGAAGGCCCACGTGAACCACGACCAGAGCAAGCACGGGCTGCTCAACCCGGACGGCCCGGACGAGGGCGACCTGCCCAACGTCTACGCCAATGCCGACGGCTCGGTGAATGCCGAGGTCTCGAGCGAGACACCGCTGACGGGCGAGGGCGGCCTGAAGGACGGCGACGGTTCGGCCCTGATCATCCACGCCAACGAGGACGACCACACCACCCAGCCGATCGGCGGGGCCGGCGCACGCATCGCCTGCGCGGTGATCAAGTAGAACCGGAATACGCCGCGGTTCACGCCTGCGGCGATAGCTTGTGGTCCTCTCCTCCGGGAGGGGACCTTCCTTCGGGAAACTTGGCGCGGGTGGCCGAAAGCTGAGGCTTGGTACCAGCCGCTTTCTGCCCTGAGCAGCTTCTCGCCGTTGCCACCTTTTCCCCGATGAGGTAAGGGATATTCCTTACTAAGCATCGGAGACTGTCATGGCAGCCCTTGTTCGCGAGCGGAGCAAGATCACCGCAAAGGGCCAGACGACGGTTCCCAAGGCCGTGCGTCAGGCGCTCGGCGTGAGTTACGGCGGCGAAATCGCCTATGTCGTAGACGAGGGCGGTCGTGTGAGCCTGCTCGGGCCGGAGGATGAGACGGACCCCGTGATCGATGGGTTCCTGACGTTCCTCGCGCAGGACATGGCCCGCAACCCGTCGCACATTTCGGCTTTCCCCGCCGGCCTTGCGGACCGCATGGCTGAGCTCACGGCCGGGATGAATGTCGATCTCGACGAGGATATCGACGGGGCCATGACCCTCTGAGTCATGGTCATCAACGGCTGGACGATCTTCGCCCATTCTCTGTTCCTCGATCAGATCGAGAGGGCGACGGCGGCCGTCGCGGCGATCAAGGCGGCCGATCCGAAGGGCTATCAGGGCACGGCGCAGGCGAAGCTTCTCGTAATGCTCGCCAAGTTGATCTTCGAGACGATCCCCGCCGATCCGACGCGGCAGGAGTATCGCCAAGGCGATACGCTCGGACAGGACCGGAAGCATTGGTTCAGGGCCAAGTTTGGCAATGGCCGTTTCCGGCTGTTTTTCCGCTACGACAGCAAGACGAAAGTGATCATCTTTGCCTGGGTGAACGATGAGACCACGTTGCGGACCTACGGCTCAAAGACGGACGCCTATCACGTCTTCAAGGGGATGCTCGACAAGGGCAATCCCCCCGACGACTGGAAGGCGTTGCTCGCAGCGGCCTCGGCACAGGAGGCCGTCAAGCAGCTAGCCCGTCTTATTCATCAGGCTGTTGCGGACGGTGGGTTCTGGGCTGATGGCGAGCGGGATCGCGCGTCTGTTTTGACGCGTGTGGATTGGGATTGCTCTGTGGGCGCTGGAGGGGCGGGATCGGGTTCGTCGGGGCGTCGCAGCCCCGTGGTTCAGGCCGGTGCCGGGGCGAGCACGGTCGCGAGGTGGCGTAGCAGGTCGGCCTCAGGGCAGGCGGCGGCGAAGGCGAGGCGGACGCGGGCCGTGGTTTCTCGAATGCGGGCCCCGAGCTTGAGCAGCCGGAGCCGGATCGTCGTGAACTCGGCCCTGGCGAGGCGGTGGGTGGTCGGGATGGCGTCGCGCACGGTGAGCATCAGCCAGTAGGCGGCGGTGTGCATGACGAGCCGCATCTGGTTGGCGGCGGGGTTTCGGCAGGAGGTGCGGTCGGAGGCGAGCTGGCCCTTGTGGAGCTTGATCAGGTTCTCGGCCTGCCCACGGGCGCAGTAGAGTTCGGCGTAGAGCCATTCCGGCGTGCCGGTGGCGATGTTCGTGACCACATATCGGATGTCGAGGCCC
>NZ_JAAHTB010000004.1 GCF_010692745.1 Methylobacterium sp. BTF04
ATAACGCCATGTCGATCACTCCATGACCCCCCGACCAAAAGCCAGGGGTGGGTTCGGACACGGGTCACTTCTCGATGGAAACTTCGGGCTCCGCTGGGTCAACTCTCAGCAGAAATCAACAGCCGTGGGCCGAGATCGATGATGTTGTTCCACAGTTTTACGGCGTGGTCGCGGCCTGGCATCGGCAGAACTCGGCTTCCGTTCGATGGGATGGCGCTCAGCTTCGCCGATCAACCTTGTGCGGGGATGGTGCCATGCAAAAGGCCACGCCTCTTTCGAAGCGTGGCCGAGGACACCTTGCAGTGAGGGGGAATGGCACCGCCGCAAAGCGGGGAACGCGTGGGCGCCGAAGCGATCCCCGCTTCGGCGCCCGCCGCTTAGCGGAACAGGCTCAGGATCTGCTGGGTGTTGGTGTTGGAGATCGTGAGCGACTGCATGCCGAGCTGCTGCTGGACCTGGAGGGCCTTGAGCCGGGTCGATTCCTCCTCCATGTCCGCATCCACCAGCGTGCCGATGCTGCGCTCGTTCGCCTTGATGAGCGAGTCCACGAAGTTCGTCTGCGAGGTGATCTGGCTCTTGGCCGAGCCGAGCGTGGTCGCGACGTTGGTCATCGCGTTCAGCGCCTTGTCGGCGAGGGCGATGTAGGCGCGGAGCTTCGACAGGTCGTTGTTCTGGATGTCGCCGATGTCGATCGTGTCGACGCTGAGCGCGTAGCCCTTGGCGAGGCCATCGTTGTCGGCGCCGGACACGGCCCACTGCTTGTTCAGGATGCCACCCGTACCGTCCGTCCCTGCGACGGCGGCGGTGTTCGCCGCCTTCACGCCGGTGTCGAAGGTCGTCTGGGCCGCCGAGAAAGTCGTCTTGGCGGTGTCGAGGGCGGTCTGGGCGGCCGCGTCCTTGTTGCTGGCGCCGAACGTCTTCTGCGCGGTGTCGAAGGTCGTCTGGGCCGTCTTGAAGTCGGCGACCAGGGTGCCGCCGGCCGCGCCGGCGCTGGCCGTGCCGGCCGTGGTCTTCGCGTCGTAGAGCTTGGTCTTGTCGACGGACACGGTGAGCGTGTCGACGGCGATCACGCCCTGGGTCCGCGTGAACGACGAGACGATCTTGCGGTCGGAGACGTAGTTGCCGGCGCTCGAATCCGTGGACAGCCAGGCCTCGCCGCTGACCACGGACGCGTCCGAGGTCTGCTTGACCGATTTCAGGGCGTCGTTGATCTCGCTCTGGATCTTGCTGCGGTCGACGTTCGGGGACAGGGCGGCGGTGAGCTTGTCCTTGATCGTCTGGAACTGGTTGATGACCGAGTTCGCGCCGTTGTAGGCGACATCGACCGAGTTGGCGCCGAGACCGAGCGCGTCCTTCACGGCACCGAGGGAGCCGTTGTCGGCGCGGATGGTGGTGGCGATCGACCAGTAGGCGGCGTTGTCGGACGAGGTCGCGACCTTCAGGCCCGTGGAGATGCGGGCGCTGGACTGGTCCAGACTCTGGTTGGTCAGCTTGAGGGTCGTCAGCGCCGTCATGGCGGACGTGTTGGTCAGAAGGCTCGACATGATGATGTCCCTAGATGAAAATTCGGGGACATACCGGATTCTCGCCGGTATAGCGGTGCGGCCTCATGCCTTCGAGCGCGCCCTCGGGCCTATCGCTCAATCCGCTATCGATCTGGACTGCGGCAGACCGTATCGAACACCTTGTCGATACATTGCTTCGCTGCCGCTTCGCGGGATTGATAGCCCGCAAGATCCTAACGACAGGTTAACGCGCGCGCTGTGACCCTTCGGTCGTGTCCCCGGCTGTGGTGTCGCTGAGGGTTGTCATCGGCGATTGCCGGTGAGGATTGGGTTGCGAGATCCACCCCTGACCGGAGAGACCCCCGATGACCGACGAGATGATGAACCTGCGCGGGCTGCTGGAGAAGAGTCCCGACGCGGATGTTTTGCGCGAGATGATCGGCTTTGCCGCGCAGCGCCTGATGGAGCTGGAGGTCGGGGGGCTGACCGGCGCCAGTTTCGGCGAGAAGAGCCCCGATCGGCTGGCTCAGCGCAACGGCTATCGCGAGCGCGACTGGGAGACGCGGGCCGGCACGGTCGAGGGCGACGGGCCCTATCTCTGGATCGACGCCACCTACGTGAAGGTCCGCCAGGCCGGCTGGATCGTTTCGGTGGCGGTGTTCGTCGCGGTTGGCGTCAACAACGACGGCCGGCGCGAGGTGCTGGGCCTGGATATCGGCCCCTCCGAGGCCGAGGCCTTCTGGACGGACTTCCTGCGCAAGCTGGCGCGACGCGGCCCGCGCGGCGTCAAGCTCGTCATCTCCGACAGCCATGAGGGCATCAAGGCGGCCGTCTCGCAGGTGCTGATCGCGACCTGGCAGCGCTGCCGGGTTCACGTCATGCGCAACGCCCTGGCTCATGCCGGCCGCTCGGGACGCCGTGTCGTCTCAGCCTTCATCGCCACCGCTTTCGCCCAGGACGATGCGGCGGCCGCAAGCCAACAATGGCGCAAGGTCGCCGACCAACTCAGGCCGACCGTCCCCAAGCTCGCCGCCCTGATGGACAAGGCCGAGACAGACGTGCTCGCCTACAGGACCTTCCCGACGCAGCACCGCGCCAAGCTGCACAGCACCAATCCGCTGGAGCGCCTCAACGGCAAGATCAAACGGCGAACCGAGGTCGTCGGCATCTTCCCCAACGAGGCTGACATCACCAGGCTCGTCGGCGCGATCTTGCTCGAACAGAACGATGAATGGGCCGTCCAGCGCGCTCGATACATCACGCTGGAAAGCATCGCTCCGATCAGCGATGATCCCGTCGTCAGCCCGCCAGCCGTGGCCGCCTGACCAGCCCGGCCAAGCCGGCGAGCGACGGTCCCTACCGTCAGCTACACCACGCTATGGGACACTGTCACTGACTGATCCGCAGCGAGCCGATGCTTGACGCGATCTTGCTGAAGGCGGCGATCAGATCGTCGGAGGTGTTGGCGATATAGGCCTGCGACGGAGACGAGGCGCAGTTCGCCAGCAGGGTCGTGCCTTGCGTATCGATCGGGTCCGAACTGACGCTGAACCCGATCGTATAGATCGAGATGCCGGCCGCTTGCGCGTTGGTACAGCTCAGCAGCGTCAACTGGTCGAGTGCCGTTCGCGCATCGCTGGCGTTGGTGAGGTTGCGGTAGCCCGTCGGCAGGCGGTTGTCCGGTGTGGTACCGTCGGCGTTGAGGAAGTATCCCATCGGAAAATACAACGTCTGATTATAGTTGTTGTAGGGATTGTCCGTCCAACTGTTGGCGCCGTCGGTCATCAGGATGATCACCTTGTTCGTCGTGGTCGCGTTGTAGGCTCCTCCGTCGGCGAACACGCTCTTCGGCGAGAGCGTCCGCCAGCCCCACATGAAGCCCTCGTGGATGTTCGTCGCGCCCGAAGCAACCAATGAACTGACGAGCGACTTCAGCGTCGCGGCACTGGTCGTAAGCCGCTGAAGCGGCTTGCTCGTACACATGAAATTCGGGCCATTCGGGATACCGACGTCGGAGCTGGTCGTGGAGGACGCTCCGCTCAAGGCGACGTACTTGCAGGCGCTGTTCTCGGCGGCCTGGAAGCTCGTTGGGCTGGCCTTGCAGGTGGCGATGCTCGTCGTATCGTCGATGTAACTGTTATAGCTGTAATAAGTCGTCGAGCCGGCCTTGAAAGCAACGCGGTTTATGCTGCCGTTGCCCGGCTCGTCGGGGGCGAACAAGGGTACATACAGGGTGTCGCTCGAACTCGGCGTACCATCCTTCGTGTTATCGGGAAAAGGCAGCGTCTCGAAGCAGCCGCCCCAGGCCCAGGCGGCATACTTCGCGGACAAGAGGCTGAAGATACTGAACCGGCTGGTGAAACCGGCCGCCTTCGCGAGCGTCTTGTCGACGTTCGTCCAATGGTAAGTCGAGGCGCCGGTCGTATCGACCCAACTGGAGGAGGCGTAAGACGTGCCGACGTTGACCGACGCAGCGAACGGGACGATCGAGATGCGTGTATCCGCGGAGAACGCAGAGTTGTTCTTGACGTAATCGATGAAGTTGGAGGCTGCGGTTTGCGCAGCCGAGAGCTTGGAGCCGCTGCCTCCCGAATTGGCCATCGAGCCCGTCGTGTCGAGCACCAGGGCAATCTCGAAGGTCTTCGGCATCGGCGATGCGCATTGCGACTGGACGGACACTCCGTTTGAGGTGCGGTTGAGGAATCCTCCGAAGAACATCGGGGCCGTGGCGCCGGCCGTCAGCAGGATCTTGCGCGGGCTGGCGGTGATCGTCAGCGGATTGACCGTCAGTCCGACGCTGCTGCCCATGTAGCTCGTCATGGAGACGAGAGCCTGAGCATTCAGGACGGTGTTCGTGGTCGTCGAGGCGGTCTGGCACAGCATCAGCGTCGACGCGTCGGCGGCCGCCTGAAGCTTGGTTCTCAGGCGCGTCGCGAGGCCGTAATCCACGGCCGCCCCCGCGAAACCGAGGAGCGGAAGGCTCGCCAAGGCGAAGATGATCGCGACGTTTCCGTCTCGGTGCGACCAAAATCGACGAAGTCGTGCGAGGGGCATCGGAAGCTCCTGAGACGCTGAACTCGGGCGGAGGAGATGGGAATGCCCCCCCGGTCAGGAGGCGGTCGTCGGGCACGAAATGCCGTTCGGCAGAATGATTTCGGCATAGGTGCTGTTGTAGGTCGTGCCGCCGCGGACAGGCCACGGCATGGTGGCGCTGAACGTGATGCTGGTGGTGCCGGTGAAGAGCTGTACCAGGGCCGCGCCCAACATCGGCGTATAGGGCATCGTCACCTCGGCCAGGATGTAGCGCATACCCGTCGTCTGAAAGGCGGTGGGAACGGTGATGTCCGTGGCCGCGGCCTTGGCGGTTCGGGCGGTGGCATTGAGAGCGGCGCTGGAGCAGACGTAGGGGCGCGTGTTCAGCGTCGTCAGGTAGACGCCCATCGCGCTCACCTTGATCGTGGCGTTCGCGCTGTTGAAGGGCGCGAGCACCAGTGACGCCGCGGAGAAGATGTCGCCCATCGTCGCCGAAGCAATCGGATTGGTCGTGTCGCCTTGCGAGGTCAGATCGGCAAGCGTGCGGGTCAGGAGCGTGACCTTGCGCGAGTTGTCGATGGCATGCGCCAATTCGGAGATGCCGACGAACAGGGACAGCATGATCGGCAGGATCAGGGCGAATTCGACGGCCGATACGCCCTGCGTGTCGCGGCGAAAATCGGATCTGAGCCGGGGAAAAAGCGGGTGCTTCATGGCGGGCCTTAGCAGGCCCCCGTGCTCGTGGACGAATAAGGCTCCGTTCGGAACACGCCGGTCGAACGCATCAGGTAGGACCCGTCCGCCATGCCGGTCAGCCCCGGCAGCAACTTCGCGAAGAACACCGACAGCGACACCACCGCGGTCACGACGACGATTTGTCCGGGTTTCGCGCAGGTATACCCCTCGAATTTCGCGCTGATCGCCTTGGTCGCTGGATCATAAGCGGTGGCCGAAGCACTACTGGCGAAGGAACTCGCCGACGAGACGTTGAGCTTGACATTGTTGCAGACAAAAACCGTCGCAACCGCGCTCGTGCCGGAACCGCACATGACGGTCTTGAGATTTGCCAGAAGGGTCGTCGGGTCGGTGACGCCGGTGTTGGCGGTTTGGAAGTTGCCGGTGAACAAATTGCGCTCAGCTCTTTCAACCATGAAGTCGAGGTTCGTCTGCGCCCAGATGATGAAGCACCACTGAATGATGCCGCCCAGCAACATGAAGAAGGGGAGACTCACCAGGGCGAACTCAACCGCGGCTGAGCCAGACGAAGCCGAGCGGAATCGGTCAATGCATTCGCGGAATGTTCGAGCCAACGAGAGGCGCATCACGAGGGGCAGCCAGAGGTTGTGGACCCAAACGATTATCTGCGGGCAAGTTGACCACGGTATCTTAACAATCGGTCAACAGAGGGTGGCATCTTAAACACGCTGTAGTGAGGATATTTATCGACGCACTTCTCGAATAAGCTGCGCGTTTACGAGCCTGAGCGTTGTGGAAGCGATCGAGATACGCGGGCTCAGCGTCGGCTTTCGCCGCCCAATCGGCCATCTGCTGGCGGGACGAGGCGCGGCCGCGCGGGTCGCTATGTGCTGTCTTGCCTCAGTCGGAAACCGGCCCGACGGCTTTCGGCCATTCACCAACGTGCCGACCAAGAGCCGCGGCAGGTGGGAATTGGGTGTCCGATGCCGATCGATTTACGCCGCGATGATCCAGCGCAGAACGGCCACGTATTCCGGCCTTAGCGCCGTCCCCGATCCTTCCCCTCCGCCGCCCGGCGCAGGGCCTCCGCAAAGGCACCTTCAGCCGCGGGACGTTCGGGCGAGGCTGCGCCCGGAGCCGCGCCGCGGGGCGCCGGGGCAAGGGCAGGGGCAGGGGCAGGGGCGGATTTCTGCTGGGACCGGACGGGCGTCGGCCGCTCATCCCGGTCTCGGGGGCGGGGCGCGTCGGAATCGTCCGCGCGCATGCTGAGCGCGATGCGCTTGCGGTTGGCGTCCACCTCGATCACCCGCACCTGAACCACGTCGCCGGGTTTCACCACCTCGCGCGGGTCCTTCACGAAGCGGTCGGCGAGCATCGAGATATGGACGAGCCCGTCCTGATGCACCCCGAGGTCGACGAAGGCGCCGAAGGCCGCGACGTTGGTCACCACGCCCTCCAGCCGCATCCCCGGTTTGAGGTCGGAGATCTTTTCCACGCCCTCCTGGAAGGTCGCGGTGCGGAAGGCCGGGCGAGGGTCGCGGCCGGGTTTTTCCAGCTCGGCGATGATGTCGGTGACGGTGGGCAGCCCGAAGGTCGCGTCGGTGAAGCGCATCGGGTCGAGGGCGCGCAGGGCGCCGGTGTTGCCGATCAGGGCGCCGATGGGCTGGCCCGTGGCGGCCAGGATGCGACGCACCACCGGATAGGCCTCCGGATGGACGCCCGAGGCGTCGAGGGGGTCGTCGCCGCGGCGGATGCGCAGGAATCCCGCCGCGAGTTCGTAGGCCTTGGGCCCGAGGCCGGCGACCTTCTTCAGGCTGGCGCGGGTGCGGAACGGGCCCTTGGCGTCACGCTCCACCACGATGTTGCCCGCCACCCGCTCGGTGAGGCCCGAGACCCGGGCGAGCAGGGGCGCCGAGGCGATGTTCACGTCGACGCCGACGCCGTTCACGCAATCCTCCACCACGGCATCCAGGGCCTTCGCGAGCTGACCCTCGGCGAGATCGTGCTGGTACTGCCCGACGCCGATGGCCCTGGGCTCGATCTTCACCAGTTCCGCCAGCGGATCCTGCAGGCGCCGGGCGATGGAGACCGCGCCGCGCAGGGTGACGTCGAGGCCGGGCAGTTCCGCGCTGGCATAGGCGGAGGCCGAATAGACCGAGGCGCCGGCTTCCGACACCATCACCTTGGTGAGCGTCAGCTCGGGCCGCTTGGCGATCAACTCGGCGGCGAGCCGGTCGGTCTCGCGCGAGGCGGTGCCGTTGCCGATGGCGACGAGCTCGACCTTATGGGCAAGGCAGAGCTTCGCGAGCACGACGAGAGCGCCGTTCCAGTCGCGCCGGGGCTCGTGCGGGTAGATCACGTCGGTGGCCGCCACCTTGCCGGTGGCGTCGACCACGGCGACCTTCACGCCGCTGCGAAAACCCGGATCGAGCCCGAGGGTCGGGCGGGCGCCGGCGGGGGCTGCCAGCAGCAGGTCGCGCAGGTTGCCGGCAAAGACCGAGACGGCGCCAGTTTCGGCGACCTGGCGCAGGCGGGCGCGAAGATCGGTGTCGATGGCCGGTTTGAGCCGCGTGCGCCAGGCCTTCCGTACGGTCTCCAGCAAGAAGGCATCGCCGGCCCGGCCCTGGTCACGGATGCCGAAGGTCCGGGCGATGCGCAGTTCCTGCGCGGAGGGCATGCCCTTGGCCGGCTCGTCGCCCACCGCGTCGGCGATGGCGAGATCGAGGACCTCCTCCTTCTCGCCCCGGAACAGGGCGAGGATGCGATGCGAGGGCAGGCGGGTCAGCGGTTCGGCAAAGGAGAAATAGTCGGCGAATTTCTCGCCGGACGCCTCCTTGCCGGCCTTGACCGAGGAGACGATGCGGCCGCGCTGCCAGCCGGTGTCGCGCAGGGCGCCCGTCAGGTCGGGATCCTCGCTGAAGCGCTCGATGAGGATGGAGCGAGCGCCCTCCAGCGCCGCGCCCGTATCGGCGACGCCCTTGGCCGCATCGACGAAGGCTTCGGCCGCGGCGGCCGGATCGCCCTCGGGCCGGGCGAGCAGGGCCTCGGCGAGGGGGCCGAGTCCAGCCTCGCGGGCGATCTGCGCCTTGGTACGGCGCTTCACCTTGAACGGAAGATAGAGGTCTTCGAGCCGGGCCTTGGTGTCGGCGCCGAGGATGCGGGCCTTGAGGCCGGCATCGAGCCGGCCCTGACCCTCGATGCTGTCGAGGATCGCCGCCCGCCGCGCCTCCAGGTCGCGCAGATAGGCGAGACGGACTTCGAGATCGCGCAGCTGCGCATCGTCGAGGCCGCCGGTGGCCTCTTTGCGGTAGCGCGCCACGAACGGCACCGTGGCGCCGCCGTCGAGCAACTCCACCGCGGCGGCGACCTGGCGCTCGGCGACCTTCAGCTCGGCCGCGAGGGTAGCGGTGATGGCGGCCATGGCTGTCTCCTCAGGGCAGGGCCGCGGTGTCTACAGGGGGGCGCCGAGGCAGGTCAAACCGACGCGGCTCACCAGAGGCGCATGGCGACCGCCAGGGCAAGGCAAAGCAGCGCCGTATCGGAAACCCGCTCGGGCCCGTGGTCGAGTTCACATCGGGCCGGCTCACCACCGAATCAGAGGCAAGCGAGGGTCGTGCAAAAGCCGCTGGGCCGAAGCGCGGCCACCGTATTCGGTCACAGATCGCTCGCCGCGTCCGCGAGGCGGATATCAGGTGACGCTCGTCCGCAGCTTCGGGTAAGGGGCATGCCGGCACCTGCCGGATCGAGGCAGGCCCCGCACGCGCCACAGGGGCGATCGAGGATCGAACCGATGCCTCAATGGCCGCCGAGTTTGCAGATTTCGCGCTGGCGGTTCGGCCTCTTCACGCTCCTCTACCTCTATCAGGGCGTCGTGGCCGGCTTCGCGCTGACGGCTTTGGCCAACCACTTCGCCGCAGCAGGGGCCTCCACGGCGGATATCGGTCGCCACCTTGCGATCGTCGGCCTGCCCTGGGTGCTGCAACCGCTGCTCTGGGGGCCGTTGATCGATCGCGCGACGCCCTATCGCATGGGACCCCGCCGCTTCTGGCTCGTCGTCTCCCTCGCCTGCGCGCAAGCCAGCCTGGCGGGTCTGCTGGTCCTCGGCGCGGATGCAAGCCTGACGGCCGTCAGTGCCGTCCTCTTCCTGCACAGCCTGGCCGCCTCCCTCGCCGATACCGCCACCGACCGCATGATCGCCGGCAGCGTGCCGGCCGACGCACTGGGGCGCACCAGCGCCGGAACACGCGCGGGTTTCGTGATCGGGAGTGCCGCGGGGACCGCGATCTTCGCCTGGATCCTCGAAACCAGAGGATTCCCGGCAGCGGCCGCGGCACTTCTCGGCCTGACCACGCCGCTTGCCCTCGCGGCCGTCCTGGTGCGCGAGGCACCGGGCGACCGGTTCCTCTCCCTGCGCCGGGACAGGCCGTCGCGCGCGCCGGTCCAGGGGCGTGGGTCGGGGGCGGTCTCTTTCGCGCGTCGGCTTCTCGCCGCGTTCCGGACGCGCGACGCGGCGATCCTGCTGGCGATGTGCTTTGCCATCGACTTCGGGCTCGCACTGTTCGAGGTGCCCTTCGCCGTTGCGCTGGTGCAGGTCCATGGCTGGGACGCGGGCGCTCTCTCGCGCCTGCAGGCGCTGCTCGCGCTCCTGGGCGGGACCCTCGGAGCGGTGGGCCTCGGCGCCTACGTCGACCGCATCGGGCCGGGGCAGGCCCTGCGCGCGCTCCTCGTCGCCTGCGCGGTGGCGTTCGGTGTCGCGGGGCTGTTGATCGCGGCCGGGCTGGAGACCGCAGCGGGTCCGTTCATCTTGGGGCTGGCCAGCGTCGTCCCGGCCCTGCTCTATGTCGCCCTGCTGCCGACCGTGCTTCTGGCGAGCCGCGACGGCCGTGCGTCGGCGACACAGTTCCAGGTCTATATGGCGGCGATGAATCTCGGTGACGTCGTCGGCGCGGCGCTGGCCGGGGCGCTCGCTTCGACGATGACTCCGACGCTCGTTGCGCTCGGTGTCGCCGGCCTGTTCCTGATCTGCGCGCGAGCGGCACGCAGGCCCGGCAATCGACCTGGTTTAGCGAACGAACAGCCGTTTTTTGCCGCCGAAGATCGAGCCCCCGATCACCCCATGTGACATGTCGAGGCTCCAGCGCGATGAGGACCCGATGAACGCTGGACGGCCGCCGCGTGGCGCTGTAGCCGTCCGGCGGCAGGTGCAGGGTTGCTGCGCGGGACGGGGTCGGCCTCTTGAACGAACGTGGAGGGGCCGAATCTCCGACGATCTACCTCGACGTGGACGGCGTCGTGACGACGGTCGGCTACCAACGCCAGGCCGGCAAGGACAGGCTGAACCCGGTCCAGGTCGCCCGCGTTGCCGCTTTGGTGCGGGAGTTCGACGCGCGGGTCGTCGTCTCATCGACGTGGCGCGTCGACGATTGCCGTCCGACGCTCGTCGAAGCCGGCCTACCCGGAGATTGCTTTCACCCCGACTGGCGGACGGCCATCCTGCCGACGAGCCGCGATGCCGAGACGGGCGCAATGCTCCCCGCCGAGCGCGCCAGACGCGGCGACGAGATCACCGAGCACGCGACTCGCAACCGCATCACGCGCTATCTCGTCCTCGACGACGTCGCGGTCGGCCCCGCCCATGCGGGCCGGCACGTCCGGCCCGATGCGGAAGATGGGCTTCGTGAAGCGGATGAAATCCTCGCCCGGACTCTCCTGGCGAGGATGACGGCTTGACCGATCCTGCGTCAGGACAGCGCAGTCCAGTCGGCCGCCGGTTTACGCTTCCGTAGCACTTGAACTTTCTGGAGGCGCGGGTCATTCCATGACAGTGGCGTGACGGTTTCGTCGTGCTGCTCCCGACATCGACAGGGTCGTCCCGACCTTCCGCCGGACTTGCCAGTTCGGCTTCTCCAGGACGCTGCACCCGTGCGGCGTCTGAGAGCACGTCGCGTCGGACCGTCGACAGGCAGGAAGGAGCGGCTGCGGTGTTTGGATTCAAAGATCAGGTGAAGACGACCAGACCCTCGCTTGCCGCCTTGGGCATCGTCGAACGGTCGGCTGCCAATGCCTATGCCGCCCTGATCGCCACAGGCTGGACCGAGATCGGTTTCGGCTACCACGGCACGGTCCATGCGCATCCGGACCATCCGGACGTCGTCGTGCGCTTCGCGCGCAAGGCCGACGGATTCGGTGACTATGCGGCCCTGCTGCGCAGGGGCTTCGCGGGGTCCGACGGGCCGCACGCTCCGCGGGTCCACGACCTGTCCGTCAGCCGCTGCGGTGCGCTGATGACGGTCGGCTCGCGCCTGACGAACCCGATGCCCGATACCTGGTGGTTGGCCTACGCCCACGCGGTCATCGCAGACCATCCCGGCGTCGCGATGGACGAGGGCGTCCGCGACCGGTTCAGGACGGAGTGGCCTGCGCACGAACCCTTGGTCGATCATTCGAGCTTCGACGGGATCCGGGAAGAGTTCAGGGCCGCGTGGCCGGACTACGAGGCCTATGTGGCCACCTTGCGGGCAGCGTCCCCGCGCGGGCTCGACCCGAACGTCGGGAACGTCCTCGTCGGCCAGAACGGCAATCCCGTGGTCAACGACCCGCTGTGCGACGACGGATTCGGCCTGTGGCGCTCACCTTTCTCGCGCAGGCTCACACGCTGCGCGGATGCCCTGCGCCGTCTGGTGGGCGAAGCACTCGGTCGAGCGCCTGTGGCCGCTTGATCGGGGCGGGTCGGCCTGTTCGGGGCAAGGCTGGAACCAGTCGACGGCGGGGACCGTGGTGAAGTCGGCATCGCGTTCGATGGTGCGAGCGCGGTTGGAAATCGTCTGTTTTGGATGATCCTGCCGGCTTGAGCCTCATGATCGGCGACGAACGATCAAGGGGCCCGGACTTGGTCCGCCCATTACAAGAAGCGAACGCAGCAGCGCATTGCCGTTGCGCGCGCTCATCGCTTCTCGCGTGACCGGCATCAGTCGGTAACCCCGGTTCGAATTCCGCCTCGTCTGCCCTCCGGCAAAGCCGGTGCGACCGGTTTCCCTCGGGATGCTCCCCGCGTCAGTGAGCCGGCCCCGGCTCCAAACGTGACAGGCGGTCGAGGAGCGCCCGGTCGTGGAGGAGGGCCATGCGCTCCTTGGGGCTGAGCCAGGCCGTCGCTTCGGTGATCGTCTGGGCCTCGACGACCTTGGCCTGGGCCAGCGCCCGATCGGTATCGACGATCCCGCGGGGGCGGGGGGCCGCTTCGGGCAGCATCGCGGCATGCGCTTCCGCAAAGCCGGGATCGGCGTGGAGCGCCTGGAGGGCATCGGCGTCGTCGAGGCCGAGCTCCGCGTTGCGGCGGCTCAAGACGCCGGCGCTCGTCGCGATGGAGGGCGGGTCGCGCTCTTCGGGCGTTATCAGCAGGCCGAGGCGCTTGAGGGCGAGGCCGAGGCCGAGCTGGCCGCTCGCCCACGAGATCGGGATCGCCAGGACGAGGCCCAGGATGGTGGGCGACATCCAGAGGAACAGCGAGGTGGCGATGGCGAAGGCCGCGATCCCGGTGATCAGCCCGAGCGCCATGTGCCAGCGGTGGCGCCGCACGATGTCGGACCACGGGATCGAGCCGTCGTCGCGGCGCTGCGGGTTCCAGCCGGTGTCGCGTCCGAGCAGGATCTGGAAGACCGAGCCCGACTGGATCAGCATGGCGATGGGCGCGATCAGCGCCGAGAGCAGCACCTCGATCAGGCTCGACAGGACGAGGCGGATGGCGCCGCCGCAGGCCCGGCGCACCGGCCCATCGATCAGCGCCAGGATCAGCCCGAGCCCCTTCGGCGCGAGCAGGATGCCCATGGTGAGCCCGAACAGCTGGAGCGCGCGCACCGGATCGAAGCGCGGCCAGACCGGATAGAGCCCGAACTCGCTGGTGAAGTATTCCGGCCGGACGTAGGCGGTCTGCAGCACCAGGGCGATACCGACCACGAGCTGGGCGAGCCAGAGCGGGGAGGCGACGTAGCCGGCGATGCCGGTGGCGAAATGCTGGCGCGAGGCCGGCTTCAGCCCGGCCGCCCCGATGATGCGGCTGTGCTGGAGGTTGCCCTGCGCCCAGCGCCGGTCGCGCACCGCGACATCGATGAGCGAGGGCGGGCTCTCCTCGTAGGAGCCGGGCAGGGCCGGCAGCATGGTGACGCTCCAGCCGGCGCGCCGGATCAAGGCCGCCTCGACGAAATCATGGGACAGCACGTGGCCGCCGAACGGCGGCTTCCCCTTGAGGTCGGGCAGGCCGCAGGCGGCGGCGAAGGCCCGCGTGCGGATGATGGCGTTGTGGCCCCAGTAATTGCCGTCGCGGCCCGACCAGACCGAGAGCCCGGTGGCGATGACCGGCCCGTAGATGCGCGCGGCGAATTGCTGGACGCGGGCGAACAGGGTGTTGCGGTTGATGATCAGCGGCAGCGACTGGATGATGCCGGAATCCGGATCGGCCTCCATGGCGGCGGCGAGCTGCACCACGCAGGGGCCGGTCATCAGGCTGTCGGCGTCGAGCACCAGCATGTGGTCGTAGGCGGCCCCCCAGCGGCTGACGAAGTCGCCGATGTTGCCGGCCTTGCGGTGATGGTTCTTGGCCCGGTGGCGGTAATAGAGCCGGGCATCCGCGCCCCAGCGGGCGCGCAGGTCCAGGAAGGCGCGCTCCTCGGCGATCCAGGCGTCGCCCACCGTCGAGTCCGACAGGACGAAGTAGTCGAAGGCGGCGCCCAATCCGGTGGCATCGATCTCGGCGCGCATCGCCTCGATGGCGGCGAAGGTGCGGGCGGTGGCCTCGTTGTAGACCGGCATCACCACCGCCGTGCGGGTGGTCAGGGTCGTCGGCAGGGCCGCGGCTGTGCGCCGGCGCAGGAGCACGACGAACCCCAGGATGGCGCCCGTGAAGGCCAGCGCGATCCAGGAGAAGTTGAGGGTGAACAGCGCCAGCAGCACGTATTGCAGCCCCGTGGTGCCGCCGGAGACCGAGACCACCTCGTACATCTGGAACGCGCCGTAGGCGGTGAGCAGGGCGGCCGCGCCGAAGACGAAAACGCGCGCCAGCCACGGCCGGGGATGGCGGATGGCCGGCCTATGCCCGGCAGCGGGATCCCAGGTTTCGAGCGCCTGCACCGGCATGGCGAGCGGCGATTCCGGCGGCATGGCCGACAGTGCCTCCGGCGGGTTGGCCGGACGGACGGATGCGGGCGGCGGCGCGGCCGCGACGAGGGGCATGGATGCGGTCACGGGGTCCAACGATACAGCCAGGTTTCGGTCAGGGGCTTGTCGGCGCGTTGCAGGTTCAGCCGCAATTCGCAGGCCTTCTCGCCGCGCGGATCGAGTTCGAAGGCGACCCGTACGGTCTTGCGCTCGGGGTAGCGATAGAGCGTGCTCGAAATGATCGCCCCCGGCGACACGCTGAGCTGGGTCTGGAGGTCGCCGGGGGCGGTCAGCCCGTCACCGGTGAAGTCGACGAGGAACAGGCGCCGGTTCTCCGACCCGCCATGCCCGCTGCGGGTGCTCGAGACCACGGCGACCGGAACGGGGTCGGGCGGCTGCCAGCACCAGTGCAGGCGGTAGCTGAACGGCAGCTCGGCGCCCTGGGCCAGCACCGCCTTCGGGCGCCAATAGGCCAGGACGTTCTCGTTGAACTCGGAATCGCTCGGGATTTCCAGAAGCGTCACCGCGCCGGGCCCCCAGGCCCCCAGCGGTTCGAGCCAGAGCGAGGGCCGCCACTCCCAATGCTGCACATCGTCCTGGAACGTGGCGTAGTCGCGCGCCCGCTGCATCAGCCCGAACCCCTTCGGGCTGTCGTCCATGAAGGAGGACACCTGCAGGGTCGGCGGGTTGCGGACCGGGCGCCAGATCGCCTCGTCGATGCCGGTGCGGATCTGCAGGCCCCCCGAGGCATAGGCGCCGGCGCGCGCGTCGTCGGCCCCGCGCCGGTCGTGCGGGCCGAACAGGTAGCTCGTGGTCATGCCGCCAAGGCCGAGATGGTCGATGGCGGCGCGCGCGAACACCGTGCCCTCCACATCGCAGAGCGAGCTCGCCCCCGGCCGCAGGCTCATGCGCAGGGCGGCGGTGGCGGAGGGCGAATCGACCAGCGCATGCAGGACGAGGGGAGAGCCCGGGGCGGGGCGCTCGATCCACAGGGCACGGAATTCCGGAAACTCCTCGCCGCGGGCATCGGCGGGCCGCAGGGTCAGTGCCCGGGCGGTGACGCCGAAGCCCTGGCCGGCGGCGATGAGCCGGAAGAACGACGCGCCCTGGAAGCTCGCGAAATCGGTGAGTTCGCCACCCGCGAAACGGGCGCGGATCCTGATGCCCGAATAGCCCGGATCGTCCTTGCCGGTATTTTTTTGAAAACTCGGCAGGGCGAAGCCATCCGTCTCGAAGCGGGCGCGGTCGTACGCAACCGGCGTCACCACGCCGTCCTCCACCAGCGCCAGGGCGACGCGGCCCTTGAACACCGAACCGCGATGGAGCGGTTCCACCGTGAATCCGAGATCGGCCTGCGCCCAGATCGCGGTGCCGGGGACGGTGCGGATGCCGGCATATTGCTCGCGGTTGAGGCCCGAGAGGGCATCGGGCAGATCGTCGGTCTGCGGTGCCGCGTAGGCCCGCTTGGCCAGGGCACGGGCGAGGTCGGCGACGAGGCTCGCCTGGAACGGCGTGCCGGCGGCCGGCAGGGCCGGTGCGTCGTCGGCCCAGGCGGGCAGGGCGGCGGGCAGGACGGACATTCCGCCGGCCAAGGCCGCGACGCCGGCACTGCGCAGGAGGTCTCGACGGGTGCGATCGCCGGAGGTCGAAGGGGAGGGGCCAGGGAGCGGCGGCGTCATCATGTCCGTCTTGTCGGCGCGGCTGCGCGGAAAGGAGGTGTCGGCACGCGTCTATCATGCCGGGCGCTGAACCGGGGGTTAAGCCGTCACGACGGTGTCCGCTCATGGGAGAGATGCGCGGGTCCGGTCCGAGGGTTCGGCCTTCAACGCGGCTCCGGGCCGGACCGTTCAGCGCGTCCTGCGCGGATCGCGCGCCGTGCCCTTCTCGGTGCCTCTCACCGGTCGGCATCGGGTCGGCACTCTTGAAAGAGCCGGGTTCGCGCAGTAGCCGAGCCGTGACAGAGTGGTTCGACCACACGGGCTCGACTAAACGGGCTTGGCGAAAACACACCGACTTGGGACCCCGATGACGGACCAGACGACCACGAATTCCGGACGCAGCCTCACGGCGATCGTGCTCGCCGCCGGCAAGGGCACGCGCATGCGCTCGGACCTGCCCAAGGTGCTCCATGAGGTCGCGGGTCGGACCATGCTCGGGCACGTGCTGGCCGCGGCCCAGGGTGCGGGGGCGACGCGGATCGCCGTGGTGGTCGAACCGGGTCAGGCCTCGGTCGCGCGCGAGATCGCGGCTTTGGCGCCCGGGGCGGCGGTCTATCCGCAGGCCGAGCGCCTCGGCACCGCCCATGCGGTGCTGGCCGCCCGCGCGGCTTTGGCGGCGGGCGCCGACGACGTGGTCATCGCCTTCGGCGACACGCCGCTGATCACGGCGGCCACCCTCACCCGCCTGCGGGCGCCGTTGGCCCAGGGCTGCACGGTGGCGGTACTCGCCTTCGAGACCCCGAACCCGAAAGGCTACGGCCGGGTTCTGGTGCGCGACGGCCGGGTCACGGCGATCCGCGAGGAGAAGGACGCCACCGAGGCGGAGCGCGCCGTCACCCTGTGCAATGCCGGGCTGATGGCGCTGTCGGGCCGCCACGCCCTCGACCTCCTCGCGCGCATCGGCAACGCCAATGCGGCCGGGGAATATTACCTGCCCGACGCGGTCGCCCTGGCGGTATCGGACGGCCTCGCGGTCGCGGTGGTCGACGTGGCGGAGGCCGAGGCGCAGGGGGTCAACGACCGGGTCCAGCTCTCCGTGGCCGAAGCCGCGATCCAGGGCCGCCTGCGGCACGCGGCGCAGGTCGCGGGTGCCACGCTCATCGCTCCCGAGACAGTTTTCTTCAGCCACGACACGGTGTTGGGGCGCGACGTTGTGGTGGAACCTCACGTAGTGTTCGGCCCCCGCGTGCGCGTCGGCGACGGCTGCGTCATCCACGCCTTCTCGCATCTCGAAGGCGCGACGCTGGCCGATGGCGTCGGCATCGGCCCCTATGCCCGCCTGCGCCCCGGCGCGGTGCTGGAGACCGGCGCGCGGGTCGGCAATTTCGTCGAGATCAAGAACGCCCGCCTGGAGGCGGGGGCCAAGGCCAACCATCTCACCTATATCGGCGACGCGGTGGTGGGGGCGGGCGCCAATATCGGGGCCGGCACCATCACCTGCAATTACGACGGGGTGAACAAGCACCGCACCACCATCGGGGCCGGCGCCTTCATCGGCTCGAACACAGCGCTGGTCGCACCGGTCGGGGTCGGGGCAGGCGCGATCGTCGGGGCCGGCTCGGTGATCACCGCGGATGTCCCCGACGGGGCGATCGCCGTGGCCCGCGGCCGCCAGCGCATCCTCGCGGGCGCCGCCGAGGGCAAGCGCGCCAAACTCCAGGCGGAGAAGGCGGCCCGGACCAAGGCGTCTTAAGGCCGGACCCACCGCCCGAAGCCCTTCCGCGCGCAACGCGGCGTCGAGGTTTTCGCGCCAAGTTCGGGACGGCTGGTACGCGAGCGTCCCGATCCGGTACAAGCCGGAGCGCGAAGGGGCGGATCGAACCTTGCGGGAGAACGGCCTCGTGCAGGGCCGACGGTCCCGCCCCTGTTTTGAGGACACGACCCATGTGCGGAATCGTTGGCATCGTCGGACGGGACGCGGTCGCCGGCCAGTTGGTCGAGGCCCTGCGCCGTCTCGAATATCGCGGCTACGATTCGGCCGGCATCGCCACCCTGGCCCATGGCCGGCTCGAGCGCCGGCGCGCCGAGGGCAAACTCGTCAATCTCGAGATGAAACTGCGCGACGAGCCGCTGGCCGGCGCCATCGGCATCGGCCACACCCGCTGGGCGACGCATGGGCGCCCCAACGAGACCAATGCCCACCCGCATGCCACCGCGCGCCTGGCCGTGGTCCATAACGGCATCATCGAGAATTTTCGCGAATTGAAGGCCGAGCTGCAGGGGCAGGGCGTCCGCTTCGAGAGCGAGACTGACACCGAGGTCGTGGCCCAGCTCGTCAGCCACGCCATGGATCAGGGCCTCGGCCCGGTGGAGGCCGTGGCCGCCTCGCTGCCGCGCCTGCACGGGGCGTTCGCCCTCGGCTTCATCTTCGCCGGCCACGACGACCTGCTCATCGGCGCCCGGCACGGGGCGCCGCTCGCCATCGGATTCGGGCAAGTCGTGGAAGGCATCGGTGAGACCTATCTGGGCTCGGACGCGCTGGCGCTGGCGCCGTTCACCGAGGAGATCACCTATCTGGAGGAGGGCGATTGGGCGGTCCTCTCGCGCGAAGGCGCCGAGATCCGCGACATCGCCGGCCATCCGGTCACGCGCCTGCGCCAGCGGATCGTCGCCCAGGCCTACCGGGTCGAGAAGGGCAACCACCGCCATTTCATGGCCAAGGAAATCCACGAGCAGCCGGAAGTCGTCGGCCGCACGCTGGCGCATTACGTCGATCTGGCCAACGGCCGGGTCGCCCTGCCCGAGGCGCTGCCCTTCGATTTCAAGACCCTGTCGCGCCTGTCGATCACCGCCTGCGGCACGGCCTATTATGCCGGCCTGGTGGCCAAGTACTGGTTCGAGAAGCTGGCGCGCCTGCCGGTGGAGATCGATGTCGCCTCGGAGGCGCGCTACCGCGAGCCGCCCCTCGACAAGGACGGCCTGACCCTCGTCATCTCGCAATCGGGCGAGACCGCCGACACCCTCGCCTCCCTGCGCTACGCCAAGGCGCAGGGTCAGCACACCCTGGCGGTGGTCAACGTGCCGACCTCCACCATCGCCCGCGAAGCGAGCGCCGTGGTGCCGACGCTCGCCGGCCCCGAGATCGGGGTCGCCTCGACGAAGGCGTTCTCGTGCCAGCTCACCGTCCTGCTCTGCCTCGCCATCGCGGCGGGCCGGGCCCGGGGCACCCTGAGCGTGGAGGAGGAGCGCCATCTCGTCGACGCCCTCATCACCGTACCGGGCCTGATGGCCGATGCGACGAAGCGCGAAGGCGAGATCGAGCTTCTCGCCCGCGAGGTCGCGAAGGCCCGCGACGTGCTCTATCTGGGGCGCGGCACCAGCTATCCGATGGCCCTGGAAGGTGCGCTGAAGCTCAAGGAAATCAGCTACATCCACGCCGAAGGTTATGCGGCGGGTGAACTCAAGCACGGCCCGATCGCGCTCATCGACGAGAGCGTCCCGGTGATCGTCATCGCCCCCCACGACGCGATCTTCGAGAAGACCGTCTCGAACATGCAGGAGGTCGCCGCACGCGGCGGCCGCATCATCCTGATCGGCGACGCCAAGGGCGCGGCGGAAGCCGGTCTCGACACCATGGCCACCGTGATGATGCCCAATGTCGACCCCGTCGTGGCGCCCATCGTCTATGCGGTGCCGATCCAGCTCATCGCCTACCATACGGCGGTGTTCATGGGGAAAGACGTCGACCAGCCGCGCAACCTCGCGAAGTCGGTGACGGTGGAATAGGGTCCGGCCGCCGGAGACCGAGGGACGCATGCCGATCCGACAGCGACGCCGCCGTCTTGCGCTCATCCCCGGCTTCGTCGCGGCATTCCTTGTCCTCGGCGCGCCGCCCGGCTCCGCAGAGTCCATCGCGCCGCCGGCCGAGGTTCCACAGGCCCCTCCGCCATTCGCCGACTGCCTCGGCGAGATCGCGGCGGCAGCACGCGCGCGCGGTGTCCCGCAGGCCCTGATCGACGCGCGCCTGCTGGGCCTCTCGCCCGATCCCGAGGTGCTCGGCGCCACCCGGAGCCAGGCGGAATTCGTCAAGCCGATCTGGGCCTATCTCGACGCCACCATCACCGAACCCAACATCGCCGAGGGCCGGCGCAAGCTGCAGGAATGGGCCTCGACCCTCGACACGATCGAGCAACGCTTCGGGGTCGACCGCCACATCCTCGTCGCCTTCTGGGGCGTCGAATCGCGGTATGGCGCGGTCCTCGACGATCCGGGCGTGGTCCGGCCGGTCCTCCGCTCGCTCGCGACCCTGGCCTGTGGCGACCAGGCCCGCGCCGGCTATTGGCGCGACGAGTTGATGGCGGCGCTGCAGATCCTCGCGCAGGGGCAGGGGGCGCCCGAGCGGCTGACGGGCTCCTGGGCCGGCGCCATGGGCCACACCCAGTTCATGCCGACGGTCTATCAGGCCTATGCGGTGGATTTCGACGGTGATGGCCGGCGCGATATCTGGACATCGGTGCCGGACGCCCTCGCGGCGACGGCCAACTACCTGAGGGCCATCGGCTGGCGAACCGGTGAAGCCTGGGGCACCGAAGTCGCGCTGCCCGAGGGTTTCGACTACGCCCTGGCCGACGAGAGCACGGAGCGCAGCCTGGCGGAGTGGCGGCAGCGCGGCGTGACGCCGGTACGGTCCGGCATCGACGAGACCGCGCGCGCCACCCTGGTGGTTCCGGCGGGCGCCGGCGGTCCGGCCTTCCTGCTCCTGCCGAATTTCCGAATCATCCTGCGCTACAACACCGCCCTGGCCTATGGCCTGACGGTGGCGCACCTGTCCGACCGCCTGCGCGGGGACCCCGCCTTCACCCGGGACTGGCCGCGCGGCGACCGCGTCCTGAACGCGGCCGAGCGCACCGACCTTCAAACCCTGTTGGCGCAACGCGGCTACGCGGTCGGCGGCATCGACGGGAAGATCGGTCCCAGGACCCGGGCGGCCGTCCGGGCCTACCAAGCCGCGACCGGACGCACGCCCGACGGTTACGCCGACGCGGCCCTACTGGAGAAGGTCAGGGCCGCTCCCTGACGGCGAGGCCGGCCCAGAGCCGCTCGGCCGGCGGGCTTTGGCGCATGCGCGACCGGAACAGGCGAATCGCGATGGGCACGTCCCGATCGAGCCCGGCAGCGCGGACCAGGGTGCCACGGGCGAGGTCGTCGCAGACGAGGCTCATCGGCGCCCAGGCGATCCCCCGCCCGTCGCGGGCCATGGCGACGAGGATCGAGGCGAGATGCGAGGTGAAGGCCGGAACCAGCCGGGACTCGTCGCGCTCGATCGCCCGGGTGGCCGTGAGGATGCGCCCGATCCCGGATTCGGCGCCGAACGACAGCAGCGGGAGCGCAGTGCCGGACTCGCCGGACAGGCTGTAGCGCGGTGCCGTCCCGGTCGCGTCCGGCGCGCTGACCGGCAGGAGCACGTCCACCCCGAGCGGGACCGACCGGAACTGCTCCGACATCATGAGGGTCGCGGCCGCCGGATGGTGGTGGCAGATCAGGAACTGCGCCTCGCCGCGCAGCATCAGGTGCTCGCAGGCCGCCATGTGGGCGGCGATGAGGTTGACCGTGGCGTTCAACGGCTCGCGGGCCTCGATCGACCGCAGCCAGGGCGGGAAGAAGGTCAGTGCCAGCGCCTGCGTGGCGGCAAAGCGCAGGGTCTCGGCCGCCATCCGGCCCGCCTCGCGGGCGGCCTCGCGGCCCTGGTAGAGCCGCCGCAGGGTCTCCTCGGCCACCGGACGGAAGCGCAGGCCCGCCGCTGTCAGCGCCACCGGCAGGCTGTCGCGGTCGAACAGCGGGCTGCCGACCCACTCCTCCAGGGCCCGGACCCGCCGGCTGAAGGCCGGCTGGGTGATGCCGCGCTGCTCGGCGGCCCGCGAAAAATGGCCGCCATCGACGAGCGCCAGGAAATCCTCGAGCCACGCGGCATCCATCGGCGTCGAATCGTCTCCCTCGGGGGCGCCGTCCTGGGGCGGTCCTGCCGGACGAGCATGCGAGGCCCGTCGGAGCGGGTCAACGCATTGCACGAGAGCGCCGGCATCGACCGATGCCGCATCGGCATTGGCCGCGGCCGCGCCGATGCGGTTCAGTCCGCCGCACCTCCGATCGAACCCAGCCGAGAGAGCCCGAGCGATGCGACCGCGCACCCTCTACGACAAGCTGGTGGACGCCCACACCGTGCGCCGCCTCGACGACCGCACCGGCCCCGGCGCCGGCGTGCTGCTCTACATCGACCGTACCGTGCTCAACGAATACACCAGCCCGCAGGCGTTCAGCGGCCTGCGCGCGGCCGACCGCGCGGTGTGGCGGCCCGGCGCCGCTCTGGCGGTGGTCGACCACGTCAACCCCACCGCCGCGCACAGGATCGCGGCGATGCCGGATGCCGGCGGCGCCCGACAGGTCGCGTATTTCGGTGAGAATTGCCGCGATTTCGGCATCGAACTGCTCGACGTGCTGCACCCGCTCCAGGGCATCGAGCACGTGGTGGCGCCCGAGCAGGGCTTCGTCCTGCCCGGCATGATCGTGGCCGCGGGCGACAGCCACACCACCACCTACGGGGCGCTGGGCGCCCTCGGGTTCGGCATCGGCACCTCGGATATCGAGCATTACCTCGCCACCCAGACCCTGGTGTACCGCCGGATGCGCACCCTGCGGGTCACGGTGGCGGGGCGCCTGTCGCCCGGCGTCACCGCCAAGGACGTGGTGATGGCGCTCATCCGCCAGATCGGGGCCGACGGAGCCACGGGCTACGCGGTGGAATTCGCCGGCGCGGGGATCGCGGCCCTCTCGGTGGAGGGGCGCATGACCATCTGCAACATGGCGGTGGAATGCGGCGCGCGCGGCGTCGTCATCGCCCCCGACGCCGCCGTCATGGCCTATCTGCGCGACACGCCGCGCGCGCCCAAGGGCGCCCTGTGGGACGCGGCCGTGGCGCAGTGGTCGACCCTGGCGAGCGACGCGGACGCGCGGTTCGACCGCGAGGTCGATCTGGCGGCGGACGCCATCGAGCCGATGGTGACCTGGGGCACGAGCCCGGACCAGGCCGCCCCGGTCAACGGCTGGGTGCCCGATCCGGACGCCGAGCCCGATCCCGGCCGGCGCCGCGACATGGTCCGGGCGCTGGCCTACATGGACCTCACCGCCGGCACGGCGCTGGCGGCGATCCCGATCCAGCGCGCCTTCATCGGCTCCTGCACCAACGCCCGCCTGTCGGACCTGCGCGAGGCGGCGACCATCGTGCGGGGACGGCACGTGGCCGAGGGCGTCCACGCCATGGTGGTGCCGGGCTCCTCCAGCGTGCGCCGGGCGGCCGAGGCCGAGGGGCTCGACCGGATCTTCCTCGCGGCCGGCTTCGAGTGGCGCCAGTCGGGCTGCTCCATGTGTCTGGCCATGAACGACGACGTGCTGGCGCCGGGCGAACGCTGCGCGTCGAGCACCAACCGCAACTTCGAGGGGCGCCAGGGGGCGGGCGGGCGCACCCACCTGATGAGCCCGGCCATGGTGGCGGCCGCGGCCATCGCCGGACATCTCACCGACGTCCGCACCCTCGCGCGGAAACCCTGACATGCAGCCCTTCACCACCGTCACCGGGCCGGCGGCCGCCCTGCCCGCCGCCAACATCGATACCGACGTGATCATCCCGAAGCAGTTCCTGAAGGGGATCGACCGCAGCGGGCTCGCCGACGCCACGTTTCACGACCTGCGCTTTTCCGCTCCCGGAGAACTCCGGCGGGATTTCGTGCTCAACCGCCCGGACTGGGCCGATGCCCGTTTCCTCGTGGTCGGCCCGAACTTCGGATGCGGCTCGTCGCGCGAGCATGCGGTCTGGGGCCTCCTCCAGCTCGGCATCCGGGCGATATTCGGCACGAGCTTTGCCGGCATCTTCGCCGACAACGCCGCCAATAACGGCCTCCTCCTCATCGACCTGCCCGCCGAGACGGTGGCGATCCTCGCCGGGCGCGCCGCCGATCCGGCCCGCAACCGCCTCACGGTCGATCTGCCGGCCGAGACGGTGACGGCCGCGGACGGCACCGTCTTCCCCTTCACGATTCCCGCCCTGCGCAAGGATGCGCTGGTGCGCGGCCGCGACGCCATCGGCGCCACCCTCGACCACGCCGCGGAGATCCGGGCCTTCGAGGCGCGCCATCTCGCCGCCAATCCGTGGCTCGCCTGAGGTTTTCGCCATGACCCTCACCGCACGCGGGCCGAGCCCGTTCCTCACCGGCTTCGACCTCGTCGATGCCGCCACTCAAGCGGGAGAACCGACCCTCCGGGCGGCGATCTCGGGCGGCGGGAGTCGCCTGCCCGTGCTCCTGCTCCACGGCCATCCGCAGACCCACGCCACCTGGCATGCGGTCGCCCCGGCTTTGGCGGCGGCCGGCCATCCGGTGGTGGCGCCGGATCTGCGCGGCTACGGCGATTCGCAGAAACCGCCTTCGGACGGCGACCACGCCACCTATGCCAAGCGCGCCATGGCCGCCGACGCCGTCCGCCTGATGCGCGCGCTCGGCCATGACCGCTTCGCCGTCGTCGGACACGACCGGGGCGGGCGCGTCGCCCACCGCATGGCGCTCGACCATCCCGAGGCCGTGGCGCGGCTCGCGGTTCTCGACATCGCCCCGACCCTGACCATGTACGAGCGCACCGACCGGGCCTTCGCCACGCGCTACTTCTGGTGGTTCTTCCTGATCCAGCCGGCGCCGCTGCCCGAGCGGATGATCGGCGCCGATCCGGAGGCCTATCTGCGGCATCATCTCGCCGGACAGAGCCGGACGCCCGGCATCCCGAGCGAGGCGATGATCCGGGAATACCTGCGCTGCTACCGGGGCCCCGACGGCATCCACGCGATCTGCGAGGATTACCGCGCCGCCGCCGGGATCGACCTCGATCACGACCGTGCCGACGATGCGGCCGGCCGCCGGATCACCGCGCCCCTGCTCGCCCTCTGGGGGGCGCAGGGCACCGTCGGCGCCCTCTACGACGTCCTCGCCACGTGGCGCGACAAGGCGGTGGACGTCGCCGGCCAGGCTCTGCCCTGCGGCCACCTCGTCCAGGAAGAGGCGCCCGAGGCGGTGCGCGAAGCGGTGATGCCCTTCCTGTGCGACGCCGCCTGAACCTCCGGGCCGGAGATTCTCGTCGGTGTATCGGCACGCGCCGATGCCGTCACACGCTCGGCCCGTGCTATGCGCCCGGCCACCAAACGCCGCGAAATCCGATCGGAATCCCGTGAACGCCGTCACGATCATCGCGCCGATCTTCGGGATCATCCTGATCGGCTGGGCCGCCGCCGTCGCCGGGCTCCTGTCCGACCGCGTCAGCGATGGCCTGTCCGAATATGTCTTCGCCATCGCGGTGCCGGCGCTGATCATCGGCACCCTGACCCGGCCCGGCCTCACCGGCGAGATCGCCTGGTCGTACTGGATCTCGTATTTCGGCGGCGCCGGCGTGGCGTGGCTCGCCGGGTCGTGGATCGCCAAGCGCCGCGCGGGCATCGGCCGGCAGGGCGCGGTGCTGCACGGGTTCGCGGCGAGCCAGTCGAACACGATCTTCGTCGGGGTGCCCACCATCCTGCAGGCCTATGGCGAGGAGGGCGCCTTCCCGCTCTTCCTGCTCCTCGCCGTCCACCTGCCGCTGATGATGGGCTGCGCCACCTTCCTGATCGAGGCCGAGGCCGGCCGAACCCTGGCCCAGCGCCTGCGCGGTCTGGTCCTGGTGCTCGCCAAGAACCCGATCTTCGGCGCCCTCCTCGTCGGCATGCTGCTGAAGGGCGGCGGCATCGTCCCGGGCGGCGTCGCCAAGTCGCTGATCGACGCCTTCGGCAGCACCGCCTCCACCTGCGCGCTGATCGCCCTCGGGGCCGGGCTGAGGCGCTACCGCCTGCTGTTCGACCTGCCCGGCGCCCTGGTGATCGCGGTCCTGAAGCTCGTGGTCCATCCCCTGGTGGTGTGGCTGCTGGCGACCCGGGTGTTCTCGATGCCGCCGGCCTATGCGGGGGTGGCGACGCTGTTCGCGGCGATGCCGGTCGGGATCAACGCCTACCTGCTCGCCGTGCGCTACAAGGCCGAGACCGGGCTGGTGGCCGCCTCGCTGCTGGTCTCGACACTGCTGGCGCCCTTCACCACCATCGCGTGGCTGACGGTGCTGGGACGGGCCTGACGCCGACCGGCGTCCCTGAGAGACCGATCTTCAGGATCGTGCGCGATGCCCTGCCCGACCACCGCGCGGCGCTGGGTCGACACGGTGCTGATGCACCGTCCGACACGCGCGCGTCCCACACTTGAGCCTTGGCAGCGTAGCCGCTACCTCTCTCACAGGGGCCGTCAGCGGCCGATGATCCTCGCGCACCGCTGATCGCGGTCGGAAAGTGTATCCGTGGCGCCAACCCTTCCACCGAGTCCGGAGCCGGACCTCGCCGGCGCCCGCCCGCGGGTGAGCGCACGGGGCCGCCTGCGGACCTATTTCCTCACCGGCATCATCGTGTCGGGGCCGCTGGCGATCACCATCTACATCACGTGGTGGTTCATCAGCCTGATCGACGGCTGGGTGAAGCCGCTGGTGCCGGCGAGCTACCTGCCGGACCATTACCTGCCGTTCTCGATTCCCGGCCTCGGCCTCGTCATCGCCTTCGTGGCGGTGACGCTGCTCGGCTTCCTCACCGCCAACCTCGTCGGACGCAGCGTCGTGGAGTTCGGCGAGGTGCTGCTCGCGCGCACCCCCGTCATCTCCGGGCTCTACAAGGGCCTGCGCCAGATCTTCGAGACCCTGTTCTCCGCCAACGGCACCTCGTTCCGCACCGTCGGCCTCGTGGAATTCCCCGTGAAGGGAACCTGGTCGGTGGTGTTCCTGTCCGCGCCCGCCGCCCCCGACGTGCAGAACGCGCTGGCGCCGGGGGGCGATCACGTCGGGGTGTTCCTGCCCTGTGCCCCGAACCCGACCACGGGATTCTTCTTCTACCTGCCGCGGGCCGACATCGTCGAAGTGGCCATGAGCGTGGACGACGCGGCCAAGCTGGTGATGTCGGCGGGCGTGATCCAGCCCGACGATCCCCAGGCCAAGCTCCAGGCGATGGCCGCATCCGTGCGGACGGCGCACGGGGAGGCGGCGCCGGTGGCGGCCAAGGCGATCGCGACCCCGGTGGACGCGTAGGACCGATCGGCGCGCGCACAGGCAGACGGGGAGGGGTCACCCCGCCCCGAGCAGCCGGATCGCCGCATCGCGCTCGAACAGGTAGAGCAGCACCCGCAGGGCCTGCCCGCGCTCGGTCCTCAGGCCGGGGTCGCGCTGCACCACGAGCTGGGCATCGTCGCGCGCCACCTGGAGCAGTTCGGCATCGCTCTCCAGGCTCGCGAGGCGGAAGGCGGCCATGCCCGATTGCCGGGTGCCGAGCACCTCGCCTTCGCCGCGCAGGCGCAAATCCTCCTCGGCGATGCGAAACCCGTCCTCGGTCTCCCGCATCATCTCGAGGCGCGCCCGCGAGACCTGACCGAGGGGCCCGCGATAGAGCAGCAGGCAGGTGGAGGCCTTGGCCCCCCGCCCGACCCGGCCACGGAGCTGGTGGAGCTGGGCCAGCCCGAAGCGCTCGGCATGCTCGATGACCATGATGGTGGCCTCCGGCACGTCGACGCCGACCTCCACCACGGTGGTGGAGACCAGGATCTTGGTTGTCCCGGCGGCAAACCGCTCCATCGCTGCGTCCTTGTCCGGCCCCGGCATCTTGCCGTGGATCAGGCCGACCGCGTCGCCGAAGCTGTGGTGCAGGTCCGCGTAGCGCTCCTCGGCGGCAGCGAGATCGACGAACTCGGATTCGGCCACCAGGGGGCAGATCCAGTAGACCCGGTCGCCGGCGGCGAGCGCGCGGCCCAACCCCGCCACCACCGCGTCGAGACGGTCGGTGGAGACGAGGCGGGTGACGATGGGCTGGCGCCCGGCCGGCTTCTCGTCGAGCACCGACACGTCCATGTCGCCAAAGCAGGTCAGCGCCAGGGTGCGGGGGATCGGGGTCGCGGTCATCACCAGGATGTCGACGGCGGCCCCCTTGGCCCCCAGCGCCAGGCGCTGGTGCACGCCGAAGCGGTGCTGCTCGTCCACCACCGCCACGCCGAGATCGGCGAACACCACGCTGTCCTGGAACAGCGCATGGGTGCCGACGACGATGTCGATATGGCCGTCGGCGAGGTCGGCCAGGGTCGCTCGGCGCTCGGACGCCTTGTCGCGGCCGGTGAGGAGGCGCAGGCGCAGACCTTCGGTGAGCGGCCCGAGCCGCTCGAAATGCTGCCGGGCCAGGATCTCGGTGGGAGCCATCAGGGCGGCCTGGCGCCCGACCTCGATGGCCGAGGCCATGGCGAGCAGCGCCACGGCGGTCTTGCCCGATCCGACATCACCTTGGAGCAGGCGCAGCATGCGCCGGTCGGAGGCGAGGTCGGCGCGGATCTCCGCGACCGCACGGGCTTGCGCCCCGGTGAGCGCGAAGGGCAGGGCGGCCTCGATCCGGTCCTTCAGATGGCCGTCGCCCGCATTGGCGCGGCCCGGAGCCCGGCGATTGCGGGCGCGCAGGAGGGCCAGCGCCAATTGCGAGGCGAGGAGTTCGTCATAGGCCAGCCGGCGCCGGGCCGGGCTCCGCGGTGGCGCGGTGGCGCCCTCCGGCACCGGGGGCGGGGCGTTCTCGGGCCGGTGTTCGGCGCGCAGGGCATCGGCGAAAGCCGGCAGGTTTTCGCGGGCGAGCCAGGCCGGATCCTGCCATTCGGGCAGCACCGGCAGGCGGTCGAGGGCGGCATGCGCCAGCTTGGAGATCGCCCGCGAGGTCAGCCCCTCGGTGGCCCCGTAGATCGGCTCCACCGCCGGCAGGGCGGCGAGCCCCGCCTCGTCGATGATGCGGGCCGGGTGCACCATCTGGCGGTGACCGTCCCACAGGTCGATGCGCCCGGTGATGTAGCGATGGGCGCCGAGCGGCAGCATCTTCTCCACGCGCGCCTGGGGCATGCCGAAGAACACCAGGGTGATGTCGCCGGTGGAATCCTCCACCAGCACCCGGAACGGGCGCCGGCCCGGTCCGGCCTGCGGCGGCCGGTAGCCGGTGACGGTGACCCCGAGCGTCACCGGCTCCCCCGGCGGCGCCTCGGCGATGGAGCCGAGGAGCTTACGCACGACGCCGCCCTGCGGCAGGTGGAACAGCAGATCGACGATCCGCGCCGGCTGCTCGGGCGTGCCCAGCAGGCGCTCGATCATCGGCGCCATCTTCGGCCCCACCCCCGGCAATCCGCGCGCGGGCGCGAACAGCGCATCGAGAATGCTGGGACGCAGCGGGGTCGGGCGGGGGACGTCGTCGGTCATGCGGCTCGGGCGAGGGCGGGTTTCGCGAGGCTACGGGGCGTGTCTCAAAGGGTGGCGGACGACCGCATCAGGCAAGACGACCGCACCGGGATGGTGGCACGGGCCGGCGCCTCTATATACGGCGATGAGCGCCCGGTCCCGACGCGGATGCCGCATCGGCCGGGCAGGGATGCCGTGATCCGAGGATCGCGGTATCCAAGTATCCCGTTACGATCGAGTATCCTGCAACGATCCTTGCATCCCTGCATCACAGGTTTGGCACGCATGTCCGGCACCACCCGCACCAGCGCGGATCTCGATCCGCGCCGCCGCCGCACCCTCTTCCGCGCCTGGCACCGGGGCATCCGCGAGATGGACCTGATCATGGGCCGCTTCGCCGATGCGGAGATCGGCACCCTTACGGACGAGGAACTCACCACCTTCGAGGCGCTGATCGAGGTCCCCGACCGCGACCTGTTCCGCTGGCTCACCGGCGAGGACGCCACCCCCGAGAACTACGACACGCCGGTGTACCGGCGCCTCAAGGCGTTCCACAAGCACGACGCGCCGATCCATTAGGATCCGAATCTGAGTCGGCCAAGCTGGGTGGGGAGCGGCAATCGGCGCCGAGGCCGGAAGCGGACTTTCGACTGTGCGCCTGGGGTGGTCGTCCGGCCTCTGCCCGGCCCCGATGGCGGCCGGTGGCTCATGGCGCAGGTGGCTCATGGCTTTGCCCTGACGGAACAGGATCGCCGCGCGCGGGCCGCACGCGTCACATGAGGTGGCGCAGGGCCACGATCGCGAGGACGCCGATGAGGATCGTCGCGAGGAGGGGGAGACGGGCGGCGGCGAGAACGGTGATCGCGCTCGCCACCGTCTCTCGCCAGCCCGTGGCAAGCATCGAGGGCGCGATCACCGCGACGAGAACTGCGGGCGGGATCGCGTCCAAGGCGGCCTGTGCCCGCGGGCCGAGATCGAAGCGCCCGGCCAGCGCGAGACCGCCGATACGGGTGAGGTAGGTCACGATCGCCATGCCGACGATCGTCGCGACGGTGGTGGGATCGAGGATCATCGGGCCTGCTCTTTCGGTCGCGCGGTGGCGGCGGCGGCCGCGATGCCCGCGAGCGCACCGGCCAGCACGTGCCAGGGCGTTCCGACGAGGCGGTAAGTCAGCGCGCCGACAGCTGCGCTCGCCAGGACCGGTGCCGCCGTCGCCGGACCGCGCCACATGCCCGCGACGATCCCGATGAAGAGTGCGGTGAAGGCGAAGTCGGCTCCGATCGCGCGGGGATCGCCGAGGAACGTGCCGCCGACCGCCCCCAGCGTCGAGAAGACCTGCCAGTTGATCCAGAGCGTCGCGCCCATGGCGCCGAAATACGCGGGCATCAGCCGGCGCGTGGTGGCGCGGCGTTCCGCGAAGGCCCAGTTCTCGTCGGACATCACGAACAGGGTGAGGAAGCGCTGCCAAGGCCGGAAGGCGCCGGTCTTGGGTCCGAGGGATGCGCTCATCAGGACGTGGCGGGAATTGATGAGCAGGGTCGAGGCGATGAGCGCCGCCACCGGCACGGGATAGCCCCAGAGCTCAATCGCGGCGAACTGAGCGCCGCCCGCGCAGACGAGGAACGACATCAGCCAAACCTCGGCCACGGACAGCCCTTTCGCCGTGGCAAGGGCGCCGAAAACGAGCCCGATCGGCATCGCGGCGATCGCGGCGGGGAGGATGTCACGAAAACCGGCCATCGCCTCCGATCGCGCGGTGCCGGGCTCCGCTCGGTCGGACTTCGGAGTGATCTCGATCATCGTAGCGACTTCATCATGGGAGCGACTTCCGCTGATTTTGCGGCAAAGCGGCTTCTGCGTTTTTCGCCAGAGCCCGTCATGCAGGGTTAGACAGCTTGCTTGCAAGCGGATCTGCCAAGCGGATCTGCCAGCCACCGAGACGCGTCGGAAGCGGACCCGCCATCAGCCAAGCTGATCGCGTTCAGACCCCGAGATCTCCGGAAAGCGACACGGGCGGCCCGTCGCCAAGCCGGGGATCGCCGAAATATCTTGACAATATTCCTATTTTCTGCCCATATCCCCGCACCTGCCGCCCGCACGAATCGGGAGCCCGACCGGAGACCGACCGGTTGGGCTGGGGGCGGCGGGGCGGTGCCCGCGTCGGTGGCTTCGGTCGCTGCCGCCCCGGGCGACGGCTCGTCACGACCGTTGGCTCGGGACAGGGCGGCGCGCCGGGGGAGGAAATGCCCCCGCCGACCGACCCGTCGCTGGGACAGCGGAGAAGAGCTGCGGCGCCGCCCATGACGAGGCGGCGTGCGACGAAGGCTCGCTCGAAAGCGTGCGGGGTCTCCAATACCCGCCGAACTTAGCGCCAGCGCGAGACCCGTCGGAGACACCGCGACGCGATGAACGGCCCCGGCGGTGACGCCGGAGCCCGGGACGCCGGGGAACCGGCAAATATCATAGCGCAACACTGGGTTCCGCGGCGTCCCGCGTCCCCGTTCGGCGTGTCTCCTGGGCCATGCCCCCGGCGCGGGACCGCGCGCGGGGGTAAAACCGCGTGGGGAAACGCCGGCGACAGCCGAGGGTGAGGGGAAAAACCGCCCCCATCGGCGCGACGCGCTCGGATCGGTGCGCTGGATCAACGCGGAGGGTTGCGTTAACGCCGGTACGGCGCCGGGCGGGTCTGGTAAGGACCGGGCTCACGGATACATACGGTCTAGTCCCGCGGGTCCGGTCCCGTTATTTGGCCCCGCTCTGTCCGCGTCTCAGGGGAACGAACGTCCTTCGAGGCGGCCGCGGCGGTCCTGCAGAGAACGATGTCGGACGGAACGGCTGGTTCCGACCGACGCAGCACGAGTGCAAAACCCCGACCCGATGGCAAAACCTCAGCCCAACGCGCCCGCCCCCAAGGCTCCTTCGAAACCCCAGACGGCGCGCTTCGCCCTGCCGAAATCGGGAGCGCTGGCGCGGGCCCTCGATGCGCTGAAACGCGGCGACAGCCCGACCCTCGCCAACGTGCCGGACGGGTTCGACGCGGTGGTGGTGGCCGACCTCGCCCGCGCGCTCAGCCGCGGCTTCGAGGGGCCGGCGGTGCTCGTCCACGTGGCCCGCGATTCCGGGCGCTCGGCGGCCTTCGTCAATGCGCTGAAATTCGTCGCCCCCGAGATCGAGGCGATGAGTCTGCCGGCCTGGGATTGCCAGCCCTACGACCGCGTCTCGCCCAACGCCGCCATCGCGGCGCAGCGCATGACCGCGCTCTCGCGCCTGACGCGCTCGCGCTCGTCCGAGGAACAGCCGCGCATCCTCTGCACCACGGTCAACGCCCTGGTCCAGCGCGTACCCCCGATCAAGCGCATCGCGGTGGAGACGTTCTCGGCCGCCATCGGCAACGTGGTGCCGATGGATACGGTGACCGCCTGGGTCGAGGCCAACGGATTTGTGCGCACCGGGACCGTGCGCGACACCGGCGAATACGCGGTGCGCGGCGGCATCCTCGACCTGTCGCCGCCGGGCCTGCCCAACCCGATCCGCCTTGACTTCTTCGGCGACACGCTGGAATCGATCCGCGCCTTCGACCCCGAGACCCAGCGCACCATCGGGCAGCTGCGCTCCCTCGACCTCGTGCCGATGAGCGAGGTCCAGCTCACCACCGAGACGATCCGGCGCTTCCGCCAGGGCTACATCTCCACCTTCGG
Source organism: Methylobacterium sp. BTF04 (assembly GCF_010692745.1). GTDB lineage: Bacteria > Pseudomonadota > Alphaproteobacteria > Rhizobiales > Beijerinckiaceae > Methylobacterium. The sequence continues at coordinate 33,091 of NZ_JAAHTB010000004.1, forward strand.
CGCGGCCACCCGCGACGACCGGCTCTACGAGACCATCAGCGAGGGGCGGCGCTATGCCGGCCTCGAGCATTGGATGCCGCTGTTCTACGAGCAGCTCGACACCCTGTTCGACTATGTCGCGGGCGTGCCGATGATCTTCGAGGCCCAGACCGACGAGGCGGTGGCCGAGCGCCTCGCCCTGATCCGGGATTATTACGACGCCCGCTCCGAGGCGATGAAGACGCCGAGCGCCGGTGTCGCGCCCTACAAGCCGCTCAAGCCCTCCGCCCTCTATCTGACGCCGAACGAATGGAAGGAGCGGGTGGCCGCCGGCTCCATCGCCCGGCTCTCGCCGTTCTCGATGCCGGAGACTCCGGCGGCCATGACCATCGATTGCGAGGGCCGGTCCGGGCGCAACTTCGCGGTCGAGCGCGCCGACGAATCGGCCAGCGTGTTCGACGCGGCGGTGGCCCATGTGCGGGACCTGCAGGGATCCGGGCATCACGTGATCCTGGGATCCTGGTCCGACGGTTCGCGCGACCGGCTCTGCAGCGTGCTCGCCGACCACGGCCTCAAGAAGCCGATGGCGATCAACACCCTCGCGGCGGTGAACGCCCTGAAGCGCGGCTCGGACGTCGCCGTGGCGGTCTGGGGCCTCGAATCCGGCTTCACCATCGACAAGCTCGCGGTGATCTCGGAAGGCGACATCCTCGGCGACCGGCTGGTGCGCCAGAAGCGCAAGGCCAAGCGTCCGCAGGACATCATCCTGGAGGTGCAGGCGCTCCAGCCCGGCGATCTCGTGGTCCATGCCGACCACGGCATCGGCCGGTTCGTCGGCCTGAAGACGGTGACGGCCGCGGGTGCGCCGCACGATTGCCTGGAGATCCAATATGCCGGCGGCCTGTTGCTGCTGCCGGTGGAGAATATCGAGCTTCTGACGCGCTACGGCTCGGAGGATGCGGAAGTGGCCCTCGACCGCCTCGGCGGCGGTGCCTGGCAGGCCCGCAAGGCCAAGATGAAGAAGCGCATCCTCGAGATGGCCGGCCAGCTCATCAAGGTCGCCGCCGAGCGCTTCGTCCGCCAGGCCCCACGCCTCCAGGCACCGGATGGGCTCTACGGCGAGTTCGCCGCCCGCTTCGCCTTCGAGGAGACCGAGGACCAGGCCACCGCCATCGACGCGGTGCTCACCGACCTCAATGCCGGCCGGCCGATGGATCGCCTCGTCTGCGGCGACGTCGGATTCGGCAAGACCGAGGTGGCGCTCCGCGCCGCCTTCGCGGGTGCGCTCGGCGGCAAGCAGGTGGCGGTGGTGGTGCCCACCACCCTGCTCGCCCGCCAGCATTACCGCACCTTCGCCGAGCGCTTCAAAGGCTTGCCGGTGGAGGTGGCGCAGATGTCGCGCTTCGTCTCCAATACCGAGATGAAGCGGGTGCGTGACGGCCTCGTCGCCGGGACCGTCGACATCGTCGTCGGCACCCATGCGCTGCTCGCCAAGGCGGTGAGCTTCAAGGATCTCGGCCTGATCATCGTCGACGAGGAGCAGCATTTCGGCGTGGCCCACAAGGAGCGCCTCAAGTCGCTCCAGGCCGACGTGCACGTGCTGACGCTGTCGGCGACCCCGATCCCGCGCACGCTCCAGCTCGCCATGACCGGCGTGCGCGAACTCTCGATCATCGCCACGCCGCCGGTCGATCGCCTCGCCGTACGCACCTTCGTGACGCCGTTCGATCCGCTGCTGGTGCGCGAGGCGCTGCTGCGCGAGCGCTATCGCGGCGGCCAGTCCTTCTACGTGGTGCCGCGCATCGAGGACCTGGCCGAGGTCAAGAAGTTCCTCGATCAGGAGATGCCCGAGACCAAGGTCGCGGTGGCCCATGGCCAGATGGCGGCTGGCCAGCTCGAGGACGTGATGACGGCCTTCTACGAGGGCAAGTTCGACGTCCTGCTCTCGACCACGATCGTCGAATCCGGCCTCGACATCCCCACCGCCAACACCCTCATCGTGCACCGGGCCGACATGTTCGGCCTCGCCCAGCTCTACCAGCTGCGCGGCCGGGTCGGGCGGGCCAAGGCGCGCGCCTACGCGCTGTTCACGACGCCGCCCAACCGCACCCTCACGGTGCAGGCGGAAAAACGCCTCAAGGTGCTCCAGACCCTCGACACGCTGGGGGCCGGCTTCCAGCTCGCCTCCCACGATCTCGACATCCGCGGTGCGGGCAACCTCCTCGGCGATGCCCAGTCCGGCCACATCAAGGAAGTCGGCTACGAACTCTACCAGCAGATGCTGGAGGATGCGGTCACGGCCCTGAAGGCCGGCATCGACGAGCCGGTGGAGGAGGCGTGGTCGCCCACCATCGCGCTCGGGGCGCCGGTCACGATTCCGGAGGACTACGTCGAGGACCTCACCGTCCGGCTCGGTCTCTATCGCCGGCTCTCGACCCTGGAGAACGATGCCGAGATGGAGAGCTTCGGCGCGGAGCTGATCGACCGGTTCGGGCCGCTGCCGCCCGAGGTGGAGCAGCTCCTCAAGATCGTCACCATCAAGATCCTGTGCCGGGACGCCAACATCGAGAAGGTCGAAGCCGGCCCGAAGGGCGCTGTGGTCCATTTCCGCGACAAGTCGTTCGCCAACCCGCAGGGGCTGGTCGCCTATGTCGCCGAGCAGGCCTCCTTCGCTAAGGTCCGCCCGGACATGAGCATCGTGTTCATCCGCGAACTCGATTCGATCCCCGAGCGGCTCAAGGTGACGACGACGATCCTGCGAAGCCTCGCCAAGATCGCCCGGGCCAAGAAGGCGGCATAACCAAGAAGGCGGCGTGACCAAGAAAGCAGTACGACATGCAAAAAGGGCGCACCTCGCGGCGCGCCCTTTTCAAAAAACTATACGATACGAGCCGGTTAGGCCCCTTCGCTCACCTGCCGTCTCAAAGGTCCGGCTGGTTCAGGACATAGGGGCCGATCTGGCTCTGCAGGTCGATGGCGGTCCCGGCCCGCCCCGCGACCACTTCGTCCACCACGATCACCGGAATGCCGGCATGACGCATCAGCTCGCGCAGGCGGTCCGACAGCATTGCGAAGGCCGGATCGCGGCGCGAGGAGCTCTGGAGAAGAACGGCGGCCGGGCGCGCGATGACCGCGAGCACATCTTCCGCCGCCTCGAGGGACGCGGTGACGCTGGCATATCCGAGCTCTGCGAGTTCGGAGGCAAGCGAGCGATCGACAGCGCGGTGGCCATCGTCGACGACGAGAACTTGTTGCAGCGCACTCATGAACATCAGTGCTAGTCCATCCATCGTCCCTTGGGAAGGGACCTGTGTGACAACACACATGAGGACGGTTGGTTCGCCGGCCACATTGCGAGAATAATCCTGACGGGATGGACATGACCCGGCGATGAACTGAGTCTCAGGACTTCATCAAGCACTGATGCGCCGCGTTGATTTTACGCCTTAACCACTTCGGTGAAAACAGTTTTCCGCATCTGCGATGCGGGCTGCCCCAAGCTCGGATCGGTCCGATTCGGGCTTTGTGCCGAAAGTCGGGCAGGGGCGATCCGTTGGAAAGCCGCGGGCCCGTCAGCGCCGCAGGATCGCCGTGGCGCGTCCCGCTTCGGTGCTCGCCTGGAATCGCGACGGCAGCCATTCGGCGGTGACCTCCGCCTCCGGACTACCGCGTTGCAACGGCCCGGCCTGGCAGGCTCGGCCCCGAAAGGCGAGAAATCCGTCGGGATCGCGGCGCAGGGCCATCAAGGTCGAGAACAGGGGGCCGCGCTCCGGGTTGGCCAGGGTGAGGGCGACGTCGCTGCCCATGCGTGCGCCGGTGAGAAGCGCGGTCTCGTCGAAGGCGACGACGTCGATCACGCTGCGGGCCGGGTCGGCGGGAGCGAGGCGATGGGCCCCGAGCGCGCTGGGCGCGCGATGCACGAGCTGGATGGAGACCAGGGTCTCGGGCAGTCGGCACGTGGCGAGATTGCGCTCCAGCGCGGCGGGAGCGACGAGGCGGGTCGAAACCGGGCGGCCGAGGGCTGCGGCGAAGCTGCCGCTCTCGAATACCGGCAGGGTTTCGAGAGCGGCGCCGGCCACGAGGGCCGAGCCGAGACCGGTGACGAGTCCGCGCAGATCGGTCGCCGGCAGCAGGCTGAGGATGCGGTCGCCCGGCACTACGCGGGCGGTGACGAGATGGACGGCGATCGCAGCCAGAAGCGCATCGCCGCTGCGATGGATCGGCTGGGCCGGATCGCCGGCGGCGAAGCTGATGAGACCGCCCGGACCGGGCGCGAAAGGGCCGCCGGCCTGGTCGAGCGCCATGCCGTCGAGGTTGATCACCCCATCCGGCACATCCGGACCGAAGGCGGCCAGATAGCGCAGACCGAAATAGCGCACGGCCACCCGGCACAGGCGCTCGGCCGGGGCGAGGGGACCGAATCGCGACTGGGTGAGCACGGCCGCGATGCTCGCCGCCTGGACGGCGGTGACGAGGGCGTCCTCGTCGAGGGACAGCGGCAGGAGGCAGGGAATGTGACCGGCCGCCTCCACGGCCAGATAGGCGAGGAAGCTCTCGGAACTGCCCGCCATCGCTATGCCGACCCGGCTCGCGGGCGGTAAGCGCCAGCCCCTGAGGCCGTTGGCGAGGCGGGCCACGATCTCGGCCGCCGCCCCGTAGGTCCAGGTGATCGCGGCTCGGCCGCTCCAGAGCGCCTTGTGGGGTGGATCGACGAAGGCGACGCGCTCGGGGTGCGCGTGGGCGGTGGCGGCTAGAAGGGTACAGAGGCGGCTCGTCCGTCCGGGCGCGGCGCGCAACGGACCGGGAGCCGAGCCGGACAGGTCCGCTTTACCGCCACCACCATCCACCGGTGTGGGACGATTGGCCGTCATCGACGCCGGCAATCCGGTCGGCAGGGCCGCCGAAGTGGGGAATTCGAGGGAAAGGACTGCTTGCTGCGCCAACACTTGCGCTTGAACTCCCGCTGCCCTCCGTTCATGAAGCCTTAGGGTTAAGCCGGACTTAAGGACGAGCCCGAGGAAGCGGCGCGCGCGGGGCCGTCAGGACGCCGGTGTCATGTCTTCGCCGCATTCCGGGGGAAAGCAGACCGCCCGGTCGTTCGAGCGGGGTCGAGACGCGCTGCTGCCTGGTGCAGGTCGCGCAACCGCGTGCCGGTGGAGGGTTTTCATCGCGCCGTCGTCACGATCCCGGCCGAGTCGAAACGCCCACCGAAAACCCGCGTCCCATCCTTTCGGAAGACGCATCCCGCGAGCCGAATCCTACACGCCGAATCCAAGGGGTCAGAGCTGATGTTCTTCGCCAACCGTCCCGCGCGCCCGCTGCGCATCGCCGCCCTCCTCGCCGTGGCGGGCCTTGTCGGACCGAGCCTCGCCCAGGCCCAGCCGAAGAAGGCCGCGCCGACCGCTCCCGCCCCGGCCGCCCCGGCGCCGGCTGCTCCCGCCGCCGGTGCGCCCCAGGGCGGCATGGCCCAGCAGCAGACCGGCCCCCAGACCGTCAACGTCAAGTCCGAGCCGTCGCAGACCGATTGGACCAAGGTCTGCGGTAAGGACCAGGCGAGCGCCACGGACGTCTGCTACACTACCCGCGACTTCGTTTCCGACCAGGGCCAGCCGGTGCTCGCGGTCGCCGTCTACGACATGAAGAACGCCCAGCAGAACGTGCGCGTGGTGCGCTACCTACTGCCGCTCGGCCTGCTGCTGCAGCCGGGCATTCGCTTCACCATCGACGGACAGCAGGGCACCGCCGGCAAGTTCGCCGTCTGCTTCCCCAACGGCTGCTTCGCCGAGGCCGGCGGCGTGAGCACCGACCTCGTCAACGCGATGAAGAAGGGCACCACCCTCAACGTCAGCGTCCAGAACCAGACCCAGCGCGAGGTCACCTTCGCCGTGCCGCTCGCCGGCTTCGGCAAGGCCTTCGACGGCCCGGCCATCGACCCGAAGGTGCTGGAAGAGCAGCAGAAGAAGCTTCAGTCCGAGCTGGAGAAGCGCAGCGACGACATGCGCAAGAAGCTCGAGCAGCAGAATGCCGCCGGCGGCACCCCGGCCCCCTCGGCAGCACCCAAGCCCTGATCGCACCCGATCCGGTCGGACCACACTGAAAAAGGCCGGGCAATCGCCCGGCCTTTTTTACGCGTACGGTCCACCCAGGCGAAACCGCGCCCGTTCAGTTCGGGTGAGAATCCCGCACGCGATAGAAGCCCTCGGCATCCAGATCGAAAACCTCGGCGATACCGGCGTGGCGCAAGGCTTCGCCCGACGTATCGGATACGAGGTTCTGTTCGGAGACGTAGGCGACGTATTCGCTTTCCGAATTTTCGGCGAGGAGGTGGTAGAACGGCTGGTCCTTGCGGGGACGCACCTCTTCGGGAATCGCCAGCCACCATTCCTCGGTATTGTCGAATACCGGGTCGACGTCGAACACGACGCCGCGGAACGGATAGATCCGGTGGCGGACGACGGCGCCCAGGCCGAATTTCGCGGTTCTCATCATCGGGTCGGCAGTGATCGTATCGGTCATGATCTCAAAATAAGACGGCTTGCCCCCGTTGTCATCGGCGACGCGACGCCGATGACAACGGGTGGCGAAAACACCTCAGTTCGGGCTGTCTGCCGTCACTTCAGCCCGTAGGTCTTGGCGAGGTCCGGGTCTTTCTCGGCCACCAGCTTGGCGAGGTCGACGATGACCTTGGCCTGCTTCCAGGTTGCGTCGTCCTGCATCTTGCCGTCGAGCATCACCGCGCCGGTCCCGTCCGGCATCGCCTCGACGATCCGCACCGCGAAAGCGACCTCGGCTGGATCGGGGGCGAAGACCCGCTTGGCGATGGCGACCTGATTCGGGTGCAGCGTCCAGGCACCGGCGCATCCCATCAGGAAGGCGTTGCGGAACTGGGCCTCGCAGGCATCCCCGTCCGAGAAGTCGCCGAACGGGCCGTAGAAGGCCTTCAGCCCATTGGCCATGCAGGCATCGACCATTTTCGCGATGGTGTAGTGCCACAAATCCTGCTGGGCGGACGCCCGGGCGGCGCCGTCCGAGGTCGGATCGGCGATGACGCGGTAATCGGGATGGCCACCGCCGACCCGGGTGGTCTTCATGCCGCGCGAGGCGGCGAGGTCGGCGGGGCCGAGGCTCATGCCATGCATGCGCGGCGAGGCGGAGGCGATGGCATCGACGTTGGCGACGCCCTCGGCCGTCTCGAGGATCGCATGAACGAGGATCGGCTTGGTGACGCCGTGCTTCGCTTCGAGCTGAGCCAGCAGCTGGTCGATATAGTGGATGTCCCACGGCCCCTCGACCTTCGGCACCATCACCACATCGAGCTTGCTGCCGACCTGAGACACGATCTCGAAGAGATCGTCGAGAATCCAGGGCGAGTTGAAGGCGTTGATGCGGGTCCAAAGGCCCGTGCCGCTGGCCGCGAAGTCGGTGGCCTGCGCCATCGCCACGAAGCCCTTGCGCGCCGCCTCCTTCTGGTCGATCGGCACCGCATCCTCGAGGTTGCCGAGCACCACGTCGACGCTGGCCGCGAGTTCCGGAACGCGGGCGCGGACCTTGTCGTTGTGGGGCGGCACGAAGTGGATCATCCGCTCGAGCTTGATCGGAAGCTCGCGAAACGGGGCCGGCGCGCCGGTGGCGAGCGGCTGGAAGAAGCGGCGTGGCAGTTTCATCGGCGTCTCGTGCTCCGCGTTTTTCTTAAGCGTCGGTGTCCCGCCTCAGCGGTTAGTGCAACGCCGGCCTTGTCGTAAAGGTGTGCCGACGCACGCAAAGCATTTGCCATGGAGTCGAGACGGGAGGACCATCGGAACGTGAGTCGCCGTCTGACGTTCTGAAGAGCGAGGCGGGCACCTCATACGATACGAAGGACGGACCCATGTCCGGATCATCGATCAGGCGGTATCGCCTTCGGCACCCGGCGCTCCTGGGCGCACTCGTGATCGGCCTCAGCCTTCCGCAAATCGCCGCCGCCGCCGAACGGCCGAACCCGACCGCGCGTGTGGCCTACACGCAGGCCGAGGCCATCGGCGCCCGGCCCGATCGACTTCCCGCCGCGGTTCGGATTCCCGGCGACGACGCGCAAGCGTTTCGCAGGCTCGTCGACGGGGCGGAGGCCGCCAGCGATCCCTGGCTCGTGCTGTCGGGCGGCGGCGAGAACGGCGCCTTTGCAGCCGGCCTCCTCAGAGGCTGGAGCGAAGCCGGCACACGGCCCGTATTCGGTATCGTCACCGGCGTCAGCACCGGGGCGATGATCGCGCCGTTCGCCTTCATCGGCTCCACCGGGGACGAGGCCCTGCGCCAGAGCTACACCGAAATCTCGGCCGCCGACGTCTTCGAGTTCGGCGGCACCACCGAGGCGCTCACCGACACTTGGCCGCTCAAGCGCCGCATCGAGAAATCGGTGACGGTGAAACTTCTGAAAGCCGTGGCGGTGGAGCATGCCAAGGGCCGACGCCTTCTCATCGCCACCAATGCGGTGGATGGCGAACGTCCGGTCCTGTGGGACATGGGCGCTATCGCCAGTGCCGGCGGCCCCAAGGCGCTCGACCTGTTCCGCGCCGTGATCCTCGCCTCCGCGGCGGTGCCTGGCGTGTTTCCGCCGGTGATGATCGATGCGGTCGCCACCGACGGGAAGCGCTTCCAGGAAATGCACGACGACGGTGGCACCACAGCGCCGTACTATCTCGCCCCGGAAGCCATCCTGCTCGACCCGAGCGCCGCCCCCCTGCCGACGCATCGCGTCTACCTCGTGGTGAACAACACGATCACCCCGGACTTCCAGATGGCCTCACGCACGACACTGAGCGTGCTCGGCCGCTCGATGTCGGCGGCGATCAAGGCCCAGACCCGGGCTTCTCTGGCGCTCAGCCGCGCCTTTGCCCAGCGTACCGGCCTCGATCTCCAGGTGGCGCTAATCGACGGGCGCTTCACCCAGACCACGGCGGCCCCCTTCGACCAGACCTACATGAAGGCGCTGTTCACCCACGGAGAGGCGCTCGGCCGTGCCGGCACCGCATTCGGTGGAGAGGCCGCGCGGAAGACCCTGCCGCCGGTCTCGCTGAGCAGCGTCGGCGAGGCGAGACCTTCCGGGCAGAATCTCGCCCGGCGCTGATCCCGCTCAGCGCATCAAGCTCGGTGCACCGAGGCGCGGCAGCACGCCTTCACGCATCACGAGGCGCCGCAGCGGCGTGATCGTCGTCATGGCGAGGAGGCCGAGCCCGCGCAGGGCATCGACGGGCAGGAAGCCGGCGAGCAGGCTGCGGTTGAGCGCATCCACCGCCGTGGTCCGGAGCCGGGCATCGATGGTCCGGCCGCGGGCGAAGCCGACGAGCGCCGCGTGGGAGCCGGGATCGCGCCCGTCGGCCACAGCCGCGACGACGGCATCCCGCAGCGCCGCCGCATCGCGCAGACCGAGGTTGAGCCCCTGAGCTCCGATCGGTGGAAAGACGTGCGCGGCCTCTCCGATGAGGGCGAGGCGCGTCGCCACGGGGCTCGGAAGCGACATGCCCCGCATCGGCACGAGGCCGCGCGGTCCGTCGATCCGCATGGACCCGAGCATCGCCTGCGCCTGGTCCTCGATGGTACGGGCGAACGGCCCATCGTCGAGGGCGGCGAGGCGCTTGGCCGCCATCTCGCCCATGACCCAGACGAGGCTGGAGCGGTGTCCGCCCGGCAGCGGCACGAGGGTGAAGGGCCCTTGGCGCGTATGGAACTCGGTGGAGACGTCCCGGTGCGGACGTATATGGGCCAGGATCGTGGTGATCGCCGCCTGGGGATATGACCAGTCTCGCGTCTTGATCCCGGCGGTCTGGCGCAGTTTCGAGCGCGCTCCATCCGCCCCGGCCACGAGCCGGGCAGTGAGGCAGCGCCCGTCGGCGAGAATGAGGTCGGCTGCGGCCTCACCGGGCACGAACGCGTCGGCGTCGCTCTCGAACAGGGTCAGGTTCGGCATCGCGCGGGCGCGGTCACGCAACGAATCGACGAGGCGCGCGCTCTCGACGTTCCAGCCGAAAGCGGCCAGACCGATCTCGGTGGCGACGAAGCGGGCCGGCGGTGGTCGGAACAGGCTGCCGGTGTCGTCGACAATGTGGAGCTCGGCCAGGGGTGCCGCATGAGGAGCGATCGCCTCCCAGGCCCCGAGCGCCTGGAGGAAGCGCACCGAGCCGTCGAGCAAGGCCACGGTGCGCCCGTCGGCCACCGGCGCGTGACGTCCGACGAGGGCGGTGGCGATTCCGTCGCGCGCGAGACTTAGGGCGAGGCCGAGACCGGCCGCTCCGGCTCCCACGACGGCAACCTCGAAGCGGGGAGGGAGAGAAGGCGATGTCACCACGAGTCCGGTCTCCCGATGCGCTGCCGGATCAAATCGGCTGCGTCAGTCTCGATCCTTAACAGAGGGTCGCCCCTGGATCGGTCAAGTGCGCGATGGCGCGGCACGATTGCCCTCTGTAGCATCGCGCCAAGGCCTCCAATGGCCAGCCCTGGAAGGAATTCGGCCCGTGAGCCTGACGATCGCGCTTCTGGCGCTCGGCTTCCTGATGCTCGTCGCTTATCGGGGCTTCAGCGTCATCCTGTTCGCGCCCGTGGCGGCCCTGCTCGCGGTTCTGATCACCGATCCGTCGGCGGTTCTGCCGGTGTTCAGTGGGCTGTTCATGGAGAAGATGGTCGGCTTCGTGAAGCTGTACTTCCCGGTGTTCCTGCTCGGCGCCGTGTTCGGCAAGGTCATCGAGATGTCGGGGTTCTCCCGCTCGATCGTCACCGCGGTCATCGACCTCGTCGGCCCGCGCCGCGCCGTGCTCTCCATCGTGCTGGTGTGCAACCTGCTCACCTATGGCGGCGTCTCGCTCTTCGTGGTGGTATTCGCGGTCTATCCGTTCGCGGCGGAAGCCTTCCGCCTCGGGGACATCCCCAAACGCCTGATCCCCGGTACCATCGCGCTCGGCGCGTTCTCCTACACGATGGACGCGCTGCCCGGCACGCCGCAGATCCAGAACATCATCCCCACCACCTTCTTCGGCACCAATACCTGGGCCGCCCCGTGGCTGGGCCTCATCGGCGCAGCCTTCATCCTCGTGGTCGGTGTGGCCTATCTCGACCGGCGCATCGCCTCGGCCCGGCGCAAGGGCGAGGGCTACGGGACCGGCCACACCAACGAGCCGGTGGTGGTGGACGAGGCCTCTCGCGCCCACCCGGCCATCGCCCTGCTGCCGCTCGTGGTGGTGGGGCTCTCGAACCTCGCCTTCACGGCGGCGCTTCCGCGCCTGTACGGGCCGAAGATCGAGACGGTGCTGGCCGGTCTCGACAAGCCCATCGTCACCACGCTCTCGTCCGTCACCGCGATCTGGGCGGTGGAACTGGCGCTGCTCGCCGGCATCCTCACGGTCCTGGCCTTTGCCTGGAAGCCGGTCAGCCGAGGCTTCGCCGAAGGCAGCCGGGCGGCGGTGACGGGCTCGCTGCTGGCCGCCATGAACACCGCCTCCGAATACGGCTTCGGCGCGGTGATCGCCGCATTGCCCGGCTTCCTCGTGATCCGTGAAGTCCTGTCGGCGATCCCCAACCCGCTGGTCAACGAGGCCATCACCGTCACGGCGCTGGCCGGCATCACCGGCTCGGCCTCGGGGGGCCTGAGCATCGCGCTGGCGGCCATGTCGTCGACCTTCATCGCAGCGGCACAGGCCGCCAACATCCCCATGGAGGTGCTGCACCGGGTCGCCGCCATGGCGAGCGGGGGCATGGACACGCTGCCCCATAACGGCGCCGTCATCACTCTGCTTTCGGTGACAGGCCTCACGCATCGGCAGGCCTATGCCGACATCTTCGCGATCACCGTGTTGAAGACGAGCGCGGTGTTCCTGGTGATCGGCGTCTACTACCTCACCGGAATCGTGTGACCGGCCTCCGCACGGGTCACGGCCGTTCCGCCATGGGCGATGCCGTGTTCCACGATCCGCAGGGTGAGCTGCGTGAACGGCTTGATGTCCCAGGCAGTACCGGGATTGAACATCATCACGACGAGGCGACGCTCCAGAACCTCGAAGGTCGGCAGATCGGCTTGCGGCCGAAAGATCGTACCGGCCTGGACGGAGGGATCGTACCCGGCAGGACATATCCAGACGATCTCATCCATCCGGCCCGTTTGCCTTCAAGGTCGCGTATAGAGCAAGAACAACTACGAATTGCACAGGGCTAGAAATCCGGCTGGTCTTATCTAACGGTAAAGCGGGCCTTGGCGCAATTGGATCTGCGCGCGCGATGGGCCAAACCTGACCGGGTGCGGCGGCGCACGGCAGAGGCGGCTTTCGAGGCCGTGAGCCGCAGATCCGGCCAGGGACCCTTGCAAAGACCATTGCCCGAGGCGGTGCACAGTCTATCTCGCCTCCCACAGGCTACCACCAGGAGAACGACGATGCCCAAGGCGATCCGGGTTCACGAGTACGGCGGTCCCGAGGTGATGCTCTACGAGGAGGTCACCGTTGCGAACCCGGGGCCGGGCCAGATCCGCGTCCGCCAGACGGCCATCGGTGTCAACTTCATCGACATCTACTTCCGCTCGGGCACCTACAAGGTGCCGCAACTGCCCTTCACCCCCGGCAACGAGGGCGCCGGTGAGGTGATCGCGGTGGGCGAGGGCGTCACCGGCTTCCGCATCGGCGAGCGGGTCGCCTACGGCTCGGCCGCGGGCACCTACGCGCAGGAGGTGGTGATCAACGCCAGCGCCGCCGTCCATCTCGCCGACGGGGTGGACGACACCACCGCCGCCGCGATGATGCTCAAGGGCCTGACCGCCGAGTACCTGCTGCACCGGACTTACGCAGTGAAACCCGGCGATACGATCCTGTTCCACGCCGCAGCCGGCGGCGTCGGGCTCATCGCCTGCCAATGGGCCAAGCATCTCGGCGCCACCGTCATCGGCACGGTGGGCTCGGAGGAGAAGGCCGAATTGGCCAAGGCCAATGGCTGCGACCACGTCATCCTCTACCGCGACGAGGATTTCGCCGCACGGGTGAAGGAGATCACGGACGGCAAGGGTGTCCAGGTAGTCTATGACGGGGTCGGGCGCGACACCTTCCCCGCCTCCCTCGACTGCATCAGCCCGCTCGGCCTGTTCGTCAGCTTCGGCTCGGCCTCCGGCCCGGTGGACGATTTCAGCCTGGCGCTGCTCGGCCAGAAGGGCTCGCTCTACGCGACCCGCCCTTCGCTCTTCGCCCATGCGAGCAATCGCGCCACGCTGGACGCCATGGCGAAGAACCTGTTCGGCGTGGTGGCGAGCGGCGCCGTCACGATTCCGGTCCATGCCCAGGCCAAGCTCGCAGATGCGCCCCAGGTCCACCGGGACCTCGCCGGCCGCAAGACCACCGGCGCCACGGTGATGATCCCGTGATCCTGCGATACCCGGATCGGAGGATACCGTGATCCCGGGACGTGGCGACGTCCTCCTCGTGGTCGACGTGCAGGTGGATTTCCTGCCCGGCGGCGCGCTGGCCGTGCCGGATGGCGATACGGTGATCGGCCCGATCAACCGCCTCATCGGCCTGTTTCCGCACGTGGTGCTGACACAGGATTGGCATCCGCCGGGCCATGCCTCCTTCGCCACCAGCCATCCCGGCAAGGCGGCGTTCGAGACCGTGGCGATGCCCTACGGGTCTCAGGTGCTGTGGCCGGAGCATTGTGTGCAGGGCACGCACGGCGCCGCCTTAGCGCCCGGTCTTAGGGCGGAACGGGCCGAACTGGTGATCCGCAAAGGCTGTCACCAGGACGTCGACAGCTATTCGGCCTTCCTAGAGGCCGATCGGAGCACACGGACCGGCCTTGCCGGTTACCTCGCCGAGCGCGGGTTTACCCGCGTGGTCCTGTGCGGGCTCGCCACCGATTACTGTGTCGGCTGGAGCGCCATCGATGCCAAGGAGGCGGGCTTCGAGGCACGCGTGGTGATCGATGCTGTGCGCGGTATCGACATCGACGGCTCGGTGAAGCGCGCTTGGGCGGCGATGCAGAGCGCCGGGGTGGACCGGATCAAGAGCGGGGCGATCGGCGGCAGCTAGGGTGCCGGTCGGGAGCGTTAGACCGCGCTGCCGTAGAGATCATAGGCATCCGCCCGCTCGATCTTCACCGTAACGATGTCGCCCACCCGCAATGGCCGGCGCGAGGTAACATGAACGTTGCCGTCGATCTCGGGCGCGTCGTATTTCGAGCGGCCCTTGGCGACGCCGCCCGCGACGGCATCGATGATGACGGGCAGGCGTTTGCCCACACGCGCCTTCTGCAGGCGGGCAGAGACACTTTGCTGCGCCTCCATGAAGCGGCGCTTACGCTCGGCCTTGACCTCAGGCGGGACGAGGTCGCCAAGACCGTTGGCCACCGCGCCGCCCACCGGCTCGTACTCGAAGCAGCCGACGCGCTCGAGCTTGGCTTCGCGAATCCAGCCGAGCAACTCTTCGAATTCCGCCTCGGTCTCACCGGGGAAGCCGACGATGAAGGTCGAGCGGATGGCCAGATCCGGGCAGACCTCGCGCCAGCGCCGGATGCGCTCCAACTGCTTTTCCTGGTTGCCCGGACGGCGCATGCGCTTGAGCACGGACGGGCTCGCATGCTGGAGCGGCATGTCGAGGTAGGGCAGAATCTTACCCTCGGCCATCAACGGGATGACCTCGTCCACGTGCGGATAGGGATAGACGTAGTGCATCCGCACCCAGGCCCCGAGCTCACCGAGTTCGGCGGCGAGGTCGTAGAACTTGGCCCGCACCTCGCGGCCCTGCCACGGGCTCGTGGCGTAGCGGATATCGACGCCGTAGGCACTGGTATCCTGGGAGACCACCAGCAATTCCTTGACGCCGGCCTTCACCAGCTTCTCGGCCTCGCGAAGCACGTCGCCGGCCGGGCGGCTGACGAGGTCGCCGCGGAGAGATGGGATGATGCAGAAGGTGCAGCGATTGTTGCAGCCCTCTGAAATCTTTAAGTAAGCATAGTGGCGCGGAGTGAGCTTCACCCCCTGTGGCGGCACCAGGTCAAAAAACGGGTCGTGCGCCGGAGGCACCGCCTCGTGCACCGCTGCCACCACCGACTCGTAGGCCTGCGGTCCGGTGACCGCGAGGAGGTTGGGATACTTTTCGCGTATCTCCTCGGGCTGCGCTCCCATGCATCCAGTGACGATGACCCGACCGTTCTCGGCCATGGCCTCGCCGATGGCCGAGAGTGACTCGGCCTTGGCCGAATCGAGGAAGCCGCAGGTGTTGACGATGACCACATCCGCACCGTCGTGGCGTCGGGCGAGTTCGTAGCCTTCCGCGCGCAGATGCGTGAGGATACGCTCGGAATCGACCAGGGCTTTGGGGCAGCCGAGCGAGACGAAGGAAATCTTCGGGGCGGCCTTCGGCACGATCGGCAGCGTGGGGGATGCGGTCATGGATGCTCGTCGGGCATGGACACGGGAAAAACCGGACCGGCCGTGAAATCGGAGTGGATGCGGAAATGCGGGTTGACAACCCTATAACCGCATCGGCCCCGGCATGCGAGCCTCGTCGCCAGTCCGCGGGCAGAGCCATGCGCGCATGACGCTTCCGCGGCGGTGTCGCGCATGCCACCTGAGCAGATACCGGAGCGACCCCGGTATCCGTTTCCCGCGTGAGCATCTAAGTCAGAGCCATCATGTGGACCCGAGAGATCCCGTTCGTCGATCCCGTCGCTGCGGCGGAGGCCCTGGCCGTCTGGCCGGGCCTCGCCTTTCTCGACAGTGCCATGCACCACAAGACCCTGGGGCGAACCTCGACCCTGGCGGTCGATCCGTTCGCACGATTCCGGTATCGCGACGGTCGCGCGACCCTGGATGGTCGCCCGGTACCGGGCACCGGGCTCGAAGCCCTGCGCGCCTGCCTCGCCCCCTACCGCATGGCGCCCGACGCCGACCTGCCGGCTTTCGCCGGCGGGGCCATCGGTTATTTCGCCTATGATCTCGGCGCCCGCCTGGAGCGGGTCGCGGCCCCGGCCCGGCGCGCGGGATTGTGCGACGATATCGCCTTCAACCTCTACGATACGATCCTCACCATCGATCACGAGACCGGCCGCTGCCTCCTGATCGCCACGGGCTTTCCCGAGACGGAGAGTGGCGCCCGCGAGAAGCGGGCCACAGCACGACTCGCGCACTTTGCCCGTCTTCTGGAGGGCGCGAGACCGACCCCCGAGCCCACCGCCCAGGGACCGCTCGCCTGGCATTCGAACTTCACCCGTGCAGGCTACGAGGCCGCGGTGGAGCGCGTGCGCGACTATATCCGGGCCGGAGACATTTATCAGGCCAATATCTCCCAACGTTTCACAGCGGATCTGGCCGAGGGCTTCGACGCATTCGCGCTCTATCGCCGCCTGCGCGCTACCAATCCGGCGACCTTCGGCGCCTATCTGGCATTCGACGGTCTGCGCATCGCCTCGAGCAGCCCGGAGCGCTTTCTGAAGCTCGCCGGCCGCGCCATCGAGACCCGGCCGATCAAGGGCACGGTGCGGCGCGTGGCCAATCCGGAGGCGGATACGCGCCTGGGAGAGGCGCTGCAGGCCGACCTGAAGGAGCGCGCCGAGAACATCATGATCGTCGACCTGCTGCGCAACGACCTCTCGCGCATCTGCGAGCCGCACAGCGTGCAGGTGCCGGTTCTGTGCGGGCTCGAATCCTACGCCTCCGTCCACCATCTCGTATCGGTGGTCACCGGAACCCTGAAGGCGGATATGGACGCCATCGACCTCATCGCGGCGACGTTTCCCGGCGGCTCGATCACCGGGGCGCCGAAGCTTCGGGCCATGGACATCATCACGCAGATCGAGGGCGATGCGCGCGAACTCTATTGCGGGGCCATCGGCGCCATCGGCTTTGACGGCTCGCTCGACACCTCCATAGCCATCCGCACGGTGTTCATGGACGACCGCATCGCCGTGCTCCAGGCCGGCGGAGGCATCACGCTGCTTTCCGAGCCGGGGCCGGAATACGAGGAGACCCTGACCAAAGCCGCCCGGGTGTTCGAGGCCTTCGCGCCGGACGGGGAGGGCGGCCGATGATCCTCGTCGTCGACAATTACGATTCCTTCGTCTTCAACGTCGTCCGCTATTTCGAGGAACTCGGGCAGAGCGTCCGGGTGGTGCGCAACGACGCCCTCGACATCGCCGGTATCCGAGCCCTCGAGCCTGAAGCCGTGGTGATCTCGCCCGGTCCCTGCACACCGGCCGAGGCCGGAATCTCGCTGCCGGCGATCCGGGCATTGTCGGGAGAAATCCCGCTGCTCGGAGTGTGTCTCGGACATCAGGCCATCGGTGCAGCCTTCGGCGGAACCGTCACACGCGCCGGCCGCCCCCTGCACGGACAGGCGACACCGATCACCCATGACGGACGCGGCCTGTTCACCGGCCTGCCCAATCCGATGCAGGTGGGCCGCTACCATTCCCTCATCGTCACGCCCCAGCCCGGCATGGACCAGCAGCTCGCCATCGACGCGGTCTCGGCGGAAGGGGAGGTGATGGCACTCTCGCACAGGACCCACCCGACCTGGGGCATCCAGTTCCATCCGGAATCGGTGCTCACCGAGAACGGCCACGCCCTGTTCGCCAATTTCTTGAGCCTAGCGCGCGCGTGGCGGACGAATGGCGGATTTCGATCGGACGCGGTCGAGACTCATGCTCTGGTTTGACGGAGCGCTCATCGCGGGGACGCGGGCGCCCTTCGACCTGACCGACCGTGGGCTGACCCTCGGCGATGGGGCCTTCGACACGGCGCTCGCCCTTGACGGACGCATCGTCTTCGCGGAGGCGCATGTGGCTCGGCTCGTAGCGGCAGCAGCGTCTCTCGGCTTCGCCGTCGATCCGATCCAGATCGCAGAGGCCATGCGAGCGGTGGCGAGCGCCTTTCCCCAGGCGGCGATCCGCACCACCGTGACCCGGGGCTCCGGCCCGCGCGGGCTCGCCCCCCCGGCGGAGCCCCGGCCCATGCTGTGGGCGAGCGCTGCGCCGGTAGCGCCGGGCTTCGCCTTCGCGCCTCTGCGCCTCCACCCCACTGCGATCCGCCGCAACGAGACTTCGCCGACTTCGCGCCTGAAGACCCTCGGCTACCTCGATGCGGTGCTCGCGGCGGGAGAGGCACGCGCGGCTGGGTTCGACGAGGCCCTGTTCCTCAACACCCGCGACGCCGTCGCCTGCGCCGGCACCGGCAACCTGTTCGCCCTGTTCGGAACCCGCCTCGCGACCCCGCCCCTGCACGACGGCGTGCTGGCAGGCATCGTCCGCGGCGAAATTCTCGGGAGCGCCACGGCCTTCGGGTTCAAGCCGGAGGAACGCTCGCTGACGCTGCCTGAGCTGCTACGAGCGGATGCGGTGTTCCTCACCAACTCGCTCCGCGGCATCGCCCCGGTGACGGCGATCGGCATGACGGTCTTCACGGACCATCCGGCGATGGCCGTCCTTATCGCAGCTTTGCGTGCGGCGATGGCGGCATGAGGGCCTCTCGTCTGTGGCTGCGCCTCGGGCTGATGGCCGCCTATGGCTTCATCGGGGTGGTGCACCTCGTCGCCACGGACAAGTTCCTGCCGATCATGCCGAACTGGGTGCCGGCACCGCACCTCGTGGTGGTGCTCACCGGCCTGTGTGAACTCGCCGGCGTGGTCGGGCTGCTCTGGCCGCCGACTCGGCGCTGGGCCGGGATCCTGCTGGCGCTCTATGCAGTTTGTGTATTCCCGGCCAACATCAAGCATGCGGTGGAGGGCATCTCCATCGCCGGCCTGCCCGACAGCTGGTGGTATCACGGACCACGGCTGGCGTTTCAGCCGGTCTTCGTGTGGTGGGCGCTCTATGCGACCCATGTCATCGACTGGCCGTTCTCCAGAACCGACGCTTCCGAGGGATGAGGGCGCAGCGCGCTATGTCTCGGCGCGCTTGACCCTGTTCCAGGCCGCTTCCATGGCCGGAAGATCGCTCGATTCCAAGGGTTTCCCTTCATCGGCGAGGAGCTTGGCCATCGCGGTGAAGCGGCGTTCGAACTTGATGTTCCCCTCTCTTAGGGAATATTCCGATTCGATCCCGAGATGGCGGGCGAGATTGGCCACCGAAAACAGAAGATCGCCGATCTCCTCCCGGGTCGCGTCAGGATCCCCGGCCGCCATGGCCTCTTCGACCTCGTCGATCTCCTCGCGGACCTTGGCCACCACCTGGGAAGCGTCGGGCCAGTCGAACCCGTAACCCGCTGCCTTGGTGGAGAGCTTGTGGGCTCGGGTGAGCGCGGGCAGGGCTGCGGCGATGTCTCCGAGGGGGCGGGCGTCGGCTTCCGGCCGGGTAGCCCGCTCCTGCGCTTTGATCGCCTCCCACTGCCGCGCCACCGCATCGACGTCTTGTCGGTGCGCGCCGGCCGGCAGGACGTCTCCGTCGGTGGTGAAGACGTGCGGATGGCGCCGGACCATCTTGGCGACGATGGCGGCGACCACATCCGCGAAGGTGAATGCTCCCGCCTCCTCTGCCATGCGGGCGTGGAAGACCACCTGGAGCAGCAGGTCGCCGAGTTCGTCGCGCAGAGCGTCCGGATCGCCCTGCGCCACCGCGTCGGCAACCTCATAGGCCTCTTCGAGGGTGTACGGCACGATGCTGGCCGAGGTCTGCGCCACGTCCCAGGGACAGCCTATCTCAGGGTCGCGCAAGGTCGCCATCAGCTGCAGCAGGGGTTCGATCATCGGTCCATCCGGGGGTTGGCTCATGGGTGGAGCCTAGGCGATTTCGATGCCGCAGGAGAGGGCAGGGCCTGGGGAGAACACCAGGACAACCGGTGTTCATTCCTCGAATTCCTTTGAAAAACCTCTGTGGAGCCAGGCGTTCGCTTTGCCGAACGAGCGATGCGCGCCTTAGGAAAGGTATCAGTAAGAGACTCTCAGAGAGTCATTTCTGCAAGTTATAAGAGGGAGCAGAAAGCCGTTTTTTGCCAGAGACTTGAGCCGGGTTTGCGGATCGAACTCTGCGTGGATCCGTATCCGACTCTGCGCGAGTCCGTATGGGATTCTGCGTATGATTCACGCCGGTCCGTATGGGATTCTGCGTGGATCCGTATCGAGATCGGCGTGGAAAACCCGACAGTCCGGTGAACAACGGGGATGAAGGCCGGGGTAGGGGGCGTATCGAACTCTGCGTGGCCGGGTCAGCGCCCCATGACGACCGGTCACCGCGTCCTCCCCGGACAGCCGCTCTGCTCGAGCGTTTTTTTGAAGAACCACCCCGTGGATTACCGGGATGAATCCGGATCGGCGCGAGACTCGCGGGTAGCGAATCGGCCATGGTCCGGCCATCGACGCCAGGCGGGGCCCGCCTGTGGACCTCCGTCCTCGAACATCCAGGTACACTGCGACAATCAATGGGGATCGAGGACAAAATCGCCGGTATCCGCGATGCGGATCTGCTGGCCGAGCTCGACACGGCGCGCGGCAGCTTCCTGTTCGCCACCATCGTCGAGACCATCCTGCACCGGCAGCGCCTGCGTGACGCCGACACCGCGGCCCGCGGCGCCGTGGTCGGCCGGCGCGAGATCATGGGCCGCGACCAGCGCCGACGCGACGCGGTGCGCGAGGTCATCGAGAACGACCCCACCGGCCCGGAAAACCTCCAGCACATCCACAGCGTGCTGGCGCTCTGCGGCCTGCCCTATCGCGATCCCGGCCAGGCCCGCGAGTTCTTTCGTGAATATGGCCGCAACTCCCTGAGCCTCCTGGCCGGACGGCTGAAGAATCCGGCCAATGGCGAGATGGAGCTGCAGGGCCTGCCCTACGGCCCCAAGGCCCGCCTGGTGCTGCTGCATCTCTGCACCGAGGCGGTGCGCCAGCGCAGCCCCACCGTGGCGGTGGCCGACAGCCTGTCGGGCTTCATGAAGGAGATGGGCTTTGCCGTCACCGGCGGCGAGCGCGGCACGATCCGGCAGTTCAAGGAGCAGCTGGCGCGCCTCGCCGCCTGTACCCTGCAGATCGGCCTGTGGGACGGCGGCAGCACCGCCAGCACCCTCAACGTGCCGCCGTTCCGCCAGCTCGACCTGTGGCTGCCGCAGGGGGCGGACGGGGCGGTCTGGCAGAAGAACGTCCAGTTCCACCAGGATTTCTACGACAACCTGATCCAGCACGCCCTGCCGGTGGACATCCGCGCGGCCAGGGCCTTCTCCGGCTCCGCGCGCAAGCTCGACCTGTTGTTCTGGGTCGGCTACCGGCTGCGCGCCCTGCAGCGGCCGTTGCGGCTGACCTGGGACAACCTGCACAAGCAGTTCGGCGCCGACAATGCCAGCATCCGCAGCTTCCGGCAGGCGTTCAAGGCGGATCTCGCCCACCTCCAGGAGGTGTTTCCGAAGCTGCCGATCTGCCTCGACGACAACGGCATGATCCTTCAGCCCGCCGATCCGAGCGCCCTGCTGATCCCGCCCCGGACCGGGCGACCGGCCCGCAAGACGGCCGCCTGAACGATGACGCCAGGGTGCAACATTTTTGAGGAATTGTCGGAACTTTCCGCACTTGTGCATACGGAATAATCCGCTAAAACGACGGTCGAAACATTGTCGTTTGGAATATTCCCTATGGCTCCAACTGTGTTCTTGACGGAAGACGCGGCTGAAGCGGCGTTGAGAGACCTGCGCCGCCAGCGGGACGTCCTCGACCGGCAGATCGCCGACCACGCGCTCTATCTCGAGCTCGGCCGGCGCCTGCCGGGCAGGCCCCTCTCCAAATCCGGGCCCGAACCCGCGACCCCTATCGAAAGTCCCGCTTCCGCTTCCGCTTCCGCTTCCGCTTCCGCTTCCGCTTCCGTTCCGAGCGAGCCGCTGGGTCTTGGTTCGCGCGTGCCCGACGACATCGTCGCCGCCCGCCGGCACGGCCGCGCCCTGATCGCCGCCGCCCTCGACGTGCTGCACGAAGCCGCCCGGCCGCTCCATGCCGGCGAGATCCTGCAGGGCCTCACGGCCCTGGGCTTCGCGCTCCCCGGCCACGACCCCGTCGCCGCCCTCAACACCCGCCTGTGGAAGCGCTCCGGTCCCGGCGGCCCGCTCAGGCGGCTGGGGGATGCGGTCTATGCCCCGGCGGAAGCCGAGGACGACGAGGACGGCGTGGGTTTTTGAGAGCCGACATCCCAAACCCGACATCCCAAGGCTGATTCGGTGATCCGCCGTCGTCTCCGGACCCATACCGAAGGTCCGGAGCGGATAGTGGAATTTCGGCCTTGAACCGTCCCGGCTTGATCGCTTCCAAGCGCGCGTCTCCTTTCCTGGATGGAGAGAGACAGGGTGAGGTGTGTGACCGTTTCGGAGAACCCACGTCCCTCACCCCGATCCTCTCCCATGTACAGACGGGAGAGGGAGCCTGTTGCGCCTGGGCCCTCCTCGGTCGTCGACCGGGCGGGCCGGCGCTGGGGACCGGAGATTTCGGCGAAACGGCGTTCCCGCCTCACGCCAGGAATCCCTCTTCACGCCAAGACCCCGCCTCACCCCAGGAACCGGTCCGCGTCGATCGGGTCCGGGCGGTGGCAGGTGCGGTTGCGGGCGATGCCGTCGTAGAGGGCGTCCTGCCAGGAATGCGGCAGCCGCCGCAGGAGCGCGGCCCAGGACCACGGGCGCCCGAGTTCCTCCGCCAGCCGGAGCGCGCCCGCGAGCTTGAACCAGGCCCGACCCCGCATCAGCACGATGTTGGTCTCGAGCGCGTGCGGGTCGAGGCCGTAATGGCGGTAGAGGGCGCCGCCGAGCTTCGATTGCGCCGGGACGAACCGGATTCGTCGGAGGCGATCGTGCCGGATCACGAAGCGCACCAGGCCCGAGCACAGGGCGCAGTGCCCGTCGAAGACCAGGATCGGTCGGTCGTCGGGGAAGACCGGGACGGTGGCGTCCGCCCGGTAGCCGTAGGGACGTTGCGGATGGGCGCGGACCTCCGCCATGGCCGCGTTCACGCCTTCGTCTCGCCGCCCGAGAGCCGGAGCCGGAAGCGGGGTGAGGGCGCTGCGGCCGGGCGGGTCGCGCGGGCCGCATGGCACTCGGCCACCGTGGCCTTGGCGGTCTCGATGGCGATGGCCACCGCCGCCATGGTCCGGGCATCGGGTTCGCGCGCACGGGCCTCGCGCACCACGTCGATGGCGAGCCGGTCGATCTCGCCGGTGAGAGCCGACAGGCCGGCGGGGTCGCGCAAAGCCCGGGCTTCGTCGACGATTTCGAGGAGGCGGTCGGTGACCTCGTCGATGCGCTCGCGCCGCAGGCGGGCGAAGCGCTGGCGCAGCCAGGCGATGGCCGAACCGAGGCCGCCCGCCAGCGCGGCGAGCAGGTAGACCGTGTCGCCGTAGCGGTCGACGAAGCTGTGCTGTTCGCGCTCGAAATAATCGAGGGCGCCCGGATGGATCGGGATGCGGGCGCTGGTGGCCGCCACCGTGGTCTCGTAGGCGGGAGCGAGGATGTACTCGGCCGCCGCCGTCGCCTGGGCGGCGGCGGTGCGGAGCTCGAACAGGTGCTGGGTCACGTCGGCGGCCACCACCCGGCTGAGGGAGGCCCGCGCCATCAGGCGGTAGGAGGCGCCCACGGTCTTCACGTCGTCCTCCGGCAGCTTCGGACGGCCGCCGAACAGGCCGCCGGGCACCGTCACCGCCTGGAGCCGGGGGAAGCGCGCGATGATGGCGTCGCCATCGGCCACGGTGACGAAACCGACCTTGGCGCCCTTGCTCACCGCCTGGACCGCACCCACCAGGGCGAGTGCCTTGGGGGCCGAGGGGGCGATGATGCTGACGAAGGCGTCGATCCGCCGGTCGCGGATCGCCGGCCCGACCTCGGCCTCGGCGACGGCCACCAGCCCGACGCCGTTGGGGGGGATGGCGATGCCGGGAGCGGCATCCTGCAGGGTGAGGCCGTAATAGCCGAGCAGCGTCTTGAGGAGCTGGAGATCGGCGTCCTTGTGCGCGCCGATGCCGAGGCGCCGGCCCGCCAGCTTCGGGAAGCTCGCGATCCTGGAGGTCTCGGGCGACACCACCATCATCGCCTGATCGCGCAGGATCGCCAGGGTGAGGCCGTTGGTCGGCAGGGCCACGTCGGGCCGGACCACCGCGAGGTCGGCGCGGCCATCCTGCAGGGCGGCGGCACTCTCGCGCACGTCGTCGAAGGACAGGATCTTGAGGCGGATGTTCTCCTCGTCGGCATCGAGGGCGTCGGCATAGGCCTTGATCAGCTCCGGTTCGGTGCCGTCGCGCGGGGCCACCGCGATGGTGAGCGTGGTCGGCTGGGCGAGGAGAAAGGCGAGGCCGCCGAATCCGGCGAGGCAGACGAGGCCGAAGCCGAGAAGCGCCCCGCGCGTGGACAGCCAGGGCGGCAGGGTCGGCATCACGGGCGGGCTCCGCGGCGCACGCGCGCGCCTCTACCCGCGGGCAACGCCGGCGGCCCCGGAAGGTGCCGGCCACGGCGCGGTTTCCGTCATGGATCGGTTTCTGTCACCGATAGGGGCGGGGGAGCGGCTTGTAAGAACCCGCCCGTCGCCCAGATCATGCGGCATCGGGCTCGAGGGAGAATCGGCGATGCGCGGACGGATCGGCACAGGACGTCACGTCACCCTGGCCGCAGCGGCACTCGCGTTGTTGCCGGCCGGGCGCGCATGGGCCGATGCGCCGCCGCTCCCCACCGGGCTGTGGAAGCTCGTCTCCTACGAGGTCGAGGTCCAGTCGAGCGGCGAGACGGACCCGGTGATGGGCGCGCACCCCACCGGCTACGCCTATTTCACCCCGGAGGGCCGGGTGTTCTTCCTGCTCACCGGCGAGGGCCGCAAGGCCGCCAAGGATGCCGAGGGCAAGGCCGCGCTCCTCGACACGCTGGTCTCCTACACCGGCACGGTCACCGTCGCGGGCGATCAATGGACCGCCAAGCTCGACACCGCCTGGAACCCCGAATGGGTCGGCACCGAGCAGACCCGCACGTTCAAGATCGAGGGCACGCGGCTGCGGGTGCTGACGCCGTGGCGGATCATGCCCAACTGGGCCAAGCAGGGCATGACCCGCAGCATCGTCACCTTCGAACGCGCCAGCGACCGGTAGGGGCGGACCGTTCAGTCCGGCAGCCCGAACACGGTGAGCTGGCCGCCGAGCGCGGTATAGCGCGACAGGGCCGCATAGCCGCCCACCGCGCCGGCCCCGTCATTGGGGTCGGTGAGGCCGGCGGCGAGGCCGATGCCGGCCCAGCCGCCGATGCCGGAGAGCACGGCGACGTATTGCCGGCCCTTGTGGGCATAGGTCATCACGTTGCCGACGATGCCCGACGGGGTCTTGAAGCGGTAGAGTTCGCGGCCGGTGCGGGCATCCACCGCCTTGAGGTAGCCTTCCAGGGTTCCGTAGAACACCACGTTGCCGGCGGTGGCGAGCACCCCGGACCACACCGAGAACGGCTCGGGGATGGTCCAGACCGGCGCGCCCTTCACCCCGTCCCAGGCGACGAGATTGCCGGTGTGGTCGCTGCCCGGCGGCGGCTCCAGGCTCAGGGTGGCGCCGACATAGGGCAGGCCCGCGGTGAAGGTCACCCGGAACGGCTCGTAGCTCATGCAGATGTGGTTGGTCGGCACGTAGAACAGCCGCGTGCGCGGCGAGTAGGCCGCCGGCTGTTGGTTCTTGGCGCCGATGGCGCCGGGGCAGATGCCGGTGGTGGTCTCGTCCTCGCCCTTGGTCTCCGGCGAGAAGGCCGGATCGACCAGCGGGCGACCGTAGGTTTTCGAGCCCGTGTCCAGGTCGATTCCGGAGGCCCAGTTCACCACCGGATCGAACTTGTTCGCGACCAAAAGCTCGCCCGTGGCGCGGTCGAGGGTGTAGGCGAAGCCGTTGCGGTCGAAATGCGTGAGGAGCGGGCGCTCCTTGCCGTCGACAGTCTGATCCGTGAGGATCATCTCGTTGACGCCGTCATAGTCCCACGCGTCGTGCGGGGTCATCTGGTAGACCCAGCGGGCGAGGCCGGTATCGGGGTTGCGGGCGAAGATCGTCATCGCCCATTTGTTGTCGCCGGGGCGCTGGCCGGGATTCCAGGTCGAGGGATTGCCGGTGCCGTAATAGATCAGGTCGCGTTCGGCATCGTAGGAGTACCAGCCCCAGGTGCAGCCGCCCCCGGTCTTCCACTGGTCGCCCTCCCAGCTCGCGAGCGACGAATCCGGGCCGATCGGCTTGCCGAGCGCCGTGGTCTTCTCCGGGTCGACCAGCATCTGCGCGTCGGTGCCCATCGAATAGCCGCGCCAGAGCCGGGCGCCGGTCTTGGAATCGTAGGCGGTGACGTGGCACTGCACCCCGAACTCGCCGCCCGAGATGCCGACGATGATCTTGTCCTTCACCGGCATCACCGTGGCGGTGTTGGTCTCGCCCCGCGCCGGGTCGCCGTTCTTCACCGACCAGTTGACCCGGCCGGTCCGGGCATCGAGGGAGACCAGGGTGGTGTCGGCCTGGTGCAGCAGGATCGCGCCGTCGGCATAGGCCAGACCGCGATTGACCGTGTCGCAGCACAGGAGCGGGATCACCGACGCGTCCTGCTGGGGCACGTAGCGCCACAGGATGCGGCCGTCGGCATTGAGGTCGAGGGCCGTGACGGTGTTGGGGAACGGGGTGTGGACGTACATCACGTCGCCCACCACGAGCGGCGCGCCCTCGTGGCCGCGCAGCACGCCGGTGGAGAAGGTCCAGGCCACCTGCAGCCGGGCGACGTTGCCGGTGTCGATCCGGTCGAGGCGCGAATAGCGGGTGTTGGCGTAATCCAGCGTCTGCAGCACCTGCTCGGCCGGGTTGGCGAGATGCGCGTCGATGTCTCCCGCCGCCGCAGGGACGGCCAGCAGGGCGAGGCAGAGGACGATCGGTGAACGCATGGGGCCCCGCGGCGTGGATCGGGACTGCCTTACCCCCGCCGGACCGGGCGACAACGCCCGCACAATGACGCGGGCGGCGTGAAGCCGCCCGCCATTCGGCGTGATCCGTCTAGAAGAACGGCAGGATCGGCGGCCGCGGCCGGTAATAGCCGTAACGCGGGCCGTAGAAGGGGCGCGGGCCGTAGAAGCGCGGCCGGCCGTAGCCGTAGCCGTAGGGCCGGTACATCGGCCGGCACTGGCCCCAGCGGTTGGGCACCCAGCCCGGACCGCAGCCATAGGCCACCGTCTCGATAGCACCCTGCGACACCAATCCGGCGGGGGCGACGGAGAGCGGCGCGGCCTGGGCGGTCGAAGCGGCGCCCGACGCGAGGGCGACGCCACAGGCGAGGGCAAGCGCCGTCGCAAGCGATGTCATGGACATGGAAAACGAGCCTCCTGCTGGTGTCCGATATCCGGCAAATCGGGGGCCGGACAGGAATCAGGATGGTCCCGGTTCGCTGAACGGTGGCTGAGCTTGGCGGTTACAGTGGGGATACGTTTTGGGCGACGCGCGGTGCGCGACTACGTCCCTACCGCATCAGCGGAAAATACCCCCGCACCGCCCGGTCGCTGCCCGCCGCGGACAGGTGTCCGTAATCGATGAACAGGTCGACGTTATCGGCGCGGTAGCGGCAGAGCGGGCCGTCGCAGGCGGTGGCGCGCGGGTCGACGAACCGTGCGCCGGCCGACAGGTGCGCCAGCGTCGCCGTGCCGGGGTGGCCGGCCTTGGCGTACCAGGCCGCGCTGCCATCCGGCCGCAGGCCGGCGTTGCGGGCGGCCAGCACCGCCACGTCGAAGGCGAAGACCGGAGAAGCGCCGATCACCACCACGGCGACGCCCTCGGCCTTCAGCCGCGCGATGGTGTCCGGCAGGGTGTCGAGGAGGCGCGCCGGCACGAGGTCCCAGCGGGCGGCCAGCACCACGGTGTCGATGCGATACGCGCGCACCACCGCGACGACGCGGGCGTTGAAATCCCGGCATCCGGGCTTGGCGTTGGAGGCATAGGCCAGCACCGGCGGGCAGCCGGCGAAGGTGTATTGCAGCACGTCGTGGCTGAGGTCCTTCGCGTTGGCGACCAGCCCCGGCACGTAATGCGCGGCGAAGGAATCGCCCCAGAGCAGGGCGCGCCCGCCCGCCCCGGTCGTGCGCCAGCAGGCGTCGCCGGCCCAGGCGGCGGCGGGCTGGTTCTCGAGGAAGCAGCGGCCGCCCATCCAGGCGTCGCGTTCGAGGGCGCCGAGACGCGCCTGGGTTCCGCCGGATTCGCGCCCGTTCCATCGGGCCGAGGCGAGGCCGAAGGCCATAAAGGCGGCCAGGATCGCCAGGGTGCGGGCGAACAGCCGGGCCTGCGGCAGCCGGTTCGCCGGATGGCGCAGCGGCGTCTCGATCCAGCGCCACGACGCGGTGGCGAGGGCGCCGCTCACCGCGACCACGCCGAGGATCTCGAGGCCGGCCGGGTCGCGCAACAACGCGTAGCGGGTGAACACGATCACCGGCCAATGCACCATGTAGAGCGAATACGAGATCAGCCCGATGGCGACGCAGGGCTTCATTCCGAGCAGCCGGCCGATGGCGGTCGGGCCCGCCTCGGGAGTGCGGCCCGACTGGATCAGCAGCGCCGCGCCGAGGCAGGGCGGCAGGGCGCCGAGGCCGGGAAACGGCGTCGCCTCGTCGTAGGCCAGCACTGCCCAGACGATGAGTCCGAGGCCCAGCACCGCCATCCCTTCGCGCAGCGGCCGCGCGGGGGTGGGCTTCAGGAACACCAGGACGGTGCCGGCGAGCAATTCCCAGGCGCGGGTCGGCAGCAGGTAGAAGCTGGTGGTCGGCGCGGTGGCGGTGAGCCCGATGCTGAGCGCCAGCGAGGCCGCGAGCCCGGCCAGTACCGCCCAGCCGGCGAAGCGGCGCGAGACGCGCAGGGCCAGCGGCAGCGTCAGGGGGATGAACAGGTAGAACTGCTCCTCCACCGCCAGCGACCAGGTGTGGAGCAGTGGCCGGGTCTGGGCCGCCACGTCGAAATAGCCCGAGCTCTTCCAGAAATAGAGGTTGGAGACGAAGCCGGCGCTGGCCGCCACCGACCGGGCGAAATCCACCCGCGCCTCCGGTTCGAGGAGGAGGCGGGCGAGGAGCGCGCAGGCGAGCAGGGTCGCCACCAGTACCGGCAGGATGCGGCGGATGCGCCGCTCGTAGAACCCCGCCACCGTGAACCGCCCGGCGGCGACATCCGCGACGATCCCGTTGCCGATGACGTAGCCGGAGATCACGAAGAACACGTCGACGCCGACGAAGCCGCCGCCGAGCGTCGCGACGCCCGCATGGAACAGCAGCACCACGAGGACGGCGAGCGCGCGCAGGCCGTCGATGTCGGGGCGGTAGGTCATGGCTGAGGTCAAGCCGAGGGCAGGGGGGCGCCCGCCCGCTCACCCGAGACGCGGGCGAGGATGCGCCGGCGCGCCGGCTCCTCCACCAGGAGATGCATCGCCGCCGCCGCGGCGAGCGCCAGCGCCGTAGCGCAGGACGCCGCGAGCCAGGGGGCAGCCCCGAGCCGTCCGCCGAGCGCGACCTTGTCGAGGGTGACGAGCAGTGCGTGGGCGGGCGTGTGCAGCAGGTAGAGCGCGAAGGAGATCTTTCCGAGGAAGAGCGCGGCGGGGGCCACCAGGGGGCCGGAGCGGATGGCCGCGCCGGCCAGAATCAGCGGCGCCCAAACCAGCACGGTGAGCCCGTTGTGCATCGGCGCGACCGGCAGGTGGGGGGCGGCCGACACTAGGGCGAGGGCGGCGAGGGCCGCGGTCCCCAATAGCCCGGCCACCGGAAGCCGGACCCGGGTCCAGACCACGTAGAGCAGGAGGCCGGCGACGAATTCCGGCAGGCGCAGCAGCGGGTTGTACTTGATGCCCTGTGCCAGGAGCTGCGCGCCGAGGCCCGCCCCCTCCGGGGCGATCAGCGAGACGCCGGGCGCCCAGCGGTTCCAGGCGAGGATGGCGAGCGCGGTCGCGGCGAGCCACAGGACGAGGGTCGCCGCGGCCGCGCGGCCGGGCGCGCGCAGCACCACGGGGAGCAGCGCCGGAAAGGCGAGATAGAAGAACGCCTCCGTCGAGATCGACCAGGACGGGCAATCGAGGGCGCAGGCCGCCCCCGGCACCCAGGCATGGAGGCCGAGCGGCGCCAGCACCGCGCTCGCGGCCATCAACCCCTGCAGCGGCGGGGGGGTCTTCACCACCCAGGCGGCGAGCCACGGCAGGGCGATGAGGAGCGACAGCAGGTAGACCGGATAGACCCGCGCCACCCGCGCCCAACGAAAGCGTGCGACGGTCTCGCGGGTCGAGAGGTCCGCCTGCCGATACGTGTAGGCCAGGATGAAGCCCGACAGGACGAAGAAGAACGTCACTCCCGAATAGCCGAGCCCGATGGCCTGCGGGATGCTGGCTGGGTCGAAGTAGAAGGCGGCGTAGTGGAAGACCAGCACGTAGGCCGCCGCCACGAAGCGCAGGCTGGTGAGGGCCGGCAGCGTCGGCACGCGCGGATGCGGGCCGCCGGTCACGCCCGCCCCGCGATCACCGGAGCGACGGCGCGGTAGCGCAGGCCCAGGGCCGAGACGGCGAGCAGGAAGAACAGCCCGTTGGTGGCCTGGTAGAACACCGATTCGAACACCGCGACCATCAGGCCGAACAGCCAGACCCGCAGGAACAGCATCGTGACCGGGTCGACGGCGGGGCTTCGCGCCTGGATCTGCAGGTCCGAGACCGGCCGCAGCACCAGCCACCACAGCGTGAGCGCGAGGCCGGGCAGGCCCGATTCCAGCGCGGTGTTGAGGTAGCCGTCATGGGCATCGGTGGCGCGGTTGACCCAGGTCGTGGCGTCGGCGCCGCCGCCGTAGAACACGCTCTCCCAGAACGCGCCGTAGCCGAAGCCGGTGAGCGGTTTCTTGGCGATGTTGTCGAGGGCGAACTCCCAGATCTCGGTGCGGCCGGTATAGGTCGGGTCCGCGGCGACCTGCGCGATGACGGCGCCGATCGTCGGCGACAGCACCGAGCCGAGTGTGGCGGCGAGCAGCAGGGCCAGGGGACCGAGCAGCACGAGCCGGCGCCACCACGCGGCGCCCGACAGGGTGCAGGCCCAGGTCAGGCCGAGCACGGCGGGGGCCATCACCGCCGAGGTCTTGGCGTTGGTGAAGACGAGGAACACGCTCGCCAGCACCACCACGGTGATGCCGAGGGCGCGCTGGCCCATCCGCGCCCAGAACAGGCCGACGATGATGAACAGGCCCATGGCCGCGCCGGCGCCGTTCTTGTGCGGGTAGACCCCGCGCCAGCTGCCCGCATGCTCGGGCTCGATCAGGTCGAGGGCGGTGTGCATGGCGCGCTCGGGTACGATCACCAGGCCGAGATAGGAGACGACGAGGACGGTGAGCACGGCGCCGCCCAGCGCGGTGGCGAACTGGCGGACGTCGCGGGCGAGCACCAGCACGCTCACGGCGCCGGAAAACATGATGACCAGCGACACCAGCCGCCGGGCCGAGACCGCCGGTTCGATGGACAGGGTGGTGGAGACGCAGAGCCACACCGCCATCGCGACGATCGGCACCGTCGCCAGCGGCCGCAGGGCCTCGCGCCCGCGCCACGCCAGCACGGCGGCGGAGGCCGCGCCCATGAACAGGAACAGGATCTGGTTGACCACATTGCCGCCGGCGCGCGAGGCGGCGTTCTCGGCCGCCGTCCCGTCGAGGAACGGGTCCGCACCCACCAGCATGATGAGCCAGAACGCCACCATGATCCCGATGCGGAGCGCATCGGGGAGGTCCGCCCGCGCCGTCGGCGCGCGGGCCGCCTCGGAGACGATGCCCGTCGTCATGGTCTGTCTCCCTGGCCCGGCGCGCCCACCGATCGTCGCGGGACATCGGCAGCCTAACGCCGTGCGCGCCCACCGCTATGCCGGCAGAATACTTTAAGAACCGGCAAAGGCCCGCGGGCCTGAAATCCCGACGTTGCTTCCGGACTTCGCCGTACGGCTACGGGAGGACGGGGAAAGCCCCCGACGTCCCCGACGCGGACACCCCGATCACTTCACCGTGTCTCCGTTCAGCCGGACCAAGGCAGAGACGGTTTCGGAGAGCACATGGCCGCGAACGCTGAGCAAGCCAAGGTTCAGAACGTAGGTGTCGGGGCGGCGGCGTCCGAGCCAGCCGTCACCACCCCGCACGAACAGGGCACGCGGCGGCGGAACGGCGGTTTTCAGATCCAGATGGGCCCGTGGGCCGTGCTTGTCGTGGACGATCCTGGCCGCGGCCACTGCGCTCCAGGGAAGGGTCAGGCCCGCCCGCCGGTCGGTGAAGCCCTGCGCTTCGAGGACCAAGGCCGGCCCGCGGCGAAGGAGGTCGGCGATCCCGAACAGGGTCTGCGGAAGCAGCGTAATGAGGGAGAACGACAGCATCGTCAGAAAGACGAGGGAGCCGACCGGGCGTTCTAGGATCCCCCGGCCGAGGGTCGCAACGCTCACGAGCCAGAGCGCGAGGAAAGGCACTGTGAAGCACACGCCGATCGCAGTTATTGCGCCGAGCCAGACCGTGCGGGCATGAGCCTGAAGAGGCAGTCGAACCTGCACCGGCGGGATGGCATAGGTTCGCGTGAACGTGATCTCGCCGGGGATTTCGATGATCATCGGAGTGCTTCTGCCGGTGGCCCGGTTCAGCCGTAGTTTGCAGGTCTTTCGATTGCGTGCCCGTGCGCCCGATCAACCGGGCGTTCCCCACGGACCGATCTGCGCCCCCGTGATGGTCCGCACGATCCGCTCGCGCTCGGTGCGCGAGGCCTGCAGGCGGGTGCGGGCGGCGGCCAGCACCGGCGGGCTCGCCCCGTCCGGGGTTCCGCTGCCGAAGGGCGGGGCGGGGGCGTATTCGAGGCCGAGCTGGATCGCCTCGGCCTCGGCCGGGTCCGTCAGTTCCGCGGCCAACGTCAGCGCGAAGTCGATCCCCGCCGTGACCCCGCCGCCGGTGATGAGGGCGCCATCGCGCACCACCCGTTCGGCCACCGGGACCGCCCCGAAGGCGGCGAGCAGGTCGAGGGCTGCCCAGTGGGTGGTGGCGCGCTTGCCGGCGAGCAGCCCGGCCGCGCCGAGCACCAGGGCGCCGGTGCATACGGAGGTGACGAAGCGGGCCGTGGCCGCCTGCCGGCGCACGAAGGCCAGCACGGTCTCGTCCTGCATCAGCGCGTTCACCCCGACTCCGCCGGGGATGCACAGCACGTCGAGGCGCGGACAATCGGCCATCCGCACCGTCGGCGTCAGCACGAGGCCGGTGGCGCTCGTCACCGGGGTGAGCCCCGCCGCCACGAGATGGACGCGGGCTTCGGGGATCATCGAAAACACCTCGTAGGGTGCGGTGAGGTCGAGCTGCTGCACGCCCGGGAAGGTGAGGAGGCCGATCTGGAGAGGCATGGCGTGTGAGCTCCTTGGGGGGCGGGACTTGACCTTAGAGGCGCATGCCGATGCTGGGTACCCGCGATGCCATCGGGCCGGCCGTCCACGGGGCGCGCATACGACGTCGCGAATTTGACATTCCGGGCCGCATCATCGACACCGCCGGCCGTCGGGGGATCGACCGAAGCACGAGGCCGGCTGCCGGTCCGGAGCCGCGCATGACCGCCTTCTCGTCCTCTTCGTCCCATTCCATCTTGTGGCAAGTCGCCTTCGCATGACCGCGCGCCAGGTCGCGCCGCGTCCGGCCCGTGGCGATGCGGGCGGATTCCTCGAATCCGTGTTGGCGGTGGCCTCCGCGAGCCATGCCCGCGCCTGCGCGCTGCTGCTCGCGCTCTGCCTCGTCTGTTTCCTGCCCGGGCTGGCCTCGCTCCAGCCGATGGACCGCGACGAGCCGCGCTTCGCCCAGGCCTCGAAGCAGATGCGGGAGACCGGCGACTACGTCGACATCCGCTTCCAGGGCGAGGCCCGCCACAAGAAGCCGGTGGGGATCTACTGGGCGCAGGCGGCCACGGTCGCCGCCGGCGAGGCGTTGGGTGTTCCCCACGCCCGCACCACCATCGGGCTCTACCGCATCCCGTCGCTGATCGGCGCGGTGGCCGCCGGCCTGCTGGCCTATTGGGCGGCCCTGGCCTTCCTGCCCCGGCGCGGCGCGCTCCTGGCCGCCGCCCTGTTCTCCTCCTGCCTGATGCTGGTGGCCGAGGCACATCTGGCCAAGACCGACGCGCTGCTCTGTGCCTGCACGGTGGCGAGCTTCGGCGGACTCGCCCGCGCCTGGCTCGGGCGCGGGCGGGCGCCCCTCGACACCGCGACGCTCATCGCGTTCTGGCTCGGCATGGCGATCGGCATCCTGGTCAAGGGGCCGATGGTGCCGCTGTTCTGCGGATTGGCCGCCCTCGTGCTCTCGGTCCGCGCCCGCTCCGGCGGCTGGCTCCTGGCGCTGCGCCCCGGCCTCGGCGCCGCCTTCACTCTTCTCATCGTGGCGCCGTGGTTCGCGGCCATCGCCTGGAAGAGCGGCGGCGCCTTCTACGGCGAGGCGGTGGGCCACGACATGCTGGGCAAGGTCGGCGGCGGCGCCGAGAAGCACTGGGCCCCGCCCGGCACCTACCTGCTGGTGTTCTTCGCCACGTTCTGGCCCGGCGCCGCCTTCGCGGCCTTGAGCGTTCCGTTCGCCTGGAGGCAGCGCGGCACCGATGCGGTGGCGTTCCTGCTCGCCTGGATCGTCCCCGCCTGGGCTTTGTTCGAGGCGGTGCCGACCAAGCTGCCGCATTACGTGCTGCCGCTGATGCCGGCGGTGGCGATCCTCACCATCCTGGCGCTGCAGCACGGATTTTTCGCAGGCCAGGAGGGGAAGCCGGGCCGTCCTCCGGTACCGCCGCTGCGCGCCCGCATCACCGTCGCTCTGGTGCCGCTGGTTCCGATGGCGTTGACGCTGGGCCTCGTCGGATTCGCCTGGAGCTTCGACCGGGTGGTGCCGTGGGCCGGCCTGCCGCTGCTCCTCGCCGCCTGCGCGCTGGCGGTCCTGGCCTTCGTCGCCTTCGGCCGTGGCGCCGTCGAGCGGGCGATGCTGCTCGGCATCGTCGCCGCTTCTCTGCTCGCGCCGGCGGTGCTCGGACTGACCCAACCGGCGCTCGCCGCCCTCAAGGTCTCGCCGCGTCTGGCCGCGATCCGCGACGGCCTGCCCTGCGCCGCCCCGATGGTGGCGAGCCTCGGCTATCGTGAGCCGAGCCTGGTTTTCCTGATCGGCACCGATCTCGCCACCCCCGGCACCGGGGCCGAAACCGTGGCGTTCCTCGGCGCCGGCGGCTGCCGCCTCGCCTTCGTGGAATCGCGCGCCGCCCCCGATTTCGCCGCGGCTTTGGCGCAATCCGGGTTGAATGCCCGGCCGGTCGGGCAGGTGTCCGGCTTCAACATCAACGGCGGCCGGCGGGTCGACCTCTCGGCCTATGCGGTGATCCCTTGAACGAGCAGACCCCAATTCCGCGCCTCTCCGTGGTGGTGCCGGTGAAGAACGAGGCCGGCAACATCGCGAGCCTCGTCGCCGAGATCGGCGCCGCCTGCGCCCCCCTCGGCCCGTTCGAGGTGATCTATGTCGACGACGGCTCCACCGACGGCACCGCCGCCGCCCTGGCGGCGGCCCGCACCGGCCGGCCCTGGCTGCGGATCCTGCGCCACGCCCGCAGCGGCGGCCAATCGGCGGCGGTGCGCAGCGGCGTCGGGATCGCGCGCGGCCCCGTGGTGGCGACCCTCGACGGCGACGGCCAGAACGACCCGGCCTTCCTGCCCGCCTTGTTCGCGGCCCTGGAGGCGGGCGGCCCCCGCACCGGCCTCGCGCAAGGCCAGCGGGTTGGGCGCAAGGACGGCCGGCTGAAGACCTGGCAGTCGCGCATCGCCAATCGCGTGCGCGGCGCCATCCTCAAGGATTCCACCCGCGACACCGGCTGCGGCCTCAAGGTGTTTCGCCGCGAGATGTACCTGGCGCTGCCGTATTTCGACGCGCTGCACCGGTTCATGCCGGCCCTGGTCGCCCGCGAGGGCTACGGCGTGGTCCATCGCGACGTGGTCGACCGGCCGCGTTTCACCGGGCACTCGAATTACGGGCTGTTCGACCGGCTCTGGGTCGGGCTCCTCGATCTCGCCGGCGTGTGGTGGCTGATCCGCCGCAAGCGGCCCGCGCCGGAGGCGACCGAGGTGGGCGCATGATCATCCAGCTCGCCGCGGACCTGCGCGGCTACGTCTACGACGTGTTCGTCACCCGCTTCGACGGGTGGCTGGTGTTCGGCATCCTGGCGCAGGCGGTGTTCGGCGCCCGCTTCATCCTGCAATGGCTGGCCTCCGAGCGGGCTGGCAAGAGCGTGATGCCGCTGTCGTTCTGGTTCCTGTCCATCGGCGGCGGGCTGATGACCCTGGTCTACGGCCTGGTGCGGCGCGAACCGGTCATCATCTTCGGGCAGGCGCTCTCCACCGGCATCTACCTGCGCAACGTCGCCCTGATCCTGCGCGAGCGCCGCGCGCCGCGCTCATGACCGTGTGCCCATGACTCCGCTGCCGGCCTTCTACGACGATCTCGACGCCAGTCTCGCCGAACTCTGGCGCCTGCTGGCGGAGGCGCCGGTCCTGCGCCGCAACGCCTTCCACATGCCGGCCCTCGCCACCGTCGATGCGTCCGGGCAGCCGCAGGTGCGCACGGTGGTCCTGCGCGAAGCCGACCCCGTCACCGGCACCCTGCGCTTCCACTGCGACCGCCGCTCGGAGAAGGCCGCCGCCATCGCCGCCTCGGGCCGGGCGGCCCTGCACGGCTACGATTCCGCCCTGAAGATCCAGATCCGGGTGACGGGGTCCGCCCGGCTCCACACCGACGATGCCCTGGCGGAGGCGGCCTGGACCGGATCGCGCCCGATGAGCCGGATCTGCTACGGGGTGACGCCCGCCCCCGGGACGGCGCTGCCGACGGGGGATGCCTACGCGCTGCCGGACGAGGCGGAGGTGGCGCTCGGCCGCCCGCATTTCTGCGCGACGGTGGTGACGGCGACGGCCCTCGACTTCCTGTTCCTCGACCGGCGCGGGCACCGCAGGGCCGGGTGGAGCCTGGTCGACGGGCAATGGGCGGGGCGCTGGCTGGCGCCCTAGGAAACCCGCTCCCGCAGACGGGAGCGGACGCGTCGGCTCACCCCACCGCGCGCAATCGCGAAAACCCGGCGTCGAGATCCGCCTGCAGGTCCGCCAGATCCTCCAGCCCGATATGGAAGCGCAGGCCCGGCCCCTCCGGATTCCAGCGCGTGGCGGTGCGGTAGGGCGCGCAGTCGAACGGGATGACGAGGCTCTCGAAGCCGCCCCAGGAAAAGCCCATCCCGAAGAGTTCGAGGCCGTCGAGCATCGCCGCCAGCGCTTTTTCGGAAGCGGGCTTCAGGATCACCCCGAACAGGCCCGAGGCGCCCGAAAAGTCGCGCTTCCAGAGGGCGTGGCCGGGGTCGTCGGGGAGCGCCGGGTAGAGCACGCGGGCCACCTCCGGCCGGGCCTGGAGCCATTGCGCCATGGCGAGTGCCTGGGTGCCGTGCTCGCGCAGGCGCAGGGCCATGGTCCGCAATCCCCGGAGGCCCAGAAAGACGTCCTCCGGGCCGGGACACATGGCGAAGTGTTCGAAGGTTCGGTGCAGGGCCGGCCAGTATTGGGCGTTGGCCGAGGTGAGCCCGAGGAGCAGGTCCGAGCCGCCGCTGAGGTATTTGGTGCCGGCCTCCACCGCGATGTCGACGCCGCGTGCATGGGGCGGGAACAGCAGCGGCGTCGCCCAGGTGTTGTCCATGATCACCGCCGCGCCCCGGGCGTGGACGATCTCGGCGATGGCCGGCACGTCCTGCATCTCGAAGCTCTGCGAGCCGGGTGCTTCCACCAGCACCGCCTTGGTGGTGTCGCGCATCAGCGCGGCGATGCCGGCGCCCACCAGGGGATCGTAGTACTCGACCGTCACGCCGAACCGCTTCAGCACCCCATCGCAAAAGATGCGGGTGGGGCGGTAGGCGGAATCGGTGACCAGCAGGTGGTCGCCCGCCGAGACCGTCGCCATCAGCGCCACGGTGAGCGCCGCGAGTCCCGAGGGGGTGAGCACGGTGCCGGCGGCCCCCGAGAGTTCGCTCCAGGCCTGGGTCAGCGAATCCGTCGTCGGGGTGCCGCTGGTGCCGTAATCGTAGCGGCCGCGCCGGTGCTTGAGGTCGTCGTAGGTCGGGAACAGCACCGTCGAGCCGCGATAGATCGGCGTGTTGACGAAGCCGTGCTGCGCCGAGGGATCGCGCCCGGCATGGACGAGGCGGGTGCTGGCGCCGAAGCGGGCGGGATCGCGGGGAGGTGTGTTCGACATCGGTCCCGGGGGGAGGGTGGGTGAGCGTGGCGAGACCACAGCCCGGTGGGTGGGCGCGCGTCAACTCACCCGGTCAGTCCGGGCTCGCCTGCGGCGCCCCGGAATGACGGGGTGATGGAGTCGACCCGTTCTCGCGCAACCGTCTCCAGCTTGACCGGCGCGTCCGATCCCCTGCAATGCGCACATGCGCATACCCTTCGCCCCGCTTCTCGGCGCTGCCGTCCTGACGGTCCTCACCCTCGCCGCGCCTCAGGCGCGCGCCGAGGGCACGCTGGCCCAGGTCAAGGCGC
Organism: Methylobacterium sp. BTF04; assembly: GCF_010692745.1. GTDB lineage: Bacteria > Pseudomonadota > Alphaproteobacteria > Rhizobiales > Beijerinckiaceae > Methylobacterium. Next base: position 71,541 of record NZ_JAAHTB010000004.1, read on the forward strand.
GCGGGCATCTCGTCTGCGGGGTCAGTGGCGGGGTCGCCGGCTTCAGCATGCCGGACGGGCAGGGGCGCTGGCGCGGGCTCGACGTGGATTTCTGCCGAGCGCTGGCCGCGGCGATCTTCGACGATCCCGAGCGGGTGCGGTTCATCCCGCAATCCTCGGCCGCGCGCTTCACCGCCCTGCAATCGGGCGAGATCGACGTGCTGGCCCGCAACACCACCTGGACCCTGTCGCGCGACACCGCCGCGATGAACTTCCCGGTGATCACCTTCTACGACGGGCAGGGCTTTCTGGTCCGGAAGGCCTTGGGCATCACCTCCGTGAAGCAGCTCGACCGGGCGACGGTCTGTCTGCAACAGGGCACCACCACGGAGCTCAACCTCGCCGACTGGTTCCGCACCCGCGGGCTGAGCTACCGGGTCGTCACCTTCGCCAACAGCGAGCAGGCGCTCGGCGCCTATGAATCCGGCCGCTGCGACGCGTATTCCACGGACAAATCCTCCCTCTACGGCGAGCGCCTGAAGACGGCGCGGCCCGACGACCACGTCATCCTCGACGAAGCGATCTCCAAGGAGCCGTTCGCCCCCGGCGTGCGCCAGGGCGACGACCAGTGGCGCGACCTCGTCGCCTGGACCCATTACGCGATGATCGATGCCGAAGAGGCCGGGATCACGCAGGCCAACGTCGTGGCGCTGCGCAAGGAGGGCCTGAGCCCGGACGTGCGCCGCATCCTCGGCCTCGAGGGCCGCTACGGCGAGGGCCTGGGACTGACCGTCGACTGGGCCGACCGGATCGTCCGCCACGTCGGCAATTACGGCGACGCCTTCGCACGCAACCTTGGGGAGGGGACGCCGCTCAAGATCCCGCGCGGGCTCAACGCGCTCTGGACCCAGGGCGGCTTGCAATACGGGCCGCCGATCCGGTGAGGCGGCCTGTCCGCAGGAGCCTCGTCCGGAGGCACCCCCGCGCCGTCGTGTCGGCTGGCGCCTTCGCTTGTCACGGGGACGACGGGCGATCCGTGGTTTCGGGGGCCGCCCATGGTTGAATCCCGGACGCCGCTGCGCTGGCGCGCCTGGGCGCTTCAGGCCCTCCTCGTCCTCGTCGTTGCGGCCCTCGTCTACGCGGCCGCCGCCAACGCCGCGCAGAAGCTCGCCAAACAGGGGATCGTGGCCGGGTTCGGCTTCCTCGGGCGCGGGGCCGGGTTCGATATCGGCCAGCACCTGATCCCCTATGCGGCGGCTACCGCGACCTATCTCGACGCGTTCTGGGTCGGGCTCCTCAACACCCTGCTGGTCTCCGCGCTGGCGATCGGGCTGGCGACCCTGATCGGGTTCACCCTCGGCATCGCCCGGCGCGCGCCGAACGTTCTCGCCCGCACCCTGGCGGCAACCTATGTCGAGACCATCCGCAATGTGCCGCTGCTGCTGCAATTGCTGGTCTGGTACGTGGCCGTGCGCAAGGCCCTGCCGGGACCCGCCGACCCGGCCCATCTTGGCTCGGGCGCCTTTCTCAGCCAGCGCGGGCTGTTCCTGCCGCGCCCGGACCTGTCGGGGTGGGGCTGGCTCGTGCCGGGGGCGGTGGGTGTCGGCATCCTCGCGACGCTCGTCCTCGTGCGCCTGCGCCGCCGGGCGGTGGAGGCCGGGCGGCGGCCGCTGCCGGTCCTGGTGCCGGGGATCGTGCTGGTGGTCGGCTCGGGGCCCCTCGTCGGGATCGGGCTGGCGCTGGCCGGTCATCCGGTGGCGATCGCGTGGCCGGCCCGCGGCCCCTACGATATCGAGGGCGGGCTCGCCATCCTGCCGGAATTCGCCGCCCTGCTGATCGGTCTCTCGGTCTATTCCGCCGCCTTCATCGCCGAGATCGTGCGCGCCGGCCTCGACAGCGTCGCGCGCGGGCAGGGGGAGGCGGCGGCCGCCCTGGCGCTCAGCCGGGGCCAGGCCCTGCGCCTCGTGATCCTGCCCCAGGCCCTGCGGGTGATCGTGCCGCCGCTCACCAGCCAGTATCTCAACATCACCAAGAACTCGTCGCTGGCGGTGCTGATCGGCTATCCCGACCTCGTCCATGTCTTCATGGGCACGGTGCTCAACCAGACCAACCAGGCGGTGGAGGTGGTGGCCCTGACCATGGCGGTCTACCTGACGATCAGCCTGGTCACCGCGTTCGCGATGAACCGCTACAATGCCCGCGTCGTGGGGCCGGCGCGATGAGGTTCGTGCGATGAGGTTCGTGCGCGACCACATCATCCCGCCGGCCCCGCCCCCGCGCCGCGCCGGCGGCCCCCTCGCCTGGATGCGAAACAACCTGTTTGCGGGGCCCGGCAACGTCGTGACGACGCTGCTGATCCTCGGTGCGCTGGCCTGGATCGGTCCGGCGCTCGCCCGCTTCCTCGTCCTCGACGCGGTCTGGACCGGGACCTCCGGCGATGCCTGCCGGCCGGAGGTGATCGGCCGGCCGGTGGGGGCCTGCTGGGCCTTCATCGGCGAAAAGATCAACTACCTCGCCTATGGCTCCTATCCGGCCGCCGAGCGTTGGCGCCCGAACCTGTTCTTCGGGCTCCTCGCCCTCGGGGCGGCCTGGATGCTGTGGCTCGGCGCGCCCCGGCGCGATCTCGGGGCGTGGTTCGTGTTCGCGATCCTGCCCGTCGCGTCCTGGCTGTTGCTGTCGGGGGCGCCCGCCCTCGGTCTGGCCTCCGTCGCCACCGCCCTGTGGGGCGGCATCCTCGTCACCCTGGTGGTGTCGGCGGTGGGGATCGTCGCGTCCCTGCCCCTCGGGATTCTGCTGGCGCTCGGGCGGCGCTCGGATCTGCCGGTGCTGCGCTTCGCCTGTATCGGCTTCATCGAGTTCTGGCGCGGCGTCCCGCTGATCACCGTTCTGTTCATGGCCAACGTGATGCTGCCGCTGTTCCTGCCGGGCGACGTCACCGTCGACCGTCTGCTGCGCCCGCTCATCGGCATCGCCCTGTTCGCTTCGGCCTACATGGCCGAAGTGGTGCGCGGCGGCCTGCAGGCGATTCCGGCCGGGCAGGGGCAGGCGGCTCTGGCGCTCGGCATGACCCGCGCCCAGGCGATGCGCTGCGTGGTGCTGCCCCAGGCGCTGAAGGTGGTGGTGCCGGGCATCGTCAACACGCTGATCGGCCTGTTCAAGGACACCACCCTGGTGGCCATCGTCGGCATCGCCGATTTCGTGCGCGTCCTGGAGGCGGCCCGGGCCGACCCGCGCTGGTCGGCCCCCGCCATCCCCGCCACGGCCTATGCCTTCGCGGCCCTGTTCTATCTGGCGGTGTGCTTCTCCATGGCGCGCTATGCCGGCTTCATCGCGCGTCGCCTCGCGGCCGGGGACCGGCGATGACCGAACCCGCCCTCGCCCTGACCGGCGTCAACAAGTGGTTCGGCACCACCCACGTCCTGCGCGGGATCGATCTCGTGGTCGCCCAATCCGAGACCGTGGTGATCTGCGGTCCGTCGGGCTCGGGCAAGTCGACGCTGATCCGCTGCATCAACGGACTCGAGCCGCACCAGGGCGGCCGCATCCGGGTGAACGGGCACGCCCTCACCGACGATCCGGCCACCCTCCGTGCGGTGCGGCGCGGCGTCGGCATGGTGTTCCAGAGCTTCAACCTGTTCTCTCACCTCACGGTTCTGGAGAACTGCACCCTGGCGCCGATGCACGCGAACGGGCTGTCCCGGCGCGCCGCCGAGGCGCGGGCGATGGCGGAACTCGACCGGGTCCGGATCGCCGAGCACGCCCGGGCCCGGCCCGAGACGCTCTCCGGCGGGCAGCAGCAGCGGGCGGCCATCGCCCGTGCGTTGTGCATGGACCCCGCCGTCCTGCTGTTCGACGAGCCGACCTCGGCCCTCGACCCCGAGATGGTGCAGGAGGTGCTCGACGCCATGACGGCCCTGGCCGAGACCGGCACCACCCTGGTCTGCGTCACCCACGAGATGGGGTTCGCCCGCCGGGTCGCCGACCGGGTGGTGTTCATGGACGAGGGCCAGATCGTCGAGATCGCCCCGCCGGACGCGTTCTTCGACAGTCCCCGCCACCCGCGGACGCAGGCGTTTTTGGCGCGGGTACTGGGTTGACCCCCTCGATCGGCGGGACCGGGCCGGTCACCTATTCCGCCGCGAACAGCCCCGGCATCTCCGGGGCCTCGGCGGGGGAGGCGCCCGGGAGCGGAGCCTTCGGGTCGCCGGGGGCGGTCTCGCACTGGAGCACCGGCAGGGCGATGACGCGGTTGCCGCGATAATCCGTGCGGCAGACGATGGTGCCGCGGGTCTCCACATAGGCGAGCAGGCGCCGGGCGCGGCCGGGGGAGCGGCTGCCGATGGCGCGGGCCAGGGCCTCGTCGCCGGGGCAGGGCTCGCCGGCGAGCGCGGCCTTGGCCAGCATCAGGAACAGGCCCTGGACCTCGTCCGGGAGTGCGGCGGCGGCGCTCTGGGCCGCGTCCCAGCGCCCGTCGGCCTCGGCCGGAATCGGATCGGCCCCGTCGAGACCCGCGCGGGCGACACCGAGGCGGCGCCGGAAGCTGGCGAGCGTGAGGGTCTCGCCGTCGAGGCCGCGCATGCGGCACCGGACCAGAAAGTCCTGATAGACCACCGCCACCGGCTGTCCGGCGGCATCCGGATCGGCGGCGATGCCGCGCAGGACCGTATCGAGCCCGGCGCGGATCTCGGCCTCGCTCATCGGTTCGGGGGCCTCCACCGGCTCGGGGCGGTAGGCGCTCAATTCGCGCATGAGGTCGGCCGGGGTGGCGCGCGGCACCGGCGGCGTGCGGGGGGCGGCGGCCCAGGACGCCCCGCCCTCCTCCGCCGACCGTGTGAGGATGAGGGCGCGCAGATCCGCATCCGCCGGGGCGGGCAGCGGCACCAGCTTGGGCGAGCCCGAGCGCGCCGAGGTCGAGACCGGGCCGATGCGCAGGGCGAGCGGCCGGCGGCTCAAAGCCGGGCCGAGAGCCACGAACTCGCCCCGCGACAGGTCGCGAAACCGCTCGGCGCCGCGCCGGTCGAGGCCGAGCAGATCGGCGGCACGGGCCATGTCGATGTCGAGGAAGGTGCGGCCCATCAGGAAGTTGGTGGCCTCGGCCGCGACGTTCTTGGCGAGCTTGGCGAGGCGCTGCGTGGCGATGATGCCGGCGAGCCCGCGCTTGCGCCCGCGGCACATCAGGTTGGTCATCGCTCCGAGCGAGGCTTTGCGCGCTTCGTCGGAGACGTCGCCGGCCGCCGCCGGCGCGAAGATCTGCGCCTCGTCGACGACGATCAGCGCCGGGTGCCAATGGGTCCGCTCGGCCTCGAACAGCCCGCCGAGGAAGGCGGCGGCGGCGCGCATCTGCGCCTCCATGTCGAGGCTCTCCAGGGTGAGCACCACCGAGACCCGGTGCGCCCGCACCCGCGCGGCGATGGCCTGGAGGTCGGCCTCCCCGTGCGCGCCGTCCACCACCACGTGGCCGAAGGCCTCCGCCAGGGTGACGAAATCGCCCTCGGGGTCGATCACCACCTGCTGCACCGACCCGGCGCTCTGTTCGAGCAGGCGCCGCAGGAGGTGCGACTTGCCCGAGCCGGAATTGCCCTGGACCAGGAGACGGGTGGCCAGCAGTTCCTCGAGGTCGAGCCGGGCCGGCTCTTCCCCCGGCCCCATGCTCAGGCCCATCTCGATGGCGACGCTCATGCCCGCTCCGCTTCCCGCGCCCGGGACCGTCCCGGCGCCCCTGGCTCTCGCACGACACCCTTAACACGCCGGAAGCGCCACCGGGCCGCGTCGCGCCGGGAGCATCCACAAGCTTGTCCCAGTCTGTTCTCCTTCTGTTTCGATGCCGCAGCAACGCCAGCATGAATATAGATATAAAATCCTAGGATTAAAAAAGCAGGATTATGAGCCTACCACTGAACCGTACTCCGAACCTCCCTCGCGATGCGGACAAAATAGAAACAGAAAGGGATCATTCGGGATTTCGGGCCTTTCGCCGCTCGGGTGAGGCGTGAAATGGCACTATCGTGCTGAATCGGCTTCTCGCGGTGTGACACACTTGCAGGATCAGTCGGTCCGACCCTTGCCGTGTCCGCGGCGCGGTCTAGGTGGATGGCGATGAACCCAGTCCTCGTCGTCGCCCTCATCTGCGCCTCCACGGTCCAGGCCCCGGACTGCTCGCGGGAAACGGCCCTCGACGTGATCACCGGGCCGGCCCATACCCTGCAGGAATGCCTGATGCAGGGGCCGGTGCTGGCGGCCAATGCCGGCCACGGCAACGACAAGGACACCTACCTGAAGACGCGCTGCGAGCCGCGGCGCTGATCCTCCAGCCGATAGATTGCCGAGCCCGCCGATGGACGACGTCGATCCCGAACGCGCCGTGATGATCCGCCTGCGCGCCCGCCTCGCGGTGGTGGAGCGCGCGGCCTGGTTCGGCTTCGCCCACGCCATGCGGACGCAGCCGGCCGAGACCGAGGCCTACATCGCCGCCGAGCGGGCCAAATGCGCCGAGGGGTTCGGCAGCCGCGGCTGGGCCGCCGACCTGACCACGGCCGAGCGGGCGATGCTCGGGGCCGAGGTCGATGCCGGGCTGGCGCAGCTCATCGAGGACGGACAGGCCGAGGCCGGCTGAGGGATCGCCGACGCGTCGGTTCGCTGCGAAAGGCGAGGCCGCTTTTCGCCAGGACGGCTCAGCACCACTCTCCGAAGCACTCCCCCCAGGTCGGTGGCATCCGGTCGAGGCCCGGCAAGGATGTCGCGGCATGGACCCCGATCGCCACGGCGCGCGCCAGGGTCCGGGCGGCGGCATCGCCGAGGCGGGCGAGGTCGAAGACCGGATCGGCGAGGGGCACCCGGCCGGTGGCGATCGCAAAGACCACGTCGCCGTCGAGCGGGGTGTGGACCGGGTGGATCGCCCGCGCCAGGCCGTCCTGGGCCATCACCGCGAGGCGGCGCGCCTGCGCCTTGGTGAGACGCGCATCGGTGGCGACCACCGCCAGGGTGGTGTTGGCGCCAGCCAGTCCTTTGCGCGGCCAGTCGAACGCATCCTCGGGGATCCGGCCCGGGAAGCCGAGCCCGCCGAATTCCGCATCGATCTCGTAGGGGCCGGCCCAGAAACAGGGCCCGTCGCCCACGGTGACCCGGCCGAAGGCGTTGACGGCGGCCAGTGCGCCGATGCTGGCCATGATCCCTTCGACCCGGGCCGAGGCCGAGCCGAGGCCGCCCTTGAGGTTGGCGGTGGTGGCCCCCGTCGCCGCGCCCACCGATCCGAGGGCGAAATCGGCCGCCGCCGCGCAGGCCGCCGCATAACCGAGATCGCGATAGGGCGAAAACCGGCCCCACGCCTTGTTGCCGCCGTTGAGGAGATCGAACAGCACGGCGCCGGGGACGATCGGTACGCGGGCCGGTCCCACCGCGTAGCCGCGCCCGGCCTCGGCGAGGGCCGCCATCACGCCCGCCCCCGCATCGAGGCCGAAGGCCGATCCGCCGGACAGGAAAAGGGCATCGATGCGCTCCACGGTGCGCTCGGGATCGAGGAGGTCGGTCTCGCGGGTGCCGGGCCCGCCGCCGCGGACGTCGACGGCGGCCACCACGGGGTCGTCGAAGATCAGCGCGGTGACGCCGCTGCCCAGCCGCAGGTCCTGGGCATGGCCGACACGGATGCCGGGAATGTCGGTGATGCGGTTGGCGCTCATGCGGTGGCCTCCTGGCGGAAAGGGTCGCATGGGCGGGTGCCGGGGGCCAGTCGTCCCAGGTTTCCCGAGTTTCTCAGGCGGAGGCGCGTGCCCGCCGTGCGGCCCGGAACGCATCCGCCGCGTAGACCGCCAGGGCCACCCAGATCAGGCCGAAGAGCAGCGCCCGGTGCGGCTCCAGCCGCTCGCCGTAGACGAGCACGCTCAGGGCCAGCAGGCAGGTCGGTGCGAGGTATTGCATCAGCCCGAGGGTCGCCAGGGTCAGGCGCTGGGCGGCGGCCGCGTACCAGATCAGCGGCAGGGCGGTGGTGATGCCGGTGAGCAGGAGCAGGCCGGCGCGGGCGGCATCGCCCTGCACCACCGGGGGCGCCACGAGCAGGAGGTAGCCGAGGGCCACGGGGAGCAGCACCAGGGTCTCGGCGGCGAATCCGATCATGGCGTCGACCCCCACCATCTTGCGCACCAGCCCGTAGAGCGAGAACGAGGCGGCGAGACTCAGCGACACCCATGGCAGCGCGCCGGCGAATACGACGGCGAGCAGCACCGCGAGCGCCGCGATGCCCACCGCCGCCACCTGGACGGCCCGCATCCGCTCGCCGAGGACTACGGCGCCGAGGCAGACGCTCATCAGCGGATTGATGAAGTAGCCGAGACTGGCGTCGAGCATGTGGCCGGTTTGAATTGCGCGCAGGTAGAGCAGCCAGTTGACGCCGATGAGCCCGGCCGAGAGCACCAGGAGCCCGTGGCGGGGCCGCAGCGGGAACGGATTGCGCAGACGCCTCCGCAGGAGCGCCAGCAACCCGGCCACGAGCACGGCCGACCAGACGATGCGATGGGCGAGGATGCTGGAGGCCGGCACGCCGTCGAGCAGCCGGAAATGCACCGGGACCACGAGGCCCCAGCTCAGATAGGCGCCGAGCGCGTAGATCAGACCCACTGCGTCGCTCCGCGCCGCTTCTCTCGCAGGCGCTTTACCGCACCGGGGGGCTCCGCCAAGCGTGCAACCGCACTTTTGAGGTGTTTTCCGGCGCAGGGGGGGGCGCCGGCTCGCATGACGACAAAGCACTCGCGCTAGGAGAAAGAGCCGTCTGCGTGGCTCCAGGGATCGCGGAAGCGGCTCTGATAGTCGAAATCCGTCGGAGGATACCCGAGCTTGGACGTTTGAGATGGGTAAATTTTTTTGGTCAAAATTTGAGGACGGGGCTGAGAATGCGAACGCTCCACGTTTAGCGAGATCTGGCCAAAAATCTAACGCGTTGCTCTCAGGTCGTACGCTTTGAGATCATGTCGTTTAGCGACATTGGTCTCGAAACCGACTGCGTAATAGGCAGTGGGATTTTGCATCCACGTCGCATGTGCTTCCTCGTAAATTCGGTCGCAACCGCCTCGTACAAGCGCAAAAAAGCGGCGCGATTAAGCAGCCAGCGCCTGCGCATTATCATTGGTTTGTCAGAACGCCGATCGGACACCTCCGAAAGCGGGAAAACAAATTAAAGTTGCATGTGCCGCAAACGCCAAGCTACCTTCCCCGCTAATAAGCCGGCGGATCAAGGAGCGGAAAGCTGTGAAGCTCGAACGAGTTTATATCTCAAATTTTAAAGGTCTAAAGGCGGTAGAAGTAAGATTCGATAGCTTTGATTGCCTCGTTGGGGAAAATAACTCGGGCAAATCATCTGTACTACAAGGTGTAGTTTGGGCGCTTGGTCGGTCTGGAACATTACCACTAGCTTTATATTATGATCAGGCTGAAAACGTCCAATTTAAGCTTACATTTACAGAAATTGAAAACCATGATTTACTTAGGCTATCCCCTGAACAAAGAGAAAAAATTCAAGATATCGTATTTAGTGGCCAGCTTCAACTAATTGTAAAATTCCCTCCTAACGAAAAATGCGAGACGCTAGCTCTTCGTAGAACAGCACGAGAAGAACGGTTGCGCGAGCCGTCAATTGCAGAAGCATTGCAAGGAAAACGAGGGCCTGCTATTACATTGTCAGTGCGAGAAAACTATCCAGAGTTTGCGGATAGGCTACCTGAGAATGCCACAATCACCGTTGCAAAGGAATTTCTCAAAGCGAGCATCTTGGCCTTGCCTGATGATCAGCATGTTTTGATAGAAAGTCCACTTCCGACAGGAATTGGACCTTCGATAACTAATCTTCTGCCCGAAGCTATATATATTCCGGCAGTAAAGAATCTTATTGACGACTTAAAGACAACGCAATCTACGCCCTTCGGGCGGTTGATGGGCCTTTTGCTAGAAGGGCTTGGCTCCGAACTTGCGAACATCCAAGAGTCACTTGCTTCGCTTAATCGCCTTTTGAATCGTGTAGATGTTGGAGGCGAGACTGTCGATGGACGTCATGACAACGTAAAAAAGCTCGAAGAGACCATTGAAGGATTTTTACAGGATAATTTTCCTTCCATCAAATTAGAACTCAATGTGCCACCACCAGAGCTTAAAACTATATTGAGCGCCGCACAAATATACGTTGACGATGGATCGAGAGACCTTATCGATAATAAGGGAGACGGTATCAAGCGATCTCTAACTTTTGCGCTGCTGCAGACTTATGTTCAGAACCGAGATCAACAGGCAACGACGCAGTTAGAAATTCATGAAATCGTTGCATCCCGTCGCCCGTTAATATTTCTTTTCGAGGAGCCAGAACTTTATCTGCACCCTCGTTCTCAACGAGTTCTATTTAATACTCTTGCGAAAATAAGCGCTAGCAATCAGGTCGTAGTTACAACTCACTCTCCTCTTTTCTTTGAACCTGGCGTAACTGCTAGCTTCATAAGGGTATCGAAAGAAGCAACTTTACCGAAACCGGTAGGCCGACTGTATCCTATTAGCTTAAATCTTGATCAAGATAATACTGAAGTGTTTCGTCTTACGAAATTTGAAAATACAGATGCTGCTTTCTTTAGCCGTGGTATCGTTCTATTTGAAGGTGAGTCAGACGATTTTTACTGCAAACACACTGCACAGTGTTGAATGAAGATTGGTGTTTTGATAGCAAGTCTATTTCATTAGTAAGAGTGTCCGGCAAAGGAAATTTCGCGAAATTTCGTCGATTTTTCGAAGCGTTTGGTTTGCCAGTTAAGATTGTTGCCGATCTCGACGCATTGTTTGAAGGCTACCAACATCTTGGCGCACCTAAAGAACTCAACGATGTTAGAGCGAAGGCAATCGCGAGCATTGATGCCCGCGTAAAGGAACTTGGTGTTATTGCCGAGCCTAGCGCACGTAAGATAAAAGATAAAATTCATAGTGCGAGTTTTAAAGAAAAATATAATAAAGCAAAAAATATACTTCGCGATTTCCAGCAGAAAGGTAAAATAGATGCTGAGGGCATCAAGATTTTTGACGGACTTTTTACATGGGAGGATGACATAGCGCGGATAAAAGTATGTCACGAAGATGAAACAGCAAGAAAATATCTTGTGCCACTCTTGGACGGTCTCCGGTCCGTAGGCATCTGTGTATTGTCCCGTGGTGCAATCGAAGACTACTATCCCGTGGGCGCGGAGCATGGGCAGAAGCCACAGCGAGCGTTATTAGCTATCAGCCTGATCAAGACCAGAGAAGACATTGTTGCAATTAGTAAGCCCTTGGATGAGGGGCGCAATTGTGAGCTAACTGAAATCTTCGACGAGTTGTTTCGACATCGTGAAGCTATTTACTGAGGTAATGCTTTGTTCAAGACGAGCTCATTGCTGTCAGAATGACGGCAGGATGAATGAGATTTTCTGTGTTCAAACATCAGCGTTTACGAACTGTGAAATCGTGTAAAAATCGGACGCGACCAAAGGCTGCCAAGCGTCCGATTTCCTCCCCCCGTTACCGCGCGCGGGCGAGGGTGACGGTGGGGTCGCCGCGCATGAGGGCGTTGAGGCGCTCGGTGTCGAAGCCGTCGGTGGCCTTGGGCTTGGCCGCCTCGGGCTTCAGCGGGGCGGGCTTGGCGGAGGCGACCGCGGCGCGGGCCGGATCGACCAGCGGCGCGAGGGTGCCGGTGGCGGTGGGATCGTAGGGAGCGGCCCGCGCCATGGCGGGGATCGGCGCCGGCACCGGATGGGTCAGGCGATCGACGCAGACGAAGCCGATTGCCAGGAGGCTCGAGCCGAAGACGCTGCCGATGGCGAGGGAACGCAGGATACGCACGCGACGGATACTCACGAAAACGCTGTGGACGCCATCACCGTACCCCGAGCCCGTTAACGAACCGGCGCGACGGCCGCCTCACCCGATCCGGCGGGGCGAGGCGCGCTCACCCCGTCACGATGCGTCCGTCGAGCCCGATGACCCGGGCGAGCCCCCGGAGCCGGTTGAGGATACGGTCGCCGGGCAGCGATTCCGCTTCCGGCGGCAGGGTCAGCGTCACCCGGCCGTCCTGCACCACCACCGGCAGGCTGCCGAGCGCGCCCGCCATGCCGGCCGAGAGCGGGAAGGCGAGGCGCAGTAGGCCGCCGAGCAGGCGGGCGCGGTCGAACAGGCGGGGGCCGGCGAGGCCGCGCAGCATCGGGCTCGCCTTCTCGGGGGCGACGCCGGCATGGCGAAACGCGATCGCCAGGGCGAGATAGGCCCGGCCCGGATGGTCGATCCCGACGAAGGCCGCATGGGTGATGACGTTGACGCTCTGCTCGCCGCGATAATCGGGATGCGCCCGCCAGCCGATGTCGGAGAGCAGACAGCCCGCATGGCGCAGGCGCCGCTCGTCCGCGGTCTCGGGGGCGTCCAGGCTCGCGATGAAGTGGTCGGTCCAGGCGATGAGGTCCTGCGCGTGGCCCGGCGAGCGGGCGCGCAGGGTGTTGAGTTCGCCCGCCGCCGCCAGAAGCGGGTCGGCGAGCCGGGCGTCGCGGTCGAGCTGCTCGTAGAGCAGGCCCTCGCGCACGCCGCTGGCCGAGATCGCGAGCTCGCGCGGGCGCCCGACCCGGATGATCTCTTCCAGCACCACCGCGCCGTAGGCGAGGAGTGGCCGGCGCGCCTCCGAGACGCTCTCCACGTCCTGCAGCAGGGCGGCGTCGGTGCGCTCCACCACTTCGAGGAAGCTCAGCTCGTCCGAGGGCTCGACGCTGTAGCCGTGCATCACGTGGAGCGGGTAGCCGCGGGCGGCCTGATGCAGGCGCGCCAGCGCCCGCCAGGTGCCCCCCACCGCGTAGAAGCTGCGCCCGCGCAGGGTATCGAGCTGGGGTGCGGCCTTCTTCAGGTTTTCGCGGGCGATCTTGAGCGCCTTCTTGAGCGAACCGCCCGACAGGTCCTGCAGGGCGAGGCCGCCGAGCGGCATGGTCACGCCGGTGCCGACGGTGGCGCCGCGGACATCGACGAGTTCGAGGGAGCCGCCGCCGAGGTCGCCGACCACGCCGTCCGGCGCGTGGAACCCCGAAATGACGCCGAGCGCCGACAATTCGGCCTCGCGCCGGCCCGACAGGAGCTCGATCCGGTGGCCGCAGGCGGTCTCGGCCGCGGCGAGGAATTCGGGGCCGTTCTCCGCGTCGCGCGCGGCGGCGGTGGCCAGCACGAACACGCGTGCGATCTGCATGGTCTCGCACAGCACCCGGAAGCGGGCGAGGGCGGTCAGCGCCCGGCGCACCGCCTCGTCGTTGAGACGACCCGTGGTGAGGACGTTGCGGCCGAGGCCGCACAGCACCTTCTCGTTGTAGAGCGACGTCGGCGCCCGGCTCAGCGCGTCGTAGGCGACGAGGCGCACCGAGTTCGAGCCGATATCGATGATCGCCACGGGCGCGCCGAGCCCGGCCGATCTGCGGTCTGGCGCCGCGTCCGGATGGTCGGACGCGAAGGCGGCGCGGGGGAGGCCCATGCAGGCTCCTTGACTCGGTCTATCAGGGGCGCTGGGCCCGACGGCTCAGCGCGCGCGGACTCGACTTCTTCGACGACTTGCCGCGCCCGGACAGGCTCGGATTCGTCATGAAGTACTTATGGGCATTGAACGGTTCCTCGCCCTCGGCCGGCTGGACCCGCTCGCTCGCGCCAGACGCCAGTACACGCCAGCTCTGGCGGTTGTCGAGGAGGTTGGCGAGCATGATCTGGTCGAGCACCTGCTGGTGCACCGTCGCGGTGGTGATCGGCAGCATGGCTTCCACCCGGCGGTCGAGATTGCGGCTCATCAGGTCGGCCGAGGCGATGTAGACGGTGGCCTTGGGGTGGGGCAGCCCGACGCCGTTGCCGAAGGCGTAGATGCGGCCGTGCTCGAGGAAGCGCCCGACGATGGACTTGACCCGGATCGTCTCCGACAGGCCGGGAATGCCGGGCCTGAGGCAGCAGATGCCGCGCACCACGCAGTCGATCTGCACGCCGGCCGTGCTCGCGTCGTAGAGCGCGTCGATGATCTGCTGGTCGACCAGCGAGTTGCATTTGATCCAGATCGCCGCCGGGCGCCCGGCCTTGGCGTGGGCGATCTCCTGCTCGATGTTCTCGAGCAGGCGCGGCTTCAGGGTCAGCGGCGAGACCGCCATGCGCTCCAGCCCGGCGGGCTCGGCGTAGCCGGTGATGTAGTTGAAGATCCGGCTGACGTCGCGGGCCACCACCGGGTCGGCGGTGAAGAACGACAGGTCGGTGTAGATGCGCGCGGTGATCGGATGATAATTGCCGGTGCCGACGTGGCAGTAGGTCACGAGCTTGTCGCCCTCGCGCCGCACCACCATCGACAGCTTGGCGTGGGTCTTCAGCTCGATGAAGCCGAACACCACCTGGGCGCCGGCCTTCTCCAGGTCGCGCGCCCAGCGGATGTTGGCCTCCTCGTCGAAGCGGGCCTTGAGTTCGACCAGCGCGGTCACCGACTTGCCGAGTTCGGCCGCCTCGGCGAGGGCCGCCACGATCGGCGAGTTCGACGAGGTGCGGTAGAGCGTCTGCTTGATCGCCACCACGTTGGGGTCGCGGGCGGCCTGGGCCAGGAACTGCACCACCGAATCGAAGGATTCGTAAGGGTGATGGACGATGAAGTCCTTCTGCCGGATCGCCGCGAACACGTCGCCGCCGCTCTCGCGGATGCGCTCGGGGAAGCGCGGGTTGTACGACTTGAACTTGAGCTCGGGGCGGTCGATCCCGACGATCTGCGAAAGCTCGTTGAGGGCCAGCATCCCCTCCACCAGGAACACCGCGTCGAGGCCGATCTCGAGCTCGTCGGCGACGAAGGCGCGCAGATCCTCCGACATGCCCGACTCGACTTCGAGGCGGATGACGATGCCGCGCCGGCGTTGCTTGAGCGCCGTCTCGAAATGCAGGACGAGGTCCTCGGCCTCCTCCTCGATTTCGAGATCGGAATCCCGGATCACCCGGAACGCCCCATGTCCGCGCAGGGAGTAGCCCGGGAACAGCCGCCCGGTGAACATCACGATCACCTGCTCGATGGCGATGAAGCGGGCGGTGGACTCGGTGTCGGCATCGGGAAGGCGCACGAAGCGATCGACCACCGACGGCAGGCGGATCAGGGCGCGCAGCACTCGGCCGTCGCGCGGGCGCATCAGCATCAGGGCGATGGTGGAGCCGAGATTCGGGATGAACGGGAACGGATGCGCCGGATCGATGGCGAGCGGCGTCAGCACCGGGAAGACGTGGCTGAGGAAGTACTCCTCGAGCCAGGCCTTGTGCTCGGGGCTCAGGGAGGCCGGCTCGGTGAGTTCGATGCCGACGCCGTGCAACTCGGCCCGCAATTCGCGCCAGCGCTGCTGCTGGTCCAGCGCCAGGCGCGAGACGCTGGTGCCGATGCGGGCGAGCTGCTCGGACGGGGTCAGGCCGTCCTGCGAGGGCAGGACCAAGCCGGCGCGGACCTGATCGTGCAGGCCGGCGACCCGCACCATGAAGAACTCGTCGAGGTTGTTGGCCGAGATCGAGAGAAAGCGCAGCTGCTCCAGCAGCGGGTGGTTCGGGTTGGAGGCCTCCTCCAGCACCCGGCGGTTGAACTGCAGCCACGACAATTCGCGGTTGACGAAGCGCTCGGGCGAGTGGCGCAGGGCCTGGCCGGCCTCCAGCACCAAATCGCGGGCATCCGCCTCGGCGGTCGGAAGCTCCGACGCGGCGGCGTCCGCTACGGGCTTGGGCGGCGTCGGCAGCTCCATCAGTGGCCCGTCCGCGAGCGGCAGGTCGACGTCAGGCAAGCGTACATCCGGCAGGTCGACGTCCGGTCCTGCTTTTACGGCGAGGGGGCCCGGCGCCACGGCGGGCGCGGCCGCTCTGGCCGCAGCGGCGGGGGCGCGTCTCGGCGCGGAGCGCGCGGCCCGGGGCCGGGCAGTTTTTGGAGGGACAGTCTTTGGAGGGGCAGTTTTGGAAAGCGCAGCCTTCACGCTGGCCGCCTTGACGTCGGTCGCTTTCACGCCGGTCGCCTCGGGCCCGGTCTCCGATGCGGCTGTACCCCCATCCGCCGAGTCCCTGTTCGGCCCGTGATCCGACGCGTGATCCGCCAAGTGTCGCTCTCCTCAATCTGGGGGGCGGCTTCCTAGCACGGGGAAGGCCGCGGTTTTTGACAGTTTGATGACAATCGCCGGACGGCGACTGTCACGGCGCTACGTCGTCGGGGTCCATCTCGTCGTCCGGGTCGGTCTCGTCGTCGCTCTCCCCGCTGCCGAGTCCGAGCCGCGCCAGCACCGCCAGCGCCAGCGGCTTGGTGATGCGCCGGCCCCGGCCGAGGGCGTCGCGGTCGAGTTCCGCCACCACCTGCCGGGCGCGGCCGAGCGAGCGGTCGATGCGCAAGGCCAAAGCCTCGACCACGGCGAGGTCGACCACGAGCTGGCGGTCCACGAACAGCTTGACGATGACCGCGCGCAGGAGCGCGTCGTCGGGGGGGAGGATCTGGGCGCCCGGCGCCAGCCGCAGGCGCGAGCGCAGATCCGCCGTCACCAGCCCGAGTGTGTCCACCGCCACCGAGGAGGTGAGCAGCACCGGGCAGGCCCGCTCGCGGGCGAGGTTGAGCAGATGGAACAGGGCGGCCTCGTCGCGGTCCTGTCCTCGGTCGATGTCCTCGATCACCACGGCGCCGTTGGAGACGAGATGGGGCACCTGCGCCGCCCCGATCTCGGCCGCCGGGGCGGTCCAGGCATGGGCCCGCGTCGCCCAGATCGAGGCGAGGTGGCTCTTGCCGCTGCCGGGCGGGCCGGTGAGAAGGCACACGGTGTCCGGCCAGTTCGGCCACGCTTCGACCATGCCGTAGGCCGCCGCGTTGGCCGGCCCCACCAGGAAGTCCTCGCGGCCGTAGCGCGGGTCCGCCGGCAGGTCGAAGGTGAGCTGGCGTGGGGGGGCGTTGTCGCGGGTCGCCATCAGGTCTCCCGGTGCGGCAGCAGCACCGGCCCATCGGCATGATAGAGCGGGCTCTGCAGGTAGCGGCCGAGCGCGAAACGCACCAGCACGCCGAGGGAGGCGGCCACCGGCACCGCGAGAAGCAAGCCGAGGAAGCCGAACAGGGAGCCGAAGGCGAGGAGCGCGAACATCAGCCAGACCGGATGCAGGCCCACCGATTCGCCCACGAGCTTGGGCGAGATGATGTTGCCCTCGAGGAACTGGCCGACCACGAACACCCCGATGGTGAGCCCGATATGCAGCCAGTCGGAATCCGGCCAGAACTGCGCCAGGGCCACGCCGGCCGAGAGCAGGAATCCGGTGAGCGTGCCGACATAGGGAATGAAGGTGAGGAAGCCCGCGATGAGGCCGATCAGCACCCCGAAATTCAGCCCGACGCAGAACAGCCCCACCGCATAGAACGTGCCGAGGATGAGGCAGACCAGCGTCTGGCCGCGCACGAAGCCGGTGACCGCCTGGTTGATCTCGCGCCCGAGGCGCCGCACCACCGGACGGTGCCGCGGGGGCACCCAGCCGTCGAGTGCGGCGATCATCCGGTCCCAGTCCACCAGCAGGTAGAACGCCACCACCGGCGTCACCACCAGCAGCGAGGCGATGGAGACCAGGGCCTGGCTCCCCGACCACAGCGATTTGAGGAACGACAGGAACCAGGTGCCGCCCTGGCCCACCAGGGTGCCGACGGAGGATTGCAGCTCGCCGAGCACATCCGCCCCGCCGACGCGCTGGAGCAGAGGGCCGGCCTTCTCGGCCAGAATCCCCTGCAGCCGCGAGACCATGCCGGGGAGGGTGCCCACCAGCGCCGAGACCTGATTGGCGGCCAGCGGCACGACGATGAGCAGGGCCAGCACGAGGGCGACCACGAACGTCGCCAGGATCAGCAGGGAGGCGGAAAGCCGCCCGAGCCCGAGCCGCTCCAGTCGGTCGGCGAGCGGATCGAGCAGGTAGGCCAGCCCGAGGCCGGCCACGAACGGCAGCATCACGTCGGAGAGGAGATAGAGCAGCAGGACGACGCCCCCCAGCGCCAGACATCCGATCACCGCCCTGCCGCGCATCGGCCGTCTCCTCGCACCCGTCGCTCGTTCGCGCACGAGAGTGGGAACGCCGCGGGTCACGGTCAAGCCGGCGCGGCACCGGCGGGAGCCATCCGGGCAGAAGACGCGCGGCAGAAGAGCAGAAGACTCGCGAAGGCGCGCCGGAATGGTTAGAGGTGGCCCAACGGCGGATCGAAGAAAGCGGCGCGGAATGACGGCTGAGCCCAAACCCGGAATGACCTACGCGGAAGCGGGCGTCGACATCGATGCCGGCAATGCCATGGTCGAGACCATCAAGCCGCTGGTGCGGGCCACGCGCCGGCCGGGGGCGGATGCCGAGATCGGCGGCTTCGGCGGCCTGTTCGACCTCAAGGCCGCCGGTTTCCGGGATCCGATCCTGGTGGCGGCCAATGACGGCGTCGGCACCAAGGTAAAGATCGCCATCGAGACCGGGCGTCACGACACCATCGGCATCGACCTCGTGGCGATGTGCGTGAACGACATCATCGTCCAGGGCGCCGAGCCCCTGTTCTTCCTCGATTACTTCGCCACGGCCAAGCTGGTGCCGGGGGTGGGCGCCGACATCGTGCGCGGCATCGCGGCGGGCTGCCGGATCGCCGGCTGCGCGCTCATCGGCGGCGAGACCGCCGAGATGCCGGGCCTGTACAACGGCGCGGATTACGATCTGGCCGGCTTCAGCGTCGGGGCGGCCGAGCGCGGCACCCTGCTGCCGCGCGGCAACATCGTGCCCGGCGACGTGGTTTTGGGCCTGCCCTCCTCGGGCGTGCATTCCAACGGCTTCTCGCTGGTGCGCCGCATCGTCGAGAAGAGCGGCCTGTCCTATGACGATCCGGCTCCGTTCGAGCCCACCCGGACCCTGGGCGAGGCACTGCTGGAGCCGACCCAGATCTACGTGAAGCCGCTGCTGGCGGCGCTCCGGAGCACCGACGGGATCAAGGCGCTCGCCCACATCACCGGTGGCGGCTTTCCCGACAACCTCCCGCGCGTGCTGCCCGATGGGGTCGGCATCCGCATCGACCTCGACGCGATCATCCCGCCGCCGGTCTTCGGCTGGCTCTCGGAGGTGGGCGGCGTCGCCGAATCCGAGATGCTGCGCACCTTCAACTGCGGCATCGGCATGGTGGTGGTGGTCTCGCCGGAGCGCGTCAGTGCGGTGTCGAAGGCCCTCGACCTCGGCGGGGCTTCGCCGGTGCGCCTCGGTCGCATCACCGCGCGCGGCGCCGAGCCGGTGACCTTCGAAGGCCGGCTCGCCTTCCGATGACGTCACCCCGGAAGTGTCGGGTCGCGATCCTGATCTCGGGGCGCGGCTCGAACATGGCCTCGCTGATCGCGGCGGCGCGGGCGCCGGACTATCCGGCCGAGATCGTGCTCGTGGCCTCCAACCGGCCGGAGGCCGGGGGGCTCGCCGCGGCGGCGCAGGCCGGCATCGCCACCCGGGCGCTCGACCACAAGGCCCATGCGAGCCGGGCCGCCTTCGACGCGGCCCTGCAGCTCGAGCTCGTCGCCGCCGGGATCGACCTCGTGGTGCTCGCCGGCTTCATGCGGATCTTTTCCGACGGCTTCGTCGAGGCCTGGGCGGGCCGCATGATCAACATCCACCCCTCGCTGCTGCCGCTGTTCAAGGGCGTCCACACCCACGACCAGGCGCTTGCTGCCGGGGTCCGCCTGCACGGCTGCACCGTGCATTACGTGGTGCCCGAACTCGATGCCGGCCCGATCATCGCCCAGGCCGCCGTGCCGGTTCATCCCGGCGACGATGCCGATGCGCTCGCCGCCCGCATCCTGGTGCAGGAGCACCGCCTCTATCCGGCAGCCCTCGCGCTGGTGGCCGGCGGCCAAGTGCGGCTGGAGGAGGGGCGGGTGACGTTCTCGGCGGATGTGGCCGGTGGCGCGGGCGCGCTGCTGAGCCTGTGAAGCCTGGCCAGCGACCCGATCGACAGGGGCAGGCCCAGGACGCGCCGATAGAGGTCGAGGCGGCGCAAGGTCCGGCGTTTCGCATCGGGCGAGAGCGTCGCGGATGCGTGCCCGGCCGCGGTGAGCACGATATCGGCGTCGCGTGGCGCCAACGCCGCCAGGGCGCGAAGCGGCGGGAGGGGGAAAGAAGCATCGTCCATGGCCGCTGCTACGGTGCCGGCGGCGGCTTCGGGTTCACGCGCCGCGACCAAATCCGCCGGCATGATTGACGCGCGGTTAGCGGGGTGTCCGACCGGGCGGGGTTCGACGGGCAACGGGCACCCCGATCACGCGTTCGGCAGGTGGGACGCGGCCGGGCGAATCGCCCCCACTGTCGGTCTTCAATCTATTGAAATAGACTTTTGTTGACCTGGAATTTTCGATTGACTAGATCATTATAGGATAAATAATTTGATGATTGGAGTAATAAATTGGAAAAAATTACTCTTGCAAACATATTTGAACCGAGACGAAGTCGTGTAGTCGAAGATTTCCGTATCTCGCTCGCCGGATCGAGAGTTTGTTTAGTAAATTTCGCGACTGGAACTATATTTGAAGAAGGGCAGCGACTTCAAAATAGCTCGGCGGCCTTGTCGGGTGAATTCGATTTCATCCGCGCGTGGTCGAAGCCGCGCTTGATGGAAACGGAATTTTATCAAGAAAACAAAGATATTCTTGAATTGCCTCGCGGTGCCGGATGCTGGCTTTGGAAGCCGTATATCATCGGCGATGCGATCTCTTTCCTTAAGGATGGAGATTTTGTCATTTACTGCGATACGGGCCTAGATGCCACGCGATCGATCGATCATTCTATATTCCCGCTCTGTGCGTGGCTCGCCGAGAAACCCAACCGGATCGGTGTCACGCATCTTTCAGGCTACAAAAACTTAGCGTGGACGAAACGTGACTGCTTTTTCTATATGGACTGCAACGAACCTGGGTATTGGGAGGTTGACCAGATACAGGCGTCGTATGTCGCTTTGCAGATCAATCCCTACACGCGTTCTCTGGTAAAGTATTGGGTCGAGGCCAGCCGAGATAGGCGGATCATCACTGACGATACCAACGTGTGCGGCCTAGACGACCATCCCGAATTTATTGAGCATCGGCATGATCAAAGTATTCTCACAAATCTTATTTTGAAATATGGATTTGAGTTTCCGCGCAACGATTCCGCGCTCGCCCTGAAAAAGAATATCAACGATTTGCTCCACAAGAAGCTAAATAGGGCTGCGGCCGTTGCAAAAGGCTTCAGAGTTACTGAATGTCGAGCAGAGAAAAGCTCACTTTCGTTTTGGTCTCCTCATCGGAATGGAGCATCTCTCGCTTTAGACGTACAGCATCCTCACGCCTATGCCTTTCACACTGATCGAGAGCATGCTCCCTGGTGGATGGCACGATTCAAAGAATGCAAGCTCTCCGAAATTCAGATCCGCAACCGGGTCGATGCCGAACACGCTCGTGCTGCCTCACTGTGTGTGGAGGTGGAGACCGCGCCGGATCAATGGGTTGAGGTCTTCGATGCAAAATTTATGCAGTGGAATTTGAAGTCACCAATTATATTGGAACTATCCGGTATCAAGGCACAAGGTGTTCGCGTATCATTGCGCGCTGAAGAATTTCTGCATTTACATTCAGTCGGTATCTTCAGTTCAGAGCCGCACATCCCTAGGGTGGAAAGTGTGGACCTAATGCAGGAAGTACAAACCGTATCGAATGATCTCACTGATTGAAGATGCATTCGATCGAGGTGCATCCTGTGTCTTTTCACAAGGCGCCAGGACCTAATTTTAAGAATCACGCGTTCGGCAGATGCGTCGCCAGCGCTTCCAGCACCGCCATGCGCACGGCGACGCCCATCTCCACCTGTTCGCGGATGAGCGATTGCGCGCCATCGGCCACTTCCGAGGAAATCTCGACGCCGCGGTTCATCGGGCCCGGATGCATCACCAGGGCGTCGGGGGCGGCCAGGCGCAGTTTGTCGGCGTCGAGGCCGAAATAGCGGAAATACTCCTTCACCGAGGGCACGAACGAGCCGTTCATGCGCTCGCGCTGGAGGCGCAGCATCATGACGATGTCGCAGCCAGCCAACCCTTTGCGCATATCGGTGAAGACCGTGACGCCGAAGCGCTCGATGCCGGTGGGGAGCAGCGTCGAGGGGCCGATGACCCGGACCTGGGCGCCGAGCGCCTGCAACAGGATGATGTTGGAACGGGCGACCCGGCTGTGGAGCACGTCGCCGCAGATCGCCACAGTCAGGCCCTCGATCCGGCCCTTGTTGCGGCGGATGGTCAGCGCGTCGAGGAGGGCCTGCGTCGGGTGCTCGTGGGCGCCGTCGCCGGCATTGACCACGGCGCAATCGACCTTGCGGGCGAGGAGATGCACGGCGCCCGCCGCATGGTGGCGCACCACGATGATGTCGGGGCGCATGGCGTTGAGGGTCGCCGCGGTGTCGATGAGGGTCTCGCCCTTCTTCACCGAGGACGAGGCCACCGACATGTTCATCACGTCGGCGCCGAGGCGCTTGCCGGCGAGTTCGAACGAGGATTGCGTCCGGGTCGAGGGCTCGAAGAACAGGTTGATCTGGGTGCGTCCGCGCAAGGTGGTGCGCTTCTTCTCCACCTGCCGCGACAGGGCCACGGCGTCGTCGGCGCGCGCCAGCAGGGCCTCGATGTCGGGGCGCGACAGCCCCTCGATGCCGAGGAGATGGCGGTGCGGGAAGCCGGGTGCGGACGGAGCGTTTGTCATCACCGGGCCAGCGCTACAGCGGGCGCGCGAAGGCCGCAAGACAGAGACTCGCGACAACGGGGCGCCGGCCCGGACCATCGCGCACGTCCCGCGCCCGGACGGCGCGGCCCGACGGAGCCCGATCCCGCCTCCATTTGACATCGCCCCGACGTTAACCCACTTCATGCCCCGCGAAAGGCCCCCTCCGAGGGCGCCACGCCTCCCGCACCGTCCCGAGCGTGCGCCCTTTGCGCATCCGGCCGCTGTCGCGGGCAGGCCCTGACGAGAGGCTAGAATCCGTCCATGAAAGTCGTCGTCGTCGAGTCGCCGGCCAAGGCCAAGACGATCAACAAGTACCTCGGCCGCGACTACGAGGTGCTCGCCTCGTTCGGCCATATTCGCGACCTGCCCGCCAAGGACGGCTCCGTCGACCCGGAGGCCGATTTCCACATGCTGTGGGAGCTGGACGAACGCGGCTCAAAGCGCGTCTCCGACATCGTCAAGGCGCTCAAGGGCGCCGACGGCCTGATCCTGGCGACCGATCCGGATCGCGAGGGCGAGGCGATCTCGTGGCACGTGGTCGAGGCGTTGACCGCCCGGCGCGCCCTCAAGGGCATGCCGGTGGAGCGGGTGACCTTCAACGCCATCACCAAGTCGGCGGTGGACACCGCCATGCGCAATCCGCGCCAGATCGACCAGGCCCTGGTCGACGCTTATCTGGCCCGGCGCGCCCTCGACTACCTCGTCGGCTTCAACCTCTCTCCGGTCCTGTGGCGCAAGCTTCCTGGGGCCCGCTCGGCCGGCCGCGTGCAATCGGTGGCCTTGCGCCTCGTCTGCGAGCGCGAGCGCGAGATCGAGGTCTTCAAGCCGCGCGAGTACTGGTCGCTGGTGGCGACCCTGGTGACCGAAACCGGCGCGGTGTTCGAGGCCCGGCTCACCGGTGCCGACGGCAAGAAGATCCAGCGCCTCGACATCGGCAACGGCGCGGATGCGGCTGCGTTCAAGCGCGACCTCGAACTCGCCACCTTCTCGGTCGCCAGCGTCGAGGCCAAGCCCGCCAAGCGCCACCCGGCGCCGCCCTTCACCACCTCGACGCTGCAGCAGGAAGCCTCGCGTAAGCTCGGGATGGCCCCGGCCCAGACCATGCGGGCCGCGCAGAAACTGTACGAAGGCGTCGAGATCGGCGGCGAGACCGTGGGCCTCATCACCTACATGCGGACCGACGGCGTCGACATGGCGCCGGAGGCCATCGCCGATGCGCGCCGCGTCATCGCCAAGGAATACGGCGAGCGCTACCTGCCGGCGGCCCCGCGCAAGTACAGCACCAAGGCCAAGAACGCGCAGGAGGCCCACGAAGCCGTGCGCCCCACCGACATGGGCCGGCTGCCGAAGACGGTGGCCCGCACGGTGGATGCCGAGCAGGCCAAGCTCTACGAGTTGATCTGGACCCGCACGGTGGCGAGCCAGATGGAATCGGCCGAGCTGGAGCGCACCACCGTCGACGTGACCGCGGCGGTGGGGCCGCGCAAGCTGGAGCTGCGCGCCACCGGCCAGGTGGTGAAGTTCGATGGCTTCCTCACCCTCTACCAGGAGGGCAAGGACGACGAGGAGGACGAGGACGGCAAGCGCCTGCCGCCGATGAAGGCCGGCGACGCCCTGAAGCGCGAGCGCATCGCCTCGACCCAGCACTTCACCGAGCCGCCGCCGCGCTACTCCGAGGCCAGCCTCGTCAAGCGCATGGAAGAGCTCGGCATCGGGCGGCCCTCGACCTACGCGGCGATCCTGCAGACGCTGCGCGACAGAGAATATGTGAAGATCGAGAAGAAGCGGCTCGTGGCCGAGGACAAGGGCCGCCTCGTCACCGGCTTCCTCGAGAGCTTCTTCAAGCGCTACGTCGAGTACGACTTCACGGCCGAACTGGAGGGCCAGCTCGACCGCGTCTCCAATGCCGAGATCGACTGGCGCGAGGTGCTGCGTGAGTTCTGGAAGGATTTCTCCGCCGCCATCGCCGGCACCAAGGAGCTGCGCGTCACGGAAGTACTCGATGCGCTCAACGATCTTCTGGGCGCGCACATCTTTCCCGAAAAGGCCGACGGCTCGAATCCGCGCACCTGCCCGACCTGCGGCTCGGGCCAGCTCTCGCTGAAGCTCGGCAAGTTCGGCGCCTTCGTCGGCTGCTCGAACTACCCGGAGTGCAAGTACACCCGCCAACTCGCCGCCACCGGCGTCGAGGGGGATGGCGACGGCAGCTCGGAGAATGGCGGACAGCCCGGCACCCGCGTGCTCGGCACCGACCCGGTCTCGGGCCTGGCGGTCACCGTGCGCGACGGCCGCTTCGGCCCGTTCGTGCAGCTCGGTGAGGCTTCCACCGACAAGGAGGCGGCCAAGCCCAAGCGCTCCTCGATCCCCAAGGGCCTCAGCCCCTCGGCGGTGGATCTGGAGAAGGCCCTGAAGTTGCTGTCGCTGCCGCGCGAGGTCGCCAAGCATCCGGAGACCGGCGAGCCGATCCTGGCCAATCTCGGCCGCTTCGGACCCTACGTCCAGCACGGCAAGATGTACGCGAATCTCGGCCGCGACGACGACGTTCTGGAGATCGGCGCGAACCGCGCCATCGACATCATCGTCGCCAAGGAGCAGGGCGGCGGCCGGCGCGGTCCCGCCGCCGATCCCGGCCGACCGCTCGGCGCGCACCCGGAGAGCGGCAAGCCGATCGTGGTCAAATCGGGCAAGTACGGCCCCTACGTCACCGACGGCACCACCAACGCGACGCTGCCCAAGACCCTGGCGTCCGAGGACATCGCGCTGCCCCAGGCCCTGGAACTGATCGCCGCCCGCGAGGCGGCGGGGGGCTCCAAGAAGAAGGCTCCGGCCCGGAAGGCGGCAGGTGCCAAGACTGCCGGGACCAAGGCGCCGGCCAAGAAGGCCGCTGCGAAGAAGGCCGCGCCCCCTGAGGGTGACGCGACGCCCAAGGCCGCCGCCAAGAAGGCGCCGGCCAAAGCCGCTGCCAAGACGAGTGCTTCCAAGACGAGTGCTGCCAAACCCGCGGCGAAGACCGCCGTTCGCAAGAAGGCCTGACCCGGAAAAAGACCCTCCCCCTCTGCGGGGGAGGGTACCGGCAGAGCAGGAAGGAACACCGGCCGCCGAGCGTCATCGCCCTGCCATCGACGCCGGCTATGGGCGACGCTCGCCAAGATGCAGAGCCCGGAGCCGATGATGACGCAGCCGACGCGAACCCGCTCGCAGGCGGCGGAAGCCGCCGAGGATGCCGGCTCGAATCCGAGCCCCAACGCCACCTTCGGCGACGTGGTCGCCGCGCGCTTCGACCGGCGCGATCTCCTGCGCGGACTGCTCGGAGTCGGCGCCATCGCCGCCGTGGTGACGCCGCGCGCGCTCGCCGCCGGGAGCGCGCAGGCCGCCGAAACGCCGACGCGCTTTCCCTTCGCGGAAATCGAGGCGGGCTCGGACACGCACCACCATGTCGCGGCTGGCCACGATGCCGAGATCCTGATCCGCTGGGGCGACCCGGTCCTGCCCGGCGCTCCGGCCTTCGATCCGTACAACCAGTCGGCGGCGGCGCAGGCCCAGCAATTCGGCTACAACAACGACTTCGTCGGCTACTTCCCGATGCCGGGGGCGGCCGATCCGGCGGGCCACGGCCTGCTGGTGATCAACCACGAATACACCAACGAGGAACTGATGTTCCCGGGCCTGGGGCGCCAGGACATCAAGTCGGTCGCCTTCGCGGGCATGACGCAGGCCCTCGTCGACATCGAGATGGCGGCCCATGGCGGTTCGGTGATCGAGATCAAGCGGACCGCCGGACGCTGGGCGGTGGTGCCGGATTCGCGCTACGCCCGCCGCATCACCGTGGAGACGCCGATGGTGCTGTCGGGTCCGGCCGCCGGCGCCGAACGGCTCAGGACCGCCGCCGACCCCACCGGCCGCGCGGTCCACGGCATGATCAACAACTGCGCCGGCGGCACGACCCCGTGGGGCACGTGGCTCACCTGCGAGGAGAACATCAACTACTACTTTTCGGGAGCGCTCCCGCCGGATTCGCCGGAAGCCGCCAACCACAAGCGCTTCAATCTCCCCAACAGCGCCTATGCCTGGGGCCGCTTCCACGAACGCTTCGACATCTCGAAAACCCCGCACGAGCCCAACCGCTTCGGCTGGGTGGTGGAGATCGATCCGTTCGATCCGACCGCGACCCCGAAGAAGCGCACCGCCATGGGCCGGTTCAAGCACGAGGGCGCCGCCGGGATCATCGCGAAAACCGGTCAGTACGTCGTCTACCAGGGCGACGACGAGCGCTTCGACTACATCTACAAGTTCGTCACCACCGGCCGGGCGGAGAGCGGCGACCGCGACCTCCTCGATTCCGGCACGTTGCACGTCGCCCGCTTCGACACGGACGGGCGCGGTGCGTGGATGCCGCTGGTGTTCGGCCAGGGTCCGCTGACCCCGCAGAACGGCTTCCACTCCCAGGCCGACGTGCTGATCGGGACGCGACTCGCCGCCGATCTCCTCGGCGCCACCAAGATGGACCGTCCCGAGGACGTCGAGGCGAACCCGAAGACCGGCAAGGTCTACGTGATGCTCACCAACAACGGAAAGCGCACACCCGACCAGGTCGACGCCGTGAACCCGCGCGCCGACAACCGCTTCGGCCACATCGTCGAACTCACCCCCGATGCCGACGACCACGCCGCCTTGGGGTTCGGCTGGGAGATCCTGGTGCGTTGCGGCGACCCGGCGATCGCGGCGGTGGGCGCCACCTTCTCGTCGGCCACCACCCGGAACGGCTGGTTCGGCATGCCGGACAATTGCGCGGTGGACGGCCAGGGCCGGCTCTGGGTCGCCACCGACGGCAACTCGCCCGCGCGCACCGGCCGCGCCGACGGGATCTGGGCCCTGGAGACGGACGGGCAGGGCCGCGGCACCGGCAAGCACTTCTTCCGGGTGCCGTGCGGCGCCGAGATGTGCGGGCCATATTTCACCCCCGACGACACCACCTTCTTCGTCGCCGTCCAGCATCCGGGCGAGGCCGACGAGGACGACCCCAAGGCTGTGCCCGCCACCTTCGAGGCGCCCTCCACCCGCTGGCCGGATTTCGACCCCGCCCTGCCGCCGCGCCCGGCGGTGCTGACGATCACCCGGCGCGGCGGCGGGCGCGTCGGCACCTGAGCGCTTCTGGGACAGCGTTAACGGAATCGGTGCACAGTCCAGGCAGAACGCCGGACTGGCGCGGGCCTTGCGGTACCGCAGCCATTCCCGTTTCCGTTTCGTTCTGGTAGGGTCGCGATCATGAAGCACCGCGAGACCCCCCGCGAGGCCGCCCCGGCGACGAGCCGTGGGCGGTCCACCGACCTGTTCGCCGGCGGCCCCGCCGCTCGACCGCTGCCGCCCGCCCATGACCGCAAGGCCGTGGCCCCCCCGGTGGACGCCGCCGAGGAGAGCTATGACGCCTCGTCGATCGGGGTGCTGGAGGGGCTGGAGCCGGTGCGCAAGCGCCCCGGCATGTATATCGGCGGCACCGACGAGCGGGCCCTGCACCACCTCTTCGCCGAGGTGGTGGACAATTCGATGGACGAGGCGGTGGCGGGCCATGCCAGCTTCATCGAGGTGGAGCTGGAGGAGAGCGGCTACCTCGTCGTGACCGATAACGGCCGTGGCATTCCGGTGGACCCGCACCCGAAATTTCCGGGAAAATCCGCCCTCGAAGTCATCATGACCGTCCTGCATGCGGGCGGTAAGTTCGATTCGAAGGTCTACCAGACCTCCGGCGGCCTGCACGGCGTCGGCATCTCCGTGGTCAATGCCCTTTCGGACGACCTCGAAGTCGAGGTCGCGCGCGCGCAGACTCTCTACCGCCAACGGTTTTCGCGCGGCCACGCCCAGGGCCCGCTCGAGGTCGTGGGCCGGGTGCAGAACCGACGCGGCACGCGGGTGCGCTTCCACCCCGATGCCGAGATCTTCGGCGCGCACAAGTTCGACCCGCGCCGCCTGTTCCGCATGGCGCGCTCCAAGGCCTACCTGTTCGGCGGCGTCGAGATCCGCTGGCGTTGCGCCCCCGCCCTGCTGGAGGGCATCGACGACATCCCGGCCGAGACCGTGCACCGCTTCCCCGGCGGGCTTCGCGATTATCTCACCCGCGATCTCGAGGGCAAGGAACTCGTCACCGACGCGATCTTCTCGGGCAAGATCACCAAGCCGGGCGGGCACGGCTCGCTCGAATGGGCGGTGGCCTGGATGGTGATCGAGGACGGGGTCTCGGCCTCCTACTGCAACACGATTCCCACCGCCGAGGGCGGCACCCACGAGAGCGGCCTGCGCGTGGCGCTTTTGCGGGCCCTGCGCGAGCATGCCGAGCGCGTCGGCCAGGCCAAGCGGATGACGTCGGTGACCACCGACGACGTGATGGCGACCTGCGCCTCGATGCTGTCGGTGTTCATCCGCGAGCCCGAATTCCAGGGCCAGACCAAGGATAAGCTCGCCACGGTGGAGGCCTCGCGCATCGTCGAGACCGCGATCCGCGATGCGTTCGACCATTGGCTCGCCGCCTCGCCGGCCCAGGCCAACAAGCTCCTCGACTGGGTGATCGACCGGGCCGAGGAACGCCTGCGCCGGCGCCAGGAGAAGGAGGTCGCGCGCAAATCCGCCACCCGCAAGCTGCGGCTGCCCGGCAAGCTCGCCGATTGCTCGAAGGCCGGCATGGCCGGCTCCGAGATCTTCATCGTCGAGGGCGATTCTGCCGGCGGCTCGGCCAAGCAGGCGCGCGACCGCGCCAGCCAGGCGATCCTGCCGTTGCGCGGAAAGATCCTCAACGTCGCCTCGGCGAGCCGGGACAAGATGGTCGCCAACCAGCTCATCTCCGACCTAACCCAGGCCCTCGGCTGCGGCACCGGCTCGGGCTATCGCGGCGAGGACCTGCGTTACGAGAAGGTCATCATCATGACCGACGCCGACGTCGACGGCGCCCACATCGCCTCGCTGCTGATCACCTTCTTTTACCGGCAGATGCCCAAGCTCATCGACAAGGGCCACCTCTACCTGGCGATTCCGCCACTCTACCGGCTGACCCACGGCGCCAAGACCGTCTATGCCCGCGACGACGCCGACAAGGAGCGGGTGATCAAGTCCGTGTTCAAGGGCGCCAAGGTCGAAATCGGCCGCTTCAAGGGCCTCGGCGAGATGATGCCGGCGCAGCTGAAGGAGACCACCATGGACCCCAAGAAGCGCACGCTCCTGCGCGTCGCGGTGCTGGAGGAGGCCCGCGCCTCCACCGGCGACGCGGTGGAACGCCTGATGGGCAACAAGCCCGAAGCACGCTTCGCCTTCATCTCCGAGCGGGCGGCGTTCGCGGACGGGGCCGAGCTGGATATCTGAGACCGGGCCGAGCCGCGTTACTTCGGCGGCGCGGTCTGGCCGGCCGTCCAGTCGATGGCCGCGTCGAACAGGGCCGCCCCGGCCGGCGTCAGGTTGCCGAAGGTCTCGTTGTCGAGGAACACCATCGTGCGGCGCGCCGGCGCGATGGCGTCGTAATCCATCGTCGCCCCCCTCTCGTAGCCGAAGATCACGGCATGGTCGGGCTCGCCCTGCACCGTGGCGATGATGGACGCCCCGAGGCCGGGCTTGCCCCAGTTCATCGGGGCGTCCTTCCCATAGACGGTGTTGACCCCGGCGGGCAGGCCCGCCGCCAGCGGATGGGGGGCGTTCACGAGCCAGACGAAATGCTCGGCCGGATCCTTGCCGAAATCCCGTCCGAGCTTGCGCCCGGTCATGGCCATGTCGTCGAGGAGGTCGCTCTCCCAGGTGAGCACCGGCACCGGAACGGTACGGTAGGCACCGAGCAGGTCGCGGCTCCGGATGTTCGAGGACAGGACCACTAGGTCGTAGCCGTCCGCCTGGGCGACGGGGTCGTACTGACTGCCCAGCGTGACGCTGTAGCCCCGCGTCTCGAGATGCGCCTTGATCGCCCGATCGGCCTGGACCCGCGGATTGTCCGGCTTGACGATGATCAGCACCTTTCGCGGCCCCGCGGCCCCGCGGCGGCGCAAGCGGCCGTGGTGAGCGCCGCGAGGAGGAGGGCGCCGAGTGCGGTGCGGAGGGGGTGGGGCATGGCGGATATTTCCGGTATTATGCAGCAACCTAACCTAAAAGCGTTGAGGTGATCGAATGCAATCATTTACTGAATGAATTACGCCCAGCCCCGATGAGCCTTCTACGTAATTTCCAGCGCGGGAATGGCAGAACACCCGAAAGGCCGATGCAACATCACCGAAAAACGCTGAGGTGATCGCGTATAGAATTCGGATTTCGTTCTAAGATTCCGCCCATGGCTCAGTGCTTTGGCTCTTGAACGAGAGACATCAAATCGCCAGTTTGTGACTTCAAAGACGCAGCATTCGGTGCCGCCAGAGAAACTTTTCGGGGCGGGTTCCGTTTAAGAGTGACTTGACATACTGTCATCGCTTGCGCCACACGCGCATCACGAAATCAAAATAAGAATGCAGCCGCTAGGTGGCGACCTAAGCGGCTTTGCCATATCCAGGAGAGTATGATGTCTGAGCAAGCGAGAGGGCCAGTGTCGGTCAATCGTCCGGCTCTGTTTATCGAGGGGTATCTTGATAGCCGCTTCAAGGCTGGCGACCGGCCGACTTATGGCTATCCTAAGAACCACCTTCCGGATGCTGGCAATCAGGAGATGCGGGTCGTTACGAGCTTTGCTGGCGCCCGCAAGGCCAAGTAGCTACAACTAACGCCGCCGCTTGTAAGATCATCTTATATATAACGCAGAACAAAAACGGTCGTTAAGATGCTTATCAATGCGGGCCGGCTTCAAGCCATTGAAGCCGACGAGAATGATTTCGTCGGCTTCTATAGTGAGTACTCCGAAAATATCCTTCATCTAGCTCGGCTTTTCCCTCGCCTTTCCCGCCCTCGCATCATTGAGGCTCACGGGGCTTGGACGAAAGACCTTGAGCGCGTGGGTTCTCACGAAAACAAGCTCTACGAGGGTTTGGACCACTTCAAGCGCGCCGGGCATTTAGCTTTTTGGCTCCGCCGCATGAGTCCAATAGTTGAGTTCGTTGATGAAACTATGAATATCGCAGATGGTGGCGAGTACACTCTTGACGAATCTGAATTGAAGTTTCGAGACCTGATCGCAGGCCATGCAAATGAGTACATGGCTTTCGACATTGGTTTTCAATATTGCAAGTTCTACGAGCTTTCCGTTGGATCAAAGATCGCCGGAACTCTCGATCTTTCTGAGGATTACATCAGAACTACTTGTCATTTTATGAAGTACAAGCAGTGCTCACCGCATTCACTTTTCATGGTTTATAAGTCTTTGTTCTATTCTGTTGCCTAAATAGGTAGATACCAAAGGCGGACGCTTTTCGTCTTTCCTGCGTCCCCGATCCTGCATTGCACACACGCCCGCGTTAGAGACTGAATAAGTCGGTAGGCTACAGCCTTCCGCAGCATTCTGTCGCTCTCATTCCACCTCTTCGCTCGAATAACGGCAAGCGCGATCTCACGTGTCGACCGCGGCTTCCCTGCCTCCCCTATGGCCCGCTTGCACAGCTCAAACATCTCTCCGTAGACAAACAGCCGATTGAGATGGGCGTAAGCCGGGAAATGCGACTGCGTCGTCGGCGACGGCTCGTAAAGCGCGAGAACCGCTGTCACGCTGGATAGGTCGCTTTGGCCTGCTGCCGGTGGCGGCATCCGGCGCACTTGAGAGCTTGCGGGTGGCGATGAAGGAGTGCTTGAGGCAGCCACAGCGGGGGCAGAACGGGGCGCCTTCGGTGGCCTCTCACCGGATAGCTTTGAACGTGAACCAAGCCTCGTCGTCCGACATGCGGGCGACTTTGGAGAGGTTGAGGGTGCGGGCAGCTTTGGAGAGAAGGAAGTGCTGGGCTACGGGACACCTAAACGTTTTGTGTTGAGGTGAGTTCTATGGGTTAAAACGAATTAGATCAACGCTTTAAATTGCCATTGACGCAAAAAGACGCGGGCCTTAGCTCTTAACGGCAATGAGCCCTGAGCAATGCCGCGCCGCCCGAGCTTGGTTGAACTGGTCGCAACCCGACCTCTCCAAGCGTGCCAGTATTGGGCTGAGCACGATTCGTCAGTTCGAAAACGGGCTGAGAAAGCCCATCGCCAACAATCTGTCGGCGATGCGCAGAGCGTTTGAAGGGGCGGGCGTGTCGTTCTCAGCCGAGCCGGCCGGAATCGCCGTGGTGGGCGATCCCGGCGCAACGGATCAGAACGGAAGCGGGCTAGCTCCATAGTGGGCGAGGCCGCGCACGATCTTGGAGACCGTGCCGCTGTTCACACAGAAGTAGAAGGCCGCCTGATCCTGCTTCCAGCGGAGCACCTTGACGGCGTGGAGGATGTGGCAGGCGGTGAGATGGTCGCAAGAGTACATGGTCGTGATCGGTCCTTGACGCCATTCAGGCGAATTGGAGAGGACCGGCTTGAAGATGACGACCAAAGATGCGACTTAAGGAACTGTTGGGCCTGCGCAGTCTGATCGTTCTTCGAGCCGGAAAGCGTTTGGTTGTGGAGGTTCTGGAACGGGCCGGTGTTGACGCATCGGCCCGTTCCATCATCCTCTTCTAAGAGCATGGTGGCCAACCATGACGTTCTCCTTCGTTTGCGCCGGGTAGGACGCGGGGTGGAATAAACCTCAGTTTTTAGCTGAGGCGGCATCTGAGACCGTCGATGCGCCCGCATCTGCGGTCTCATTCGTTTTAGGGTCCGCCCGGTAGGGGAGCATCGGCTGCTTAGCCATGATTGCTCGACCCTTATCCGTCAGGACCCAAACTGAATTCTTTTGCTCAACCTCCTCGGATTGACTCATCCGGCTCAGCTGCGGGCTGAAGCTTGTCCGCTCCAACTTTCCTTCGAAATAGCGTCCGCTAAGCGCAGCAAGCAGATCTGCTGAGTCCAGCCCGGAAGGGAAGGCATCAAGAGTTAGACGAGCGGCTTGCTTGATTGTGACAGATCCAAGTGGGTAGCTATCCGTTAGAAGCGGCTCTCCATTTTTATTGACCTTAGGCATGTCTGGGTCAAAGCCCATCTTCGTAGCGGTATCAACGACCAGATCGTATTCACGCTTAGCTTCCTCAAGCTCGGACTCCAGAGCCTTGAGGTCATACGTCATCTGCTGACGACGCTGCTCAAGCTCTTGTAACCGCCTTTTTACTGGAGGCCATGCGGCCCTGATGATGTCCTCTAAGCTGGCCATTTGTCCCGCCATGATCGGCACAACGCCGCCACTGACTCTTAATAGACTGCTGGACTCCAATCCACAAGAGCCCACAGGAAGTCGACAACACTTTTACGCGCGTCCGCCTCTCTTTGCGCTTGGTTTGCGAGTCGTTAACGGACTCGATGGCTCCTGTCCCAGTTTGAGCAGAGTCAAGACGGCTTGGCAGCGCATGCTCGCCAGCAACAGGATGGGAAATCCGAAATTTAGAAGAAGCGGCTATCGACAGCAGGCCTTTGACGCGCTTCGCGCACGCGCGAAAACCCTTTGGATAAGGCCAAGTTTGGCAAGCCGCCTGATTTTGGAAGATTGTTCTAAAATGCTCGTTGTAAAAACCGGAATCTTCCTACGGTTCCCTCAAAGCTTACCTCAACGATTTTAGGTGAGATTGCTGCATAACACTGGATGTTTCGCGTGGTGGATTCGGGGATGCGGCCGGTCGGGCAGGGCGAGAGCGGCCCTCTCACATCCGCGCGGTGATCGACGCCAGGATCGAGAGCGGGGCGCCGGGGGCGTTGTTGAACTGGTTGTAGGGCTGCTCGATGTAGCGCGCGTTGGTGAGGTTGCGCAGGTTCACGGCGAAGCGATAGCGCGCGTCGATGTCGTAGAACACCGTCGCGTCGAAGCGCGCGTAGCCCGCCACCGTGTAGCTGTTGTTGAGGTCGCCGGTGCGGCGCCCGACCAGGACCACGCCGCCGCCGAAGCCCCAGCCGCGGAACTCGCCGCCCTGGACCTGGTAGGTCGACCACAGGCTGCCGCTGAAGCTCGGCACGCCCACCAGCCGGTTGCCCACCGTGAAGGTCGTGTCCTTGGTGATCCGCGCGTCGAGATAGCCGGCGCTGGCGATCATCTTCCAGCCGGGCAGGATCTCGCCGGCCAGATCCGTTTCGACTCCGTCCGCCCGCTGCTCGCCGGTGACGACGGAGAAGCCGGTATTGGCCGGATCGGAGGCGGCGACGTTGGCGCGGGTGATCGAGAACGCCGCCCCGCTCAGGGTGAGCTTCTCGGGGATCAGATCGAGACGCGCGCCGACCTCGTATT
Source organism: Methylobacterium sp. BTF04 (assembly GCF_010692745.1). GTDB lineage: Bacteria > Pseudomonadota > Alphaproteobacteria > Rhizobiales > Beijerinckiaceae > Methylobacterium. The sequence goes on from NZ_JAAHTB010000004.1 coordinate 106,560, forward strand.
GCACGCCCGTCTCGGGTGCCGGGTTGACGGCGCCGAGGATGTTGGCGGTCTGCGGCTTGAACGAGTTCGCGTAGCTCGCATAGAGCGTCAGCGGCTCGATCGGCCGGTAGATCAGGCCGATCCGCGGGGTCGCCCCGAACAGATCCTGCTCCGGCGGGATCGTGCGTGAGGCCGGCAGGCGGTTGAAGTAGAACTGCGTGCCGAAATCGAAGCGGGCGCCGACCACGAGTTGCAGGCCGAGGCCGAGGTCGATCTGGTCCTGCAGGTAGACGCCGTGCAACTCGTTCTTCTGCTTGAGGTCGCCCTGCAGGGAGAGCGCGCCCGGGATCGCCCCGAACATCGGGTTGAGGAAGCTCACCGAGCCGATGAGGCCTTGCGTGGTGTAGGAGTGCCGGTAGCCGTTGGTGTATTCGTAGCCGAGCAGCGCCGTGTGCTGGACGCCGAAGAGGCCGAACTTGGCCACGATCTCGCTCTGCGAATCCACCGCCGCGTAGGTCGAATCCGTCGCGGTATCGCGGCGCTGAACCAGGGTCCCGGCGGCGTTGACGCCGGTGGCCCGCACCACGAACTGGTCGAACGCGCCCCACTGGACGTTCAGTACCTGCCGCAGGGTGATGTTGGCGTTGACGTCGTGCTCGATGCGCAGGGTCGTGAAGTTCGACGTGGCGTTGTAGCGCGCGAAGGGCTCGCCGTAATAACGCGAGAGGTTGTCGAGCGGCACCCGGCCGTTCCGCGCGATCAGTCCCTCGTCGTACTGGCTGTCCTGGCGGGTGAATTCGCCGAGGAAAGAAATCCGCGTGTCGGGGGTCGGCACGTAGGTGAAGGCCGGGGCGACGAAGAACCGTGAATTGTCGCGGCCACCGTAATTGCGGAAGGTCGGATCGGTCTGGGCCGCGAAGCTGAGGCGGCCGGCGAGCCCGTCGATGCTCGGGATCGCGCTCGACACCGAACCCTGAACGCGCCGGAAGCCGAAGCTGCCGCCCTGGAGCGTCGCATCGCCCGACGGGATCAGGGTGGGCTGGCGGGTGACGATGTTGATGAGGCCGCCGGGATCGCCGCGCCCGAACAGGACCGAGGCCGGCCCCTTCAGCACCTCGACGCGCTCCACGTCGGCGAGGTCGCGGGTGGTGGTGAAGAAGTTGCTGGACTGGTTCAGGAGCACGCCATCGACGGCACCCGTCTGGGTGTTGAAGCCACGGATGTTGTAGGTCTCGGTCCGCCCCTGGAGGGTGCCGGCCGCCTGCACGTTGCTGACGTTGGTGAGCGCATCCGCGAGGCGGATGTCCTGCTGATCGACGAGAACCTCCCGCGGCATGACCTGAACCGATTGCGGCGCATCCCGCAGGGCCGTGTCGGTTCGCGTCCCCGTGCCCGAGCGCGTGGCACGGTAGCCGACCACCGGACCGTTCGCGCGCTCGACCCCGAGGCCGGTTCCCGCGACGCTCAGTTCATCGAGGGCGACGGTGCCGCTCCCGGACACCTCCGGCTGTGCGGCGACGGGGAGCGGTGCCAGGCCGCTCAAACCGCCGAGGAGGGAGACCGAGACGCCGCCGAGAAAATGTCTGGCGGCGGACGATCTCGTCTTGCAACGCAAAGTCATGATTTAGAAGCATTCTCATATAGCAGCCGCCCTGAAGCAGCCTATGAGATGCGCTACCCGATGGATGGCGACGCTTACAATGCAAGATCAGCAAAAAATGTGGCATAGATCCGCTGTCGCCTGTCGATGTCACGGACATGCAACATCTTATATTTGTAACAGTTATAAGATGGGAAAAATCCCGCAGTAAAATACCGGGTAGAATGATAGAACGCGGCGCGCTGTGGTCGGAGTCGATCCGACGACCGCGTCGTCCTCCGTCTCACGGATCGGAATCCAAAAGGCCCCCCCGGAAACGGGGGCCGGGGGGGGCCTCGTCGAGACCCGGTATTACACCGCTCGCATCGGAAAGATCGCCTTCTTCACGATGGCGTGGACGCCCCAGTTGCCGTCCACCACCTGGGTGATTCCGAAATCCACCGCGATGGACATCAGCGAGATCGCTTCGTCCTCGGTGAGCCCGTGCCCGTGCATCAGGAACTGGCGCATCTTGCGGAAGGCGTCGCGCATGGCGAGGTCGATGGAGGATTTGGCGAAGATCGCGCTCTGCGCGTCGGGGCCGAGATCGGCGAGGTAGTTCGGGTAGCTGAAGCCCGACAGCACCCATTCGTCGCCGGTCTCGATCATCGGGAAGTCGAGGGTCTCCAGGGCGGTGCCGGCCAGATCACCCTTCTTGTGCAGGATGAACTGGAAGGTCCCCGTGAGCGAACATTCGATGGCGGTGCCGCACAATTCGGAATCGCCCTGGCTCGCATGCGGATCACCCACCGAGAACAGGGCGCCGGGCACGGCCACCGGAAAGTACAGGGTCGCGCCCTTGCCGATGCGCCAATTGTCGATGTTGCCGCCGGTGTAGCTCGGGGGAATCGAGTTCACCATCTCGGCCTCCTTGGGCGCGAGGCCCATCGTGCCGAAATGCGGGCGGATGGGTACGCGAAATCCCTTGAGGACGTCGAAGTTGCGCGTGGTTTTGGTGTGGTCCACCGGCAGGCCCGGATAGTCGATGGTCGGGTGCGCGACGCCGTAGGGGTCGGTCACGCCCGGCCAGCGGAAATTGTAGACCGCCTGCGCCCAGTCGCGGCCACCGGTGGCGTCGACCTCGTAGATCGTCACCACCTCCCGCGGCCGGTCGCCGGTGATCATGTCCTTGTAATGGTAGCCCCAATTGGCCGCCGCGTTGCTGCCGAAGGTCCGTCCGCGAAAGGCCGGGTTGGCGCAGGGGCGGGGTGCCACGTCGAGGATGCGGACCTCCAGCACGTCGCCGGGCTCGGCGCCGCGGATCGCCACCGGGCCGGTGCAGATGTGGACGCCGAGGCCACCACCGGGACCGAACTTCGCATCTTCCGGACCGGCGCCGCGCCGGGGCACGCCCTTCTTGTCCTTTGTCCAGAGAAACACACTCTCGGCGCCGGTATCCCCCGTCACCATGCGCTCGGCATCGTCGTTGGCATGGTGGGTCAGGGTTTCGATGGTGACGTAGTCGCCGGATTCGATCTCGACCTGCGGTTTCAGGCTGCGGCTGAAATAGCCCCAATGCACCGTCTCGGCCGTGGCCGGCAGGTTGTGATGCGCCGTCTGCTTGAGCGCGCCTTTGGCGCTCGCCTGCGCGGCCGCCGGGCCGGCCAGGCTGAAGCCGCCCGCGGCAAGCGCCGCCGCGCCGCCGGTCGCAACGAAGCCGCTCTTGAGAAAGGCGCGCCGCTCGGGCGCCAGGTCGCTCAGGAATCGGCGGCGGTGTTCCGCGAAGCCGGCGCAATTCGGATCGTCCCCGCGGCACATGCCGTGTCTCCCTGAGGCTGTTTCTCAGGGCATCGTGTATGCAAGGCTGCGGCCATGCTTGAGCATGCAGCGCCGCATGACGCGCCGGCTCCCGGCCCCACCGGATCGTGGGAGTCCTCGATGTGCGTGATCCGGATCGCGCGCGACCATCGCATCGCCGCAGGGCCAGCCGCGGACACCGTCCACACGGACGGACAGGTCTGTCCGTAGCCCGGCTTTTCCGGTCGATTGGTCGAAAAACACCAGAACAATTCGTGGCATCGGACGTTGATGGGCGCTGTCCCGACCGATCGGTCGGGACATGGTCCCCGGTCAGGCATCTTGGCACGACGTTTCCGCGATCTCCGGAAGCTCTGTTCGTGCGGCCTCGGACGGGCGCCCACCCCAATCCTTTGTCCGAAACACGACATCGCTCTCATCAGGAGTTCGTTCTTGGCCACCTCGTCCAAACCCACGTCCATCGCTGCGGCGACCCCTACCGTCGAAGCCCGCACGGTTCTGCTGAACCAGGTCTCCTGGGGCGCCATCTTCGCCGGTGCCGTCGCCGCGCTCGTGGCCCAGATGATCCTCAACCTGATCGGGCTCGGCATCGGTCTCTCGACGCTCAATCCCACCGGCAACGACACGCCCACCGCCGCCACCCTGTCCAGCGGCGCCGGCATCTGGTTCGTCGTCTCCGGCATCGTCGCCTCGCTGCTCGGCGGCTTCCTCGCCGGCCGGCTCTCGGGCAAGCCCGCCGCTGGCACCAGCGGCTATCACGGTCTCGTCTCCTGGGCCGTGACCACCCTCGTCATCGTCTACCTGCTGACCTCGGCTGTCGGCGGTATCCTCGGCGGCGCCTTCGGCGGTCTCACCAGCGTTCTCGGCGGTGCCGGTTCGGCGGTCGGCGGGACGGTCCAGACGGCGGCGCAGGCTGCGGCACCGTCGCTGACCAAGCTCTCGAACCCCCTCGACGGGATCGAAAGCCAGGTCCGCCAAGCCAGCGGCGGCCAGGACCCGGCAGCCCTGCGTGACGCGGCCGGCCAGGCCGTGCGCGCCTACCTCTCGGGCGACGCCGCGCAGCAGGCCCAGGCCGAGCAGCGTGCCACCGATGCCCTCGCCAAGGCGCAGGGCATCTCGCCGGATCAGGCCAAGGCCCAGATCCAGGACTACCGCAAGCAGTACGAGCAGACCGTGGCCGAGGCCAAGAAGAAGGCCATCGCCGCCGCCGAGGCGACCCGCAGCGCCGCGACCCAGGGCGCCCTCTACGCCTCGCTCGCCCTGCTCCTCGGTGCTCTGGCCGCGTTCCTCGGCGGTCGCTTCGGCGCCGTCGACCCCGCGCTGGCCTACGGTGAGCGTCGCTACTGAGTGTTTCCCTCCCCGCAAGGGGAGGGATCGAGGCCTCACCGACCCGCCCTACGAGAAAGGCCCCCGGAGCGATCCGGGGGCCTTTCTCATGGTCCGTACTGCGTGAACGGTCAGGCGGAGGTCGGTGCCGCGCCCGGTTCGGCGAGGGCGGTGATGGCGGCGACTTCGCTGGCCTGCGCCTCCACCACTGCGGCGGCGGTGACGTTGACGATGCCGCGGGCCGTCACCGAGGGCGACAGGATGTGGGCGGGTTTGGCCGGACCGATCAGCAGCGGGCCGACGGGGAGGGCGTCGGCCAGCACCTTGGCGAACTGGAACGCGATGTTGGCCGCATCGAGGTTCGGCATGATCAGCACGTTGGCCGCGCCCTTGAGGTGCGAACTCGGCATCACCCGGTCGCGGATCATCTCCGAGAGGGCGGTGTCGGCCTGCATCTCGCCGTCGACCTGCAGGCTCGGCTCGCGGGCCTGGATCAGGCCGAGCGCCGAGCGCATCTTGACGGACGAACGCGAATCCGACTGGCCGAAATCCGAATGGCTGAGCAGCGCGATCTTCGGGGTGAGACCGAAGCGGCGGACGTGCTCGGCGCAGGCGACCGCCACGTCGGCGATCTCCTCGGCGGTCGGGTCGGGCCGGACATGGGTGTCGGCGAGGAAGTACGCGCCTTCCTTCGTGACGATGAGGCTCATGGCGGCGAAGTCGAGGATGCCGGGCGCGAGGCCGATCACGTCGCGGATCACCCGCAGGCGCGTCTCGAACCGGCCCTCGAGGCCGCAGATCAGGGCATCGGCCTCGCCACGGCGCACGGCGATGGCGCCGATCACCGTGGAGTTGGTGCGCACCAGGGTGCGGGCGGCGTCGGGCGTGATCCCGCGGCGGCCGGCGGCCTCCAGGTAGGTGGCGACGTATTCGCGGTAGCGCGGATCGTCCTCGGGGTCGATCAGGTCGAAATCCACGCCCTGCCTGATCGAGAGGCCGAAGCGCTTGATCCGGGTCTCGATCACCCGCGGTCGGCCGACCAGGATCGGCTTGGCCACACCGTCCTCGACGATGGCCTGCGCCGCGCGCAGCACGCGCTCGTCCTCGCCCTCGGCGTAGATGACGCGCTTGGGGTTCTCCTTCGCCTTGGTGAAGATCGGCTTCATGATGAAGCCGGAGCGGTGGACGAAGCGGTCGAGGCTGTCGGTATAGGCCTGGATGTTCTCGAGCGCCCGGCCGGCGACGCCGGAATCCATCGCCGCCTGCGCCACCGCGGGCGCGATCCTCAGGATCAGGCGCGGATCGAACGGGCTCGGGATCAGCGAGCGCGGGCCGAACGGCCGGGCCTCGCCACCATAGGCGCGGGCGACCACGTCGGAGGGGGTCTCGCGGGCGAGCGCCGCGATCGCCTTCACGGCGGCCTTCTTCATCTCCTCGTTGATCGAGGTGGCGCCGACATCGAGCGCGCCCCGGAAAATGTAGGGGAAACACAGGACGTTGTTGACCTGGTTGGGAAAGTCCGACCGGCCGGTACAGATCATCGCGTCGGGGCGCTTCTCCTGCGCCAGATCGGGCATGATCTCCGGGTAGGGGTTGGCGAGCGCCATGATGAGCGGGTTCGCCGCCATCTTCTCGAGGTATTCGGGCTTGAGCACGCCGCCGGCCGAGAGGCCGATGAACACGTCGGCGCCGGGGATGACTTCGGCGAGCGTCCGGGCTTCGGTCTCCTGCGCGTAGATGTCTTTCCAGCGGTCCATCAGCTCGGGCCGGCCCTTGTAGACCACGCCCTTGATGTCGGTGACGGTGATGTTCTCCACCCGCGCGCCGAGGGAGACCAGCAGGTTGAGGCAGGCCAACGCCGCCGCCCCGGCGCCCGAGGTGACGATGCGGACGTCGGAGAGCTGCTTGCCGGAGAGTTCCAGCGCGTTGAGGACGGCGGCCGCCACGATGATCGCGGTGCCGTGCTGGTCGTCATGGAAGACCGGGATGGTCATCCGCGCCCGGCACTGCTCCTCGACCTCGAAGCATTCGGGGGCCTTGATGTCCTCGAGGTTGATGCCGCCGAAGGTCGGCTCCAGGGCGCAGACCACGTCGACGAGCTTGGACACGTCGTTCTGGTCGACCTCGATGTCGAACACGTCGATGCCGGCGAACTTCTTGAAGAGGACTGCCTTGCCCTCCATCACCGGCTTGGAGGCCAGGGGGCCGATATTGCCGAGGCCCAGCACCGCGGTGCCGTTGGTGAGCACGGCGACGAGGTTCTGCCGGATGGTGAGGGTGGCGGCTTCCTGCGGGTCCTCGTGGATCGCCATGCAGGCGGCGGCCACGCCCGGCGAATAGGCAAGCGCGAGGTCGCGCTGGTTGCCGAGCGGCTTGGTGGCCTGGATCTCGAGCTTTCCGGGACGCGGAAGGCGGTGGTAGACGAGCGCCCCGGACTTGAGATCGTCGGACATGTTATCGCCCATGGGCCTCACTCCCTGGAAACTGCGCTGCACGCGCTCTGGAACACCTGTCCGGTGGAGACCGGGGTGCGTCGGTTGAAGACCCTGTTGCACCGCCTGCGGAGTGGGCGCAACCCGAACAACGAGACCCGGATCCACCTGGGGCCCCTCGCCAAAACCCATGGTTTCACCATCGGCGCCTATTCCTATGGCCGTCCGAAGGTGCGGTTTGCCGAGTCGGGGCGGATGCTGACGATCGGCCGGTTTTGTTCCATCGCCGACAAGGTCGAGATCCTGCTCGGCGGCGACCACCGGCTCGACTGGGCCTCAACCTACCCGTTCGCGGCGATGCGCGGCCTGTGGCCCGGTGCCGAGGCGCCGGCCGATTACCACGCCTCGCGCGGCGACGTGACCATCGGCTCCGACGTCTGGCTCGGGTCGGGCTGCCTGATCCTGTCCGGCGTCACCCTCGGCCACGGGGCGGTGGTGGCGGCCCACGCGGTGGTGACCCGGGACGTGCCACCCTACGCGGTGGTCGCCGGAAATCCGGCCCGGCTGGTGCGCCACCGCTTCGATGCCGACACCGTCGCGGCCCTCGTCGAGACCGCCTGGTGGGACCTGCCGCACGCGGCCGTCACCGGGCTGGTGCCGCTGCTGCAGAGCGGGCGCACGGCCGAGCTGGTGGCGGCGGTGCGGGCCCTCCGGGCCAGCGGCGTTGCAGGCGGGCCTTGAATCCCGTACCGGATTGCCGCGAAAACCTTTCCATCTCAAGGCCGAATGCGATGTCCGACACGCCTCCCGACCGTCTCGCGGTGAACCCCGACAGCCCGTTCTACGACGAGAAGACCCTGGAACGCGGCATCGGCATCCGCTTCAAGGGCGTCGAGAAGACCAATGTCGAGGAATACTGCGTTAGCGAAGGCTGGGTCCGCCTCTCGGCGGGCAAGACCCTCGACCGCGCCGGCAACCCGATGACGGTGAAGCTCAAGGGCGCGGTAGAGCCGTATTTTCGCGATGAGCCGGTGGCGGGCTGAGGCGGCTCAGATCGGCGCCCGTTCCAGCGGGACTGGCGTCGATGTCCAGTCGGGCTCGATCGCCGCGGATCGTGCCGGGGCTGAACGCCAGCCGATCGGTCGGCCCGATCTCCCGATCACGACAGGCCCACTGGAGCGGCTTGCGCCTCCCGGACCCGCCGTTCGCCCGCGAAATTCCGCACCGCCACTGTCACCAGTGCCGCCACGCCCGCCTCCGTCCTGCGGTCGCGGATCACCAGGCTGGCGATCGCATCCGGGTGGTTCTTGCGCTGTTTCGGGGTGCGATCGTGGTTCGAGATCCGGAGCGCGAAGGCGCAGCCTTCCGGCTTGAGGTAGATGCTGTCGCCCCGCGTGTTGCGGGCGACCACCGCGAAGCCCTCCGCCTCGAGCAGCGCCACCGCGTGCGCCAGGGCCTCCGGCACGGTGAGCATCACGCCAGTCCTTCGCGGGCCAGGGCGGTTTGGCCGCGCAGGGCCGCCAGCGCGCCCGCGGCAGAGCCGCCGTAACGCTCCGATTGGCGCGACTGGAAGGCGAGGCGCGCCAGCGCGGCCTTGGGCGCATTGATCGCCAGCGTGACGAGGCTCGGATCGGCGAGGCCGTATTTTCGCGAGACGTAGGCGCGCGACCACGCCTGGTGCCAGCGGGTGCGAAACACCCGGCCGGGCTCCGGCGCCGAGGAGCGGCCCCGCCCGTGCAGCGCCTGCGCGCCGTGGACGTGGACCAGGGCGTGCCCGGCCTGGGCCACGCGGCGGCACAGGTCGTCATCCTCGTAGAACAGGAAGATGTTCGGATCGAAGCCGCCGAGTTCCAGGAACAAGTCGCGCCGGATCATCAGGCAGGCCCCGGACAGGAACGGCGCACAGGCGTCGCCCTCGGGCAGGCTGCGCTTGCCTTTCGGGTTGGTGAGGTAGGGGGCGAGCAGCGAGCGCGGCTGGTAGAAGAAGCGCCCGTCCGGCTCCACGAGGCGCGGGGCCAGCAGCCCCGCATCCGGATAGGCGCGGGCGGCGGCCAGAAGTGCGTCGACGGCGCCGGGCTGCAGGATCAGGTCGGGGTTGAGGATCAGCACCCGCTCGGCCTGGCTTGCGGCGTCTATTCCGAAATTGTTGGCCCGGCCGTAGCCCTCGTTACGGACGTTGCGCAGCACCTCGGCGCCCGCCGCCTCGGCCACCGCCACCGATGCGTCCCGGCTCGCATTGTCGACGACGATGGCGGCCACGTGCTCGGCGGCGAGCGCCGCGAGGCATTCGGGCAGGGCGTGGGCGCTGTCATGGGCGACGACGATGGCGACGAGGCTCGACACGGCTCGCAACGTCTCCCAGGTTCGGTCGCGACCTGCCCCTTCTCGCTAACGCGAGAGGGGGGAGGTCGCGGGTCAGTGCGGAGAGGGCCTCAGGCGCTCTTTTCGGGCAGGTTCAGGCGGATATGGAGTTCGCGCAGCTGCTTCGGGGTCGCCTCGGCGGGCGCGCCCATCATCAGGTCCTCGGCGCGCTGGTTCATCGGGAACAGCACCACCTCGCGCAGGTTCTGCTCGTTGCAGAGCAGCATGACGATGCGATCGATTCCCGGAGCGATGCCGCCGTGCGGCGGGGCGCCGAGCTTCAGCGCGTTGAGCATGCCGCCAAACTTCTCCTCCAGCACTTCCTGGCCGTAGCCGGCGAGGCCGAACGCCTTCTGCATCACCTCGGGGCGATGGTTGCGGATGGCGCCGGACGAGAGCTCGGTGCCGTTGCAGACGATGTCGTACTGGAACGCCTTGATGCCGAGGATCTTTTCGGATTCGCTCGGGTCCAGCGCCAAAAACGCCTCCCGGTCGAAGTTCGGCATCGAGAACGGGTTGTGGGAGAAATCGATCTTCTTGTCGTCCTCGTTCCACTCGTACATCGGGAAGTCGGTGATCCAGCAGAACGCGAACTGGTCCTTGTCGGACAGGTTCAGTTCGTCGCCGATGCGGATGCGGGCCTTGCCGGCCAGAGCCGCGGCCTTGGCCTCGGTGCCGGCGGAGAAGAACACCGCGTCCCCCGCCTTTGTGCTGGTCTTCTCGGCGATCAGCGCCTGGACCTCGGCCGGGATGAACTTGGCGATCGGCCCCTTGCCGGTGAGCACGCCGTCGACATCCTCGAAGATGATGTAGCCGAGACCCGGCGCGCCCTCGGACCGGGCGAAATCGTTGAGCTTGTCGAAGAACGAGCGCGACTGGGAGGCGGCTCCCGTCGCCGGGATCGCCCGGACCTTGCCGCCTGATGCGATCACGCCCTTGAACGCCTTGAAGGCGACGTCCTCGCGGGAAAATTCCGCGGTGACGTCGGCGATGATCAGCGGGTTGCGCAGGTCGGGCTTGTCGACGCCGTATTTCAGCATCGCCTCGGCGTAGGGGATGCGCGGGAAGGTGCCGGTGACGCGCTTGCCGTCGGCGAATTCCTCGAAGACGTTGCGCAGCACGGGCTCCACCGCCTGGAACACGTCCTCCTGCGTGACGAAGCTCATCTCGATGTCGAGCTGGTAGAACTCGCCCGGGGACCGGTCGGCGCGTGCATCCTCATCGCGAAAACACGGCGCGATCTGGAAGTAGCGGTCGAAGCCCGCGATCATGGTCAGCTGCTTGAACTGCTGCGGGGCCTGCGGCAGCGCGTAGAACTTGCCCGGATGCACGCGGGACGGTACCAGATAGTCGCGCGCGCCCTCGGGGCTCGACGCCGTCAGGATCGGTGTCTGGAACTCGAAGAACCCGCCCTCGCGCATGCGGCGGCGCAGCGAATCGATGATCGCACCGCGCTTCATGATGTTGGCGTGCAGCTTCTCGCGGCGCAGGTCGAGGAAGCGGTACTTGAGCCGGGTCTCCTCCGGGTATTCCTGGTCGCCGAAGACCGGCACCGGCAACTCGCCCGCCGGGCCGAGCACTTCGAGATCGTCGATATAGACCTCGATGGTGCCGGTGGGCAGTTCCGGATTCTCGGTGCCGGCGGGCCGGGTGCGGACCCGGCCGTCGATGCGGATCACCCATTCGGAGCGGGCGATGTCGGCCGCCTTGAAGGCTTTCGAATCGGAATCGACCACGCATTGCGTCAGGCCGTAATGGTCGCGCAGATCGATGAACAGCACCCCGCCATGGTCGCGGATGCGGTGGCACCAGCCGGAAAGGCGGATGGTCTCGCCGACGTCGGACGGGCGGAGCGCCCCGCAGGTGTGGGTACGGTAACGGTGCATGACGGGCTCTTGAGAATGAGCCCGGCACCATTCACGCGAGGGGGGGGAAGTCAAGCTGAGGCGGGTGGCGCGGCCGAGCGGCAAGGCTGATTCCACCGCCCGTGCGCCCCGCGCCCTCGCCTCCGGTGTCAACCTTCGATATAGCCGATTTTCATGGACCTGATCGACACCACGGCGGCGCTCGCCGACGCCTGCACCCGCTTCGCCGCGCAATCCTTTGTCACCGTCGACACGGAGTTCATGCGCGAGACGACCTATTACCCCAAGCTCTGCCTGATCCAGATGGCGGCGCCGGACGGGTCCGGGGTCCTGGTCGATCCGCTCGCGCCCGAGCTCGACCTCGCGCCGTTCTTCGCGTTGATGGCCGACGAGGGCGTGGTCAAGGTGTTCCACTCGGCGCGCCAGGACCTCGAGATCATCTGGCTCCTCGGGGGCCTGCTGCCGCAGCCGTTCTTCGACACCCAGGTCGCCGCGATGGTGTGCGGCTACGGCGATTCGGTCTCCTACGAGCAACTCGTCAATGACGTGGCGAAGGCCAAGATCGACAAGTCCTCGCGGTTCACCGACTGGTCGCGCCGGCCGCTCTCCGACGCACAGCTGAGCTATGCGCTGTCCGACGTCACCCATCTGGTGAAGGTCTACGAGGTGCTGGCGGGCCAGCTCCTCTCCACCGATCGGGGCGAGTGGCTCGACGAGGAGATGAGCGTGCTCACCTCGCCCGAGACCTATAAGGCCGATCCGGGCCAGGCCTGGCGCCGGCTCGGGGGCCGGATGCGCAAGCCCCGCGAGATCGCCGTGCTGATGGAGATCGCCGCCTGGCGCGAGCGCGAGGCGCAGAGCCGCAACGTCCCGCGCGGCCGCATCCTCAAGGACGAGGCGGTGATCGACGTCGCGTCTTCCGCGCCGCGCAGTGTCGAGGCGCTCGGGCGGCTGCGGTCGATTCCGGCCGGCTTCGAGCGCTCGCGCACCGGCACCGACATCCTGGCCGCCGTCGAGAGGGGCTTCGCCCGCGATCTCTCCGACATCGCGCTGCCCGAGCGCAGCCGCAGCCGCGGCGGCAACGGGGCGCTGGTCGAACTGCTCAAGGTGCTGCTCAAGGCCGTGTGCGAGACCGAGGGCGTCGCCCCGAAGATCATCGCCACCGTGGACGACCTCGAAGCCATCGCCGAGGACGACCATGCCGACGTGCCGGTGCTGCACGGCTGGCGCCGGGCCCTGTTCGGCGAGAAGGCCCTCGCCCTCAAGAGCGGCCGCCTCGCCCTGTCGGCCGAGCGCGGGCGGGTGGTGGTGCGCGAACTGCCCTGACCCGACGGACGGCCTTCAATTCGCCTTGGCGTCGATGGTCAGACGGTCGAGCACGGCGGCGGGGGTCGGCGCCGCGCCGAATTCCAGCATGCCGATGCCGGTGCCGTTCTTCGGCCTGACGCTGAGCGAGAGCGTGCCGGGCTTGGTCACGAACTGGCCCATGGCCGCGCCGATCGCCTTGGCGCTGGGCGAGTTTCCGAGGATCGCCGGCACGCCGTAGACGCTGGCGGTGACGTATTCCTGCTTCAGCTCCTCGGGCTTGAGGCTGAGCACCTTCGATTGCGCCGCGATGAAGCGCTCGAACAGGCCGGTATTCTCGATGGTGAGATCGAGCGCCTTGGCGGTGGCCGACAGCATGGCGAAGCCCGAGACGCCGGCATCCGGATCGAACACCTCCGGGCCGATGCCGCCGAGCATGCCGTTGATGCGCAAGGTTCCCATGTCCTTGCCCGAGACCGAAATCTCGCTGAGCTTGAGCTCCTTGGCCGTCTCGTCCCAGGCGGTCTCCGCCACGAGGTTCAGGTCGAGGTCGCGATAGCCGTAGAGCCCGAGCGAGCCGAGGCCCGGCACCCCCGCCACCGCCGAGGCCGGCAGGGTCAGCCCCGACAGGCTGACGCGCCCGGCCACCGGCACGCCGTCGCGGGGCGGACCGAAATTCATCGTGCCGTCGCGAAGGGCGAGATGCAGCGGCGCGTTATCGGGCTTGTCCAGGCCGGGCGTGTCCAGACCGGGTTTCGCCAGCGGATCGCGCGGTGCCTCGGCACGGGCGGGCAGGTCGAGGCTCAGATCCGTCAGCGCCAGGGTGCCCAGCGTCGGGGTCAGGCGGCGCAGGTCGTCGTCGGACGGCTCGGCCGGGGCCGCGCCGAGCTTGCGCAGGGTGGCGAGGGTGGGGGCCAGCGAGAAGCCGTTGAGGGCCAGCCGCGCCATCCGGCCCTTGGCCCCATCGGCGCCGGTGAAGGTCACGTTCTCGAGGGCCGCATCGGCGCCGGCCAGACTCATCCGGGCGATCCCGAGGTTGAGGGCGCCGCCCGGCTTGGTCTCCTGAACGCTGAGGCCCGTCGCCTCCAGGCTCCCGATCGAGACCGCCTCGGCGAGGTCGGCGCCGAGGGTCATCAGCCGTGCGCGCTCGGCGGGGGCGAGATGGGCGTAGTCGACGCCCATGAACGCCTGCAGCGCCCCGGTCCAGGTCGCCGGAATCTGGCGCCCGGCCAGGTCGCGCCCCTCGATCCGGGCGATCTTCACGGCGCCGCCGCGGGCGTTCACATAGGCGATGTCGTCGAGCGAGACCGTGCCGTAGATGCGCTGCAAGGCGCCCTTGCCGTCGCCGGCCTCGCCATAGAGGCGACCGAGCACGGTGAGGTCGAGGTCGGTGGCCCGCAGGCGGCCATAGGTGCCGGTGCCCATCTGCCCGGCCCCGTCCACCACGATCGCGGCACCCGCCGCGGTCAGCTCGGCGATCCGGCCGGCGCGCACGTCCTTGGCGACCACGTCGCGATACGTCACCACCGGGGCGGCGGGCATGGCCGTGCGCTCGACCCGCAATTCGGGGATGGCGATGGAGGTCGCGTCGAGGCGGGCGAGGCGCGCCGGCCAGGGCTCGCCGGGGCCGGCCTTGAGCAGGGCGGTGAGGTCGTCCTTCGTCAGGCGGGTGCCGCTCACCGTCACCCGGGGCGCCCGCAGGGCGGTGTCGCCGAACGGAATGGTGACATCGAGCAGGGTCACGTCCTGCACCGCGGAGGCCGCCTCCTGTGCCTGTGCCGGCCCGGACAGGGTGGGTATCCCCGCACCGAGCAGGACGAGGACGCAGGCCGAGGCGCCGGCCGCCCAGGTCAGGAGGGGGCGGCCTTTCGAGCAGGTCATGGGCTTATCCGGAGCGATGACGGAAGGGCGCTTTGGCAGCGGCCAGACAAATCGATGGACGGGGAGGCCGGAGGTCGGGTCTGGCGCGACGCGCCATCCGTGCCGCAGTTTGCGCGGAGAGGCAATCATCGGCCGCCCGGCGTGCCGGCGCAGCCCTCCGGTCCACCGGCCGCCCACACCTTCAAGGCGAGAACGCCTTCAAAGCGAAAAGGACGTGCCGCAGCCACAGGAGGCGGTGGCCAGCGGGTTCTCGATCTTGAACGACTGCCCGATGAGGTCGTTCACGAAGTCGATGGTCGATCCGCTCATGTATTCGAGCGACATCGGATCGACGAGGACGGTGGCTCCGTCGCGCTCGATCGCCACGTCGTCGTCGGCACGCGCCCGCTCGATGTCGAAGGCGTAGGAGAAGCCCGAGCAGCCGCCTCCGTTCACGCTGATCCGCAGGCTCGCGCCCGGAGGCTCGGCCCCCATGATCTCGTTGATGCGCTTGGCGGCGCGGGGGGTCAGGGTGATGTCGGCCATCGTGATGTTCTCGGTCCGTCGACTTGCCTGAGACGCGGGAGCCGTGTGCGCTTGCACGCCAACGGCTCCCTGCGTTTTCGCAATGGTCGCGTTTTCTTCGCGGTGGCCGGGTCCACCCAGCGCGAAAACGCTTTATGGCACTCAAGATATGCGCCAGGGGCGCGCGCTGCAACGCGTGCAATACACGGGGGAATCACGTGCGGCAGAATGGAGAGCGCTGGAGGGCGCCATATGCCAGCGATCCGGGGGCCACGCGCGGGCGGCTGATCCCGGAGGCGGCCTCGCCGACGCGCAGCGACTTCCAGCGCGACCGCGACCGCATCATCCATTCCTCCGCCTTCCGGCGCCTCAAGCACAAGACCCAGGTCTTCGTGCACCACGAGGGCGACCATTACCGCACCCGCCTGACCCACACCCTGGAGGTGAGCCAGATCGCCCGCGCGCTTGCCCGCGCGCTCGGCCTCGACGAGGATCTCGCCGAGGCGCTCGCCCTCTCCCACGATCTCGGCCACACCTGCTTCGGCCATACCGGCGAGGATGCCCTCGATGGACTGATGCGTGCCCATGGCGGCTTCGATCACAACGCCCAGGCCCTGCGCATCGTCACCCGCCTGGAGCGGCGCTATGCCGGCTTCGACGGGCTCAACCTCGCCTGGGAGACGCTGGAGGGTCTGGTCAAGCACAACGGCCCCTTGCTGGAGGCGAACGGGGCGCCGACCCCGCGCTGGGCGGAGCGCGGCATTCCGGCGGCGATCCTCGAATACGATGCCGTGAACGCCCTCGAACTCGCGCGTTTCGCCGGGCCGGAAGCGCAGGCGGCGGCGCTGGCCGATGATATCGCGTATGACAGCCACGACCTCGACGACGGTCTGCGCGCCGGTCTGTTCGACCTCGCCGACCTCGCCGCGGTGCCGTTCCTCGCCGAGATCCTCGCCGAGATCGATGGCCTCCATCCCGACCTCGAACCATCGCGAAAGATTCACGAACTCGCCCGGCGGGTGATCACCCGCTTCGTCGAGGACGTCATCGCCGAGAGCGGGCGCCGCATCGCCGCCCTGGCGCCGCACGACGTCGCCGCCATCCGCGCGGCCTCAGGGGCCGTCGTCGCGTTCTCCCCCGCCATCGCGGCGGCGGATGCGGCGATCAAGACCTTCCTGTTCGCCCGGATGTATCGCCATCCCGGTGTGCTCGCCGTGCGCGCCAAGGCCGACATCATCGTGGCCGACCTGTTCGGGAAGTTCACCGCCGAGCCCGGCGCGATGCCGGAGGAATGGTCGGCCGGGCTCGAGGACGCGAGCGAAGGCCGCATCGCCCGGCGGGTGGCCGATTACATCGCCGGCATGACCGACACCTATGCGGTTCTGGCCCACAAGCGGCTGTTTTCGACCACGCCCGACCTGCATTGGAGCCCGGAGAGCCGGGGGCTGCCGCTCGCCGAGGCGTGAGCCGGGGAGGGGAGTAGCCGTGACACCCGTGCCCCCCCTTGCTATGCCGCCGGCTTGAGACAGCGGCCGTTCCCCGGACGGCCGCCCCCAGCGGATTCGTCAGCGACCATGAACATCTTCGCCACCTTCGAGGCGCGCGTGCGCGCTGCCGTGCAGGGTCTGATCCGGGCCGGGCAGCTGCCCGAGGGGCTCGACTTCTCGCGCGTGGTGGTGGAGCCGCCGCGCGATGCGAGCCATGGCGATCTCGCCACCAACGCCGCCCTGGTGCTGGCCAAGGAGGCCAAGACCAATCCCAAGGCGCTGGGCGAGGCGCTGGCGGCCGAATTGCGCAAGGACGCGGACGTGGTCGAGGCCAGCGTGGCCGGGCCAGGCTTCATCAACCTGCGTCTGGCCCCCGCCAGCTTCCACGCCGTGGTGCGGGCGGCGCTCACCGAGGGCGACGCCTACGGGCGCGGCGCGATGCCGGGGGGTAAGGTCAATATCGAGTACGTCTCGGCCAACCCCACCGGGCCGATGCATGTGGGCCATGGCCGCGGCGCGGTGTTCGGCGATGCCCTCGCCAACCTGCTCGTGGCCTCGGGCCGCGACGTGACGCGCGAATACTACATCAACGATGCCGGCGCGCAGGTGGACGTGCTCGCCCGCTCCGCCTTCCTGCGCTACCGCGAGGCGCTCGGTGAAGCGGTCGGACCGGTGCCCGACGGGCTCTATCCGGGCGACTACCTCGTGCCCGTGGGCAAGGCCCTCGCCGAGGCGCATGGCCGGGCCCTGTTGGATCTGCCGGAATCCGAGTGGCTTGCCCCCGTGCGGGCCTTCGCCATCGCCGCGATGATGGATCTGATCCGGGGCGACCTCGCGCGGCTCGGCATCCATCACGACGTGTTCTTCTCGGAAGCCACCCTGAAGGCGGAGGTGCCCGCCCTGCTGGCGGAACTGCGCGCGAAGGGCCTGGTCTACGAGGGGCGCCTGCCGCCGCCCAAGGGCCAGCTGCCCGAGGATTGGGAGGACCGCGAGCAGACCCTGTTCCGCACGGTGGAGTTCGGCGACGACGTCGATCGGCCCCTCCTGAAATCGGATGGGTCGTTCACATATTTCGCCTCCGATATCGCCTATCACCGGACCAAGATTCAGCGCGGGGCCACCGATCTCATCGACGTGCTCGGCGCCGACCACGGCGGCTACGTCAAGCGGATGCAGGCGGCGGTGAAGGCGGTGAGCGACGGGCACGCCACCCTCGACGTCAAGCTGTGCCAGCTCGTGCGGCTTCTGCGCGCGGGCGAGCCCGTGAAGATGTCCAAACGCTCCGGCGAGTTCATCACCCTGGCCGAGGTGGTCGACGAGGTCGGACGCGACGCGATTCGCTTCATGATGCTCTACCGCAAGAACGACGCGACCCTGGATTTCGACCTCGCCAAGGTGGTCGAGCAGTCCAAGGACAACCCGGTCTTCTACGTGCAATACGCCCATGCGCGCTGCTTCTCGGTGTTCCGCCAGGCCCGGGAGGCGATGCCGGCCGAGGACTTTTCGCGGGACGGCCTGCTCGGCGAGGCCGACCTGTCGCTGCTCACCGATTCCGGCGAGGCCGAGATCATGCGGCTTATCGCCCAGTACCCGCGGGTGATCGAGGCGGCGGCCTCGGCGCATGAACCACACCGGGTCGCCTTCTATCTCTACGAGTTGGCCAGTTCCCTGCATGGTTTCTGGAACAAGGGCAAAGACTTGCCGCAATTACGGTTTGTTAATCAAAACGATCGAAACTCGACACGGGCACGATTGGCCCTCGTCGAGGCATTGCGGGGCGTGATCGCCTCCGGCCTCGCGGTGTTGGGCGTCACCGCGCCGGACGAAATGCGGTGAGGTGATCTCGGCGTGAATGAGGGATGCTGCCATGACGACGAACGCTTCGCGAGCGCCGGTCGATTTCGACGCTTTTGCGCGTGACCTGCAGCAGCCTCAGCCGCAGCCGCACCCCGGCCAGAAGGTCGACCCGCTCGCCGAACTCGCCCGTATCGTCGGACAGGACGATCCCTTCCGGGCCCTCCTCCAGGCGCGGGATTCCCGCGCCGACGCCGCTGCGGCGACTGCGCGCGGCCGGATCGAACCGACCTTCGTCGATGCGTCGGCGGCTCCGGCCCCGATTCGCTCGCAGGTTTCGCATCAGGCTCAGGCGCCGCTGCATCCGGCCGCCACGCCGGCCGACGCCTTCGACCAGTATCTCGCCTCCGTCGAGCAGGGCGACTATCACGCTGCCGAAGGCCCGCCGCCGGACGCGGCGGCCTTCGATGCCAACGATGCGGCCGATCGCGGCCGGCTCCTGGAGCGGCCGCGCCATCGCAGCCGTCTCGTCTCCGTCGGCGCCGGCCTCGGCGTTCTCGCGGTCTGCGTCACCGGTGCGCTGACCTGGCGCGGCCTGCATGGCAGCCACGGCAGCAGCGGCGGCGTGCCGACGATCCTGGCCGACACCGCACCCCTGAAGATCGCGCCGCAGAAGTCCGATGGCGTCGAGATTCCCGATCAGAACAAGCAGATCTACGACCGCACCGCCAAGGACGGCCAGATCCGCATCGTCAACCGCGAGGAGCAGCCCCTCGACGTGGCGCAGGCCGCCCGCGCCGCCGGCCGGACCACCGGCGAGGGCGGGGCGACCCCCGGCAGCGCCAGCGGCGCGACGCCCGGTGCCGCGCCCCAGCAGCAGGGCACCCTCACCGAATCGCTCGGCGAGCCGCGCCGGGTCCGCACGGTCTCGGTCAAGCCCGACACTCCGGTCCCTGCGCCGCAGCGCGAGACGGTGGCGGAGGCCACGTCGCCCCCCTCGGTGATCCCGACCATGACCCTGCCGGGTGCCGGCACCGACGGGTCGGCGACCACGGCGTCCCTGCGCCAGCGCGCCGGCCGCATGCCCCCGTCGACACCGGCGTCGATGGCGGAGGCACCCGCGGCCGAGCCCACCATCCCCGCCCCGGCGCCAACGCCGCGCGTGAAGGCGCCCCAGCGGGTCGCCGCCGTGACCCCGGAGGCGACCTCCGCCCTGCCGGCTCCGGTCGCCACCCGCGCCTCGGCCGCGGCGGCTCCCGCCGGCAGCTTCTCGGTGCAGCTCGGTGTGCGCACCAGCGAGGGCGAGGCCCAGGCCGCGTTCAAGCAGATGCAGGGCAAGTACAGCCAGCTCTCGGGCCAGTCGGCGCTCATCCGTCAGGCCGAGGTCAACGGCAAGACGATCTACCGCGTCCGCGTCGGGCCGCTCGGCAAGGACAAGGCGACGAGCTTGTGCACTGAGCTCCAGGGCGCCGGTGGTCAATGCTTCGTCGCCAAGAACTGAGATCAGACGACAAGAACCGAACGCGTGCGGATCGCCCCTGTTGCCTGCCTGAAGCCGGGCGGCAACAGGGGCGCCGCATCCGCGTCTGAGGCGAGTCTTCGCCCTTGCGGCGGGGCGGCCTCCCATTCGACTCTGTCCGGTACGAGACACCATCGATTCGCCGGAGCTGGACCAAAAGCCTCGGCCAGGCCGTCTGGCCACGTCATCGATTCGCAGGACGCGACCCGCCCATGACCACCCGTGCCCTGATCCTCGGTTGCGCCGGCCGGACCCTGTCGTCGCAGGAGGCTGCGTTCTTCTCCGATGTGGCGCCCTGGGGCTTCATCCTGTTCAAGCGCAACATCGGCACGCCGGACGAGGTCCGGGCGCTCACCGATGCCCTGCGCGCCACGGTCGGCCGCGCCGATGCGCCGATCCTCATCGACCAGGAGGGGGGCCGGGTGCAGCGCCTGGGGCCGCCGCACTGGCCGGCCTATCCGGCGGGCGGCCGCTTCGGGCGCCTCGACGGTTCGGCCGCCGCCATCGCCCATCTCGGTGCCCGGCTGATGGCGCATGACCTCGCCAGCGTCGGCATCAACGTCGATTGCGCCCCTGTCCTCGACGTGCCGGTGGTTGGCGCCCACGACGTGATCGGCGACCGCGCCTACGGCACCAGCCCCGCCACCGTCGCCGAGATCGGCCGGGCGGTGGCCGAGGGGCTGATGGCCGGCGGCGTCCTGCCGGTGATGAAGCACATCCCCGGTCATGGCCGCGCGGGGTGCGACAGCCACAAGGGCCTGCCGGTGGTGGAGGCCGACCTCGCCACGCTGACCGCCCAGGACTTCGCCCCGTTCCGGGCATTGGCCGACCTGCCGCTCGCCATGAGCGCCCATGTGGTCTTCACCGCCCTCGACCCGGAAAACCCCGCCACCCAATCGGCCCTGGTCATCGACCGGGTCATCCGGACCGCCATCGGCTTCGACGGTCTGCTGATGACCGACGATCTCTCGATGGAGGCGCTCCAGGGCTCGTTCCGCGCCCGTACCGAGGCGTGCTTTGCCGCCGGCGTCGATGTCGGCCTCCATTGCAACGGTGACATGGACGAGATGCGCGGCGTCGCAGAAGGCGCACCGGTTCTGGCGGGTGATTCCTTACGCCGGGCGCTCGCCGCCCTGGCCCGCCTGCCGGCGGAAGCCGGTGCCTTCGACGTGCGCGAGGCGCGTGCGCGTTTCGAGGCGGCCCTGTCGCTCGCCGCCTGAGATTCGTTGGCGGATCGGGTGCGGGCCTGATTGTTGCAAGCCCGCGCTGTGGCGCCCTGAAGGGTTCCGGTTCCCGAGGCACTTCTTGTGCTCGGGCCGCCCGATCCTTAGGTTCGCCTTCAATCGATCACACACAACGGCGCCGCGCAGAGTTCCGCTGCGGCGCGGGAGGTTGCCATGGGCAGCATGAGTATCTGGCACTGGATCATCGTGGCCGGCATCGTGATGCTGCTGTTCGGGCGCGGCAAGGTGTCCGACCTGATGGGCGACGTCGCCAAGGGCATCAAGGCCTTCAAGAAGGGTATGGCCGAGGACGAGACCCCCACCGCCGTGCCGCCGCCGAGCGCCGGCGAGCCGGTGCGCACGCTTCCCCACCAGGGTGAGCCGGCTACCGCCAACACCGTCGCCGCCGACCGCAAGGTCGTCTGACGCTTTTCTAGCCTCTGGCTCTTGGTGGACATCCCCTCTCGCAGGTCCCTGGCGGAATACGCCGCGACCTGCGATAGGCAGCCCGCCGTGAGAGGCTTGGCGCGGCCGCGGGACAGTCGACAGCATGTTTGACATGAGTTGGGGCGAGGTGATGCTGATCGGCGGCGTCGCCCTCATCGTCATCGGTCCGAAGGATCTGCCGAAGGCGTTGCGCACCGTCGGCCAGATCACCGGCAAGATGCGCCGCATGGCCGGCGAGTTCCAGTCGCAGTTCAACGAGGCGATCCGCGAGGCGGAGTTCGAAGAGATCCGCCGCGAGGTCGACGGGGTCAAGAAGTCCGCCGGGACGATGGGTCCGGTGTTCAACCCGGTCCAGACCATCCGCGACGAGATCAGAGGCGCGGTCGACGGTCGGCCCGAGACGAAGACCACGCCCTCTCCGACCCAGCCGCTCGCCAATGTCGCCGCGCAACTGGCCGAGCGCGATCCCGTGGCGCCACCCGAGTCCGTTGCCGACCTTTCCGCCGAAACTGCCGCCGAAATCGGCGTGGAGCCTCCGGCCGTGGTCCATCCGTCGGCGCATGATTACGAGGCGACCACCGCCGACGTCGCAGGGCACGGCATTCCCCCCGTCGAGGCGTTGCCGGACCTTCCGCCCAGGCCGAAGCCTGTGCCCTCAGAACCTCTGCCCATCGAGCCGACCCCGTCGAGCGCCGATCCCCTCGCGCCCGCCGTCGCATCCCCCGTCAAGACACAGTCCGAACCCGGCCGATGACCAACACGACGGATGACGCCGACATCGAGGCGTCGCGGGCTCCGCTCCTCGATCACCTGATCGAATTGCGCGCCCGGCTGATCAAGTCGCTGGCCGCCTTCGTGGTGATGTTCTTCGCGTGCTTCTTCGTCTCGCGGCACATCTACAACATCCTGGTCTGGCCCTACGTCTCCGTGGTGGGGGCCGAGAACGCCAAGCTCATCGCCACGCACTTCCTCGAGCAGGTGTTCACCAACATCAAGCTCAGCGTGTTCGGCGCGGCGTTCCTGGCCTTCCCAGTGATCGCGTCGCAGATCTACGCCTTCGTGGCCCCGGGCCTCTACCGCAACGAACGCAAGGCCTTCGTGCCCTATCTCGTGGCGACGCCGATCTTCTTCGTGCTCGGCGCGCTGGTGGTGTTCTTCCTGGCGATGCCGCTGCTGATCCAGTTCTCGGTCTCGCTGCAGCAGATCGGGCAGCCGGGCGAGGCCACCATCGCGCTCCTGCCGAAGGTGGACGAGTACCTCTCGCTCATCATGACGCTGATCTTCGCCTTCGGCATCGCCTTCCAGCTGCCGGTGATCCTGACCCTGCTCGGCCAGATCGGCGTCATCGATACGGCGTTCCTGCGGGAGAAGCGCCGCTACGCCATCGTGCTGGTGTTCGTGGTCGCCGCCGTGCTGACCCCGCCCGACGTGATCTCACAGCTCTCGCTCGCGATCCCGATGATCCTGCTCTACGAGGCGTCGATCTTCTCGGTCGCCCGCGTCGAGCGCCGCCGCAAGGCGCAGCGCAAGGCCGACGGGCTGGACGATTGAGGCGCCGGTACCGGGGTTCGAGGACGGGATAGCGTCCTCGAACCGAAGGGTCGCGCTACTCCGCCGCGAGACGCGACGCGCAGCCGCCGATCCAGCCGGCGAGATCCGCCCGCGCCCGGTCGGTCATGGCGAGCTTCTTGGCGACGGACTTTTCCGGTCCGCGCAGGCGCTTGCCGGCCTCGCCCTTGGGGGCGTGCTCCAGGGGCGGAAACAGCCCGAAATTCACGTTCATCGGCTGGAACGAGCGCGGTGTGCCGGCATCCTCGGCCGCGATGTGGCCGCCGGTGATATGGCCGATGAGGGCACCCAGCGCCGTGGTCGGCGGCAGGGGGGAGAGGATTCGGCCCTCGGCCTCGGCCACCGCGAAGCGGCCGGCCATCAGGCCGATGGCGGCGCTCTCGACATAGCCCTCGCAACCGGTGATCTGGCCGGCGAAGCGCAGGGATGGCCGCGCCTTCAGGCGCAGGCTGGCGTCGAGCAGGCGCGGGCTGTCGAGATAGGTGTTGCGATGCAGGCCGCCGAGGCGTGCGAACTCGGCGTTCTCCAGGCCCGGAATCGTGCGGAACACCCGCACCTGCTCGGAATAGGTCAGCTTCGTCTGGAATCCGACCATGTTGTAGAGGGTCGCCAGCGCGTTGTCCTGGCGCAGCTGGACGATGGCGCAGGCCTTCACGGTGGGGTCGTGCGGATTGGTGAGGCCGACCGGCTTCATCGGCCCGTGGCGCAGGGTCTCGGGGCCGCGCTCGGCCATCACCTCGATCGGCAGGCAGCCGTCGAAATACGGCGTCGAGGCCTCCCACTCCTTGAACCCGATCTTGTCGCCACCGATCAGGGCCTGGATGAAGGCGTCGTATTGCTCGCGGTTCATCGGGCAGTTGATGTAGTCGGCGCCCGTGCCGCCGGGACCGACCTTGTCGTAGCGCGACTGAAACCACGCCTTGTCCATGTCGATGGAGTCGCGATGGACGATGGGCGCGATGGCGTCGAAGAAGGCGAGGGATTCGGCGCCGGTCAGGTCGCGGATCGCCTGTGCCAGCGCCGGGGCGGTGAGCGGGCCGGTGGCGATGATGGTCTGGCCCCAGTCCTCCGGCGGCAGGCCCTCGACCTCCTCGCGGGCGATGGTGACGCGCGGATGCGCTTCCAGCGCCGCGGTGACGGCGGCGGCAAAGCCGTTGCGGTCGACGGCGAGCGCGCCGCCGGCCGGGACCTGGTGTGCGTCGGCCGAGGACAGGATGAGCGAACCCAGAGTCCGCATTTCCTGGTGCAGCAGGCCGACCGCATTGCCGTTGGCATCGTCGGAGCGGAACGAGTTCGAGCAGACCAGCTCGGCCAGATCCTGGCCGTGATGCGCCTCGGTGGCGCGCACCGGTCGCATCTCGTGGAGGATGACGGGATGGCCGGCCTCGGCGATCTGCCAGGCGGCTTCCGAGCCCGCGAGGCCGCCGCCGATGATGTGGATGGGCGAAGGGTGTGCTTGGTCCGTCATCGCCACGGAATACTCTCGGGCGTCGGGCGGATCAACGGGGCCGGCCGAAACGCGAAACGGCGGCCCCGAGGGACCGCCGTTCGTCGTCACGCGTAAAGTGCGGGCGAAATCAGTTGCTGGCGAGGTGCGGCATCGGGTCGACCGGGGTCGCGCCCTTGCGGATCTCGAAGTGGAGCTGGGGCGAGGTCACGTTGCCGGACGCGCCGGACTTGGCGATGGTCTGGCCGCGCTTGACCTTCTCGCCGGGGCGCACGTCGAGTTCGCCGTTATGGGCGTAGGCCGAGACATAGCCGTTGCTGTGGCGCACCAGCACGAGCTTGCCGTAGCCCTTCACGTCCGAGCCGGCATAGGCCACCGTGCCGTCCTCGGCCGCCTTCACCGCCGTGCCCTCGGGCACCGAGATGTTGATGCCTTCGTTGCCGCTGGTGCCATAGCCCGAGATCACCCGGCCCTTGGCGGGCCAGCGGAACGAGGCATCGGCCACCGACGCGGTGGTGGCGGGCTCGGCCTTCGGGGCCTCCACGGCAGCGACCTTCACCGGCGCCTTCGCGGCTTCCTTGGCGGCGGCCTCGGAGGCCTTCGCTTCGGCAACCTGCTTGGCCGCAGCCTTGGCCGCATCGGCCTTGGCCTCGGCCTTCAGCTTGGCGACGTCCGGCTTGGATTCGGCCTTGGCCTCCTTGATCTCGATCTTGCGGACCGGCTTGTCCTCGGTCCTCGCAACGGCCTGGCCTGGCCGGATGTGGGCCTTGGCCTCGGCGGCCTTCTTGGTCTCGGTGCCCTTGCGGGCCTCGACCAGCTTTTTCGCCTCGGCGGCCTTCCTGGCTTCGGCGAGGCGGTTGGTTTCCACCAATTTCTTGGCGTCGGCGAGCTTTTCGGCCTCGGCCTCCTTGCGCGCCTGAGCGGCCTCACGGGCCTCGGTCTCGCGCGCTTTCTTCTCGGCGGCGCGGTCGATGGTCTTCGGGGCCACCGGCACCGTGCGGGTGGTCATGGCCGGGGCGGCGGAGGCCCGGCCCGCATCCGGGTTCATGCCGAGCACCATGCCGGAGGCCGGCTCGGTGGAGGCGAGGCGGCTGGTCCGCACGGGGGCGGCGGTCGGCGCGATCGCCATCGGACGCGGCGACATCTGGGCGTTCGGCGCGCCGAGGGCCTGCGACTGGATGCGGCTGGTGCGCACCACCGGCGCCGGGGCGATCTCCCCGTCGGGCAGGCTCCCCGTGGCCGAGGGCTCGCTCGACATGTTGGAGGCAAATGGATTGCTGAACGGGTCGCCCAACCGCGACGCATCCGACGAACAGGCGGCAGCGCCACCACCGATCACTCCGATGAGAGCGAAGCGCGACAGCGTCTTCATCCCTCGACCAGTCCCGCGAACCCGCATCGACGCACCTGTCTGCCTGACGCAACTTGATGACGTCATTCAAACGGGATTCAGGTTAAGCAACCGTTCCGATTCATTACGTTTCCGATCGCGGTGCAACCATTGGTGCTCTCGCTCACAGCACGCGGGACCGGCCCGGCGTCAGTGGCGCCAGGCGCAGACGGGCCCCGAATCGCTCGTGAAACACCCCTGTCGCGTCGGCCTCGATGACCACGAGGCGGGCGGTCTCCGCGGTGCCGAGCGCCCCGACGAGACGGCCCCCCGGGACCAGCAGGGCGGGCAGATGGGCCGGCATCGCGGCCAGGCTGCCGTTGACGAGAATGCGGTCGAACGGCCCCGTCGGCAGGCGACCTGGGCACAACCCATCGCCGACCAAGACCGTCGCCTGCACCCGGTCCTCGGGCACGAGATTGTCGTACGCATCCTCGGCCAGCAGCGCGTAACGCTCCACGCTGTGGACGTGGCCCGCGCCGAGGCGCAGCAGCAGGGCGGTGGCGTAGCCGGAGCCGGTTCCGATCTCGAGGATCCGGGCACCGGGGCGGACACCGAGGGCCGCCAGCATCGCCGCGACGATGGTGGGCGCCGTCATGGTCTGCCCGCAGGGCAGGGGCAGGGCGAGGTCGCGCCGGGCGAGATCGCGGTGCCGGGCCGGCGCGAAGCGCTCGCGCGGCACCCGCTCCATGGCGCGCAGGGTGTCGGTGTCGCGCACCCCACGGCCGCGCAGGGCCATGACGAAGGCGGCATCCTCGATCGAGCCATCGGTGGTCATGGATCGGCAGTCATGGAATGGCGCGCATCAGGGTCGGGATGCCCGATACCAGGCGGCCTCAGCGAAGGCGCGCATCGACCGACGACCGCATCACTCCGAAAACCGCATCACGTCGAAAAACCCTGTGCGAACCGCGTCAGGCTCGGCTCGTCGGTGAGGTCGAGGCGCAGGGGCGTGACCGAGATACGGTTCTCCGCGATCGCCATGAGATCGGTGCCGTGGCCCGGCTGGAAGGTCGCCTTGGCGAAGGCGAGCCAGAAATACGGGTTGCCGCGCCCGTCCTGCCGCGCGTCGATGGCGAGCAGCGCCTGATTGCGGAACCCCTGCGCCGTCACCGAGGTGCCCTGGACCTCCCCGGGCTCGCAATCGGGAAAGTTCACGTTGACGACGATGCCGGGCTCGATTCCGATCTCCAGGATCTTTCGCACGACGCCCGGCCCGTGCTCGGCGGCGCAGTGCCACTTGATCGCGCCGCGCCCCCCGGCCCCGTAGGCCTGGCTCATGGCGATGGAGCGCACGTTGAGGATCGTCCCCTCCATGGCCGCCGCGATGGTGCCCGAATAGGTCACGTCCTCGGCGACGTTCTGGCCGCGGTTGACCCCGGACAGGACGAGGTCCGGCCCATGGTCCTTGAGGATGTGGCGCACGCCCATGATCACGCAATCGGACGGCGTGCCCTTCACGGCGAAGCGCTTGTCGGCGATCTGGCGCAGCCGCAGCGGATCGTTGAGCGAGAGCGAGTGCGAGACGCCGGACTGGTCGGTCTCGGGGGCGACCACCCAGACGTCGTCGGAGATCGAGCGGGCGATCCCCTCCAGGGTCTCGAGCCCCGGCGCGTGGATGCCGTCGTCGTTGGTGACGAGAATGCGCATCAGACTGTGTGTCCCTCGATCCGGTCGATCCCGCCCATATAGGCCTTGAGCGCCGACGGCACCGTGACGCTGCCATCCGGGTTCTGGTAGTTCTCCATCACGGCGATCAGGGCACGGCCGACCGCGACTCCCGACCCGTTCAGGGTATGGACGAAATTCACCGCCTTGCCGTCCTTGGCGCGGTAGCGCGCGTTCATCCGCCGCGCCTGGAAGTCGCCGCAGACCGAGCAGGACGAGATTTCCCGGAACGTCTCCTGGCCCGGCATCCAGACCTCGATGTCGTAGGTCTTCTGGCTCGCGAACCCCATGTCGCCGGTGCAGAGCGTCATGATCCGGTAGGGCAGGTCGAGCTTCTTCAGCACCGCCTCGGCCGAGCCGAGCATGCGCTCGTGCTCATGGGCCGATTCCGCCGGCGTGGTGATCGAGACGAGCTCGACCTTGTTGAACTGGTGCTGGCGCAGCATCCCGCGCGTATCGCGCCCGGCCGACCCGGCCTCGGCGCGGAAGCACGGGGTGAGGGCGGTGAAGCGCAACGGGAGTTCTTCCTCCGTGAGGATGCTTTCGCGGATGAGGTTGGTGAGCGGAACTTCGGCGGTGGGGATGAGCCAGTGTTCCCGCACCGCGAACTGGTCGTCGCGAAACTTCGGCAGTTGCGCCGTGCCGAACATCGCCTCGTCGCGCACCATCAGGGGTGGCGCCACTTCGGTGTAGCCGTGCTCGCCGGTATGCAGGTCGAGCATGAACTGCCCGAGTGCCCGCTCCAGGCGGGCGAGATGGCCCTTGAGCACCACGAAGCGCGCCCCCGACATCCGCGTGGCGGCCTCGAAATCCATCAGGCCGGAGGCCTCGCCGATCTCGAAATGCTGGCGGCCCGTGGCGAGCTGCGGACGCTTGGCCTCGAACCGGCGATACTCGACGTTGCCGTGCGCGTCGGCGCCCTCCGGCACCTCCGGGTTGGGCCGGTTCGGGATCGCCGCCAGCGTCTCGTCGAGGGCCGTCCCGGCCTGCGTCTGCGCGGTGTCGAGGGCCGGCGCTTCTTCCTTGAGCTGCGCCACCTCGGCCATCAGCGCGCTCGCGCGGGCCTCGTCCTTGGCCTTCTTGGCGCCGCCGATCTCTTTGGCCAGAGCGTTGCGGCGCTCCTGGTTGGCCTGCGCCGCCGAGACCGCGGATTTGCGGGAATCGTCGAGGCCGAGCAGCGTGGCGGCGAGGGGAGGGAGCCCACGCCGGTGCAGGGCCTCATCGAAAGCGTCCGGGTTCTCGCGGATGGCGCGGATGTCGTGCATGGGTCGCTCGGGCCGGGGCGTGTCGAATCAGAGGCAGGCTTTGCAGCATCGGCCGCCGCGCGACAAGGGCGATCCCCCTCGAGGCGGCCAAGGCTCAGACGCCGGGACGATCGGCGAACGCGCCGCGAGACATGCCATCCGCCCGGAATGACGGGGCGTCCGGATTCTCCGCCGTCGGACGCTCAGTCGGTCTTGAGCGTGAAGACGTGGCGTCCCGGCCGCTGGCCTTCGTCGCCGGTATCGCGGAACCCGACCTTGAGCAGGAGGCCGACGGAGGCCGCGTTCTCGGGCCGGCATTCGGCGATGATGAATCGGTGCGGGAAGCGCTTGCGCAGGAGGGTGAGGGCGCCCGCCACCGCCTCGCTGCCGTAGCCCTGCCCGCGATGGGCGCCTCCGACCCAGTAGCCGACCTCCACCGCGTGTTCGCCGCGCAGGTGCAGGCCGATGACGGCCGCGAGATCGCGGGTCTGCGTCCAGGCGCCCAGGAAGCAATCGTTCGTCACCTTGGCGGGGCCGATGATCTGGCGCGCATCCTTGAGGGTGAACGGATCGGGCAGGAATTCCACCGCGCTGGTGATCGCCGGGTCGTCGGTGAGCGCGCGCAGGGCCTCGGCATCGGCCGGGACCAGGGCGGCGAGGCGCAGCCGCGCCGTCTCCACCGGAGGCAGGTTCGCGAGGCTGTAGCGCGAGGCGAGCTTACGAAAGAACATCGTCTTGACGTCGGTCCCAGGTTACCCGCCGACAAGGGGCGTCGCGGGCGGCATTGTCCAGCCCTGGGGCCACCAAAAAACCCGCCCCGGCGTGACCGGGGCGGGCTGTTTCATTCAGGCCGTGCGGCGCACCGCACTGGATGCGGGCGCCGCGGGCTCACGGGTGCTCGCTTACGGGTGAATCACCATCGCGTTGAATGGGTAGACGTAGGCCTGCAGCATCACCAGGCAGCCGACGAGGCAGGCCAGCGCGATGGAGTGCCAGAACACGAAGCGCAGGATCTTGCCCTCCTGGCCGAAATAGCCGGTGGCGGTGGAGGCGACGACGATCGACTGGGCGTCGATCATCTTGCCCATCACGCCGCCCGACGAGTTCGCCGAGGCCATGAGGATGCCCGACAGGCCGAGCTGCTCCGAGGTGATCTTCTGCAATCCGCCGAAGAGGACATTGGAGGCCGTGTCCGACCCTGTCAGCGCCACGCCGAGCCAGCCGAGCAGGGTGCCGAAGAACGGGTAGAGGACGCCGGTGCCGGCGAATGCCAGACCCAGGGTTGCGTCCACGCCCGCGTAGCGGGTGAGCACGCCGAGCGCCAGCATCGCCGAGATGGTGATGAGCGAATAGCGCAGCACCCAGATCGTCTCGAGATATGCGGTGACCAGGCGCAGGGGCGAGAAGCGCATGAGCAGGCCGGAGAGCAACGCGGCGAACAGCACGCCGGTGCCGGTGTAGGACATGTAGGTGAAGGCGAAGACCGCCGCCTCGGGATGCGCCTTGGCCACCACCGGCGGCACCTTCATGATGACGTTGTGGAGGCCCGGCACCTCGTATTTCCAGGTGAAGATCGGGTTGACGATGTTCTTGAACCAGCCCGTGCCCCAGATCGCCACGATCACCGAGAGGATGATCCACGGCACCCAGGCCATGAAGATCTCGGAGGAGGAGGCGGTGCGGGTGCCGGCGGCGGATACCGGCGCCACCTTGGCGCCACCGGCGGCGGTGACGAAGCCGAGCGACGGATCGTTGCCGCGCAGGGCCGGCGACGTCCAGATCACGGCCGGGCGCCAGACCCGCAGGAACATCACCAGGGCGCCCATGGAGATCAGGGCCGCGCCGATATCGACGATCCACGGGTTGACGTAGTTCGAGATGCCGAACTGGGCCAGGGCGAAGGAGCCGCCGCAGACGAGGATCGCCGGCCAGATCTGGATCATGCCGCGGAAGCCCGCGAACACCCAGATCAGCCAGAACGGCACCAGCACCGAGAAGAACGGCAGCTGACGGCCGATCATCGCGCCGAGGATGTAGGGGTCGTAGCCGGTCACCGAGGCGAGGCCCTGGATCGGGGCGCCGAGGGCGCCGTAGGCCACGGGGGCGGTGTTGGCGATGAGCGACAGGCCGGAGGCGGCCAGCGGCGAGAAGCCGAGGCCGATCAGGATGGCGCCGGTGACGGCCACCGGGGTGCCGAAGCCACCGGCGCCTTCGAAGAACGCACCGAAGGCGAAGGCGACGAGCAGCAATTGCAGCCGCCGGTCGGTGGTGATGCCGGCCACCGATTGCTGCAGGGTGGCGAACCAGCCCTTCTCCACCGTGAGCCGGTAGAGGAAGATGACGTTGAGGATGATCCAGCCGATGGGAAACAGGCCGAGCGCCACGCCGTAGCCCGAGGCGCGGGCGGCGAGATCGGCCGGCATCCCGAACAGGAACACGGCGACGCAGAACGCGAGGACCAGCGAGAGCACGGCGGCGATGTGCGCCTTGACCTTGCCGCTGGCGATCATGCCCAGCAGCGCGATGACCGGCAGGGAGGCCGCCAGCGTCGAGAGCCAGGGGCTCCCGAACGGATCGTAGACTTGATTCCAGGTGGTCACGGGCGCCGTCCTCCTCCGGTGGCCCCGATCTCGCGCCGGGGCCTTGCCCCGTTGCTAGCAGAGCACCGGACCCGGCTCAACGCGGGTAATCATGTATTCAGAGGGAGTTGGGAGGGCGTGGCCGAATCGCGTCAGGCGTTCCGGCGCGTCGCCCGCCACAGCCGCCACAGCCGGCGCCAGCGCGGCATCTCGATGACGGTGTTGAGCGGGTCGTAGCCGGGGCGCTCCATCGCGGCGAGATACGGCTCGACGAGCGCGACCGGGAGGAAGGCGCCGCGGGCCGCCGGGGCGATGGTGCCGCGCGCGGCCGCATAGGCTTCGAGGTGGCGCCGCGCCAGCGCCCGCATGTCGGTGGTCGCCCCGATGAGCCCCGGTCCGCCGCGGCCGGTGACGATGTCCTCGCGGGTGACGCCGTAGCGCTGGAGGATGTCGGCCGGCAGGTAGACCTGGCCCTGGCGCGCGTGCCACGGCAGCGCCCGCAACAGGCCGGTGACGCCGTAGGCGACGCCGGCATGCCCGGCCGCCGCCGCGCCGCCGGGCTCGGCGCCATCCGACAGGACGAGGCTGCCGAGGCGAATCAGCGATGCGGCGGTCTCGCCGCAATAGCCCTCCAGATCGTTCACCCGGGGCATCGGATCGTCGTAGAGGTCGAACACCCGCGCATCGATGAGGTCGACGAAGGATTGCCGCCCGAGCTTGCGCTTGACGATGGCGTCGTTGAGGGCGGCGGCCACCGGATTGGCCATCACGTCGCCACGCGCCTCGCCCTGGAGCGCGTCGCGCCACCATTGCAGGCGGATCTCGCCGGCCATCGGGTTCGAGGCGGCCTCGCGGGTGCGGGCGATGGTGAGGCTGAAAGCGGAGAGGGCGAAGAGGTGCGGCCGGAAAGCGGCGGGCGCGAACAGGGTGGCGAAGTAGCGGTCGGGGTCGCCCTCCCGCACCAGGGCCTCGCAATGGGCGAGCGCGAAGGCGAGGCCACCCTCCGTCCCGGCCCTGGTCTCCGTATCCGTCATGACACCGCGATCAGAGCGGCGGCGACCTTGCGGTTCTCCGCCATCAGGATGTTGTAGGTACGCGCCGCCGCCCCCGTCTGCATCACGTCGAGGCCGATGCCGGTATCCTTGAGCCAGCGCCTCAGCGCATCGGGGAAGGGCGCGATGTCGACGCCGGTGCCGATCAGCAGGAGCTCCACCGCCCCGGCCTCCGTGACGACGGGGCGCAAGGCGTTGCGGTCGATGGCCTTCGCCTCGGCGACGTCCCAGGCGCGGACGCCCGAGGGCAGGACCAGGATCGAGCCGCGATGCGACATCTCGGCGAAGCGAAAGCCGCCATTGCCGTAGGCGTCGATGAGGTGGCGGCCCGGAACGTAGCCGTCATGGAGGCTGCCGGAGGACGCCATGGCGCGGGCCTACTCGGCTGCCTGCGGCAGGCGCGCGCCGCCCTTGGCCTGCTGCGCCTTCACCCCCGACAGCATCAGGCCGAGATAGATCAGCACCGGCGTCGAGATGAAGATCGCCGAGTAGGTGCAGATCACCACGCCGGCGAGCATGACGATGGCGAATCCCTTGATCGCCTCGCCGCCGAACAGAACCAGCGCCAACAGCGACAGGAAGGCCGAGGTCGCGGTCATCACCGTCCGCGACATGGTCGAGTTGATCGACAGGTTGAGGAGCTCCACAGTAGGGATGGTCTTGTAGCGACGCATCAATTCGCGGGTCCGGTCGAACACCACCACGGTTTCGTTGAGGGAGTAGCCGACGATGGTGAGGATCGCGGCGATCGAGGTCATGTTGAACTCGATGCGGCTGACGACGAAGATGCCGAGCGTCAGCACGATATCGTGGAGCGTGCCCACGATGGCGCCGAGCGCCAGTTCGCGCTCGAAGCGGAACCACAGGTAGAACAGCACGGCCAGCACCGAGAGCACCACGCCGACGGTGCCCGACTGAACGAGCTCGCCCGAGACGCGCGGACCCACGGTCTCGGTGCGGCGGAACTCGTACTCGCCGTCGAAGGCGCCATGCGCCTTCTGCATCACCGCGGTCTGGCCCTGCTCGCCCGGCTGGAGCGGGAAGCGCACCAGGATGGTGCCCTGGCCGCCGAGCTCCTGCACCTCGGTCTCGCCGAAGCCGAAGCCGTTGGCTGTGTGGCGCACCGTGCCGACATCGGCGGTGCCGGATTTGGCCTGGAGCTCGACCAGGGTGCCGCCCTTGAAATCGATGCCGAAATTCAGGCCGACCGTCAGGAACAGCACCACCGTCGCCACCGACAGCAGCGCCGAGAGCGGGAAGGTGAAGCGCCGGAAGCGCATGAAGTCGACGTGCGACTCGTCGGGCCAGAGGCGGAGCAGGCGCATGATCGGTCTCGAGTTCTTGTCGGGATGGGCGTTGCCGCATCCCGCACGCAAAGGGACGAAAGGGCCGCTTTCAGAACGGCAAGGCTTTCGGCCGAGACGCAGTGTACCACAGAGCGATCATCATGCGGGTCAGCGTCACGGCGGTGATGACCGTGGTGAGGATGCCGAGGATGAACACCACGGCGAAGCCCTTCACCGGGCCCGAACCGAGGAAGAACAGGATCAGGGCGGCGATCGCCATGGTCGAGTTCGAATCGATGATGGTGGCGAACGCCTTGTCGAAGCCGGCCTGAAGCGCCGAGACGATGGAGCGCCCGGCATGAACCTCCTCGCGGACGCGCTCGTAGATCAGCACGTTGGAATCCACCGCCGTACCGATGGTGAGCACGATGCCGGCGATACCCGGCAGCGTCATCGTCGCCTCCAACACCGACATCAGGCCGAGGATCAGGCCGACATGGACGATGAGGGCGATGTTGGCGAAGAAGCCGAACACCCCGTAGGTGGCGAACATGAAGACGATGACGAGGGCGCCGGCGACCAGGGTGGCGAGTTTGCCGGCCTGGATCGAATCGCGCCCGAGGCCGGGGCCGACGACACGACGCTCGACCACGGTGAACTTCGCCGGCAGCGCGCCGGCGCGCAACAGCACCGACAGATCGTTGGCCTGCTGGACCGTGAAGCTGCCGGTGATCTGGCCGGAGCCCCCGGTGATCGGCGTGTTGATGCGGGGCGCCGACACCACCTCGTTGTCGAGCACGATCGCCATGCGGCGTCCGACGTTCTCGGAGGTGGCCTGCCCGAAGCGCTGGGCGCCCTTCAGGTTGAACTTGAAGCTGACCATCGGCTCCTGGGTCTGATGGTCGAAGGCCGGCTGCGCGTCGGTGAGGTCGCCGCCATCGGCCATGATCCGGCGTTCCACCGGGACCTTGGCGCCCTTCTCGTCCTTGGAGGGCAGCAAATCGACATCGCCGGAGGGCGAATCGGCCAGCATGCGGAATTCGAGCTTGGCGGTGGAGCCGAGCAGCTTCTCGAGGCGCTCCGGGTTCTGCTCGCCCGGAACCTGGATCAGGATTCGGTCGGCGCCCTGCTGCTGGATCGAGGGCTCTGTCGTGCCGGTGGAATCGAGGCGGCGGCGGATGACCTCGATGCCCTGGCTCACGGCGCGGCGGGTGCGCTCGGTGATGCCGGTATCGGTGAGCACCATGCGGATCAGCCCGTCGGGCTGGTCGGTGATGTCGAGGGTGCGGCCCGCACCTGCGCCCACCATCGGCGAGGCGATCGGCTGGGCGAGCTCACGCAGCTTCGGCAACACCTTGGCGCGGGCGTCCGCGTCGGCGATGCGGACCTGGACGCCGCGCTGCAGGAGCTGGATGCCGCCCTCGGCCCGTGCGTTTTCCTGCTGAAGGATGCGGCGGACGTCGTCGCGCAGGGTCTTGGCCTGCGAGGCGATCAGCTCGTTCTGGTCGACTTCGAGGAGCAGCTGAGAGCCGCCCTGGAGATCAAGGCCGAGCACGATGGCGCGCTGAGGCACGATCCAGCTCGGGAACCAGCCCGGCAGCGAGGCCATGAAGCCCTTGCGCTGTTCAGGCGAGAAGAAGCTCGGCACGGCCAGACTCAGGCCGATCAGGATGATGGCGAGGGTCGTGACGATCTTGGTTCTCGAAAAGCGCAGCATCCGCCGGGTCCGTTTTCTTGTTGGGAGGCCGAGGGTCGCCTCGGCCTCGAGTCACCCGTCTCAGACGGCCTTGACCGGCGCGCCCTTGACGCGGACTTCCGAGACCATGGTGCGTACGACCTTGACGCGGACGTTGGGCGCGATCTCCACCTCGATCTCGGTGGAATCGTCCGTGACCTTGGTGACGCGGCCGACGATACCGCCGGTGGTGACGATGGTGTCGTCGCGGCGCACGTTCTTGACCATGCCCTGATGCTCCTTCACGCGGCGCTGCTGCGGGCGGAGGATCAGGAAGTACATGATGACGAAGATGAGGACGAACGGCACCACCTGCAAGGCGATGTCCGCTCCGCCAGCAGCCGAGCCGGCCCCTTGCGCAAAGGCGGGGGTGATCAAACGCGTGACTCCTCAAGGATACGGCCCGGACCGCAAGATCCCTCGGGGGAGGGCGCGTCCGGGCATGTCAAAAAGCGCGCGGACTATAGCCACGGCCTAAGTGAAAGCAACGGCGCTCGGTCGCGTCGTCGGGCGAACCTGCCGCCGGCCACGTGATTTCGTGCGCCGATGCCCGTAACACGGCGCGCGTCGCCAGACATCTTCGAGGATATCGCCATGACCCTGCCCGCCCCGACCGATCCGGTGACGCTCGATGCGATCCTGCCCGTGCTGGAGCGGATCGCCGCCGCCCTGGAGCGGGCCGGCCCCGCCCTGCGGCCCCCTGTGGACGTGACGGCCGCGGACGCCTTCCTGTGGGGTCCGGAGCGCCGGCTGGTCCCGGTGCCCCGGGTCAACCGCGTCGAGATCGGCCTTCTCACCGGTATCGACCGGGCCCGCGACACGCTGTCCGAGAATACCGGGCGCTTCGCCGCCGGCCTGCCGGCCAACAACGCCCTGCTGTGGGGCGCGCGCGGCATGGGCAAGTCGTCGCTGGTCAAGGCGGTGCATGCCGAGATCAATGCCCGGCGCGCAGCGGATGCGCTCCCCCTGAAGCTCGTCGAGATTCATCGCGAGGACATCGAGGCGCTTCCCGACCTGATGGCGACCCTGCGGGGGGACGCCCATCGCTGGATCGTCTTCTGCGACGACCTGTCCTTCGACGGCGACGACACCTCGTACAAGTCGCTCAAGACGGCCCTCGACGGCGGCATCGAGGGGCGGCCGGAGAACGTGCTGTTCTACGCGACCTCGAACCGCAGGCACCTCCTCGCCCGCGAAATGGTGGAGAACGAGTGCTCCACCGCCATCAATCCCGGCGAGGCGGTGGAGGAGAAGGTCTCGCTGTCGGACCGGTTCGGCCTCTGGCTCGGCTTCCACAAATGCAGCCAGGACGAGTACCTCGCCATGGTCCGCGCCTATGTGGCCCGCCACGCCCTCGTGGCCGATCCCGACACGGTCCGGGCCGAGGCGCTGGAATGGGCGACCACGCGCGGCTCGCGTTCGGGTCGCACCGCGTTCCAGTACATCCAGGATCTCGCCGGGCGGCTCGGCCAGCGGCTGGGGTAGGGCGCGTCAGTGCAGCTGCGGCGACACCAGAAACCGCTCGCGGTCGCCCGAGGTCACCGCGAGTTTCAGCACCAGCCCGTCGCGATGAATCGTCAGTGGGACCCGAACCCCGGCCTCGCCGAGCGCCCAGACCTGGCGGAAGAACCCCGCCAGATCCGCCACCGGCTCCCCGGCCACGGCTGCGACCACGTCGCCGGGGCGCAGATCCGCGGCCTCGGCCGGCCCGTCATCGGCGAGCCCCATGATCACCACCGCCTCTTCGGCGTCGCTGGCGTAGAGGCCGAGCCAGGGGCGGGCCGGGCGGTCGACCCGGCCGCGCAGGGTCAGGTCTTCGAGGATCGGCGGCAGGAGGTCGATGGGGACGATCATGTTGATCGCCTTGGGCCCCTGTGCCCCGCCCTGCTGCAATTGCAGGGAGCCGATGCCGAGGAGTTCGCCCTTCGGCCCGATCAGCGCGGCGCCGCCCCAGTGCGGATGCGACGGCGCGGTGAAGATCGCCTCGTCGAGGACGTACTCCCAGTAGCCGGCGAATTCCTGGCGGGCGACCACCTCGACGGCGACGCTGCGGTGGCGTCCGCCCACGCCCGCCACCACCGCCCGGTCGCCGATGCTGAGGTCCGCCGAGCGCCCCAGCGGCAGGGCCGGCACGTCGAGGCCCCCGAGCGCCTGGACGAGGCCGAAGCCCGTCACCGCGTCGTAGCCGACCACGTGGCCGGGGACCGAGCGTCCGTCATGGGTGGTGAGCCACACGCTCTCGGCCTCGGTGACGAGGTAACCGATGGTGAGCACGAGGCCGTCGTCGCCGATGACCACGCCGTTGCCGGCCCGCTCCGTCCCCAGGGTCTCGGCGGTGAAGGCCTCGGTGGGAACCCGCGTCGACAGCGCGACGACGGCGGTGAGGGCGCGGTCGAGGTCGTAGGCATAGCCGCCGGCCTTGGGCTGAACGGATGCGGGAATCTTCCAGTCTCCGGGCGAGGCCATGCGAATCGTTTCCTGGCCGTCGTCGCGACGGCGAGTGTTCGACATAGGTCGTCGGCTGGGATTCCAACAGTCCGGGATTCTCCCTTGCGTGCATCCCCATCGATTGCGCGCAACCCTGTGGCGTCTGGCCGCCGTCTCGATTAGGCTCAGGTCCAACGTTCCCGTCAGATCGAACGGCTGAGCCATGTCGCGCAATCCAGACGCCCTTCACGGCTCCTTTGAGGGTGCCGCGATCTTTTTTGAAGGCGCTGCGACACTTGGCTGACGATGCCGTTCTCCTGCGCCTGATCGCAGCGGTCGCCCGCGGTGACGAATCCGCCCTGAAGACGCTCTACGAGCAGACAGCCCCGAAACTTTTGGGCGTCATCCTCCGTATCCAGCGAGATCGCAGCGCGGCCGAAGATGTCCTTCAGGACGCCTATCTCCGCGTCTGGCAGAATGCGGGCTCCTACAGCCCGGAGGCCGGCCGGCCGATCACCTGGCTGTGCGCCATCGCGCGCAACAGGGCGATCGACGTGGTTCGGCGCAAGGCGGAGGTGCAGGGGCCGGTGAGCGAGGACGGGGAGGACTGGGTGGAACGGCTGGTCGATCCCCATGACAGCGAGGGCGCGATCCTCGGACGCGACGCCCTGCGGGCGTGCCTCGGCCGCCTCGACGCGATGCAGCGTGACTGCATCGTGCTGGCCTATTGCGAGGGCCATTCGCGCGAGGAACTCGCGGTGCGCTACGATCGCCCCGTCAACACGATCAAGACCTGGCTGCATCGCGGCCTGTCGGCCCTGCGCGGTTGCCTGGACGCACCGGCATGACCCCCGATCCCGACGAGCGCGACCTGAGAGCGGCCGAATATGTCCTCGGTACACTGACCCTCACCGAGCGGGCGGCGATGGACCTCGAACTCGCCGTCGATCCCGCGGCGCGGGCGGCGGTGGCGGCCTGGGAAAGCCGCCT
Source organism: Methylobacterium sp. BTF04 (assembly GCF_010692745.1). GTDB lineage: Bacteria > Pseudomonadota > Alphaproteobacteria > Rhizobiales > Beijerinckiaceae > Methylobacterium. The sequence continues at coordinate 145,467 of NZ_JAAHTB010000004.1, forward strand.
CGCGCCGCTGACCCTCACTGCGCCCGAGGCCGTGCCGGGAGCGCGGGTCTGGCAAGCCATCGTCGAGGCCCTTCCGGGGACCACATCCCGTACGGGTCCCGCCAATGACAATCGCGTGCTGGCCCTGAGCCGGTCGGTGCGGCACTGGCGTCTGATCGCCGGAGGCGTCGGCGCCCTCGCGGCCGGTCTGGCGCTGTTCATCGCCGTCGGCCTGCGCGGCCCCGGTCCGGGCGATGCGCGCTACGTCGCCGTGGTCAGCAGCGGCGGCGAGGCGCCGGCCCTTCTCGTAAGCATCGACACCGCGGCCGGCACGGTGCGGGTGCGTCCGGTGGGCGCGCAGACCCCGACCGGCCGCAGTCTCGAGCTCTGGTATGTCGGGGCGGGCCAGCCGCCCAAGACCCTCGGCCTCATCGGTAAGGATGCCCAGCGGCTCGCCCTTCCGGCCACCGCCGACGCCCTGGCGGCGGGGACCTTCGCGGTCTCCGTCGAGCCCGCCGGCGGCTCGCCCACCGGCCAGCCCACGGGGCCGGTGGTGTATTCGGGCAAGCTCATCCGGGAGTGACGGGAGACGGTCCGCCGGGCCGCCTCGCGACCAGGGTGGCTCAATGCGCGGCCGCCGCCTGGAACGCGCCTTCGAGACTGGCGGTCACCCCCTCGGGCCGCTGCGCGGTGGCTATGGCTATGGCTTTGGCGCTGCGCCCCACCACCGCCGAACCGTCGGCACCGATCTGGGTGGTGACCCGAGGCGCGCACAGGCTTTCACTGCGGACGAGGGAAGGGCGTCCGCCATCGCGACAGGCACAGACACGGCCGGTTCCGGCATCGGATGGGAACAGCCGCTATGAGCCTGCGCGCCGGACGGCATCAGAACGCTCACCGCCGTGCACGCGACAGACCGGTTTTTCTCGCCTATCCCGATTTCGATGCGTCGCACGGTGACCTAAGGGGCCTGACAGGGTGAGAAAACTCCTCGTGATCGGCATCGGGACCGGAAATCCAGAGCACGTGACGATCCAGGCGATCCGCGCGCTCAACACCGTCGACGTGGTCTTCGCCCTCGACAAGGGTCGGGAGAAGGCCGACCTCGTGGCCCTGCGCCGGGCGATCTGCGACCGCTACATCGAAGGCCGGCCCTACCGCTTCGTCGAGGCGCAGGACCCCGAGCGCGACCGCAACCCGGCCGATTACGGGGCGACGGTGGATTCCTGGCACGCCGCCCGCGCCGTCCTCTACGAGCGGATGATCGAAACCGAACTGTCCGAGGACGGGTGCGGGGCGATCCTGGTCTGGGGCGACCCCTCCCTCTACGACAGCACCCTGCGGATCATCGCGCGCATCATCGCGCGCGGGCGCCTGCCCTTCGAGTACCAGGTGATTCCGGGAATCAGCAGCGTCCAGGCCCTGGCGGCCAGCCACCGGATCGCCCTCAACCGCATTGGCGCGCCGATCCACATCACCACAGGGCGCCAGATCGCCGACGGCCTGCCCGCGGGCGCCGACACCACGGTGGTGATGCTCGACGGGCATCCCCGGTTCGACCATCTCGATCCGGACCTGACGATCTATTGGGGTGCCTATCTCGGCACCCGGGACGAGATCATTTTGTCCGGTCGGCTCGGCGACGTCGCCGACGAAATCGGCCGCCTGCGCGTGGCGGCGCGGGCCCGGCACGGCTGGATCATGGACACCTACCTGCTGCGCAGCCGAGAGGCGCCTGCGACATAAGCGGCGGCTCCTGAAAAGAAAGACCATGTCCCGGCCGTCGTTCTTGGGTCGTCTTCTCTGTGTGTCGGCTCGGAGACATACGGAAAATCTATTGTCGCAAGATGGCGCCCCGGCCGAATAGTGCGGCCGACTGGCAGGGTGTTTGCGTGAGACTGTCGACAGGCCATCATCGGCCGATCCTGTCCGGGCTTAGAGGGTGCCCGGACGCAGTCTTTACGGAGGCGGCCAGATGGCGATCGGTGATCCGCGGCAGGGCAGGCGTGTCGGCCGCCGTTTCGGTGGCCTCTGCCTCCTGGGTTCACTGGCCCTCGCCGGTCTCGCCGGTCTCGCCGCCGGGCGGCCGGGCGCGCTCGGGTCGGCCTACGCGGCCGTCTCGGTGGGCCTGGAAGAGCGGTTCCACACCCGGGTGCCGGCGGGCGACCTGCGCCTCGCCCTCGGGCCCCGCGGTCGCGACGTCCGGGTCGCGGGCGAGATCGGCGAGGGGGCGGCCCAGCGCCTCAAGGTTCTGCTCGACGCCAATCCGCATGTGGCGCGCATCCACCTCACCAGCGATGGCGGCCTCGTCGACGAAGCGGTGGGAATCGGTGCCCTGATCGCGGATCGCGGCTTGTCCACCTACGTGCCGGATTACTGCGTTTCGGCCTGCACCCTCGCCTTCGCCCGCGGCCGCGAGCGCTTCCTCGTGACCGGCGGGCGCCTCGGCTTCCACGCGCCCTACGATCCGGGCCTGTTCGGCCAGGTCTTCCAGGCCGATGCCACGGCCGAGCGCGCGGCCTACCTCGCCGCGGGCATCGAGCCTGGCTTCGTCGGGCAGGCCCTGGCGGTCGCTTCCGCCGACCTCTGGATTCCCGACGCGGCGCGTCTGCTTCAGGCCAACGTCGTGACTCAGGTGGTCGATACCGACCGGTTTCCGGATTCGACCCTCGACGACGATCCGAGCCCCGAAGGCGCCCGCGCGGCCGTCCTGCGCGCCCTGCCGCTGTTGGAGGGCTTCGCTACCCGGCCCAACGTGCTGGCGCGCCTCGCCGGGCGGTATCGCGACGGCTACTTCGCCGGACGCTCCGAGGGCGAGGCCCTCGACCGCCTCCGCCGCGACGCCGCGCGTGAGATCGGCCGGGCCGTGGCCGGCGCCGACGACGCGACGATCCTGGCGCTGGGCCGCTATCTCCACCGGGCGATGCGCGCGGGCGACACGTCCGCCTGCCTCGGTATCGGCACGGCGGGGAACCTGCTTCTGGCGCAAGAGACACTGAACGAGGCCGACGAGGGCCCGGCGCTGCTGGCGCGCGCGGCCGGGCAGGGCGCTCCGGTGGAGAGCGGGCCGGTACGGGCCGAGATCCAGCGGTCGGATTTCGCGCGCGATTGCCCCGGCCTGACCGAGGCCTATGCCCACGCCCTGTCGCGGCCCGATCCGGCCCCCGCCCTCCGCGCCTTGATGTTGCGCAAGGTGCGGCCCGCCGACGAGGCCTTCGCGCGGCCGTAGGAGGTTTTCGCGTGAGGCGGACCCTGACGACTGACGACGGTTTCAGTGCCGGCGGCCGTCATGGGTCTCCGGATGGGCCTCCTGCAGGTGGCGCGCGAGTTCGAAGCCGATCTCGATCATCAGGCTGTCGAGAAGCTTGGTCAGGGCCGGCATCCGCAGGTCGCCGACGAGCGCGCGCAGAGCGATGGCGTGTTCGGCCATCAGGTTCACGGTGTGCTGGCCGTCTCGCCCGGCGCAATCCTCGGTCCGGTCGAGGGCGATGCCGCAGCCACGCGCCGGCCGGCCCGCCGCGTCTCGCTCGATCCGGCCGCGAAGGGCGAGCCAGCACGTGCCTCCGGCCGTGCGGAACGCGACCTCGAAGGCGCCGCCGCGCGCCAGCGCCGCGTGGAAGACGTTCTCGACCCGGTTGCGGTCGGTGTCGTGCGTGCCCGCGAGGACGGCCGCCAGCGGCACGCCACCGCCGGCCTCGCCCGGATCGAGGCCGAGCAACCGCGCGAGGGGCGGCGAGAGTGCGAGGCGGTCGGTCCAGACGTCGTGCGTCCAGACGCCGACGACCCCAGACGCGGCGAGCGCGGCCTGCATCTCGTTGGAATCGGGTAGCGGAAGGGTGAGCCGGGGCATGCGTATCCTGGAAACGGGACCGACTGACGAAAATTACCTAAGGTTGCTGAAATACTCGACCAGACAGGCAAGGGCCGCGTGAGCCTACCGACTTACCGGTTGTAGGGAAAGAGCGGATACGGACTCCTGAGGGAGTAGGGCAACTTTAGATTGCTCCTGAATGGCGGCTCCGCCCGCATCGGCCAAAGCGGCCGCCGACGCGCTTAACCGTTGGTTAACCATGATCGGCGACACCCCGGATCAAGGCATCCTTGGGTCACAGGACGACAGGTCGGACTGTTCCCCCGGGCATGCCGCCGCCGGAACCTCGCCAGGACGGCTCGAAGGTCGCGAAAGGGCGCCAGCATGAAAGCCATCACGTTCGTCACGCAGAAGGGCGGTAGCGGAAAGAGCACGCTGTGCATCTCGCTGGCCGTGGCCGCTCAGGAACAGGGCCTGTCCGTCTGCATTCTCGAGATGGATCGCCAGGCCACGATCAGCGACTGGCTCGACCACCGCACGGCGGAAGGTCCCGAGGTGGCGCAGATCGACGCGACGCAGATCGACGCGGTGATGGCCCAACTGCGCGAGTCGTCCTACGACTACGTCTTCATCGATACGCCCGGCGTCGATTCCACCGGGACCCTCTCGGCGATCCGCGCCGCCGACTTGTGTATCATTCCGTGCCGGCCGACGCCCGCCGATCTGCGCGCGTTCAAGCCGACTCTGGCGGCCGTCTATCGGCTCGAGAAGAAGTTCGCCTTCGTCCTCAACCAGACGCCGCCGCGCTCCTACCGCATCCGCGATGCCGCCGACGGTCTCGCCGTGCTCGGCATCCTGCCCGACGTGAACATCGTCGCCCGCACCGACCATCAGGATGCCATCGGCGTCGGCCAGGGCGTCACCGAGTTCAACCCGAAGGGGCAGGCGGCGGGCGAGGTGCGCAAGCTCTGGAGTTGGATCGAGAAGCGGATGCAGGTGTCGAAGCATGTCAAAGCCGCCTAAGCTGAACCTCGCCTCGATCGTCGCGGCCGCCGTTCCTCCCGCCAAGCCCGCCCCTCCTGCCAAGCCCATGCAGACGGCGGAGATCGTGCAACTCGATGTCGGCCCCGCTTCTCTGCGCCGGCCGGCCCCCGCCACGCTCAAGCAGCGCGCCCGGCAGATGTCGGTCTATCTCGAGCCACCCGTCTACGATCAGCTGCGCGACATCGCCCATGCCGAGCGCACCAAGATGCACGGTCTGATGCTGGAAGCCCTCGACCTTCTGTTCAAGCAGCGCGGCGCCCGCTCCATCGATCATCTCAACGAGCCCGGCTCGCGCTGATCGGACCACCGCCCGCCAGATCCCTTCGGGTCGGCGGGCGGCCTCGCAAAACGCCATTTCTGGAATGCCTTGCGCCGGATTGCTGAGTTCGTCTCTCAGAGAAGACAGAGCGGAGGAGCCTGCGTCCGCGGCATTCCATCCATCCCGGCGATTGCGCCCTGCTATTCGGCATAATTTCGTGTGCATGATCAATGAGATCGCGTGATGATTTCACGTTCGGTCTCAAGAAAAAATCCTGCGAGATCCCCGCACCCACTGGCGCCGCTGCGTTGCGTTCAGGCTTCCTTTACGCAGATCGGACAATTCTCCTGGCTTGCAGCCGCGGCCTGTTCGGTCCGCTGCAAAGGCCATGTGCCGGACCCGCTCCCGTCCGCGTGTGGGGCTGGCGTGGCGTATCCAGGGGCGTGGGTTTTCTGATGGCGCGTTTGACGAAGGCCCAAATGCGGGCGCCGGCCACGCTGCCTGTCTGGCGGCTGATGGCCGTCTCCGCGGTGGCGCTGACCACTGCGAACTGTGCCCAGAACCCGCAGAAGCTCACCGCGGCCTCGTCCGGCTCGTCCTATGATTCCAAATACGGCGTGAAGGCGAGCCCGCGCCTCTACAACGAGGGTGACGTGATCCCCAAGGGCGGCGGACGCCGCTTCTCGGGCAAGCCCTACGTGGTCGCCGGTCGCACCTACGTGCCGCGCGAGGATGCCAAGGGCTACGTCCGCGAGGGGCTCGCCTCCTGGTACGGCGCCGCCTTCCACGGCCGCATGACCGCCAACGGCGAGGTGTTCGACCGCCACTCCATCGCCGCCGCGCACCCGACCCTGCCGCTGCCGAGCTATGTCCGGGTGACCAACGTTTCCAACGGCCACTCGATGATCGTGCGGGTGAACGATCGCGGCCCCTACCACGCCAACCGCCTGATGGACGTCTCCGAGGAGGTGGCCCAGGCCCTCGAATTCCACGGCCGCGGCACCACCAAGGTCCGGGTCGAGTATGTCGGCAAGGCCTCCACCGCCGGCAGCGACGATCGCAAATTGCTCGCGACCCTGCGCACCGACGGCGAACCGGCCTCGGTGCACGGCCGCTCGCCGGTCATGATGGCCGATCTCGGCCCCGATACGGCGCCGGCCGAGCGCCTGTCGCGGGCCGCCAAACCCGCTTTGGCGTTCAAACCGGAGGGCGAGGACGCGCAGCCCGCTCCGGAGCCGACAGAGGAGGCGGCGCCGGCACCGCGTCCCGTGCGCCACTCGCCCATCCTGATGGCGAGTGCGGCCAGCGTTGCGGTTCCGCCCGCGCTGCAGCCGAGTGTGGCCGCACCCGAGGCGTTCCGACCGGTCCGGAATTCGGTGGTGGCCGAGGCGCCGAACCGGGTTACCCTCGCGGCGTCTCGATTGCCGCGCGATGCCGAGCCGCTCGCCCTCGCACCGCCACCGATGCGTCTCGCGAGTGCCGCCTCCGAGCGCGGGGGGGCAGCCAGGGGGTCGAGCGATGTTTCCGGGATGAACCCGGCCACGCTGGGCCGCTCGTCGGTCGCAGCTCATTCGCCTGCGGGCAAGCTGCAGAGCGAGTCCAGGGCGTTCGCTTCGGCCAAGCCCGTGGAGCCTCTCCGGGCCGCGTCGTCCGCACGGATGATGGTGGCGTCCGGCGGGCCGGGTCGATCCGGCGGCGCGGCGACCCTGAAGGGCACTGCGATCAAGGGCACTGCGATCAAGGGCACTGCGATCAAGGACTTGCCGGTCAGGGCGATGGCAATCAAGGGCGCACCGACCCGGATGGCGGCCGCACTTCCGCCCGTCGGCGGCCCCGCGCCGCTGCATACCGGCGGCGTCAAGGGCGCTGCTGCGAGCAAGGCCACCGCCACGACCAGATTCGCCACCGAGACTGCACCCCGCGTCGGCCGGCTGGCCGCTCATCCGGCTCCCGTCACCGCGAAGGCGGTGCCGACGAAGCTCGCGCTCGCGTCGGGGAAGCCGGGCAAGCCCGGCGTGGTCGCCGCCCGGTCCGCCCAGGGTTCCCGACGCGCCCAGGTGGCGGAGGTCAACTGACCCGCGTCACGCGTCGGTCGTGTCGGTGGCTGCGACGCGACCGTCCCCCGCATTCCGGCATATTGGCGTTCGATCTCAACGGGAAATCCCTGTAACGTCACGCTTCGACCGGGTTGCAGGAAAGGCTGGCCGCGAAGGCCGGCCGGTGTGAGGCGATGATGCGTGCGAGACTTGTCCGAGCAATCCTGTCCGGCGTGCTCCTGACCGTCGTTGGCTTGACCGAAACCCGTCCGGCTGCGGCCCAGAGCTTCCAGACCGCGGCGCCGCACGCGATCTTGATCGATGCCGATTCCGGCTCGGTGCTGTTCGAGAAGGGGGCCGACGATCTGTTTTCCCCGGCTAGCATGGCCAAGCTGATGACCACCGAGATCGTGTTCAACGAGATCCGGCAGGGCCGGCTCACCATGGACAGCGAGTTCCAGATCACCGAGGACGCCTGGCGCCGGGGTGGGGCGGGCGGCGGCGGCTCGTCGATGTTCGCCCAGCTCAACAGCCGCATCAAGCTTTCGGACCTGCTGCGCGGCCTCATCGTCCAATCCGGCAACGACGCCGCCATCGCCATCGGCGAGGGTATCGCCGGTTCGGAGGAGAATTTCGGGCGGATGATGACGAACCGGGCCAAGGAACTCGGCCTGACCCGCTCCACCTTCCGAAACGCCACCGGCTACTCGGCCCCCGACCAGAAGGTGACCGCGCGCGATCTCGCCAAGCTCGCCCTGCACCTGATCGAGACCTATCCGGACCTCTACAAGATCTTCGCCGAACGCGAATTCACCTGGAACAAGATCAAGCAGCAGAACCGCAATCCGCTGCTCGCCCTCGATATCGGCGCCGATGGACTCAAGACCGGCTATCTCGAGGAATCCGGCTACGGCCTCACCGGCTCGGCGGTTCAGAACGGCCAGCGCCTGATCATGGTGTTGAGCGGCCTCAAGAACGCCCGCGAGCGCGCCTCGGAATCGCGAAAACTCGTGGAATGGGGGTTTCGCGCGTTCGAGCCACGCCAGATCTTCGCCACCGGCGAGACCGTGGCCGAGGCCTCGGTCTATGGCGGGACGCAAGGCGGCGTGCCACTGGTGGCCAAGAAGGCGGTGCGCGTGCTGCTGCCGCGTGGTTCGGGCGACCGGATCACCGCCAAGGCGATCTACCAGGGCCCGCTCGTGGCCCCGGTCGAGCAGGGCCAGGAGATCGGCCGTTTGCGCATCACCCGCGGCGACATTCAGGCCCTCGATCTGCCGCTCTATGCCGGCGAGGCGGTGGCCTCCGGGACGATCCCGCAACGCGCCCTCGACGCGGCCTGGGAGGTCGGTACCGGCCTGATGCGCCGCGCCTTCGACAAGGCGCTTCCCGATAAAGCGGCCGCGGACAAGGCTGCTGCGGACAAGGCCGGCGCCAAATCGTGACGGGTGCCGCTGTCGGGATGTTCATCACCTTCGAGGGCGGGGAGGGGGCCGGCAAGTCGACGCAGATCGCACGCCTCGCCGCGCATCTGCGTGCCCGCACCGGCCGCAGCGTCGTCACCACGCGGGAGCCCGGCGGTTCGGCCAAGGCCGAGGAAATTCGCGCGGCCCTGCTGTCGGGCCTCGCCAAGCCGCACGGGCCCTTCGCCGAGGCGCTGCTGTTCTCAGCCGCGCGCATCGACCATCTCGATACGCTGATCCGCCCGGCTCTGGCGCGGGGCGAGACGGTCCTGTGCGACCGCTTCAGTGACTCGACCCGCGCCTACCAGGGCGCGGCCGGGGGGCTCGACCCCGACATCCTCATGCGCCTGGAGCACGTCGTGGTCGGTGAGACGCGGCCCGACCTGACCCTGATCCTCGACCTCGACCCCGCCGCCGGCCTGGCGCGGGCCGCCGCGCGTGCAAAGGACGCGCAGGCCGAAGGCATCGACCGCTTCGAGGCCGAGGCTCTCGAGTTCCACACCCGGCTGCGGGCGGCCTTCCGCACCATCGCCGAGGCCGAGCCGGTGCGCTGTGCCGTCATCGATGCCGGGCAGGCGCCGGACGCGGTCGAGGCCGCGATCCGCGCCACCGTCGCGGCGCGCCTGCCCGCACTGTTCGCCGATGCGCGCCCGGAGGCATCCGGCGATGCGGCCTGAACGCCTTCCCGAGGATGTCGAGCCCGGCGACCTGCCGCACATCCCCCGCCCCCGTGAGCAGACGAGTCTCGTCGGCCATGCCGAGGCCGAGGCCGCGCTCATCGAAGGCATCGCTTCGGGGCGCCTGCACCATGCCTGGCTCATCGGTGGGCCGCGCGGCATCGGCAAGGCGACCCTGGCCTACCGGATGGCGCGCTGGCTGATCGCCAATCCGGCGGGCGGGACCCCGAAAACCCTCGACGTCGATCCGGGGCATCCGGCGGCGCGTCAGGTCGCGGCCCTGTCGCACCCCAACCTCGTCGCCTTGCGGCGGACACGGCCGCCCACCGCCAAAACCCTGGCGACGAAGATCTCGGTGGATGCCGCCCGCAACGCCCTCGACCTGTTCGGCTCCACCGCCGGCAATGCCGGCTACCGCATCTGCATCGTCGACAGCGCCGAGGATCTCAACGCCAACAGCGCCAATGCGCTGCTCAAGATGGTCGAGGAGCCGCCGCCGCGCTGCCTGTTCCTGATCGTCAGCCATGCGCCGGGACGGCTGCTGCCCACCATCCGCTCGCGCTGCCGGGCGCTGACCCTGCGCCCGCTGGCCGAAGCCGAGGTCGCCCGGGTGGTGGCGGGTTTCCCGCCGCCCTTCGTCCAACCCGATGCCGAGGCCCTGGCCCGCGCCGCCGCCCTGTCGGAAGGGTCGGTGGCTCAGGGCATGGCGATGCTCGATGCCAACACGGCCAACCTCGTGACCGAGGTCGAGACCCTGCTGACCCGCCTCGATCATCCGGACTGGCGCCGCATCCTGGCGCTCGCCGAAAAGCTCTCGGGGCGCGAATCCGACGAGATGTTCGCGGCCAGTCTCGACACGGTGTTCCGCTTCGTCTCGGCCGAGCTCGACCGGCGGCAGCACGAAGGTCCGGCTCGCCTTGCGGCCCTTGTCGAGGTGTGTGACAAGATCGCCCGCGCCGCGCGGGAGGCCGCGATCTACAATCTCGACCGCCGGCCGCTGGTCCTGTCCCTGTTCGGCGATCTCGCAGGGGCGTTGCGCCCGGCAGCCTGAGTCGGATTGCGGCTCCGCACGGGACCTTTCCTGTGATCCAATGAACCGCGTATCCGGGGATACTCCGACGTGACCGACCCGGCCTCCGACAAGACCTTCGGCCTGACCACCGCGATCTCCTACCCCAATGGCGCGCCGCATATCGGCCACGCTTACGAGGTGATCGCCACCGATGCGCTCGCGCGTTTCAAGCGCCTCGACGGCTACGACGTGCTGTTCTCCACCGGCACCGACGAGCACGGGCTCAAGATCCAGCAGACCGCCGCCAAGGCCGGGATCAGCCCGCGGGCGCTCGTCGACGACATGGCCGTGCGGTTCGAAGCCATGGCCGAGGCGCTGGATTGCAGCCACGACCGCTTCATCCGCACCACCGAGCCCGCCCATTATGCCGCCGCCCAGGAGCTCTGGCGGCGCATGGAGGCCAACGGCGACATCTACCTGTCGAAATATGCCGGCTGGTACTCGGTGCGCGACGAGGCCTACTACAACGCGGACGAGACCGAGATCGGCCCCGACGGCGAGCGGCGCTCGACGGAGACCGGCACCGCCGTGACCTGGATGGAGGAGGAGAACTTCCTGTTCCGTCTGTCCGCCTATCAGGACCGCCTGCTGGCGCTCTATGCGGCGCAGCCCGACTTCATCGGCCCCGAGACCCGGCGCAACGAGGTGGCGAGCTTCGTGCGCTCCGGCCTCAAGGACCTGTCGGTGAGCCGCACCACCTTCGACTGGGGCGTCCCAGTGCCGGGTCATCCCGACCACGTCATGTACGTCTGGGTCGATGCGCTGACCAACTATCTCACGGTCACGGGCTTCCCCGACGATGCGGACCCGCGCAAGAAGTTCTGGCCGATGGACCTGCACGTCATCGGCAAGGACATCGTCCGCTTCCATGCGGTGTACTGGCCGGCTTTCCTGATGTCGGCGGGGCTGCCGCTGCCCAAGCGCGTCTTCGGCCACGGCTTTCTGCTGTCGCGCGGCGAGAAGATGTCGAAGTCGCTCGGCAACGTCGTCGACCCGATGGACCTGATCGCCACCTACGGGGTCGACGCTGTGCGCCACTTCGTCCTGCGCGAGGTGCCCTTCGGCGGCGACGGCAATTACAGCCACGAGGCGATCATCGCACGCTACACTGCCGATCTCTCGAACGGTCTCGGCAATCTCGCCCAGCGCTCGCTCTCGATGATCGCCAAGAATCTGTCCGGAGCGGTCCCGGAGCACGGCGACTTCACCGATGACGACCGCGCGTTGCTGGCGCTGGCCGACGCCCTGCCAGGGATTGTGCGGACCGCCATGGACAAGCTCGCGCCCCACACCGCGCTGAGCGAGATCTGGGCCGTGGTGACGGCCTCCGACCGCTACTTCGACGCGCAGAAGCCCTGGGTGCTGCGCAAGACCGACCCGGCGCGGATGGCCGCCTCGCTCTACGTGGTGGCCGAGACCCTGCGGGCCATCGCCATCCTGGTGCAGCCGTTCATGCCGGGCTCCGGGTCCAAGCTCCTCGACCTGCTGGCGATCCCGGCCGAGCGCCGGACGCTCGCCAATGTGGGGGAGGGCGGCCGCCTAGTCCCCGGCACGGCTTTGCCGGCGCCGAGCGGGCTGTTCCCGCGCTTCGTCGAGCCGGACGCGCCCGCCGCCTGAGGCGACGTGGGAATCTCTGAATCACCTTGAGTGGAACCATGCTGGTCGACAGCCATTGCCATCTCGATTTCGCAAACTTCTCGGAAGACCTCCCCGGCACCCTCGCCCGCGCCAGGGCGGCGGGCGTCACCCGGATGGTGACGATTTCGACGCGGGTCGCCAAGGCGAAGACCTACGAGGCCCTGTCCGAGGCGAATCCCGAGATCTGGCACACCATCGGCACCCATCCCGACGGGGCGGGCGACGAGCCCGACGTGCCCACCGCGACCATCGTCGCGCTCTCGGCCCATCCGCGCTGCATCGGCATCGGCGAGGCCGGGCTCGACTTCCACTACGAGAACGCCGCGCCGGAGGCGGTGCAGGAGCGGGTGTTCCGCCGCCACATCGCGGCGGCCCGCGCGACCGGCCTCCCCCTCGTCATCCATTCGCGCGACGCCGACGCGGCGATGGAGGCGATCCTGGTGGATGAGATGAAGGGCGGCGCCTTCACGGCGGTGCTGCATTGTTTCTCGTCCGGGGCACGGCTGGCGCAGGTCGGCGTCGAACTCGGCCTGTACGTCTCGTTCTCCGGCATCGTCACCTTCCGGCGCTCGCACGACCTGCGCACCATCGCGCTCGGCGTCCCGCGCGACCGTCTCCTGGTGGAGACCGATGCGCCGTTCCTGGCGCCCGAGCCTCATCGCGGCCGCACCAACGAACCGGCCTACACCGCCGATACGGCGCGTGCGCTGGCCAAGGCCCTCGACATGCCCTTCGCGGACTTCGCCGCGCTCACCACGGCCAATTTCCACCGCCTGTTCCTTAAGGCCGCGGCCTGAACGGGCGAGGGGGCGTGACAGGCCCCTCACCCCTCCGATACCAACGAGGCCGGAGGTGGCGATGGGCTCATTGACGTTGACGATCCTCGGCTGCGGTTCGTCGGGTGGCGTGCCCCGCGTCGCCTATGGCTGGGGCGCCTGCGATCCGACCGAGCCGAGGAACCGGCGGCGGCGCTGTTCTCTCCTGGTCGAGCGCCATGGGGAGGCCGGGGCCACCCGCATCCTCGTCGACACCTCGCCGGATCTGCGCGACCAGCTGATCGGTGCGCAGGTGAAGCGCCTCGATGCGGTGCTGTTCACCCATGCGCATGCCGACCACACCCACGGCATCGACGACGTCCGGCCCCTCGTCATCCACATGCGCCAGCGCATCCCGGTCTTTGCCGACGCGCGCACCCGCGCGCTGCTGGAGCTGCGCTTCGGCTACTGCTTCGCGACGCCGCCCGGCAGCGAGTATCCGCCGATCCTCGACATGAACGATCTGATCGAGGGCGAGATGATGGCGATCGCAGGCGAGGGCGGCACGGTGACGGCCCTGCCCTTCGGCATGGAGCACGGCAACGAGCCGGCCCTCGGCTTCCGGTTCGGGGCGGCGGCCTACGCGCCGGATGTGAGCCTGATGCCAGAGGCCGCGAAGGCCTGCCTCGGCGGCCTCGATCTCCTCATCATCGACGCCCTGCGGGAGACGCCGCACCCGACCCACTATTCGGTCTCGGACGCCCTCGCGCTGATCGAGACGGTGCGGCCGCGCCGCGCCATCCTGACCAATCTGCACACCGACCTCGACTACGCGACGCTCGCCAGGAAGCTCCCGGACAACGTCGTGCCGGCCCATGACGGGCTGAGCGTCACGCTCGATCTGTGATGGTGCTGTAAGGGTAAGGGGAGGGTGCCGCGCTCAGTTCTGCGCGGGTGTCTCTTCGGGCAGGCCCGCATTGACCAGGATCTGTGCGGTGGCGGCCTTGGCGAGGCGGTCATAGCCCGCATCGGTCATGTGGAGGCCGTCGGGGCCGATCATCTGCGTCGGGGTGAGCAGGCCCTTGGCGGCCCAGGCCCGCATCATCGCGTTGCGGCGGATCACCGGCACGCCGAATTCAGAGGCGATCTCATGCAGGGCAACGCCGTAGCGCTCGGCACCCGCGGTGGTAGAGAGGCGCTTGCACCATTGCTGGTCCATCAGCACCACGTCGGCGCCGGTGGCGCGGATCGCCGCGATACCGGTGCGGGTCAATTCGGCGAAGCGCTCGACGCTGACGCCGTTCATGGGATCGTTGCTACCTGTCTGCCAGATCACGAGGTCGGGCTTGTCGGCGAGCACGTCGCGGTCGAGGCGCCGGGCCATGGCTTCGGAATCGTCGCCACCCTTGCCGCGGTTGAGCACCGTGACGGACGGATGTCCCGATCCCTTGTGGCGCAGGCGCTCTTCGAGATCGTGCTGGAGCTGGGCCGGATAGGCCGAGGCCGGCGATGACGCGCCGGCGCCCTCCGTGGAGGACGACCCGAACGCGACGATGCGGATTTCGCCACCATTGGCGACGAGCGCGGCGACCCGGGGCAGGCGTGCCATCGCCCGGGCGGGGATCGTCACACGCGTCATCGCATGCTTCTGCGGTTCGGGATCCGCCCGAACGGGAAGGCCGGTGCCGAACGCCAACAGGGCGAGGCCGAGGATCGAGACGGCGGTGGGGCGCGCTGAAGCAGGGATCGGCATCGCATTCGCTTTGGTGGATTGTGTCCGACCCCGACGGGCCAGCGATTCTGTATAATCTATCATGGGTCGGAATTGTGACGATTGCGAGGGGACTTGCGCGTGATTGTGACACTGTGGCGGCCGTGTTTCGGGTTATGCCCGCAACGCAGATGTCTTCGGGGTCGCACAGGGTGAATGAGGGGTTGATCCGACACGGATCCGAAGCCCCTGCCCCCGGTTTCAACGCGCTAAGGTTCCATAATATATCTTATGCGAACGGAGTTTCCGGGTTTGGAGACCCGTCTCTGCGACCCATCACGGTCCACTTGGCGGTCCACAGGCTTGGGCTGAAACCGTTGGATTCGCAGTGTCGATCGCTCTGCCCGCGCAGGCCATCAGAGGACGATCCAAGAGCGATGTCTCGATGAGCGCCGTCTTCCGGCTTCCCTACACGGCCCCCTACGACTGGCCGGCGATCCGGGACTACCTCGCCCTGCGCGCCATCCCCGGCGTCGAAGCGGTCGCCGGACAGGTCTACGCCCGGACCATCGCGCCGGGCGGCCGGCACGGCCTCGTCACGGTCCGGCCGGGCGAGGGCGATGCGCTTCGGGTGACCATTCGGTACGGCGACCGAGAGACTGTCGATCCGGAGGTGGTGCCAGCCGCCCTCGCCCGCCTGCGGCGGATGTTCGACCTCGATGCCGACCCGGCTGCGATCCTGGCTGGCCTTTCTCGCGATCCGTATCTGGCGGCACTGGTGGCGGCCCGGCCGGGCCTGCGGGTGCCGGGGGCCTGGGACGGGTTCGAACTCGGCGTGCGCGCCATCCTCGGCCAGCAGGTCTCCGTGGCGGCCGCCACCCGTCTGGCCGGCAGGCTGGTCGCCGCCTTCGGCGCTCCGCTGAAGATTATCGATCCTGCAGTCGGCGCGGGGCTCACCGATGTGTCTCTGACCCATGTCTTTCCGACGCCCGAAGCGTTGGCGCAGGCCGACATCGCCGCGGCACTCGGCATGCCGCGCGCCCGTGGCGCCGCCATCGCCTCCCTGGCGGAGGCCGTGGCGGCCGACCCGGCCCTGTTCGCACCCGGACGAGACCCCGCGACGGCCGTCGCCGCCTTGACGCGCCTGCGCGGCATCGGCGACTGGACGGCGCAGTACATCGCCATGCGGGCCTTGCGCGCGCCAGACGCTTTGCCCGCCGGCGATATCGGCCTGTTGCGCGCCCTCGATGTCGGCGCCGGCCGGCCGACGCCGAAGGTGTTGCTGGAACGGTCGCAGGCCTGGCGGCCTTGGCGGGCCTACGCCGTCCTGCATCTGTGGGCGAGCGATGCCGACGGGAGCCAGGCAATTCGACAGCAAGCGCCGGGATGCGCGGGACCTGGGAAGGCGTCAGGGTAGGGACATGACGGACCACCAACGTCGCGACCCGAAACACCCACGGGAGCCCTCCCCCATGTCGATCCGGCAACCGGACCTCATCACCGCCGACCCGCGCTGGACGGCCCTGGCCGTCCGTGATCCGGTCGCCGATGGCCGCTTCGTCTATGGGGTGCGCAGCACAGGTGTGTATTGCCGGCCGAGTTGCGCCGCCCGCACCCCGCGGCCGGAGAACGTCAGCTTCCATGCCAGCTGTGCGGCGGCCGAGCAGGCCGGATTCCGCGCCTGCCTGCGTTGCCGGCCGGGCGAGCCCTCGCAGGCCGAGCGGCATGGGCAGGCCATCGCCCGCGCCTGCCGCCTGATCACCGCGTCTTCGACGCCCCCCGCTCTCGCGGCACTCGCCGAGGCCGCGGCCTTGAGCCCGTTCCACTTCCACCGGGTGTTCAAGCGCGTCACCGGAATCACCCCGAAGGCCTATGCCGAAGCGCACAGGGCCGGGCGCCTCGCCGCTGACCTGCAAGCGGCGGGATCGGTGACGGACGCCCTCTACGGCGCCGGTTACAACGCCGCGAGCCGGTTCTACGCCTCCGCCGAGGCGCGGCTCGGGATGACGCCCGGGGCCTATCGCAAGGGCGGCGCCGGCATCGCGATCCGCTTTGCCGTGGGGGAATGCTCGCTGGGGTCGATCCTGGTCGCCGCGACGATACGGGGCGTCTGCGCCATCCTGCTCGGCGATGATCCCGACGCCCTCGCCCGCGACCTCCAGGACCGGTTTCCCCGGGCCGAGATCACCGGCGGCGATGCGGGATTCGAGGAAACGGTCGCCCGGGTGGTCGGCCTCGTCGAGGCCCCGGGCCTGGGCCTCGACCTGCCCCTCGACATCGGCGGCACCGCCTTCCAGCAGCGGGTCTGGGAGGCCCTGCGCACCATCCCGGCGGGGGAGACCGCCACCTATGCGCGGGTCGCGGCGATGATCGGCCGGCCCGCTGCGGTGCGGGCGGTGGCCGGCGCCTGCGGGGCCAATGCGCATGCGATCGCGATTCCCTGCCACCGGGTCGTGCGCACCGACGGCGCCCTTTCCGGCTATCGCTGGGGCGTCGCCCGCAAGGCCACCCTCCTCGCCCGTGAAGGAGCCCGATGAGTTCGCCAGAGACGCGCCCCGTGCCGGTGATCGGGATCGCCCCGCCCGAGGCTCCGGCCCATGCGCCCACCCTCGAAGCCCAGC
This sequence comes from Methylobacterium sp. BTF04, assembly GCF_010692745.1. Taxonomy (GTDB): domain Bacteria; phylum Pseudomonadota; class Alphaproteobacteria; order Rhizobiales; family Beijerinckiaceae; genus Methylobacterium. The sequence continues at coordinate 162,530 of NZ_JAAHTB010000004.1, forward strand.
CGGCGGCGGCCCTCGCCTATCCGCTTCTGCTCTTCACGATGCTCCTGTGGGGCGGCAACGTGGTGGCCGCCAAATGGGCGGTGGGCGAGGTCTCGCCGCAGGTGCTGACCTGCCTGCGCTGGGCGTTCGCCTGCCTCGTCCTGGCGCCGGTGGCGTGGCGCCGGTTCGCCGGTGAATGGGGCCGCCTGCGCCGCCACTGGCCCTACGTGCTCGCCATCGGCACCTTCGGCTACACGATCTACGCGAGCCTGTTCTACGCCGCCGGCCTCTACACCAGCGGCGTCAACGTGGCGCTGTTCCAGGGGGCGATCCCGGTCCTGGTGATCCTGATCAATTATGTGGTCCGGCGCGTGCCGGTGGGGGGCGCCCAGGTGGTCGGCGTCTGCGTCACGCTGGCGGGCGCCGTCGTGGCGGCCAGCCATGGCGATTGGCGCGTGCTCGCCACCCTCGCCTTCAACCGCGGCGACGTGCTGATGCTGGTCGCCTGCCTGGTCTATGCCGGCTACACCGTCGCGCTGCCGGCCCGGCCGAAGGTCTCCGGCCTGAGCTTCTTCATGGCCATCGCGTTGGTGGGGTTCGTCACCTCCCTGCCGCCGCTCGCCGTCGAATGGGCCCTCGACCGCACGATCTGGCCGAGTCCGCGCGGCTGGGCCATCGTCGCGTTCGTGGCGCTCGGGCCGTCGCTCGCCGCGCAACTGTCGTTCCTGCGCAGCGTCGAACTGATCGGCCCCAACCGGGCGGGCCTGTTCATCAACCTGGTGCCGATCTTCGGGGCAGGGCTCTCCATCCTGGTGGTGGGCGAGCCGTTCCGCTGGCACGACGCCCTGGCGCTCGGGCTGGTTCTGGGCGGCATCGTCATCGCCGAGCGCTTCGGGCGGTCCACGCGCCGCCGTTCAGGGTGAGGGCGTGCGGGCGCCCGTGACGGCCTCGGTCAGCCTCGCCAGCAGATCGCCCTCGAACAGCAGGGCGGAGCCATAGTGGAACTCGATGTCGAAGGGCTTGCGCGCGTTCATCGAGAGCGATGCGCTCTGCATCGCGATGAGATGGCCCGCCTCGTCGAACAGTCCCGAGCCGGAGCCGCCGAAGCCGTCGTTGCAATCGTGGCGGATCCGCCGGACGCCGCCCTCGCTGGGCGGGTCGACCTGCCGGATGGTGCAGGCTTCGAGGCTGCTCGGGCCGCGGTAGTTCTCGTGGCCGCCGGGTGAGACCATGACGACAGGCAGAGTCGCTGCCCCCTCCCCCAGATCCGGCGGGCGCGGCAGCGGTTGGGCTGCGACGCCCTGCACCGGCTGCGTCAGGCGCAGGATCGCCCAATCGTCGGTGATGTGCAGGGCCTGCGCCCCCGGGGCGACGCCGAGGCGCAGGCTGTCGGCCAGGAAGTCGTAGTTGCGTCCGCCGATCTGGAAGAAGCAATCCGCCACCACGCGGGTGGTCTCGAGGTGCCGGTTGCGGAAATTGTGCGCGTTCAACACCACGACGGACGGGTCGCCGATCAGCCAGGCCGCCGCCGCCTTGTGCGGAATGCCGTCCGGACCCTGGCAGTACAGCACGCCGGCCCCCGGATAGCGCGCGATGTCGGCGCCGGTGAGGTCGCGGCGCGCGTCGCGGGGATAGAGCGCTGCCAGATCCTGCGCGGCCGCGGGCCCATGTCCGGCCATGAACAGGCTCATGGCCAGCAACGGGGCGGCGAGGCGCGCGCCTGACCTCCCCTTGTGCAGGGCGCCTTCGTGCAGGGCGCCTTCGCGGGATCGCCCACGGCCTCGCGGCGCGACCGACCGGGCTTCGTCCGAAACACCGCGCGACCGCCCATCTCCTGGCGCCATCGGCCCCCTCTCCCGTCATCTGCCGAGCGCGTGGGCCGATCGCTTGTGCGCCACCCATTTCTCTATTCCTGCGCCGGCCGTCGAGGGTGGTCAAGACACGCGGCAATACTGCGCAATCGGCATATTCAAATTGCCGATCTATCCCGAGTAGAAATGTCGGATCGTCTAAAGACTTTATCGACAGAAGAAGTCTAGAAATAAGGGCTGAAGGAACAGTAATAAGTTTCTTATAAGACCAAACAAGTCTTATGAAACTTTAAGAACTCGAGGAGTCTTCGTGAGATTTCAGGGTTTGTGTTCCGAAACGGCGGGAGAAACAGCCACGCACGACCGAACGGTCGACAGACGGGGCGGCAGCTGAGGAGACGCTACGATGAGCAGGTTACTGAGTTCGGTGTCGGTGCTGGCCGTGATGGCCCTGGCGCCGATCGGACTGTCGAGCATTGCGGCAGCCAATGACAAACTCGTCGATCTCTCGAAGAACGACGACAACTGGATCATGCCGGGCAAGAACTACGACTCGGACAATTACAGCAAGCTCAAGCAGATCAACCGCGACAACGTCAAGCAGCTCAAGCCGGCGTGGACCTTCTCCACCGGCCTGCTCAACGGGCACGAGGGCGCTCCGGTCGTCGTCGACGGCAAGATGTACATCCACACCTCGTTCCCGAACAACACCTTCGCCCTCGGCCTCGACGATCCCGGCCTGATCCTGTGGCAGGACAAGCCCAAGCAGAACCCGGCCGCCCGTGCGGTCGCCTGCTGCGATCTCGTCAATCGCGGCCTCGCCTACTGGCCCGGCGATGGCAAGACCCCGTCCCTCATCCTGAAGACGCAGCTCGACGGCAACGTCGCTGCGCTCAACGCCGAGACCGGCGAGACGGTGTGGAAGGTCGAAAACTCCGACATCAAGATGGGCTCGACCCTGACCATCGCTCCCTACGTGGTGAAGGACAAGGTCATCATCGGATCGTCCGGCGCCGAACTCGGCGTGCGCGGCTATCTCACCGCCTACGACGTGAAGACCGGTGCCCAGGTCTGGCGCGCCTATGCCACCGGCCCCGACAAGGACCTGTTGCTGGCCCCCGACTTCAACATCAAGAACGCCCATTACGGCCAGAAGGGCCTCGGCACCTCCACCTGGGAGGGCGACGCCTGGAAGATCGGCGGCGGCACCAACTGGGGCTGGTACGCCTACGACCCGGGCACCAACCTGATCTACTTCGGCACCGGCAACCCGGCGCCGTGGAACGAGACCATGCGTCCCGGCGACAACAAATGGACCATGACCATCTTCGGCCGCGATGCCGACACCGGTGAAGCCAAGTTCGGCTACCAGAAGACCCCGCACGACGAGTGGGATTACGCCGGCGTCAACGTGATGATGCTGTCGAACCAGAAGGACAAGGACGGCAAGGACCGCAAGCTCCTGACCCATCCGGACCGCAACGGCATCGTCTACACGCTCGACCGGACCGACGGCTCGCTGGTCTCGGCCAACAAGATCGACGACACGGTCAACGTGTTCAAGTCGGTGGATCTCAAGACCGGCCAGCCGGTGCGCGATCCGGAATACGGCACCCGGATGGATCACCTGGCCAAGGACGTCTGTCCCTCGGCGATGGGCTACCACAACCAGGGCCACGATTCCTACGATCCGGAGCGCAAGGCCTTCTTCATGGGCATCAACCACATCTGCATGGATTGGGAGCCCTTCATGCTGCCCTACCGCGCGGGTCAGTTCTTCGTGGGCGCCACGCTGAACATGTATCCGGGCCCGAAGGGTGACCGGCAGAACTTCGAAGGCCTCGGTCAGATCAAGAGCTACAACGCGATCACCGGCGCCTTCCAATGGGAGAAGATGGAGCGCTTCGCGGTGTGGGGCGGGACGATGGCGACAGCCGGCGATCTCGTGTTCTACGGAACCCTCGACGGCTACATCAAGGCCCGCAACTCGGACAACGGCGACCTCCTCTGGAAGTTCAAGCTGCCGTCCGGCGCCATCGGCTACCCGATCACCTACACGCACAAGGGTGATCAGTTCGTCGCCATCTATTACGGCGTCGGCGGCTGGCCGGGCGTCGGCCTGGTGTTCGATCTGCAGGATCCGACCGCCGGCCTCGGCGCGGTGGGCGCCTTCAAGAAGCTCGCCAACTACACCCAGATGGGTGGCGGCGTGGTGGTGTTCTCGCTGAACGGCAAGGGCCCGTACGACGATCCGAACGTCGGCGAGTACCAGACCGCTGCCAAGTAAGACCCACTTCCAAGTAAAAACTTCTGAGACGAAAGACGAACCTCGCCGGCCGATGGCCGGCGGGGTTCCCGCAAGGACGTCTTCCTTCGAAAGACATGCCGCGCGGATTCTTCCTCATGCGTGAGCGAAACGGGACACGCCATGTCCTGCCGCCGCGCACCCCAAGACACACCATAAGAAACGGATCCGATCCCATGTCGTTCGTCATTGGACGCCGCCGTGCGGCGACCTCGGCCGCGTCCCTGCTGGCCCTCGCCTGCTGCCTCGTCACCGCCCGCGCCGCCGCCCCCGAGGCGCCCGCCGACGACAAGACCCTGCGCGTCTGCGCGGCGGTCCAGCCGCCGCTGTCGATGAAGGACGGCTCGGGCCTGGAGAACCGCATCGCCGGCGCGGTCGCCGAGGCGATGGGGCGCAAGGCGCAGTTCGTCTGGGTGGAGAAGCCGGCGATCTACCTGGTGCGCGATGGGCTCGACAAGAAGCTCTGCGACGTGGTGGTCGGGCTCGACAGCGACGACCCGCGCGTGCTGGTCACCAAGCCGTACTATCGCAGCGGCTACGTCTTCATCACCCGTGCGGACAAGGACCTCGACGTGAAGTCCTGGGCCGACCCGCGCCTCAAAAGCGTCGACCACATGGTCGTCGGCTTCGGCACGCCCGGCGAGGCGATGCTCAAGGATATCGGCCGCTACGAGGAGGACATGGCCTACCTCTATTCGCTGGTGAATTTCCGCGCCCCGCGCAACCAGTACACCCAGATCGATCCCGCCCGGATGATCAGTGAAGTCGCGGCCGGCAAGGCCGACGTGGCGGTGGCCTTCGGCCCGGACGTCGCCCGCTACGTCAAGGATTCGAGCACGCCCCTGCGGGTGACGGCGGTGCCCGACGACACGGTGCGCAGCGACGGCCAGAAGATGCCGCAGAGCTTCGACCAGTCCATGGGCGTGCGCCGGGACGACGCCGCCCTAAAGGCCGCCCTCGATGCCGGCATCGCCAAGGCCAAGCCGCAGATCGAGGCGATCCTGAAGCAGGAAGGCGTGCCGCTCGTCCCCTCCAACTGAGGGCCGCCCCTCCCCGATTGGTCCGACGGCACGGGCCCGCGCCCGGCCTCTCGTCAAAAGTAATCAGAGCACCTCGATGATTCAGAAGAATACCGTGATCGCCGCATTCCTCGGCCTCGCCGCCGCGTCGGCTGGGATCGCCGCCCTCGCTCAGCCCGCCGCCGGCCCGCAGAGCGGCTTCGTCTTCCGCAACACCGTCACCGGCGAGCAGCTCAACATTGCGGAGGGCAAGGAGGGCGGCCGCGATACGGCGGCGGTGAAGGAGTTCTTCCAGACCGGCAAGAACATCTACATCGACGACAAGTCATGCCTGCGCAACGGCGAGTCCCTGTTCTCGACGTCGTGCTCGGGCTGCCACGGCCACCTCGCCGAGGGCAAGCTCGGCCCCGGCCTCAACGACAATTACTGGACCTACCCGTCCAACACCGAGGATTCGGGCCTGTTCTCGACCATCTTCGGCGGTGCCAACGGCATGATGGGTCCGCACAACGAGAACCTGACCCCCGACGAGATGCTGCAGGTCATCACCTGGGTTCGGCACCTCTATACAGGCCCGGTCAAGGATGCCGTCTGGCTCAACGACGCGCAGAAGAAGACTTACACGCCCTACAAGCAGGGCGAGACCTTCCCCACGGACGTGAAGGGCCAGTGCAAGCCACTGGAATAGCGGCCGCGGGAAGTCACACCGCGTCACCAAACGCGCGGTGAACGATGAGCGGCACGCGCCGCGCCAACGACAACGGAGGAGACGATCATGCGGACGTTCATTTACGCGATGGCGCTTGGTGCGGGCGCGATGCTGGCCATGCCGGTGCTGAACATGCCGGCGCAGGCCTATGACGGCACCAAGTGCAAGGCCGCCGGCAATTGCTGGGAGCCCAAGCCCGGCTTCCCGGAGAAGATCGCCGGCTCGAAGTACGACCCCAAGCACGACCCGAAAGAGCTCAACAAGCAGTCGGAGTCGATCAAGGGCATGGAAGAGCGCAACGCCAAGCGCATCGAAGCCGCCAAGAAGTCCGGCAAGTTCGAATACGACGTCACCAAGCTGTCGGCGAACTGAGGACGGCTCGGCCGCGATCCCGCTGAGGCTTGGACCGCTCTCCAGCAGGTATCGCGGCCGTTCCTACCACATGAGTCGATGAGAGTGCGGCGGCTGCCGTCGGTCCGGACCCGAACGGCCGCACCCCCGAGCGTGCGATCCAGAATGACCGCCCCTTTTCGAGTCTGCGCTCCCTGAGGCTCCGGATGACGAGCGACGGCACATCCCAAGGTACCCCGTGATGAACGAAACCCGCCCCGGCGACGCGATGCTCACCGATTGGCGCGAAGCCGCCGGCCGGTTCGAGCGGGCGGTGGCCTCGGCCGTGATCGGGCAGGACCGGGCGATCCGGCTCATCACCATCGCGATCTTCGCCCGCGGCCACGTGTTGCTGGAGGGCGATGTCGGGGTCGGCAAGACCACCCTCCTGCGGGCGGTCGCGCGTGCGCTCGGCGGCGCCTACGAGCGTGTCGAGGGCACCGTCGACATGATGCCGACCGATCTGGTCTACCACACCTACCTCGCCGAGGACGGGCGCCCCCGCGTCGAGCCCGGCCCGGTGCTGCGGCGCGCCGAAGATCTGTCGATCTTCTTCTTCAACGAGATCAACCGCGCCCGGCCCCAGGTCCATTCGCTGCTGCTGCGCCTGATGGCCGAGCGCAGCCTGACCGCGTTCAACCGCGAGTACCACTTCCCCAATCTCCAGGTCTTCGCCGACCGCAACCGGGTCGAACGCGAGGAGACTTTCGAGTTGCCGGCGGCCGCCCGCGACCGCTTCCTGATGGAGATCGGCATGGAGGCGCCGCGCGATGCCGAGAGTCGCCGCGCCCTGGTGTTCGATCCGCGCTTCCACGACACCGACGCCCTGATCGCCGGGATCGACGCCGACATCCTCGACCATGCGGCGATCGCCGGGATCGGCCGCGCGATCCAGCACGGTATCCAGGCGAGCCCGGCCATCGAGGCCTACGTCATCGGTCTGTGGGAGGCGCTGGTGCGACCCGCCGGTGCCGGCATCCGCCTGTCCGGCGTCGACATGGAGGCCCTGGTGCAGGGCGGAGCCTCGCCGCGCGGCGTCGCTTTCCTGGTGCGCGCCGCCAAGGTCCGTGCCTGGCTCGAGGGCCGGGACTGGCTGGTGCCGGAGGACATCCGGGCGATCTTCCCCGAGGTGATGGCGCACCGCGTATTCCTCGAACCGGTCTACGAGATGCGGCGCAGCGCCATCGTGCCCGAGCTGTGCCGCGCCGTGTTCGACACGGTGCCGGCCCCGTGATGGAACCCGACATCGTCTACCGGCCACGCGGTCGCCTGCCCGGCACCGCCCTCGGCGCGCATCGCGGACGCGATGCCGGCGGGCTCGGGACGTTTCGCGATCAGGTCCCGTTCCTGCGCATGCCGGATGCGCGGCGCATCGACGTGCGCGCCACCCTGCGCGATCCGTTCGAGGGCACCCATGTCCGGCGCTTCGAGAGCCGTACCGCCATCGAGGTCTGGGCGCTCGTCGATCTCACCGCCTCCATGCGCTTCCGGGGCGCGGCCGACCGGATGGACTTGGTCGCCGCCCTCTGCGGCGCGCTGGCCGCGTCGGCCACCCGCATCGGCGATGCGTTCGGTCTGATCGGCTGCGATGCCGAGATCCGCGCGGACGTGACCCTCCCGGCGAGCCGCCGGCGCGGGATCGGCGCCGCCGTTGCTGCCCGCCTGCGCGATGTCCGCTGCCGGGGCGCTCACGCCGACGGAATGGCGCAGGCCGGCCGCCACCTCGTCGGCCGCCCCAAGATCGTGTTCGTGGTCTCGGATTTCCGCTGGCCCGAAGCCCTGATCGGACAGGTCTTCGCGGGGCTCGCCCGCCACGACATCGTTCCGGTGATGCTCGCCGACCCCGCCGAGGACGCGGATCTGCCGGCCTGGGGGCTGATGGAACTCGACGACCTCGAAGGGGCGGGGCGCCGCACCGTGTTCATGCGCCCTGCCCTGCGCCGCGCCTGGATCGCCCGCGAACGCGCGCGGGCCGAGACTCTGTCCCGCATTGCCACGGCCTATGGCCGCCCGCCGTTCCGCCTCGCCGGGCGCTTCGACGCGGACGCCCTCACCCGCCACCTCATCGGAACCTGATGCGATTCATGCGCCGTCCGGGCCTTGCACTCGCCGCCTTCGCATCGGTGGTTCTCGCCAGCACCGCGCAGGCGCAGGTGCGCTCCGTCGAAATCCGCACGCCGCGTCCGTTCGGCTACTTCCTCGGCGATCTGGTGCGGGCCCAGGTCGACATCGTCGTCGAGCCCGGTTTCACGCTCCAGGCGGCTTCGCTGCCCCAGCCGGGGCCGATGGCCTACTGGCTCGACCTGCGCGACGTCGCCACCGAGGAGACGCAGGCCGGCGACGCGCGGCGGGTCCGTCTCTCCCTCACCTACCAGAACTTCTATGCCGCCCTCGATGCCCGCGCCCTGGAGATCCCGGGCTTCGGCCTCACCTTCGTCAGTGCGAGCGACCACGGGGCCACCACGACGACGGCGCAGGTGCCGGCCTGGTCGTTCAACATTTCGCCCCTGCGCGAGGTCCAGCCTCCGGCAAAAGCCGATCCGGCCGATTACATGCGGCCGGACGGGCGCGTCGCGCCCCTCGATCCGCAGCCGATGCGCGTCGGCGCTGCGGCGTTCGCCGGGTTGGCGCTGGTCGCCCTGTTCGGGCTCGCCCGCGACCGGGCCTGGGGGCCGTTCCGGGCACGGCGCGGGCGCCCGTTCGGCATCGCGGCGCGGCGTCTGCGCGCCCTCGCGGCCCGGCCGGATGCCGAGACCGCTTACGGCGAGGCCCTGCGCGCCCTCCATCGCGGCCTCGACGCAACCGACGGGCGCCGGGTGCTCGCCGAAGACCTGCCCGGGTTCCTCGAACGGCATGCCGCCTACCGGCCGGAAGGCCCGCGCCTCGCGCATCTGCTCGCGGCCTCGCGCCTCGCCTTCTTCGGCGCGGGCGTCCCGGCCGCTCGCGCCGCCCTGCCCTTCCCCGAGGTCGCGGCGCTGACCCGACGCCTCGCCGCCACCGAACGGGCGGCGTGACGATGAACGACGCCCTCGCGCGGTTCTCCGTCGCCACGCCCCTGATCCTGTGGCTGCTGCCCCTGGCGCTGTTGCCGCTGTGGCGCTCGGCCCAGCGCTTGGTGCCGGTGGCCTCCATCGCGGCCGGCCCGGCGGATGGCCTCTCGCGGGCGATCGGCTGGACTTTGCGGCTCGCCGGCCTCCTCGCCATCGGCGGCCTGATCCTCGCGCTGGCCGGCCCCTACCGCAACGGCGAGACCGTCACCCGCACCGGCATCGGCGCCCAGGTCTCGATCCTCGTCGACCGCTCGGGGAGCATGAACGAGACCTTCGCCGGGCGTCAGCCCTCGGGCGCCGAGGAATCCAAGGCCGCCGCCTCGCGCCGTCTGCTCGGCGATTTCGTCGGCAGCCGGGCGCACGACCAGTTCGCGGTCACCGCCTTCTCGACGGCGCCGATGCTGGTCGTACCGATGACCGACCGGCACGAGGCGGTGCGCGCCGCGATCCGCGCCATCGACCGGCCGGGACTCGATTACACCAACGTGGCGCGCGGCCTCGCCATGGGGCTGTCGCAGTTCGGCACTCAGGGCGCCCAAGTCTCGCGGGCGCTGCTGCTGGTCTCGGACGGGGCGGCGGTGATCGACCCGCGCGTCCAGGGCGATCTGCGGGCCGCCTTCGCCAAGATCCGGCCCAACCTCTACTGGTTGTTCCTACGCACCAAGGGCTCGCCCTCAATCTCCGACAAGCCGGTGGGCGAGGATACACCCCAGGCCGCGCCCGAGCGCCACCTCGACCTGTTCTTCAAGAGCCTCGGCACCCCTTATCGCGCTTTCGAGGCCGAGGGGCCGGAGGCCGTGGCGGCGGCGATCCGCCAGATCGAGGCGCTGGAGCGCGATCCGATCCCCTACACCGAGCAGCGCCCGCGCCGGGACCTTTCGGGATTCGCCTTCGGCTTGAGCCTGTTCGGGCTGGTGCTGCTGGTGGCGGGCAAACTCGCGGAAGCGGACATCCGCAGGGCACGCGGGTCCGTGGCGCCATCCGCCGCCGAGGCGCCACCCCGGAGGATGGCCGCATGATGCCGTGTGCGAATCCCGGCGCCCGAATCATGTGGCTTCCCCTCTCCCCGCTTGCGGGGAGAGGGTTTCCGACCCCTTGCCGGGTTCGAAACGAGGCGGCAGCCGAGGGTGAGGGGGCGTCCCCGTACGGAGCGCGTCCGGAGAGACCCCCTCACCCTCGCTCCGGCTTCGCCTGCGCTCACCGCATGCACGACGCGGTGCATGCGGTCCTCTCCCCGCCCGGCGGGGAGAGGGGCAGACGCCCAATCCGCCGCCCATGGCTTGAGGCCGAGACATAATGCCCGCGCGCGCCCTTCCCCCTGCGCGCCGGGAGGCTGCGTCCCGGTCCGTCCTCGTCCGCCGCACGCTGGCGGAGGTATGGCGGCACACGCGTCCGCACCTGCTCGTCGCCCTGCCGATCCTGCTCCTCCTTGCCGCCCTCGGCTTCGGCGTCGCGGCATGGCGGGTGGAGCGCGCCAATGCCGACATCGCCGCGCTCCAGGCCGGGCGCGACGTGGCGGTGGGTCCCGATGCGGTGGGCTCGCTCGTCCTTGCCCGGGTCCAGCACTTGGCCCGGCGCGGTCTCACCGAGGGAATCGAGCCGTTGATCGACACGCTCGAGCGGGCCGGCGACACCGATCGGGCGGCGCGGGCCCGCTACGCGCTGGCCAATGCCCGTCTGCGGCAGGCTTTGGGCCATCTGGAGCGCGGCGACCTCGACCCCGCCGGTCCCCTGATCACCCTGGCGCGCCAGGATTACCGCCGCGCCCTCCAGGGCCGGCCGGATTACTGGGACGCCAAGTTCAACCTCGACGTCGCCTCGCGGCTCCTGCGCGAGTTTCCCGATTTCGATCGCAAGACCGGCGACGAACTGAAGGCCGAGCCGAAGAAGATCTGGACCGACATTCCCGGCCAGCCGCGGGGCGAGCCGTGAGGGCGCTGCTCACCCGCAACCTGCGCGATCCCCGCTTCCGGCTGCTCGCCGGGGCACTGGCCCTGGTGGCGCTCACCTTCGTCCTGGGCCCGTTGCCCCTCACCCGGACCGGCGTCGCGGTGCTGGCCATCGTCGACATCACCGGCAGCATGAACGTGCGCGACTATGCGGGCGCCGAGGGCAAGCCAGTGAGCCGGCTGGAGACGGCCAAGGCGGCCTTGCGCGATCTCGTCGCCGCCCTGCCCTGCGGTTCGCGCCTCGCCCTCGGACTGTTCACCGAGCGCCGGCCGTTCTTGCTGTTCACCCCAATCGAGGTCTGCGGCGACTTTTCCCCCCTCGACGGGGCCCTCGCCGCCCTCGACTGGCGCATGGCCTGGGAGGGGGACAGCCGCATCTCCGCCGGCCTGTTCCGGGCGGTGGACATGGCGGCCGAACTCGACACCGACCTCCTCTTCCTCACCGACGGTCAGGAGGCGCCGCCCTTGCCGAGCACCGGCGGCCCGGTCTTCGACGGCAAGCCGGGTGCCGTGCGCGGGCTGATCGTCGGGACCGGCGGCTATGCCCTGTCGCCGATCCCGCGCTTCAACGACCGCGGCCGGGAGACCGGCTTCTACGGCTCGGGCGACGTCCAGCAGGAGAATCGGTTCGGGCCGCCCCCGGCCGATGCCGAGAGCCGCGAGGGGTACAACCCGCGCAACGCGCCCTTCGGCGGGGCCGCCGCCACCGGCAGCGAACACCTCTCCTCCGTGCGTGAGCCCTACCTGAAGCGGCTCTCCGGCGAGACCGGCCTGACCTATGCCCATCTCGATGGCCCCGGTGGCCTCGTCCGCCCGCTGCTCGCCGCCGCGACCCCGCGCCCGCTCCCGGGCAGCCTCGATCTGCGCCCCTTCCTCGGCGGTGGGGCGCTGGCGCTCCTCGTCGCCGTCTTCGCCAGCCCCCTGCTGCCTCTCCTGGCGGGTACCTTGCCGCCCGGCGGCCCGCGCCGTTTCGCCACTTGGAAAAAGGCCTGATCCCGCATGCGTCTTGTGACCCGTTCCGCGTTCCTCGCCCTGATCGCGGGCGTCGCCCTCGCCCATATCGCCGCTACCCATGGCGCCCTGGCCCATGGCCCGACGCCGCAGAAGGTCGACCAGTCGATCACCATCGCGGCCAAGCCCGATGCGGTCTGGGCGGTGGTCGGCGATTTCGCCGGCATCGGCACATGGCACCCGGCCGTCGCCAGGAGCGAGGGACAGGGCGGCAATGCCTCGGATGGACGCCGCAGGGTGACCCTCAAGGCCGGCGGCACCCTCGACGAGGGCCTCGACGAATGGGATGCGGCCAAGCGCACCTATTCCTACCGCCTATCCGATGCCGACCTGAAGGCGCTCCCGGTTTCGTCCTACTCGGCGACCCTCACGGTGACGCCCGACGGCGATGGCTCGAAGGTGGAATGGATCGGCCGGTTCTACCGGGGCGACACCGGTAACGAGCCGCCGGAGGACCTCAGCGACGCCGCCGGGAAGGCCGCGATGAACCGCTACTTCGGCGATGGGCTCAAAGGCCTCAAGGCCCTGGTCGAGGGCAAGGTCACACCATGATCTGCGGGGCTGTTTCATGATCTGCAAGGCTACCCGGATTGCGCTCGGCCTGTGGCTTGCCGCTTGGCTCGGCTCCGTCCCGGTGACGGCCGGGACGGTCTACGTGGCGAGCCAGCAGGCCGGAACGCTGACACGGGTGGCACCGGGCGCCGCCGGGATTTCCGTCGGGCCCGCGCCGGCCCAGGCGGCGGTGGGGCCGGACGGGCTCATCTACCTGACGCATCCCGACCGGCGGTCCGTGACCGTGGTCGACGGGCGGACCGACGCGGTGCTGCGCCACCTCGCCTTTGCCGGCCAGCCCTTCGGCCTCGCGGTGACGCCGGACGGGGCGAGCCTGCTCGTCGGCGACTGGTCGGGGGACCGGGTGGTGAGAATCTCCGCTCTGACCGGTGCGGTCGAGGGCAGTGCCGCGGTGGGGCGCGACCCGGCCGGCCTCGTGATCGACCGCCGGGGCCGCCTCTACGTGGCCGATCGCGAGAGCCGGCAGATCAGCATCGTCGACACCGCCACCATGGTACGCATCGCCACCGTGCCGGTGGGCGTGGCACCGTTCGCCCTCGCCCTAAGCCCCGCCGAGGACCGGCTCTACGTCGCCAACGTGCGCAGCGGCGACCTCAGCGTCATCGACACCCAGGCGTTGAGAACCATCGCGACGGTGCCGGTGGGCGCCATGCCGTACGGCGTGGCCGTGAGCCAGGACGGCACCCGCATCCTCGTCACCAACCAGCAGGCCGGGACCATGACCGTGCTCGACGCCGCCGGCCCGCAGGTGATCGCCAATGTGGCGGTGGGGCGCTACCCCGAGGGCGTCGCCATCGACGGCGGCACCGCCTATGTGGCGAACTGGTTCTCGGATTCGGTCTCGGCCATCGATCTGACGCGCCTCGTCGAGACCGCCCGCATCCCGGTTGGGGAAGGCCCGCGCAGCCTCGTCGTCCGGACCTCCGGGGGGGACCGGTCATGAGACGCCCGATCGCCATCGGCGTCTTGCTCGCGTTCGCCGTCTCGGCCTGTGACAAGGCCGAGGAATCCGGTGAGACGGCCCGTGCCCCCGAGGAGCAGATCATCGTGGCGACCAAGTCCGACGCCGACGTCCCGGCATGGCTCTCGCCCACCGATCCGATGGACCCGGCCCGCTGGCTCGCCAGCCGCGAACTCGGCCGGCCGGCGCCGGAGGTCGGCTCCCAGGCCGAGCACCTGCGCCACAGCCTGTCGCGCGCCAAGGACACCTTCATCGAGGACCCGCGCATGGTCGCCAACCGCACCGTGCAACTCGGGCAGATGCTCGCCGAAGCCGGCAAGCCGGAGCCCTATGCCGATCTGCTGGACGGTCTCGAGGAAGTCGCGGCGGCCACCACGCGCAAGCAGCTCTTCGGCGAAATGTGCCAACATTATTACAATACCCGCCAGCAGGGCGCCGATCGAGCGACCGCGCTCACCCGGCTGACCGAGCGCTATGCGTCGCAAGGGGGCGGTGACGGGCCCAGGGATGCCGGGGGTGCGCCGCCCGATCCCGGGGAGGGCCGGTGACGAAGGTCCTCATCGTCGACGATCACCCGGTGATCCTGCGCGGCGTCCGACGCATCATGGAGGATGCCGGGGTCGGTACGGTCCACGAGGCCACCGATATCGTTGCCGGCTACCGGCTGTTCCACCGCCTGCGCCCCGACATCGTGGTCGCCGATCTCACCTTCCGCACCGGCGCCCTGTCGGGCCTGTCGCTGATCCGGCAGATCCGGGCGCTGGCGCGCGAGACCCGCATTCTCGCCTTCAGCATGCACGACGATCCGGTCATCGTCTCGCGCGCCCTCGAGAGCGGCGCCACCGGCTACGTGCTCAAGGACGTGCCGGCCGCGCAGTTCCACGAGGCGTTCGAGGCGGTCCGGGCCGGGCGGAGCTATCTCCCCCACGCTCTGGCGACCCGCGTCGCGATGCTCGGGTTGGGGGCGCGCCGCTCGCCGCTGGCCGATCTCACCGCACGCGAGTTGCAGGTGCTGTCGCTGCTCGGGCGCGGGCAATCCTATCAGGCCATCGCCGATGCCCTGGCGGTGAGCTACCGCACCGTGATCGGCGCCAGCGCGATCCTGCGGCACAAGCTCGGCGTGCGCACCCTCGCCGAGCTCATCCACGTGGCCGTGTCCCAGGACGAGAACGGCTTCGGGCGCTGAAGCCCTGTCATTGGCCGGCGCCGGCCGGGCGCTTCAATGCGAACCGGGTCTCCGGCTCGGCGGTGAAATAGTCGAAATAGCCGCCGCGCAGGATCGGCCGCATGGCGCTGGTCTCCACGAGGCCATCCTTGATGTAGGCATCGTCGATGTAGATCGAGACCACCTGCCCGATCACCAGGAAGTGGCTGGCCTCGGACCCGTCGAGGGGGGTCAGCGGCACGGTCTGCACCCATTTGCACTCGATGGCGGCCGGCGATTCGCCCACCCGCGGCGGCCGCACCTTGCGCGATGGGACCGGCGTCAGGCCGGCGAAAGCAAACTCACTCTCGCCGCGTTCGAGGGGGGCGGAGGTGGCGTTCATCGCATCTCGCAAGGCGAAGGTGGCGATGTTGCAGACGAACTCGCCGCCCTCCTCCGCGAAGGTCATCGCATCCTTGCGGCCCGCGGACGAGAACATCACCATGTCGGGGCCGGAGGCGACCGCGTTGAAGTACGAATAGGGGGCGAGGTTCACCGCGCCCGCCTTGTTCATCGCGCTGATCCACCCGATCGGCCGCGGCGCAATCAGCGCCTTCAGCGGGTTGTGGGGCAGGCCCTTGGTCTCTGAATCGTAGTGCATGATGGGTCGCTCAAATCCGGGTGACGATCTCGGCGAGATCCGGCCGGGGCCGGTCGCTCGGGATCTCCTGGGGATGTCCGATATGGATGAAGCCGGCCAGCTTTTCGCGCGGGTCGAGGCCGAGCGCGTCGAGGACGCGGCGATCGTAGGCGAACCACTCGGTGAGCCAGGAGGTGGCGAATCCGGAGGCGTTGGCCGCCACCACGAGGTTCATGCAGGCGGCGCCCGCCGACAGGACCTGCTCCCATTCGGGGATCTTGATGTGCGGGCCCGCCCGGGAGACCACCGCGATCACCACGGGCGCGTGGGCGAGGCGGGTACGCTCGAGGTCGAGCCGGGCGGCATCGGCCTCCGGGTGATCGGCCGCGTAGGTGTGCGCGATGATTTCGCCGATGCGCCGACGTGCCTCGCCCGCGATGACGATGAAGCGCCAGGGCGCGAGCTTGCCGTGGTCCGGCACGCGGGCTGCGAGGGTCAGGATCGCGTCGAGCTCGGCGTCGCTCGGCCCCGGCCCGTCGAGGCGGGGCGGCGGAACCGAGCGGCGGGTGCGCAGGAGATCGAGGGTGGCGTTCATCGAGACCCGTTTGCGAAGGAAAGGCTTTTGCGCGCGAAAAAGGCGTCTAAACACGACACAAGATAGAGCGGGGTTCAGTCTCGCGGAGTCGTGTCGCCCGGTCAGGTCGGCGCCGTTTCGGCCATGCCGCCGCCATGGTCGGGTCGCAGAGCCGGGTGGTGACGATCGCGTCGCACCAGAGATGGCGCGTCGGGTGCGGCTTGGCAATCGCATCCGCGCTGATGCCGTGCGGGACCGAATACCGCGGAGGAGAGGTCGATGGGACGGATTGGGCTTCGACGCATCGGCCTGATGATCGTGCTTGCGCTCGCGCCGGGCATCACCCGCGCCCAGGACGCCGGCGCGTTCCAGAACCGGATCGGCCCCAACCTCCCCTCGCCGTCCATGCCTGCTCCTTCCATGTCTCCACCTTCAATGTCCGGGCCGAACGCCGCTCCCGCGCCGCCGGAGCAGCCGGCCGCCGCGCTCAGCCTCGGCGCCCTATTGGCCGGCAGCGACAGACCGCTGCGCTCGGGGCTGGCGTGGCGCATCTACGAGGATCGGCCGGATGGTGCCCGGCCCGGCATCGTCGCGCGCTCGGAGGCCGCCGCCC
Organism: Methylobacterium sp. BTF04; assembly: GCF_010692745.1. Lineage (GTDB taxonomy): Bacteria > Pseudomonadota > Alphaproteobacteria > Rhizobiales > Beijerinckiaceae > Methylobacterium. The sequence continues at coordinate 179,258 of NZ_JAAHTB010000004.1, forward strand.
CGAGCTTCACCCTGGCACCCGGCAGCTATATCGCCACCGTCACCTATGGCTTTGCCAGCGCCTCGAAGCGCGTGGTCATGGCCGGCCTGCCCATCTCCGAGCAGCTCAAGGTCAGCGCCGGGGCGCTCAAGCTCTCGGGCGCCATCGGTGACGTGAAGATCGCCGCCGACCAGCTCGCCTTCTCGGTGTTCGTGCCGATCGGCACCAATTCGGAGGGGCGCCTCGTGCGCAGCGACGTCAAGGCGGGCGAGCTCGTGCGCCTGCCCGAGGGCACCTACCACGTGGTCTCCACCTACGGAGAATCCAACGCGATCCAGCGCGCCGACCTCAAGGTCGACAACGGCAAGGTCACGGACGCCACCCTCAACCACCGCGCCGCCACCATGACCTTGAAGCTCGTGGCCGCCGCCGGGGCCGAGGCGTTCGCCGGCACTGCCTTCAGCGTGCTGACACCGGGCGGCGACACCATCCGCGAGGCGATCGGCGCCTTCCCGCAGGTGACGCTGGCGGAAGGCGACTACGTCCTCATCGCCCGCCATGACGGGCAGGTCTACACCCGCGAGTTCAAGGTCGAGAGCGGGATGGACCGGGACGTCGAGGTCGTGGCCAAGGCCGGGTGAACCCGCACACCGGAGCGACACCGATGACGACCCTGTCCCGATATCTGGCCGTAGCGATGCTCGCCAGCCCGATCCTCGGCGCTGGCCCGGTGCGAGCGCAAACCGTCGTCGACGGGTCCGATACGACGCTCGGCCCCGAGGCACACAGCGTGATCGCCCTCGTCGGCAAGGGCCTGAAGGTGCCGGAGACTGCGCGCTATGGCCGGCTGCGCACCGGCCGTGCGGGGGCAATCTGCGGCGAGGTCGACACGACCAATCGCATGGGACAGCATGTCGGGCCGCGCAGCTTCGTCGCCGATGTCGGTGCGGGCTTCGCCGGCATCGTCCCGGACGGGGCGGAGCTTCGCAATCCGGCGAGCATGGGGCATTACGGCGTCATGCAGCGCATCCTGGCCCTGTTTGCCGCCAATTGCGCGGCGTGACAGTGCGCCCGCCTACCAAGCGGCATGGCCTGGATCATCGGCCTGTTCGGCGTGGACAAGTCTGCGACGGCGGAAGTACTGCAGGCCCTCTACGCTGCCCTGGGGAAATCCCTGATGCACCGAGAGACTAACCAATGGGGAGGGGCAGAAACAGACCAAGGATGCACCGCGTGTTGCGAACCGCGATCTGGGTATGGCTTTGCCGCATGTACCCCGCGCCCGGATACAGCGTACCGCCTTCCGTGAACATCCCTCTTACGGTGTCGTAGGGTTCCAGTTCCGGATCCCCCTCCCCCGGATTATCGATGATGCTGTGGAGGTGATTGATGACGGCCCGATCCAAGAAGCGCAGGAGGCGGTCGGAATTCGGGTCGCCTTTGACATTGCGATTCTCTGGAAGCGGCAGGCCTGCAACCGTCTGCGTCGCCACAAATGAATCATAGGCCACTCGAACGATCTCGAGATCGTCCCGATTCGTGAGATCGAGGCAATTTTTCAGATCGATGACGGCACCGACCACGAAAGGCTTTGCCGTCTTCGACGTCGCGCACTTCGCTTCGGCCCATTCCAGGGCGCGTCTCGGATCGGACTCCCAGAAATACGCCCCAGGCCCGAGCCAGTCGTATCCCTTGTTGCTCTGAATAATTGAAGTATCGCCACGGATCGCCTTAAGCCCGATAGCCTCGTCGCATCCGTGGTAGCCGAGGACGAACGAGGTCGCGAGACGGCTCAAGCTGCTCTTGTATCCTTCTTGCGCTCCCCGCCGAATTTCACTTGAAGCTTACCGTCCTGCTTATAAATACCCTCTCTGATGAGAGCGGCACGCGCAACGGCCTTGCTCGCTGTGTTCGCTACGGTGCGCTTCGCGATCAAAGCCTTGATCGCGGTGCGGCGCTTTTCGTCCGTCATGATCCAGCTTTCTCCAAAGCCAACAGCACGTCGAGAACCTTCACTCACAACCGGTGGAGCGCTTATCCGATCATATTAAAAAATTTTGCGAGTCTGCAATGGGTTTTCAAAAACCGCCTGTCAGAAAAGCGGCGTATGAATTTAAACAGAATCGAAATTAAATTCCTGAAAATATTTTAGAATATCTAAAATATTTTGGGTAATTCGAAGCGGGCCGGACAAGCTTTCAACCTCATCGAAAGTTTAAAAGCTTTTGGCGATGGCCGCGAGACGTCTGTGAAGTTTCACAAATTTCGTAATCTCCACCTTTAAGACGCGAGCGGAACTCCGATTATCAAAAGAATCGCCCATAAAAATTCGATTGGGAAAAGGCTTTTACGTTATGACGCTAGATGACCTCGATGACAGGAACTCATCGAGGTCGTCTGGCGTAAGTCCGGTCCGTCGAAACTGATTGGATCGACTTTTTGCGCATCCCGATCAGGGCGTCGGGCTCTCTCCGTGGTGAGCATCGAGGGCCACCTCCGCGCTCGGGACGCTCTCGGCAACGCTTGCGGCCCGAATCCGGTCGGGCGCGGTCGCCTCCGCCACCAGAGCGGCCAGGGTCTCGTCGAGGCCGCCGGTGCGGGTCTGCTGGCTGCCGAAGCGACGGATCGAGACGGTGCGCTCCTCGCCTTCCTTGCGGCCGACGACGAGCATCACCGGCACCTTGGCGAGCGAGTGCTCGCGCACCTTGTAGTTGATCTTCTCATTGCGCAGGTCCGACTCCACCCGGAGACCGAGGCGGTCGGCCGCAGCGACGACTTCGCGGGCGTAGGGATCGGCATCCCCCGTGATGGTGGCGACCACCACCTGCACCGGCGCGAGCCAGAGCGGGAAATGCCCGGCGAAATGCTCGATCAGGATGCCGGTGAACCGTTCCAGCGAGCCGCAGATGGCGCGGTGGACCATCACCGGCGGCTTCTTCCCGCTATCGGCATCGACGTAGAACGCCCCGAAGCGCTCCGGCAGGTTGAAGTCCACCTGCGTGGTGCCACATTGCCAGTCGCGGCCGATGGCGTCGCGCAGGACGTATTCGAACTTCGGCCCGTAGAAGGCGCCCTCGCCCGGGTTGATCGCGGTCTTGATCCGCCCGCCCGACTGCTCCTCGATCTGAGCGAGCACCCGGGTCATCACCTCTTCGGCGTGGTCCCAGAGTGCATCCGATCCGACGCGCTTCTCGGGGCGGGTGGAGAGTTTCACCACGATGTCGCCGAAGCCGAAATCGGCATAGGTCGACAGGATCAGGTCGTTGATCTTCAGGCATTCGGCCGCGAGTTGGTCCTCGGTGCAGAACACATGCGCGTCGTCCTGCGTGAACGCGCGCACCCGCATCAGCCCGTGTAAGGCGCCGGACGGCTCGTAGCGCGAGACCGATCCGAACTCGGCCATGCGCAACGGCAGGTCGCGATAGGACTTCAGGCCATGCTTGAAGATCAGCACGTGGCCGGGGCAGTTCATCGGCTTGATCGCGAAGACGCGCTCGTCCTCGGTCTTGGTGACGAACATGTTCTCGCGGTACCACTCCCAGTGGCCGGAGGTCTCCCACAGGGCCTTGTCGAGGATCTGGGGGGCGTTGACCTCTTGGTAGTCGCCCTTCAGGCGCCGTCGCATGTAGGCGATCAGCTCCTGGAACACCGTCCAGCCCTTGGCGTGCCAGAACACGACGCCCGGCCCCTCCTCCTGGAAGTGGAACAGGTCCATCTCGCGGCCGAGCCGCCGGTGGTCGCGACGCTCGGCCTCCTCCAGGCGGTGCAGATAGGCGTCGAGGTCCTCCTTGGTGGCCCAGGCGGTGCCGTAGATGCGGGTCAGCATCGGATTGTTGGAATCACCCCGCCAATAGGCGCCGGCGACCTTCATCAGCTTGAAGGCGGTGCCGACCTTGGCCGTCGAGGTCATGTGGGGACCGCGGCACAGGTCGAACCAGTCGCCCTGGCGATAGATGTTGAGGTCCTCGCCGGGCGGAATCGCATCGACGAGCTCGACCTTGTAGGCCTCGCCCTTCTCCGAGAAGAGCGCGCGCACGTCCGCGCGTGCCCAGACTTCCTTTGTGAAGGGGGAATCGCGCGCGATGATCTCGCGCATCTTGGCCTCGATGGCGGGGAAGTCGTCCGGGGTGAACGGACGGTCGCGCGAAAAATCGTAATAGAAGCCGTTCTCGATCACCGGTCCGATGGTGACCTGCGTCTCCGGCCAGAGGGCCTGCACCGCCTCGGCCAGGACGTGGGCGCAATCGTGCCGGATCAGCTCCAGGCTGCGCGGATCGGCACGGTCGAGGAACTCGATGCGGGTATCGTGGGCGATGAGGTCGCCGAGGTCGCGCACGGTGCCGTCCAGCGCCATGGCGACGGTGCGCTTGGCCAGCGACTTGGCGATGCCCTCGACGACGGCGCGGCCGGTGACCGCCTCGTCGAAGCTACGGGTGTTCCCGTCCGGGAAGGTCAGGATCGGCATCGCGAAGGTCTCCTCTACGCTCACTCCTGCGTACGCGGCAGGTAAGCGGTGCATCGAATACGAAAAGCGGCGCCGGGCACCGCGTTGGGGGGCGACATGCGGATCGTGAGAGCCGCGCCGCGCCGTTTAGACCGATTCACGTGTCAAAGGAACGCGCCCGTTCCAAAGGAATGCGGGCGAGCCCGACCGATCCTTCGCTGCGACCGCGCACGGCCGGGGACGCGCCCTGACAATCCCGGCGAGATTTCAGGCGATGCGCCCCGCCCGATTCAGTGTTGAATTGACAATGCCGGCGTGGGCCTCGTGATGTTGACCGACACGCACGCGCGATGCGCGCGCGCTCGACACCCTAACTTTCGCGGACCAGAACAAGAGCCCACCCCCATCGGGACAAGGGCTGTCGCCGGGAGACAAACCATGCCGAGCCAAGCCCAAGCGGCATCCCCCGAGGGGGTCGCGATCACGACGACCGCCCACGTTCCCGGGACGCCGACGCCGACGCGCAAGTTCTGGCCGCATGGCTGGTGGCGCCTCGTGGATATCCAGATCGGCATCATCCCGCTGCCGGTCTACCTCATCGTCGCCGTGCTCCTGGCCGTCCTCACCGTTGAGGGTGAAATCAAGCCCGACGCACCGACGATGATCGCGGTCCTGGCGCTCGGCGGCTTCACCTGTGCCGAGATCGGCAAGCGCCTGCCCCTGCTGCGCAACATCGGTGCCGGGGCGATCTTCGCCACCTTCATCCCCTCGGCGCTGGTCTACTACAAGCTGATCCCGCCGCAGATCGCCACGGCGATCGGCGACTTCACCAAGTTCACCAACTTCCTCTACCTCTACATCGCGGCGATCATCGTCGGCAGCATCCTCGGCATGGACCGCGCGGTGCTGATCAAGGGCTTCGTGAAAATCTTCGTACCCCTGGGGGTCGGCTCGGTGGCCGCCGCCTGCGTCGGCACCGCGGTGGGTACGGCCCTCGGGCTCGGAGCCCACCACACCTTCTTCTACATCGTCGTGCCGATCATGGCCGGTGGCGTCGGCGAGGGCGCGATCCCGCTCTCCATCGGCTACGGCGCGATTCTCGGCGTCCCCCAGGGCGATGTGTTCGCCCAGGTGCTGCCCCCGGTGATGCTCGGCAGCCTCACGGCGATCGTCTTCGCCGGCACCCTCAACGCGGTGGGCAAGCGCAAGCCGCATCTCACCGGCGAGGGCCGTCTCCAGCCCGATTCCGAGAACGACATGGCGGCTGCCGCCCCCGTGGAGACCGGGCCGATCGATCCCGCCACCGTGGCGGGCGCCGGTCTCACGGCTGTGACGCTCTATCTCCTCGGCGTGATGTGCCACCACCTCACCGGCCTGCCCGCCCCCGTGGCGATGCTGTTCCTCGCCGTGCTCGCCAAGCTCGCGAGCGCGGTCTCGCCGCGTCTCCAGGCCGGTGGCTTCATTGTCTACAAGTTCGTGCAGGTGGGCATGACCTACCCGCTGCTGTTCGCCATCGGCGTCTCGATGACACCCTGGGACAAACTGGTGGCCGCCTTCACCGTGCCGAACCTGATCACCATCGTGTCCACCGTGACGACGCTGATGGCGACGGGCTACGTGGTCGGGCGCTGGCTCGGGATGTATCCGATCGAGACCGCCATCGTGAACGCCTGCCACAGTGGCCAGGGCGGCACCGGCGACGTGGCGATCCTCACTGCCGCCAACCGGATGGCGCTGATGCCATTCGCGCAGATCGCCACCCGCATCGGCGGCGCGCTCACCGTCACCGGGACGCTGGTGGTGCTGCGCTGGCTGGGCGCGGCGCCGGTGTGAGAGTCTGCCCGTCGCCTGTGTCGAACTCCTCGCAAACGAACGGCGAGCGTGGTGCCTCGACCCCGCGCCAGCGCCCGTAACGCCAGGGCGTGACCCAGGTGGCCTGAGGCGGCACCGCCTCCGGCACGAGGTCGATGCCGTGGGTGCCGAAGGGACCGCAGCGGCAGATCCGCGAAAAGCCGATCCAGCCGCCGGCCCAGAGGCCGTGGCGCTGGATCGCCGCGTCGGTATAGGTCGAGCACGACGGCCAGTGCCGGCACTGGCGGCCGATCAGGCTCGACAGGGTGAGCTGGTAGCCCCGGATCGCGAAATGGGCCGCCTGTCGGATCACGGACGCCTACGCGGCCTGCGCCTTGCCGGCGGCCCGGTCGAGGGCGTCGACCACCGCGTCAAAGGTCAGTAGCGTCGAGGCATGGCGGGCCTTGAAGTCGCGTACCGGCTCCAGCACCGCCAGATCCGCCCATTTGCCCTGCGGGGCCGGACCGCCCTCCTTCAGCATCCGGCGCATGGCGTCGCGCAAGGCCCGCAACTCTTCGGCCTGCGTGCCCACCACATGCCGGGCCATCAGCGAGGACGAGGCCTGCCCCAGGGCGCAGGCCTTCACCTCGTGGGCGAAGTCCGTGACCACACCTTCGGCGAGGGTGAGGTCCACGGTCACGGTGGAGCCGCAGAGCTTCGAATGGGCGGTGGCGCTGGCATCGGGGTCGGGCAGCCGCCCGAGGCGTGGAATGTCGGCGGCGAGTTCGAGGATTCGGCGGTTGTAGATGTCGTCGAGCATGGATGCGTCCTGCGGTCGCCACGGCCTCGGCGCGAGAAAGCCGGCTTCCGATCCCGGTGATCTGATCCGCGCTCACCGCATTGCGCGACGACGCGATAACGACGATATAGGCGCCCACGGACCGTTTCGCGAGGAGGCGGATCGTCGATCAGGGCTGCGCCCAAGGCCAGGGTCGCGCCCGCCGCCATGGCTGACATGCCGGCCTCCGCCAAGACGGCCAATGGTTCGACGATGTATGCCAAACCCGACAGCAACACGATGACGACCCGGATCGCTCGGGCGGAAGATGCCATGGATGCCGCGCTCAAGTCCTTGTCCTACCGCCTGACCGAGACGGAGGATTCGAGGATGGACCCCACCCGACCCAATGGCGCCGCGCCCGCGGCCCTGAACGGCACCCGCAACGACAACGCTCCCGTTCCGGCTCCAGAGGTCGAGGTCGCGCCCGCGCCGGCATCGATCCAGCGCGTGCCCGATGCCATCGCCACCGGCCGGCCGAGCCGCGAGGAGGCCGAGGCCGCCGTGCGGGTTCTCTTGCGCTGGGCTGGCGACGATCCGGCCCGCGAGGGGCTTCGCGACACGCCGGCGCGCGTGGCCAAGTCCTACGAACAGATCTTCTCGGGGTATCGCCAGGACGCCACCATCCTGCTGGAGCGGGTGTTCGAGGAGGTCGAAGGCTATTCGGACATCGTGCTGGTGCGCGACATCCCGTTCTACTCCCATTGCGAGCACCACATGGTGCCGTTCATGGGCCTCGCCCACATCGCCTATTACCCGACCAAGGGCGTGGTCGGCCTGTCGAAGCTCGCCCGTGTGGTCGACACCTTCGCCCGCCGCCTCCAGACCCAGGAGACGATGACGGCGCAGATCGCCGACGTGATCGAGACCATCCTCAAGCCGCGCGGTATTGCCGTGATGGTGGAGGCCGAGCATCTCTGCATGGCCATGCGCGGCGTCCAGAAGGCCGGCGTCTCGACGATCACCACCCAGTTCCGCGGCGCGTTCAAGGACGACGCCAACGAGCAGGTCCGCTTCCTGACCCTCGTACGCAACAAGCCCTGAACGGCCGCAGGATGACGATCGCCTTCGACACGCCGGGGTCTCGGACCGAGGTCGAGGAGGGGGCGGCCTTCACCCCCCGCTTCGACGCCAACGGCCTGATCTCCTGCATCGCGGTGGATGCCGCCGACGGGCAGATCCTGATGCTCGCCCACATGAACGCCGAATCGCTGGCGCGCACGCTGGAGACCGGCGAGGCGTGGTACTGGTCGCGCTCGCGCAACGAACTCTGGCACAAGGGCGCCACCAGCGGGCAGATCCAGCGCATCGTCGAGATGCGGGTCGATTGCGACCAGGATGCGGTGCTCATCCGGGTCACGGTGGGCGGCGATGGCGGGTGCTGCCATACCGGGCGCCGCGCCTGCTTCTACCGTCGCGTCGCGGTCGATCCGGATTCCGGGCGCGTGCAGCTCGGGCCGCCCGCACCGTGATCGCCCTCCGATGAGTCCGGCACCATGAGCTTGGACGGACTCGTCCGGGATGCGGCGACGGGGCGGGGTAGCGGCCCGGTGCGCCCGCGTTTTACACCCGGGACCGTCGAGCCGGTGCCGCCCCCCGCCCCGCGTGCCCCCCGCATCGGCCTGGCTCTGGGGGGCGGCTCGGCTCGGGGCTGGTCGCATATTGGCGTCATCGAGGTTCTGGAAGAGGCCGGCATCCACCCCGTGGCGGTCTCCGGCTGCTCCATCGGCGCCGTGGTCGGCGGCTGCTACGCCGCGGGCCAGTTGGGGCTGCTCAAGACCTTCGCCCTGTCGCTGACCAAGCGCCGCGTCATGGGTCTCCTCGACGTGCGTCTGGGCGGTGGTCTCATCGCCGGTGATCGGCTCAGGCTGCGTCTGGAGCGCGACCTCGGCGATCGGCGCATCGAGCATCTGCCGATCCGGTTCGCCAGCGTCGCCACCGAACTCGGCACGGGCGCCGAGGTCTGGCTCACCAGCGGCGGCCTGGTCGAGTCGCTGCGCGCCTCCTACGCCCTGCCCGGCATCTTCCCGCCGGTCCGCCTCGACGCACGCCTCCTGATGGACGGAACCCTGGTCAACCCGGTCCCCATCACCACCGCGCGCGCCCTCGGGGCCGATCTGGTGATCTGCGTCAACCTCAACGGCGACCCGCGTGGGGCCGAGGCGCCGAACGATCCCGTCCCTCCTGGGATCGAGGTCGAGGCGGTGGAAGCCGTGGCGCGCCGCCGGCGTTGGATCCAGTTGCGGCCGTGGCGCCGGACGGCGCCCGGCAAGAGGTCGGGTAAGGGAAGCACGGAGACGGCGAATCCCGGCATGGCGCGGGTGATGCTCGACGCCTTCAACATCACACAGGACCGGATTTCCCGGGCGCGTCTCGCGGGCGACCCGCCCGACGTCACCGTCTCACCTCAGCTCGCCGGCATGGGTCTGTTCGAGTTCCACCGGGCGGCGGAGGGAATCGAGCTCGGGCGACAGGCGGCCCGGGCCGCCCTCCCGGCGATTCGCGCGATCATCGCCTCGGCCGCCGAGCGGGCGTGAGCCCGGCGCCCGCGCGGGACGTCGGCGCCGGCTCCATTACGCCATGGTGATGTAGTCGCGCATCGCCTGGTGCTCGGCCTCCACGGCGGCGATCCGGCGCTTGACCACATCGCCGATGGAGATGAGACCGGCGAGCCGCCCCTCCTCGATCACCGGTACGTGGCGGAACCGCCCGTCGGTCATCAGGTGCATCACGTCCTCGACGCTGGCGTCGCGGGCGCAGGTGGTCACCGTGGCGGTCATGTGCTGCGAGACCAGTGCGTCGAGGGCGCCGGCCCCCTTCTCGGCGAGGGCCCGCATGATGTCGCGCTCGGAGAGGATGCCGCGCACCGCTCCGTCCGTCTCCACCACCACGACGGCGCCGATACGCTTCTCGGCCAGGAGATGGATCGCCTCGGCGAGACTGCGCTGCGGCTCCACGGTGACGACGGAGCGGCCTTTCTCGGCGAGGATGCGGGCGACGGTCATGGGCGTGTCCTTGTTCCCTGATCACAAATGCGCGTGCGGCGGGGTTCGGGCCCTGCTCGTTCTGTGGCGATTGTGTGGCGCCCGTGGTGGCATAGCAAGGGACATCACGCGCCGCGGGGTGGGACGAACGCTCCGGAACGTCGGGGATAATCCGACAGCTCTCAGATCCGGCGGCGGTCGATCAGCGGCAGGAGGAAGAAGCCGGCGATGAACCCGCCGAGATGGGCGTCCCAGGCCACCGAGGTCGCCTCGGCCCCGAGGGGCAGCGCGATGACGCCGAACAGGAAGTTCGTGACGAGCCAGATCGCGAGGAACACCACCACCGTGCGGTTGCGCATGAGCTCCGGGATCGTCTGCAGGCGCTGGCGCGGCGGCAAGTGCCATGGTTGTCCGCCCGTGAAGGCCGGGGGCGGCTGGAACACGAAGCGGGCCGCCGCCGCCATCAGCGCGGAGACGCCGGCTGAGGCTCCGATCAGGGGCGCCGTGCTCAAGGGATCGATGAGGACGTGGAGGCCCCCTCCGGCCACGGCGCCGACGAGCGCGATGATCCCGTAGCGCAGGGCTCCGCAGCGGCGCGCCACCGGCGAGCCGAAGGCGGCCAACCACACGGTGTTGAAGATCACATGCATCCACGAGCCGTGCAGCAGGGCATAGCTGGCGAAGGTCCAGGGCATCGCCGAGGGCTCGGCGACGACGTAGCGGGCGAAGGCCTGTCGGGCATCGACCATGTCCGGGTCTCCGGTGATCGTCGCGGCGGCGGCCAGGAGCGCGTCGGCCCGCGTCGGATCGATGGCCACCGACCAGCGCCCGGGAATCAGCGCGAGGTGGATCAGCGCCGTGATGTCCCAGGTATCGGGCAGCACGAACTCGCGTAGGGCGTGGATGGCGAGGAGCGTGCCGATGGAGGCGGTGACCACCGTCGGCATATTGAAGATGGGAACGCGGTTCTGGCGCGGCAGGTCGGGCATGGCATCCATCGGCGCACCATGTCGGGGACCGGCGCCATGCGGCAAGCCCCCGGCTCGCGGCAATGGCCGTCGCGACGCAAAAGGCCGCAGGGTCGTCGGTGCGAACGCCGAGAGGAACGCGGCCCGATCCGGGTCGTCGGCGCTGCGCACAGGGAAATTTACCTTAACGAAGACTTAAGCGGGCGGGCTTGCGAACGGCGGCCTAGGATGTGCGCCAAACCGGACATCACAGGGCCATTGCGTCTCACGGCGTGGGCGATGTGGTCCGATTTGAAAAGGTCCGTCGCCGGGCCGTGCCATCGCGGGACACCATGAAGCATCCGACGAGCCGCATGCTCCACAGTTACTGGGACCGATTGCGCCGCGAGCGCGCCGCCCCGGAACGCAGCGAGATCGAACCCGGAGAGATCCGGAACCTGCTGGCCGACAGTCTGATTCTCGAGGTCGATGTGCCTCGGGCATCCGCCACGGTTCGGCTCGCCGGCACCCATGTCTGCGCGCTGTTTGGACGCGAGCTGAAGGGACGCGCCTTCGCCGACCTCTGGGGCGCTCCCGATGCCGATCCTTGGCGCCTGATCGAGACGGTGGCCGTCGACACTCTCGGTGTGGTCGCTGGCCTGCGCGCATCCAACGCGGAGGGCGAGGTCGCCGACCTCGAACTCCTGCTGCTGCCCTTGCGTCATCGCGGCCAGACCCAGGCCCGCATCCTCGGCGCCTTGAGCCCGCATTGCGTCCCGCACTGGCTCGGGTTGCGCCCCGTGACCCGGCTGCAGGCGACCTCCCTGCGCGTGCTCGGCCAAGGACGCGTCCAATCGGGCGATGCCGCCGCCACGCTGAACGACCTTCCGATCCCGGCCAACGATGCCGCACCGCTTCGGCGCGGGCATCTGCTGGTTCATCCCGGCGGCCGCGCCTGAGGCGTTCGGGCCGGTCGCCGAAGCCGACGCGTCAGGCGGCGGTGCGGTAGCGCTCCGCGGGGTGGACCTGGCCGAAATTGGGCACCATGGCCGCGCGCGCCGTCTCGTAGGTGTTCCACTGGCCCGCATCGGGCAGCGGCGGGATGGTCACGGCCTCGCGCCGATCGAAGCCCACGAGCGCGGCGTCCACCAGGTCACCCGTCTCCATGACGGCCGGCAGCGTGTTCACGTCCAATCCCGAGCGTTCCCAGATCTCGGTGCGGGTCGCGGCCGGCAGGACCGCCTGGACATAGACGCCCTTCGGACTGAGTTCGCCGTGCAGGCCCTGGCTCAGGTACAGAACGAAAGCCTTGGTCGCGCCATAGACCGTCATGCCGAATTCGGGCGCGAGGCCGACCACCGAGCCGATGTTGATGATGGCGCCGTCGCCGGCCTTGGCGAAGCGCGGGGCCACCGCGCTCGCGAGCCGCGTCAGGGCGGTGACGTTGAGGCTGACGAGGTCGGCCAGTTGCTCAGGTCCCTGTTCGACGAAACCGCCGAGGATCGCCGCGCCGGCATTGTTCACCAGAACGCCGATCCGGCTGTCGTCGCGTAGACGCGACTCGACACGGGTGATGTCCGCGATCCGGGTGAGGTCGGCCTGGATCAGATCCACCGCGACGCCGGTCTCCCGGCGCAGGCGCTCGGCCAGGGTTTCCAGGCGCCCGAGGTCGCGCGCGACGAGGACGAGGTCATGACCGCGCTTGGCGAAGCGGTCGGCATAGACGGCACCGATGCCGGACGAGGCGCCGGTGACGAGAACGGCAGGCTTGCTGGACATAATCGCATTTCCCATCAATAAACATGACAATCATCATGTATTTCAAACATGATGATTGTCATGTTTAGCGTCAAGCCGGCGCGGGCCGGCTTCGGGTGAGGTTGCGCACATGGAAGACGGCCGCCACACGCGGCAGATTCCCGGAGGCCGCGGGGCGGCGCTGCGCCAGGGTCGAAAGGTTTCGTAACCATCGCGACGCTAGTCTCAGCCCCTGACACCCGAAGCGAGATTCACCTCCATCATGATCGAGGTCGCCACAAGCCCCGACGCGAAACCGGTCCGCGTGATCCGGCCGTCCGATCTGCGTCGGCATCAGCGCGTCAAGGTCTCGATGCTTGGCCGCTACATGCTGTCGGACCGGCGCGAATATCCGTGCCAGACGGTGGACATGTCGCCCGGCGGCGTCCGTCTGATCTGCGCCGTGATCGGGGACCTCGACGAGCGCGTGGTGCTGTATCTCGAGCATGTCGGCCGCATCGAGGGGACGATCGCGCGTCACACCACCGGTGGGTTCGCCGTCCACCTCAACGCCACCCAGCGCAAGCGTGACAAGATCGCCTCCCAGCTCACCTGGATCGCCAACCGCGAGATGCTCGGCTTGCCCGAGGGCCGGACGCACGAGCGCCTGACGCCGCATCAGACCGGGGTGGTACTGCGGCTGGAGAGCGGACGGGAGGTCCAGGCTCGGATCATCGACGTCTCGATGTCGGGCATCGCGCTCTCCACGGGCACGACCCCGCCGCTCGGCGCCAGCCTCATGGTCGGGCGCACCCCCGGCCGGGTGATCCGCTACTTCGAAGGCGGCATCGGCGTGCAGTTCATGCTGCCGATCTCTCCCGACCTGTTCCATGAAGGCCTGATCTTCTAAGGCCGATCGTCCGCGGTCGAGACCATCGGACCGGCACCGATTTTGCGCGCCGATACGTTCGGCGCCTTTTCGCGCGTCGGACACCGACATCCGCCAGCCAGCGCCTCCCCCTATCCGTTGCAGCTGCCTAACTTGACCGGGGCTCGGCTCGACGCAGGGCCGCCGCGACCGTCTCGGTTACCAGTTGGTTGCGAATATCCGTGGATTCGGATCGATTGGCGCAGGAGCGAATTCGGCCTGTCTGCGAGCGCTTGGCCAGGGCGGCCGAATCGATAAAATTGCGCGGATCGGCTTCAGTGCCGCACAGGGCCCGTGGCGGCATCGTGACCCTCGTTGGATACGGGGGCCGCCATGGGCTGGATGAAGACGGGCTGGACGAAGACGCGCGCTCTCGGTCTTCTCTGCGGTCTTGCAGCGTCGACCCTCGGCATCCCGACCGGAGCCTGCGCGCAGATTCTGGCCGCCCTCCCCGCCGCGTCCGCCGCCGCCCAGCCGGTCGGCGCTGCCCGGCCGCTCGCCGCCTGGACCGCCTTCTGCGAACGCTACGCCGCCGAGTGCGCCGTCGACCTCAACGAGCCCGCCCGCATCAGCCTGACACCGGCCCTGTGGTCGACCATCGCCAGCGTGAACCGGCAGGTGAACCGGTCCCTGCGGGCGGTGACCGACCAGGATCATTGGGGCGTCCCGGATCGCTGGGATCTGGCCGAGGACGGCGCGGGCGATTGCGAGGATTACCAACTGCTCAAGCGCAAATTGCTGGCCGCCGCCGGCCTGCCGCGCCGGGCGATGCGGATGACCGTGGTCATCGACGAAAAGGGCGAAGGCCATGCGGTCCTCACCCTGATCACCGACCGCGGCGACTTCATCCTCGATAACAAGACCTCCGAGATCCAGGCTTGGTATCGGACCGGCTACGTCTTCATCAAGCGGGAGGCGACCGACGCGGTGGCATGGGTCTCGCTTGGCGGAGTCACCTCACCGATCACCACCGCCAATCGGTGACGCGACGCCCTGATGGTGCTGCCCATCCTGTATTGAGCGGAACCCACGACGATCTCGGAAGTTAACGGGGGTTTAACTTTGCGATTGAGCCCTGGCCTGAGTCGTGCAAACTTCGCTGTCTCAGCAACGGACGGCAGGGCCACAGGCATGCGGTACGCGATTGTGCGAAGCGTCGACGGACCGTCGACGGTGGAGCGGGGTACCCTCAGGGGCCGCCTCGGCCGCGCAATCCAGCTATCCCTCGTCGGTACGATCCTCCTCCTCGGCGGTGCCGCCACGGAGGCGCAGACAGTCGCCGCTCTGCCGAGCGGACAGGCCATCGACGAAGGCCCGCCCGCCCGCCCGGTTGCGGCCTGGACCGCCTTCTGCGCCCGCATGCCGAGCGAATGCACGGTCGATACGACACAGCCGGCCTTCATCACCCTGACCCCGGCGATCCGCGACCTGCTCGTCAGCGTCAACCGCCGGGTCAATGCCCGGATCAAACCGATCACCGACCAGGCCCATTGGGGTGTCGTCGACCGTTGGGACTATCCCGATGACGGCTTTGGCGATTGCGAGGACTTCCAGCTTCTCAAGCGGCGCATGCTGGTGGAACGCGGCCTGCCGCGCCGGGCGATGCGGATGACGGTGGTCATCGACGAGATCGGTGAGGGCCATGCCGTGCTGATGGTCCGCACCGACCGCGGCGACCTGATCCTCGACAACAAAACCAACGCGGTCCTGTCGGGACCGCGCACCGGCTACATCTTCGTGAAGCGCGAGGGCCAGGATGGGATGGCCTGGGTCACCCTCAATGGCGGTGCGGCGCCGCCGGTGGCCACGGCCAACCACTGAAATCCGTCCCAATACGAAAAGGCCGCCCGAGGGCGGCCGTTTCGTATCGTCCTGGGCGCGAGGGTTTCAGGCCCCGGCGATCATGTGGGCGAGATCGAGGGCGACGCGGCCCGACAGCAGGCTCCAACCGCAGGCGATCATCGTCGCGATCATCACGAAGGGAATCGGACGGCGCTCGATCCGACGCCCGCGCATGGTGTTGCGCAGGATGATGAAGGGCGCCCCGAAGGCCAGAATCGGCAGGGCCGCCACCGCCGCGACGCCACCGCGCTCCAGCAGGCTGAAGCTCGCCCGGCGCGCGGTGAACAGCTCGAACGCGCTGGCGAGCAGGCCCGAGAGGGCGAGGCCGACGCACAGGTTCTGGATCGAGTCGAGGGCCGATGGGCTGAGGATCATGACGCGAACGCTCCAGCATCTGAGGAGATGTGGAGCGCACTGTGCCGCGTCGTTTACGAAACGTTAAGGACTTCTTGGCGTCAGGGTTAAAGTCGCGCACAGCCAATCGCCGGTCGGGGCGTCAATCCTCGAGGTCGATATCCAGGATCGCCATGGCGAAGTTGAACGAGCGGTCACCGTCTTCGTCGTCCACCGACACCACGCCGAGGAACTCCTCGCCGATATAGACCTCGGCCGAATCGTCTTTCTTCAGACGCGCGACCAGCCGGATGTTGGTGTTCGCGAAAGTCCGGCGAAGGTAATCCTGCACCTTCACAATGTCGGTCTTGTTCACGCTGATCGCCTTTCGCGTTTCTGGTCGGACCATCCGGCGGGCGAGCCTTGCGTGCGGCGCCCGACAGCGGGCCTGCACGGCGTGACCCGGCCGGTCTTCAGCACCGCTTGCCATGACGCCGGGGCACGGGCAACCCGCCAAGGCACGAAACCGCCGAGCCACCGAACTCGCCAAGCCACGAGAGCCAGCGCGGGCTTGGCCGCGACGTACTCGTCAGATGCCGTCGGCCATATGGATGAACTGGTCCATGGCGACGAGCTGGTCCATGGCGCGCGACGGCTCGGCGCAGCCGGCGGTGCCGACCACGCGGGCGGGCACGCCGACCACGGTGGTGTTGGCCGGGACCGCCCTCAGGACCACCGAGCCGGCGGCGACGCGGGCGCAGGCGCCGACCTCGATGTTGCCGAGAATCTTGGCCCCCGCTCCGATCATCACGCCGTGGCGGATCTTCGGGTGGCGGTCGCTGCCCTGCTTGCCCGTGCCGCCGAGGGTGACCCCGTGCAGGATCGAGACGTCGTCTTCGATCACGGCGGTAGAGCCGACCACGAGGCCAGTGGCGTGATCGAGGAAGATGCCGCGGCCGAGCCGGGCGGCGGGATGGATGTCGGTCTGGAACACCTCGGAGGATCGGCTCTGGAGGTAGAGCGCGAGATCGCGCCGCCCGCTCATCCAGTACCAATGCGCAAGGCGATGCGCCTGAAGCGCGTGGAAACCCTTGAAATAGAGCACCGGCTCGAGCGATCGGCTCGCGGCCGGATCGCGATCGAGGACCGCGGCGATGTCGGCGCGGATACTCTGCCCGATGCTGGGATCGTCCTTGATCGCCTCGAAGAACCCGTGCGCGATGAGCTCCATCGGCAAAGAGGGATGTCCGAGCCGCGCCGAAACCCGATGCGAGACGGCCCCTTCGAGGGTCGTGTGATTGAGGATCGTGGCCACCATGAAGGAGGCGAGTTGCGGCTCCTCGCGCACCACCGCCTCGGCTTCCGCCCGCAGGCGCGCCCAGATGGGATCGCAGATCGCGATCATCTCGTGGCGGGCATCCTGGCCCGGTGCCGGGCTGAGGGAAGGGCTGGCGGACATGGGCTCCTCACTCGGGTGCAGGCGCGCGACGATCCGGCACCCCGACGATTCATACGCGGTTTTGCTGCGACGAAGAAGTTTTCACCGCGAGACGTGCGGCGCGGAGAGCGTCTTCGCACCTGCGACGCACCCTAGCGTGGGGTGAGGAACCGGAGCGATCAAGGGGCGGTAAGGTCGCCCCTCAGGCGGTGCGGCGATGATCCAGGCCGCCAAAGCGGGTGTCGATCACCCCGGCGAGCCGGTCGACCATCACGTCGACGGGAATGTCCGAGGTGTCGACCACGGCCGGCGCCCGTGCATAGAGCGGCTCGCGACTGGCGAGGACCGCGCGCAGCTCCTGCATCGCGGACGGATGGTCGCCGGTGGTGGCGAGTTCACCCTGGTCGCGCACTCGCTGCATGTGCTCCTCGGGCCGAGCCCTCAGCCAGATCGTGAAGAACGCCTGCAGGAGCAGATCGTAGGTCAGCGGCTCGGCGACGATGCCGCCACTGGTCGCGAGAATCATCGGACCGGGATGCTCGGTGAGGCGACGCAGGGCCGCCTGTTCGAGCCGGCGATACCCCTCCTGTCCGTAGATCGCGAAAATCTCCTTCACCGACAGCGCATTCTCGCGTTCGATCTCGGCGTTCAGCTCGACGAAGGTCCAGCCGAGGCGCTCGGCGACCCGACGCCCCAGGGTGGATTTGCCGGCCCCGCGCAGGCCCACCACGGCCACGCGTGGCTGTGGTGCCGCGCCCCCGGACTGGGTCTGGCCCGACAGGATGCCCTTGGCGAGGGTGATCTGCTCGGGCGAGGCACTCCCGAGCAGGTCGCGGACCACATGCCAATCCGGGTTCATCTCATGCCCGGCGATCAGATCGTCGAGGCGCACGCCCATCGCATTGGAGACCCGCCGCAGCAGGATGATCGAGACGTTGCCCTGCCCGCTCTCCAACTGGGCGATATAGCGCTCGGAAAGCCCGGAAGTCTGGGACAGCAGCTTGCGCGACAGGCCGCGCACCGTGCGGGCATGACGCACCCGACGGCCCAGATCGGCCAGGAAAAGCGATTCTTGTTCTATCGCGCCGGCCATGCCGTCGTCCGTCTTCTCGGTTTTGCGATCAGGTTCGAAACCTGCGCATCGGTTGATTAGGACTGGCGATCGACACCACCGTCA
This sequence comes from Methylobacterium sp. BTF04, assembly GCF_010692745.1. Lineage (GTDB taxonomy): Bacteria > Pseudomonadota > Alphaproteobacteria > Rhizobiales > Beijerinckiaceae > Methylobacterium. Next base: position 197,696 of record NZ_JAAHTB010000004.1, read on the forward strand.
AGACATCATGACAGAGGAAGTATGATGCCATGATGAACGAATAAAAATCCCACAGCGCCCGACGCCTGGAACTGTATTTCCAGATCGGTACGCCTCGAGACGATTGGGTACTTGTCTGATTGCAGCAGAGGCCTGAACCGAGAGAGTTTCACTGCGCTGCACCATGTGAGGTGCTGCGGCGTCCGGCGCAAGCGCTCGCGCCTGCAAGGAGCGGTGGAAAAGTCGGCCTACCCGCGAATGCTCCGTCCGAGCGGTTTTCGCGGGTGCACGCGTTTCAGCTCGGGTTGAGGCCCGTTTGATCGTACGAATACTGTCGGTTTGGGACGCGCGGCCCTGTCCGCGTGCCGGTTCGGCCGCTTATTGGGCCGGGGGCAGCGCCGAGGCTTCCATCACCGGGGCTGCAACGACCGGCTTCTTCGCGACGATTGGCCGCCCGACCGAGGCAAGAAGCAGCGGCGAAGGCCGGCGCGGCGGCAGCGGCACGTCGATGGACTGGACTGTGGCGGCTTCCAGGGAGGCCCCCAGGATCGCGTTGGCCTGCGCCCCCGCTGGCGTCGCCGATGCGGCCGGAGCCAGGATCGTGCCGGCTGTCGCGGCCGCGATGGGGGACGGCGCATTGGTCGGCGCGGTCGCCGTCAGAAACACAGGCCTGCGCGGCGGCAGAGGCACGTCGATCGCCGAAAGGATGGCGATGTCCGCCGACGCCACCAGCACCGCAGCGCCCGGAGCCGGGATCGCGGCAAGAGCGGCGACGTCGACGGGAGCCGACGCATTGCTGAGGAAGGACGGCCTGCGCGGCGGCAGCGGCACCGCGACGAACTCCGTCGGAACGGCGTTCGCGGCGGGGCTCGGCGCATAGGCCAGTGCGGTGTTGGCAGCGGCCACCGACGGGTCGGCCGCACGGGCGAAGACGCTGCCGAAGGCGGCGCTGGACTTCGGTGCGGCGTCGAGTTCGGCGACTTCGGTCTCGATGCCGAGGCGCTTGGCGGCGTAATAATAGCCGCGGTTGTAGTAGCCGTAGGCCCGGGCGATGTCGCCCTTGGCGGCCTTGTAGGCGCCCGCCAGGTAGGCGATGCCGTAGCGCAGGTTGACGCCGGGATCGAACAGTCCGGCGGCGTCGCCGTGGTAGCCCATGCCGCGCGCGGTGGCCGGCTTGATCTGCATCAGGCCGAGCGCGCTGCCGCCCTTGGCGTTCGGGTTGTAGTTGCTCTCCCGCTTCACCACCGCGTGGACGAAGCTCGCCGGAACCCCCTGTGCCTTCGCCTGCTGCTCGATCAGCGCATCGATGTTGTCCCGTGCCGCCGATCCCTGAGCGAGGATCTGCGTCGGAACGGCCACCGCGGCGACGGCGAGAAGCAGGAGGCGGTGGTTCATGGGAGACCCGGATCGACCTTGTTCTGAATGGTCAAGGTCCGTCTCAATTGAGGCCGGAAAGCGGCTCGGTACCGGTTCCCCCGCCGCTTTCCTCAGGTGCTGTGGCGCACATGGCACAGGTCGGCGCCCTGAAGGCGATCACTTTCGCCGACGATTCGCCAATGGCACCAACGGACTGCCGAGCGCCCTGCCCCGTTCGCGCGGCATGATGATTCAGCGGCGCAAGACGAAATCGTCGATGGCCCGGGCGAAGCCATCCGAATCGTTGCCGGCCGTGGTCCGGGAGGCGGCCGTCTTCACCGCCGGATCGGCATTGCCCATGGCGATCGAGAGCCCACTGCGGGCAAACATCGGCACGTCGTTGGCGGCGTCCCCGAGCGTCGCGATGCGGGACGGCGCGATGCCGAGGCGCTGGCTCATCGCCTCGACGAAGCGGCCCTTCCCGGCGCCGGGCGGCGTCACGTCGAGGTAGTAGGTCTGCGAGCGATGCACGTCGGCGCCTGTCCCCAGGGCCTTCGCGACCTCGGTCTCGCAGGCGGCGAGGTGGGCGGCATCGGCACTGACGCCGACGATCTTGGCGGCATGGTCGAGGAGCGGGTCGAGGTCGTCCACCACGGTGGGATCGGCGTCGAGCGTCCGTCGCTCCACATCGGTATAGGGGGCTTGTGGGTCGCGCAGGTTCCATAGGCCATCGGCGAAGACCCAGATGTCGAGGTCCGCGGCTTCGAACCGGGCCACCGCCTCCCGCGCGGCCTCGGCCGGGATCAGGATCTCGGAGAGGATCGACAGATCGGGGCCGACGAGGGTGCTGCCGTTGAACGCGCCCATCGGCAGGCGCAGGGCGAGGGCCGCGGCGAGGGACTTCAGGCCGATGGGCGGCCGGGCCGAAGCGATGGTGAATCCGATCCCGGCCTCGTTCAGGCGGCGCACCGCCGCCAGGGTCGCCGGCGTGAGCTGTTTGTCGGGGGTGACGAGGGTGCCGTCCACGTCCGAGATGACGAGGGCGATGCTCTGGTGTCCGGTATCCATGCGCGGCTGTTCCTTATGTCTCCTCCTCCAATCCGAGACGAGCCGCGATCGTTGCGGCGATGAGGTCGGACCCGGCCTCGATCCCGACCACCACCGCGTTTTCCTCGGGGCCGGGGGGCTCGAGGATCGCGAACTGGGTGTCGAGCAGGCTCGCGGGCATGAAATGGCCCCGCCTGTGGGCGAGGCGCCGCTCGATCAGGGCACGGTCGCCGTCGAGGTAGACGATCCGCACGGCATCCCGCCCACGCACCAAGGCGTCGCGATACGACCGCCGCAGGGCGGAGCAGACCACGATGCCGGGCTCGTGCGCCTGGAGACGCGCGTCGATCCAGGTCGCGATGGCCGCGAGCCAAGGGGCGCGGTCGTCCTCGTCGAGGGGGTGGCCCCCGCGCATCTTGGCGACGTGGGCGGCGCTGTGAAACGAATCCCCGTCGACGAAGGCCCAGCCGAGGCGCGCGGCGAGCCGCTCGGCCACCGTGCTCTTGCCCGAGCCGGAGACGCCCATCACCACGATCACGCCGACGGTCCGTGCCGGCGGCGAAGGCATGTCAGGTTGCATCGTCGCGCGTCGCTCCGGGCCCGGAAGGCTGTGTCGCCCTGGTGGTCCTGTATCCGACCCGGCATGGCAAGCCGCCGACCGAGGCAACGTCATCGATTGCATGCGCTCTCGTTGCGCTCCCGGTTCGGCCGCGTCGAAGATCGGTGCGCGGGGACGTTGGGCGAAACACGCGATACGGGACGGGACGAGGCCGGCAAACGCGCCAACGTCTGCGGCGGCGCCCGTGTTTCGCGCCCATGAGCGCGGCTCGCTCATGTGTGCAGCGGGGATGGCTGTCGGGGATAGCCTGTCGCCCTGCGACTGTGACCGGGCAGCCACGGACAGCGCCGGTCGGATGGTCTAGGCAGCGGACGAGAGAAACCGACAGGCGACCCTGCATGCGCGCTCTACCCCTGGCCCTCTGCACCGCTTTGACGGTGTCGGGCTGTTCGTCGCTTCTGCCCGCCGCCGGTCCGACCACGGGTGCGGTGGTGGACG
>NZ_JAAHTB010000005.1 GCF_010692745.1 Methylobacterium sp. BTF04
GCCAACATCCGCGCCTTGGTGATCTATCTGCGCTCGGTCCAGGGTATCCCGCTGGGGCGGTTGCGCGACGTGCTCTTCGATCTGTTCGGCTTGTCGATCAGCGAAGGTGCGCTGGTCAACATCCTGTCGGCCAGCGCAGCATCGTTCAAGGCCGCCGTATCGCTGATCAAGGCACGTCTGCTCGCTGGCACCGCCATCGCGTCCGACGAGACCGGGGTGCGGGTGGGCCGCGCCAACTGGTGGCTGTGGGTGTTCCACCACGGTGACAGCGCCGTCTTCGTCGCGGATGCCCATCGCTCGAAGGCCGTGGTGGAAGCCTTCCTCGGCGACCATCGGCCCGATTTTTGGACCTCGGACCGCCTCAGTGCCCAGGCCGGATGGGCCAGACGGAACCATCAGGTCTGCCTGGCGCACCTGATCCGCGACGTCCAATACGCCATCGAGGCCGGCGACGCGGTGCTCGGCCCCAGCCTGAAGGGGTTGCTCAAGCGGGCCTGCGCCATCGGGCGACGGAGGGCGGACCTCAAGGATTCTACCCTCAAGACCTACCAGGCCGATCTCGAGCGCCGCCTCGACTGCATCATGGCACGCGATCCAACAAGCCCGGCGGGGATCAAGCTCAAACGCATGATCAAAAAGACCCGCGCCAACCTCTTCGTCTTCATCCAGAACCGAAGTCTCGAAGCGACCAACAACGAGGCGGAGCGAGCCCTACGACCCTGCGCTGTCTACCGCAAGATTACCAACGGCTTCCGCCAGGAATGGGGTGCTCATCTCTACGCCGACGTCAGGTCCGTCATCGAGACCGCGCGAAGACGATCCATTCGCGCCCTCGAAGCGATCCGTCTCACCCTGAAAGGCCTGCCAATCCTCACCCCAGTGTCAGCTTCGTTCTGACCACCTGAGCAATTACAAATCTTTCGATTGTAATTTTTCTTGATTGCAAATGGACTTACGATAAATATCGTTAATATTATGCTCACTAAAAAGCTCATGTTTAGGCCATCAATCAGATATATAATGCAAGCGGCGACGACGCTATATAGTAAGGTTACGATAAATATGATTCTAATAAGTGCCGATCGGTCGTGCAGTCGTTGAGCGGCTATAAGGTCGTCGATTTCTACCTTAATACAGAGTTGAATTGAATCGACAAACACATTGAAATTCCTTGTTTCGTATACATATTATTCATAGATACAGAATGAGACTTCTGCTTCAATGCCGCAGCGCGCGAGCCGCGGAGCGTCGATCAGCGACCGCCTGTTGGGCTCCGGATAAGCGAGCCTGATCCAGGCCTGCGGGTCTTGGAGGTCGGGTAGTTTGGTCGGGCGCCCATGCAAGCGGTGGCTTGGCTCATCGCCACAAAACAGGGTGGCAATTCCGCTGAAGGCCCAAAGCCCTTAGACGCGCTTTCAAACGTTCCAATCACGTTTTTCGGAGCGGTTGCATCAGGCATGGTGAAGCTCCGTCTCCGCGGGTGGCGGGGCTTCGCGCAACGCCACTTCACCCTTCGGCATGACGCGGTACCAAAACAGTGGCGCGCCCAACATCGGATCACCGGTGACCCAGCCCCTGAAGTTCGCTATTGTCGCTCCTAGCGAGAACTGTACGATCGCGACGAAAGACGAGATCCGACACCCCGATAGCGTTGGACCCACATGCGTCGGATTGGCGGCTACGATGCGAATGAACGCGATCGCCCAATCGTCGGTCCAGCCACCCTTGTATTGTCTACCCACCCGGCGCATCCGCTCTATCATGGTGCTCGACACTGAAATTTGATGCTACCCTATACCAATAAGAAAATCTATCGATGTCCGTCTCTTCAATAAAATTTCGAATAAAGAGATAATTATGAGCGCGCCGAGACAGTCGTACGATAATTTTTTCTTCCATTGTAACCTGTCCACCTGATCCGGTCGCAGACAGTAGTAAAATCATCGTGGACGAGTGTCTGTCCAGCTGGGCACGCAACGGGCGTACGCTACCCGCCTGTCGCGTTCATAGAGTCAATGAAACGCTCGCGAAAGCCTACAAACCCGATAATGCTCACAGCCTGTAAAATCTTGAGAACGGTCCACCGGCTGGGTATCCATGAAGATATGATCAGATCCTGATTCGTCATCATTACATTTAATCTGTCACTCGCCTAGATCAGCCATCGAGCGACTTTCATCATGTCTTGATTGGTGAAAAATGTTCTGGCTGTGCGATGGCGCAGCTTAGAGAAGCCCCGGCGCTTCCGGTGCACTTCGTCTGACAGGCCAGAGAATCGGGTCTGCTCCCCGAAGTTCCCACTCATGCCAGAGATGCGGCAGTACGCGTCGAGCCCAAAATCTTGAGCATAAGACCTGGTCACACCGCGAGGGCAGTCGCGAACCGAACGGAACCTGACAATGACCTGGACCGATCGCATCACGATCGCCACCACGCTGGTCGGCGGCGCCATCGTACTGATGGCATATGCACAGGCGTTCGCCCTGCCGATGCACGTCGCCTGAATAGACAGCCGGGCGGCGACCTCAAGTGGCGCCCAGACCAGCTGGCACAGCATGTCACCGCCGAGATCCCCGTTCACGGTGTTGATCGACACGACCGGCACCGCGTCGCGGAGCACTGCGCCGATGCGCTTATCCGTCTCCTCCTCGGACTTACCGGCCGCGATCGCCGGACAGCGCCGGCCGGTGGCGATGACGGCGGCAGGGTCCACGCGGAAGGGTTTGCCTGCTTACGGCGAGCGAGCCCGAATGGCGTGGAACGGGGCGGTCGGGAGCACGCCGCGCACGCGGGCCGTCAGGATTCCGGATAGGACCAACGCCTTGTCGGTAGGGCCGACGAAGGGGAAGCCGACCAATAAGCTGCGTCCATATTGCGGACGACCGCATGCACTGGATTATGGCGTCGGCATCGGGACATCTCCGGGCCTTGGAGCAACTCAAGTGCGTTGATACCGAGCCGATGCTCAACAGGGAGGAGCTACAGCAACCGGAGCAGCGATGATCTCTCCTCAGCCAAGGCCGCCCTGAGAGCGGCTTTCCTTTCTGTTCTGAATAAATACGCTGTTGCCCCGTATTGCGATACGCGAGAAAGGATGCCTCGCCGATGAGCGACGAGAAACCCGTTCCACCGTCCGTGACGACCGACCCGCGTCGCGCGACCCCCTGGTGCATCGCTACGGAAGGCGAGGAGGTGGTCATGACGCTCCGCGAACGCTGTGCCGACGAACGGATCTATGTTCTGACACCCCAAATCGCACTTCAACTTGCCCGCAGCCTCACCCGAATTGCCGAGGCCGCTTTGGCCTGGGAAGCACTCGATGAGTCGCAGCCGACAGATCATTACTGAGCGCGTGGCCGAGATCTGACGCTCAGTATCGTTCGATTTCGGTCTTATTGGGATACAGCAAGAGGTGGCTCGGTTTGTCTGAACAGCGACCAGGGCTTGGACAAGTGAATGGCTTGGGATTGCCCTGAACCGCACCGGGTTTCCCGGAGGCCATTTGGTTTGGAACAGGCCGCCAAGGCTTGGACTTCGGCCTGGGCATAAGAGTAGCGCGCTTCGGCCTCAGCGGGAGCGATATTGCCGATGGGTTCGAGAAGACCACGGGTGTTGAACCAGACTACCCAGTCGAGGGTGGCGAACTCGACGGCATCGAATGAACGCCATCGTCCACGCCGATGGATCACCTCGGCCTTGAACAACCCGTCGATCGTCTCGGCCAGCGCGTTATCGTAGCTGTCGCCGACGCTGCCGACGGACGGCTCGACACCAGCCTGAGCGAGCCGCTCGGTGTAGCGTAGAGCAAGCTATCGCGAGTCCCTGTCGCTGTGGTGCACGAGGCCGCCGCCCTGGAGGGGACGATGCTCGTGCAGAGCCTTCTCCAAGGCATTGATCCTTCCTCGACCTCACGGACACGGGGTTAGCTCGCGTTCCGTTCGGCTTGCTCGGGTGTGATGTAGCGCAGGGCCGAGTGGATACGCTGCCGATTGATGTCGCCTTCGATGTACCCGGTGTGCATACGCTGGACGTCGTCGATGAGTTGACGGTTGGACGTCGCCTGGGCGCTCTCAGAGCGTGATCGCCAGCCGTTGTAGCCGCTGTGAGAGACGTCGAGCACGCGGCACATGAGACGCACCGGCCAGGTGCCCGCATGCTGCTCGAAGAAAGCGAACGTCACTTGGGCATCTCCCACAAAGAGGCCGATCGCTTATAGGATGGCCCGCCCTTCACCGAACCGTTGGTGGCATGCTGCTGCCTTGGCTGAATGGAGGGATTGGAAATGGCAAAGAGTTCGGTCGCCGTGCTGGGTATCGATCTCGGCGAGAACAGTTGCAGCCTCGTCGGTCTCGACGCAGCCGGGGCGGTGGTGCTGCGCCGGCGGGCGCGGCGTGAAACGATCGTCGGCCTGACGGCCAAGCCGCCGGCCTGCATTGTTGCGATGGAGGCCTGCTGTGGCGCTCATCATCTGGGGCAGTTGCTCGCCGCGCAGGGGCACACGATTCGGCTGATGTCGCCCGAGTACGTCCGCCCCTCCGTCAAGGCGCAGAAGAACGATGACCGCGATGCCGAGGCGATCGCCGAGGCCGCGACGCGCCCAACGATGCGCTTCGTGCTCCTCAAGGCGCAGGATCAGCTCCACATGCAGAGCCTGCACCGGGTCCGGTCTCGGCTGGTCGGCATACGGACCATGCTCATGAACCAGCTCCGTGCGATCCTGCTGGAGCGCGGTCTCGTCTTCCCGCAAGGACGGCGCAAGTTCGAGACTGCGATTGGAACTCTGCTGAGGGATTCCGAGATGCCGATCGGTGCACGCATTCAATCTCTCGTCGCCGAGATCCGTGAGGAATGGGTGAGCCTCGACGGCCGCATCGACGCTCTCGACCGGGAATTTGTCACGCATGCTCGCGCCGACGAGGCGGCACGTCGCCTGGTGTCGATCCCGGGCGTCGGGCCGATGACCGCCACGGCCTTGCGCGCAGCCGTCGACGATGGAAGCGCCTTCGCGTCCGCCCGAGACCTGCCGGCTTGGCTCGGCCTCGTGCCCCGACAGCATACGACCGGCGGCAAACCGAAGCTGCTCGGGATCGTCAGGCGGGGCAACGCCTATCTGCGTGAGCTCTTCATCCACGGGGCGCGCGCAGCGCTGACCTCACTGTCCAAGGTCGAGGACCCGACCGGGAGATGGCTGCGCGGTCTGCTGGTGCGGGCGCACTACAACGTCGTGGTCGTCGCGCTCGCCGCCAAGCTCGCCAGAATCGCCTGGGCGACGCTGCGGAAAGGAGTGAGCTTCGAACGGCGGCCGGAGCCGGCCTTCGCATAGGGCATCGAGAGAGGTCGACCTAAGCCGGAGCGCGACCGCTCGGCGCAGGTCCACGAGGTCTGCGGGAGGACCGTGAAGATGGCCTGACGGTCGAGCGGCGTTCCGGCAGCCTGGCAAAAAAGCGGCCTGGAGAGGCCGGTCCGCTTATGAGGCCTGGGACGTGCGGCGCTCCATCTTGGCGGCCGCCACCGTGCCGACATGCCGGATACGTTTGTGCAGACCGGTCATAGGCACTTTCATCGACTACCTTGCAGACGGGGCGGGCATACGTTTTTTTAGGATGTCGCGCTCCATGCGCGTCCGGTCGAGTTCACGCCGCAGACGGGCAAGCTCAGCGGCTTGGTCGGAAGGAGAAGCAACCGGGCTCGTAGGCGCGGCTCCCGGCAATCCTGCTGCCCGCTGTGGTGGGGATCCTCCCATCAGCACCGTGCGCCACTGCCTCAGCATGCAGGGCTGAATCCCGAGTTCAGCCGCGATCAGCATCTGTAGTCGGCCGCTGCTCTCCAGCAGCGCCACCGCCTCGCGTTTGAACTCGGGTGTGAACTCGCGTCTCGTCTTGGCCATCAAACACCTTCCCCGCCCGCAACGAGCGTATCATAGATGTCCGTGAGGTCGGGGGAGGATCACTCGATCTCGGGCAGACTCAGAGATGAAGCTCGACCACGCGCACGTCGTCGACATGTGACCTCGGGACGGCCGCGAAGCAGCGATACCCAGCCTCATGCGCCATCATCTCGAGTGCGCTGTTTTCGGTCATCGCTCCACCGATCCACAGCACTGCGCCAGAACCGGCCAGGCTCACCTGAAATATCCGCATGGCGGCATCCCCACTACAACTGCCGATCTGGGTCAGCGTCTAAACAAAATCGCTCAGTAAAAGATTTTCGTCTACCAAAATACGGCGTCCCGCAGTGCGAATTTTCGATGCGATGCAGCGGGCGGGCGAAAGATCGAAGCCCGGTTGTCGCGTTATTTCGCCCGTCCATGCCCCAAACGGAGGATGAGCTTCCGGCCGGCTGCGTCAGAACTGGGGCGTCGGCCGAAACGGCTGGCGCCGACCACAGCGCAGTTCTGCCCGCTCCGCGCTGTGGTCACCCTGCAACCCGAGACTCGCCCCGCAGCCGCCCCGGCTCGCGGGGCTTTTCGTTCCGATCAGGAGGATCGACTCGCGGGGGCAGCCGCGATATCCGACGCAGTAAGTCTCTGCTACCGAAGGGCGGAGACATGAGATCTCCTGGGCCGAGGCGGTGACGCCTGGGTCGGCAGGCGACCGGAGGGTATGGCGGCTTCATGACGGGCTCGTACGATCTCACCGGGAAGCGTGTCTTCGTTGCAGGGCATCGCGGCATGGTCGGCTCCGCGCTCGTGCGCCGGCTCGCGCGTGAGAATTGCACGGTGCTCACGGCCTCCCGCACCGAACTCGATCTCTGCCGACAGACGGACGTCGAGCGCTGGATGGCGGATCGCCGCCCGGAGGCACTGTTCCTGGCGGCCGCGAAAGTCGGCGGCATCGGCGCCAATGACAGCCAGCCCGCTGAGTTCCTATACGAAAACCTCGTGATCGAGGCGAACCTGATCCACAGCGCGCATACGGTCGGCGTCGAGAAGCTGCTCTTCCTCGGTTCGTCCTGCATCTATCCAAAGCACGCGCCGCAGCCGATCACCGAAGAGGCACTGCTCACCGGCCCACTCGAACCCACCAACGAATGGTATGCCATCGCCAAGATCGCGGGCCTCAAGCTCTGTCAGGCCTATCGCCGTCAGTATGGTGCGGATTTCATTTCGGCGATGCCGACCAACCTCTACGGGCCCGCCGACAATTATGACCTGAAGGGCAGCCACGTCCTCCCGGCTTTGTTGCGCAAGGTGCACGAGGCCCAGCGCAGCGGCAGTGACGGAATCACGCTCTGGGGTACCGGAACGCCGCTGCGTGAGTTTCTGCACGTGGACGACCTCGCCGATGCATGCGTGTTCCTGATGACGCATTACTCGGCCGACGGCCCGGTCAACGTCGGCTCCGGAGATGAGGTGAGCATCCGTGCTCTGGCCGAGACCATTGCCGACGTGTTGGGCTGGGAGGGACGCCTGTCCTTCGACACGACGAAACCCGACGGTACGCCCCGCAAGCTCCTGGATACCGGCCTGATCAACGGTCTCGGCTGGCGGGCACGGATTGGCCTGCGCGATGGCATTCTGGACGCCTACGACTGGTTCAAGACCCATCATCCCGACGCATGACTTGAAGCGACCTTCGGTCGTATCGCAACACTCGGCCGCTCGCTCGGCCACCCGAGGAGCTACGCACGCCAATGACAGCGAAAACGGCACTGATCACCGGCGTCACGGGCCAGGATGGCGGCTATCTGGCAGCGCTTCTGCTGAGCAAGGGCTATGTGGTCCACGGCATTAAACGGCGGTCATCGTCGTTCAACACCGGTCGCGTCGATCACCTCTACGAAGACCCGCACGTCAAAGCGACCAACTTCCACATGCATTACGGCGAATTGACCGACTCCACCAACCTGATCCGGATCATGCAGGAAACCCTGCCGGACGAAGTCTACAACCTCGGCGCCCAGAGCCACGTGGCGGTCAGTTTCGAAACACCGGAATACACCGCCAATTCCGACGCCATCGGCACCCTGCGTGTCCTCGAAGCGATCCGCATCCTCGGGCTGGGCGAGAAGACCCGCTTCTACCAGGCCTCGACGTCCGAACTCTACGGCAAGGTCCAAGAGGTTCCGCAAAGCGAGACGACGCCGTTCTATCCGCGCAGTCCCTATGCGGTAGCCAAGCTCTATGCCTACTGGATCGCGGTCAATTACCGCGAGGCGTACGGCATGCACGCCTCGAACGGCATCCTGTTCAACCACGAGAGTCCGACCCGCGGCGAAACTTTCGTGACCCGCAAGATCACCCGCGCCGTCGCGGCGATCGAGGTCGGCAAGCAGGCGGTCCTCTTCCTCGGCAACCTCGACGCCCAGCGCGACTGGGGCCATGCCCGCGATTATGTCGATGGCATGTGGCGGATCGTGCAGCAGGACAAGCCCGACGATTACGTGCTTGCCACCGGTGAGATGCATACCGTGCGCGAATTCGTCGAACGCGCCTTCGCCGTCGTCGGTCGAACGATCACGTGGCGCGGGGCAGGTGTCGAAGAGGAAGGCATCGACGCAGCCAGCAACGACGTTCTAGTGAAGATCGACCCGCGCTATTTCCGCCCGACGGAAGTTGAGCAGTTGCTCGGTGATGCGACTAAAGCCCGCGAAACACTCGGCTGGGTCCACACCGTGGCATTCCCGGAACTGGTCGAGGAAATGGTCCTGTCGGACCTCGCCGCAGCCAGGGCCCAGAAATAATCGCTATCAGTTTAACAACCGAACCGATCAATCAAAAAAAAGAAACGCCTTCCGTCCCGGATTCGGGGCGAAAGGCTTTCTTCGTTCGTCAAAAAGGAAAGCTGTATTGTCAGTCGATCCGCGATGCGATCGGTCCGGCAGCCCGAATGTCGGCGGGCAGTGCAGCATAGTCGATGTAGCCGGCTTCACGCGCCATCGCGTCGAGCGCGGACGTCGCGTCGAGCGCAGCGCCGGTCCACAGGACTGCACCATTGCTCTTCTGTTTGATCTCGAAGATCGTCATCGAACACCTGCCTAGCTTTGGTGACATCAGTTGCTGGGGCAACGCGCCCGCGGTAAAACGGTTGCGGCGCGCAGTTGTCGGATCGACGGCGATATCGGACACTCTCCTGGCGCTTGCGCACGCGCGACCGGAGGCGCCTTGAAAACGCCGGGCTCGCCCTGCACGACCGCGTCCGTCAGTGCCGATCGAGCGAACCCCGTCATGCGATTTCCGCGTCTTCTCCCGCTTGTCGCGGCTGCCGCGCTCTTCTCGGGCAGGTCCTTTGCCGCCGAGACGGCAGCGGTACCCGATCCGACCCTGGTCGCGCCGGCCGTCACGGTGGTACCCGCCGCCTTTCGCGAAGTGGTCGAGCAGGCTGTTGTGAGCGGGACCCTGGTCCCGCGCGACGAGATTCTCGTGGCCCCCGAAATCGAAGGCACCCGGATCACCGAGCTCCTGGTGGAGGAAGGTGCGCGGGTCGAACGCGGCCAGCCGCTCGCCCGTCTCTCCCGCGAGATGATCGTGACGCAGGAGGCGGCCAACGCCGCAGCCATCGCCAAGGCGGAGGCCGCCATCGTCCAGGCGCGGAGCCAGATCGTTCAGGCCGAAGCCTCGCAGACCGAGGCCAACCTCTCCCTTGAGCGCGCGCGCAGCCTCGTCCGGACCGGGAACGCAACCGCAGCGACTCTCGAGCAGCGGGTCTCGGCCGCGCAGGGCGGGGAGGGGCGTCTGGCCGCCGCGCGCGGTGGGCTCCAGCTTGCGCAGGCCGATCTCGCCACCGCGCAGGCGCAGGCCTCCGAGATCGCCCTGAGGCGGGCCAGAACCGAAATCCGGGCGCCCGAAGGCGGTATCGTCAGCCGCCGCACCGCCCGCGTCGGCGCAACGGCCACCGCTGTCGGCGAGCCGATGTTCCGCATGATCGCCCGCGGCGAGATCGAACTGGAGGGTGAGGTCCCCGAAATTTGGATGCCGCGCCTCAAGGTCGGCGATCCCGTTCGCCTCGACTGGGACGAGGGCCGGACCCTCAGCGGGAAGGTCCGTCGGATCGATCCGGAGGTCGACCGGGCGACACGCCTCGGGCGCGTCCGCATCAGCCTCGATCCGGACCCGGCTCTGCGCATCGGCGCCTTCGCCCGCGGCAAGGTCGAGGTATCGCGGCGCAGGAGTATCGTTGTCCCGCTCTCGGCCGTTCTCTACGGGGCGGACGGGGGAGCCAGCGTGTTCGTGGTCGAGGCTGACCGCGTCGAGGCTCGCCAAATCGTCCCCGGCCTGTCCGCCGACGGCTTCATGGAAGCACGCTCCGGCATCAAGGCCGACGAGGCCGTGGTTGCCCGTGCGAGTAGCTTCCTGCGCGACGGGGACCGCGTCAGGGCGGTGCGGCCGCTCGCGAAATCCGCCGATGCCAACGCCCGCTAATCACCGGAAGCTGTCGCGATGCGCTTGAACGTTTCCGCCTGGGCGATCCGCAAGCCGATCACCTCTCTCGTGTTGTTCCTGGTGCTGATGGTGCTGGGCATCGTCAGTTTCCGCGCGCTGCCGATCACCCGGTTCCCGAACATCGACATTCCGATCGTCGCCGTCACCGTCACCCAGGCCGGCTCCGCGCCGTCAGAGCTGCAGACGCAGGTCACCAAGGTGGTGGAGGATGCGGTCGCCGGCGTGAAGGGCGTCAAGCACGTCATCTCCACCATTGCGGAGGGCTCTTCGGCCACCACCATCGAGTTCCGGCTCGAAACCAACACCGACCGGGCGGTCAACGACGTCAAGGACGCGATCTCGAAGGTGCGGGTGAACCTGCCGCGTACCATCGACGAGCCGATCATCAACAGGGTCGAGATCGCCGGCCTGCCGATCATGATTTACGGCGCCTCCGCCCCGGCGATGACGCCCGAAGACCTGTCCTGGCTCATCGACGACGTGATCGCCCGCCAAATCCAGAGCGTGAAGGGCGTCGGCGGCGTCGAGCGCCTCGGCGGCGTCGCCCGCGAGATCCGCGTTACGCTGAAGCCCGACCGGTTGCTGGCGCTCGGGATCACCGCGGCCGACGTCAACCGCCAGTTGCGCCTGACCTCGGCCGACATGGCCGGCGGGCGCGGCGAACTCGGCGGCCAGGAGCAATCGATCCGGACATTGGCCGGTGCGGCCAGCCTCGACACCCTGGCCCAGACCTCGATCATCGTCCCGGGCAACCGTAAGGTTCGCCTGGACGAGCTCGCCACCCTGGTGGACGGCTCTGAGGAGCCCCGCACCTTCGCGCGCTTCAACGGCGAGCCCGTGGTCGCCTTCGCGATTTCCCGGTCGACGGGCGCCAGCGATGCCGAGGTGGGCACGGCGGTGGCCAAGAAGATCGACGACCTACGCACCAAGAATCCCGGAGTACGCTTCGACCTGATCGATACCTCCGTCACCAACACGGTGGGCAACTACCACTCGGCGATGCTGAGCCTCGTCGAAGGCGCCGCCCTGGCCGTCATCGTGGTGTTCATCTTCCTGCGCGACTGGCGGGCGACGTTGATCGCGTCCATCGCCTTGCCGCTCTCCGTGCTGCCGACCTTTTGGATCATGAACACCCTCGGCTTCTCGCTGAACGCCGTGAGCCTGCTCGCCATCACTCTGGTGACCGGCATCCTGGTCGACGATGCCATCGTCGAGATCGAGAACATCGTCCGGCACATGCGCATGGGCAAATCGCCCTACCGCGCAGCGCTCGAGGCCGCCGACGAGATCGGACTCGCGGTGATCGCGATCACCGCGACGATCATGGCGATCTTCGCCCCCGTGTCGTTCATGAGCGGCATCGCCGGCCAGTACTTCAAGCAGTTCGGCCTCACCATCGCGGCGGCGGTGTTCATGTCGCTGCTGGTGGCGCGGTTGATCACGCCGCTGCTCGCCGCCTACTTCTTGCGGGACCACGGCGCCGAAGACGAGCGGGAGGGTGCGATCATGCGCGGCTACACCCGCGTCGTCGCCTGGTCCGTCCGACACAAGTACATCACCCTCGTGCTCGGGCTCGCGTGCTTTGCCGCCTCGATCATGTCGACCGGCCTGCTGCCGGCGGGATTCCTGCCGGCGGAGGATGCGGCCCGCACCATCTTCGTGGTCGAGCTTCCCCCGGGTGCGCGGCTCACCGACACCACCCGCGTCAGCGACGGATTGGTTGACCGGATCAAGGCCCTCCCGGAGGTGCGCAGCGTCTTCGTCGATGGCGGACGCCAATTGCCGGCCAAGAAGGAGGTCCGGCTCGCCACCTTCACCATCAACCTGACTCCGAAGAACACCCGCCACCGTACACAGAAGCAGGTGGACGTCGCGGTCGGCGCCATTCTGCGTGAGGAGCCCGACATCCGCTTCTGGGCCTTGCGCGAGAGTGGGCAGCGCGATCTCACCCTGATCGTCTCCGGTCCCGACAAGGTGGTGGTGGCCGACACGGCAGCGCAGCTCCAGCGCGAGGCGGCGCGTGTGCCGCATCTCGTTAACGTGCTCTCGACCGCTCCCCTCGACCGCACCGAAATTCGCATCCGGCCCAAAGCCGGAGTCGCGGCCGATCTCGGCGTCTCCACCGATCTCATCGCCGAAACGGTGCGGGTGGGGACCATCGGCGACATTGGCGCCAACCTCGCTAAGTTCAACGCGGTCGACCGTCAGGTTCCGATCCGGGTGATGCTGCCCGAGCGCCTGCGCGGCGACCTTTCGCAGATCGAGACCCTCAAGGTGCCGGTGAAGGGGGGGGCCGCCGTGCCGCTCTCGACGGTGGCCGATCTCAGCCTCGGGCGCGGCCCCACGGCGATCGACCGCTACGATCGCGCAATCCGCGTGGCGCTGGAGGCGGACATGGAAGGCTCCGACGCGCTCGGCTCCCTCATCGCTTCCGTGCTGGAACTCCCGGCGGCCAAGAACCTGCCGCCCGGCGTCACCATCCGTCAGACCGGCGATGCCGAGGTGATGGGCGAGGTGTTCGAAGGTTTTGCCCTCGCCATGGGCGCGGGCCTGATGATGGTGTTCGGCGTGCTGGTGCTGCTGTTCGGCAACTTCCTCCAGCCGCTCACCATCCTGTTCTCGCTGCCGCTCTCCATCGGCGGCGCGATCCTCGGGCTGTTGATCTTCAACAAGCCGATCTCGATGCCGGTGGTCATCGGCATCCTGATGCTGATGGGCGTCGTGACCAAGAACGCGATCATGCTCGTCGACTTCGCCATCGAGGAGATGGCAGCCGGTGTCGACCGTGCCACCGCGATCATCGATGCGGGCCGCAAGCGAGCCCGGCCCATCGTAATGACCACCATCGCCATGGCGGCCGGCATGGTGCCGTCGGCGATGGCACTCGGCATCGGTGGAGAGTTCCGCGCGCCCATGGCCATCGCGGTGATCGGCGGCCTCATCGTCTCGACGGGCCTGTCGCTGATCTTCGTGCCGGCGATCTTCGTGCTGGTCGACGACCTTTCACGCCTGTTCGTACGCCTGTTCTCGCGCTTCATCGGCGAGAAGGACGAGCCGCAGGAAGGGCCGTTCGCCCTGGCGGACCACTCGGCCAACGATCGCGCGGCCTTCCCGCCCCGCATCGCCGCCGAATAGGTCAGGCAGACCTCAGAATCCGACGAAAACGGCCCGGACCAAGAGGTCCGGGCCGTAAAATACTATCGATACCGTCCGATGAACGGCGGAGGCGGTTTCAGCCCTCGGCGCGGGCCGCGAGGCGGCTGGCTACGAAGGACAGGCCCCCGGCGACGATGAACAGGACGATGAAGGTCTTCACCGTCGCCCAGAACAGGGCCGGTTCGATTCCGGTATCGGTGTAGAGCACGGCGCAGATCGCGGTGATCGGCAGCAGCAGCAGGATCAAGATCGGGGTCAGCGGGTTCATGGGGGCACTCCCTTGTGTCGGACCCGGCCGATCGGCCCGGTGAAATCTCATTCGGACGATCTCATAGCACCGCCGCGCGCGCCTGGGGACACCCCCATGGCAAATTTCTGAGGGCGTGCCGGAATTCTCAGGCCGGAATCCGGACCGTGGCGCGCAATCCTCCCAGTGGCGAATCATGCAGGCTGACGTCGCCGCCATGTGCACGGGCGATGTCGCGCGCGATAGAGAGGCCGAGTCCGGACCCACCCGCATCCTGGCGCGCGTCGTCGAGCCGCACGAACGGCTTGAAAACCTCCTCGCGCTGCTCGACTGGAATGCCCGGCCCGTCATCGTCGATGGAAACCAGGAAGGCCCGGGCATCGCGCCGCCCGACGATGGCGACGGTGTCGCCGTAGCGCGCCGCGTTGGCCGCGAGGTTGAACAGGCAACGGCGCATGGCGTCGGGTCGCAGGGTGACGCTCGACTGGTCTTCGAGTTCAACCGCCTCCACATGGGCGCCGAGGCGCTCGACGTCGGTACGCAGATCCTCCAGCAGCGCCCGCATGTCGGTGGGAACCGCAGCCTCCCCCGAATCGCCGCGCGCAAAAGCCAAGTAGGCTTCCAGCATCCGGCTCATTTCGTCGACGTCGCGCTGAAGGTCCTCCACCTCCGCATTCTGGTCCACCAGCGCCAGCGAGAGCTTGAAGCGGGTTATGATGGTGCGCAGGTCGTGGCTGACGCCGTTGAGCATCGTCGTACGCTGCTCCATCGCCCGCTCGATGCGCCGCTTCATCTCGATGAAGGCGTGGCCCGCCTGCCTGACCTCGCGGGCGCCGCGCGGGCGGAACTCGATCTCGCGGCCCTTGCCGAAGCTCTCGGCCACGGCGGCGAGCCGCAGGATCGGCTTGATCTGGTTGCGCAGGAACAGGATCGCGACGCCGAGCAGCACCAGGGACGAGCCGCTCATCCACAACAGAAAGATATGGGAGTTTGAGGCGTAGGCCATGCTGCGCCGGGCGGTGACCCGCATGACCCCATCCGGGATCGAGACACGGATCTCGATGAGGCTGGAGCGGCCCACCGTGTCGATCCAGTACGGGCGCCGGATCTGACGGCGGATCTCGTCGGAGAGCGCTTCGTCGAGGATGGAGAAGAACGGCCTGGGACCGGCGGCGGGGAGCTTAGCTCCTTTCAGGATATCGACGTCGAGGCTCAGGCGCTCGCTGGCGATCCGGCTCAGGACCTCCGAATCCTTGCCCTGTGGATAGCTCTCGTAGATGTCGATGAGGGCTGCAACATCCGCCGTCACCGCGGCCGAGAGACGGCGCGTCACCAGCTGCCAGTGGCGCTCCATGAAGGTGTAGGCGATCACCGATTGCAGCAGCACCACCGGGGCGATGATGATGATCAGCGAGCGGGCGTAAAGGCCTTTGGGCAGCACATCGCCGATGGCACGGCTGAGCCAGCGCCAGATCCGGCGCGGCCGGGGCAGGGCGGAGAATGTCGCCGCGGCCCGGCGCAGGAGGCCTGTCGCAGCCATGGCCGCTAATCGACGGCGAGGCGATAACCGACACCCCGCACCGTCTGCAGGAAAAGCGGATTGGCCGGGTCGACCTCGGTCTTGCGGCGCAGGCGGTTGATCTGCACGTCGATGCTGCGTTCGGCGGCGAACCCGCCATTGCCCGCCAGGGTCTCCCGCTCGACATTAGCGCCCGCGGCAGACGCCAGGATGCTCAGAATCTCGCGCTCACGCTCGGTGATGCGGATGGTTTCGTCGTCGCGCCGGAGCTCGCCCCGGTCGATCCGGTACGAGAACGGCCCGAAGGTCACGGTCTCGCCGCCCCGCGACGCGCCGGGTTCGGTGCGCCGCTTGATGATGTTGGACAGGCGCAGGATCAGCTCACGCGGCTCGAAGGGCTTGGGCAGGTAATCGTCGGCACCGATTTCCAGGCCCATGACCCGATCGTTGGGGTTCGAGCGGGCTGTGAGCATCAGGATCGGCACCCGCGAGGTCTGTCGGACCTCACGGGCATAGTCGAACCCGGACTCGCCCGGCATCATCACGTCCAGGACGAGGGCATCGAACACGAAGCACTGTGCCTTGGTGCGGGCCTCGGGCACGTTGGCGGCGGCGGTCACGCGAAACCCCTGCTCGTAGAGGAATCGGGCGAGAAGCTCGCGCACCCGCCGGTCGTCGTCGACCACCAGAATATGGGGTGCGTGATCGGGCAGATCGCAGCCGGCCTTCATGCTGGGCACGGCCATCAGGCGACGCTCCGGATGCGGCGCGCCATCAGGCGGCGCACCGCTGCGCGCTCGTCCGGCTCGATCATCCCGAACAGGAAACTCTCCGCCGTGGCCAGACCGGTGCCGACGCCCGGATCGGGCTCGGCCAGTGCGCGGGCGACACGGCGGGCCTGGACGTCGATGAGGTCGCCCGCCAAGGCGGTGCCGGCCGGCGTGCAGAACAGCAGCCGCTGGCGCCGGTCGCTCGTGCCGGTCTTCTGGGCGATGTAATCCTGGCCGATCAAATCCTTGAGCACCCGATTGAGACTCTGTTTCGTGATACGCAGGATATCCAGGAGTTCGGCGATCGTGAGGCCCGGATAGCGATCGACGAAATGCAGGACCCGGTGATGGGCGCGCCCGAACCCATATTGCGCCAGGATGCGGTCCGGGTCGCCGACGAAGTCGCGGTAGGCGAAGAACAGAAGCTCGATGAGATCGTCCCCTGCGCTGCCGGCCGCGATGGCCTCGTCGGAACCAGCCGCTCGCGTCGCTCGGGATGTCACGTCGGGTTCGGCCTCGAGTTATGTCAGTGTTATTGACATATTTCAGGCGCGTTGCTACCCGTCAACCCGTCCGGTATGGCCGTCGACACCAGCGGCACGCCCACCGGCCGATGATCCCCAACCCAGTTCATGCGCCGGCTTCGAGGGCAAGCCCGCATGCCGAGGAAGCCCGCCATGTCCATGATCCCGTTCGACGAGCGTGAGGGCACCATCTGGTTCGACGGTGTGCTGGTGCCGTGGAAGGATGCCAAGATTCACGTGCTCTCGCACGGGCTGCATTACGGCTCGTCGGTGTTCGAGGGCGAGCGCGCCTATGGCGGGCGCATCTTCAAGACTCGTGAGCACGCGGAGCGCCTGCTCCGCTCCGCCGAGCTTCTCGATTTCAAGATCCCCTACAGCGCTGACGAGATCGAGACGGCCAAGGATCTCGTCCTCAAGACCAGCGGATTGTCCGACGCCTACATGCGGCCGGTGGCTTGGCGCGGCTCGGAGATGATGGGCGTCGCCGCCCAGAACAACACCATCCATCTGGCGATCGCCGCCTGGGAATGGCCGAGCTATTTCGATCCCGAGACCAAGATGAAGGGTATCCGCCTCGATATCGCCGATTACCGCCGACCGGACCCGCGCACCGCCCCCTCCGCCTCGAAGGCGGCGGGCCTGTACATGATCTGCACGATCTCGAAGCATCGGGCCGAGAACAAGGGCTATGCCGACGCGCTCATGCTCGACTGGGAGGACAACGTCGCCGAGTGCACCGGGGCCAACGTGTTCTTCGTGGCCGACGGCGTGATCTACACGCCGCTCGCCGACCGGTTCCTCAATGGCATTACCCGCCAGACCGTGATCGAGCTTGCCAAGCGGCGTGGCATCGCCGTGGTCGAGCGCCGCATCCTGCCAGCCGAAATGGCCGGCTTTTCGGAATGCTTCATCACGGGCTCGGCGGCCGAGGTGACACCGGTTGCCGAGATCGGACCCTATCGCTTCGTGCCTGCGGCCCTGACCAAGACGCTCATGGACGATTACACCGCCGAGGTTCAGCCAAAGGCCGCAGCGGCCTGAGCCAACTCTCAAGACGATGATCCCGGCGGCCGCGCTGTCGCCGGGATCACGGAACCGATGGCCATAGATCCGCGTTCGATGAGAACATTTCATGAACACCGGAGTTCGACCATGGCCAAGACCCAGCATTCCGACGCGGACAAGAACCCGAAGATCGCTTCGCAGGACTCCGATCCGAAGGCATCGTCCAATCGGATCAAGGATCCGAGTGAGTGGACCACCGGCGGCGAGCCGATGACTGGGGCGCAGGCCTCCTACCTGAAGACCCTGTCAGAGGAAGCCAAGGAGCCGGACGCGTTCGAGCCCGATCTCGATAAAGCGGAAGCCTCCAGGCGGATCGACGACCTGCGCAAGGAAGCCGGCCGCGCCTGAGGTCGATACGTGCGTGCAATCGCAGCGTGCATGCGCATCATTTGGAAATGGGCTTAAGCCATCGGCAAGGAAGACCGTCTACAAGCGGTCCCCAGCCGATGCCGCCCGAGGAACGACACCAGC
Organism: Methylobacterium sp. BTF04; assembly: GCF_010692745.1. Lineage (GTDB taxonomy): Bacteria > Pseudomonadota > Alphaproteobacteria > Rhizobiales > Beijerinckiaceae > Methylobacterium. The sequence goes on from NZ_JAAHTB010000005.1 coordinate 18,134, forward strand.
GATGACTGAACCGGTGTCGCCCGTTCCCCCTAACCCGAGGCGAGGCGACGCCGCGGGGCGCCGCCGACCTTTTGCCTCTGGCCTGTGGAATGCAATGGCGCGGTTCCGGCGCGATACCAGGGGCGCCACTGCGATCGAATACGGCCTCATCGTCGGGTTGGTTTTTCTCGCCATCGTCACGGCACTGCACCTCTACGCCGACCGCGTCGGTGCGATGTACAACTACATTGGCGCGAACATCGGAAAGACGTCGTAGCGCAAAATTGTCTCAGCGCGCCGAACGGCCCATCTTGGGCTTGGGATCGGCCGGCGCGCGCATATCGGTAGGCGGCTGGACCTCGGTTTGGGTCTTGCCCTGATCCTGCCAGAACGTGTCGAACAGGCTTTTCATCGCCTTGGCGTTCTCCTGCTGGACCTCCAATCCGGTCTGGAACATCTGCTGGAACATATCGAACGGCGCGTCGCCGCCGGCCTTCTCGGGCGCCTTGGCAGCCGGGCGTGACGTCAGCGAGGCCCGTGGGGTTGCCGTCGCCCCCCTCGATCCGCCAGCCGAACGCGTGCCTGAAGCGGCGGACGGCTTGCCTTGGGGCGACAGGCCGGCGGGAGCAAGAAAGCTCTGCATCATGTCGGACCAGGCCTGCCCCGGGAAACCGAAGGGGGATGCGGGAGCCGGTGCTGGTGCGGCGCTCTGGTTCTGATTGATCATCACATGAACGATGCCGGCCACGATCATGCCGGCCATCATCGGAAGCATCTGCTTGAGGATGGGCGAGGCGACACCGCTCGCGGTGGCGGCCTGCTGGAGCACGGCCTGGCTCAGGTGAGGCGACCCGAACAACTGGCGGACCAGCATCTCCATCTGCGGTGTCGCCGCACCTGCGTTCATGCCCATGGCGTTGGGGCCGACGAGGTTGAACAGGTGCGAGAAGCCGGTCGGATCGTTGGCCGCATTGCGTTGCAGCCCCATGGTGAAAGCCGGCAACAGCGCCTCCATGGCGCGTCGGCTCTGGTCCTGTGACAGTCCGAACTGCTGACCGAAGCCGAGAGCGCCGGGGCCTGCCTGTGCCTGAAGAATATCGAACAGGTTGAACATGACGGCGCCCTCGCAAAACCGGTCTCTGGCCGAGCGGTGGAAACCCCGGGCGCCCAGGGTCGAAGTCTGTCTCATTGCCGCCTTACTTACCAGCCCGCAGGGCGATACCAGGCGCGATCGGCCCTATCGTGGCTGGACAACCGGATCGGCCCAATTAGGCCTTCCTCACGTCGCCAGCGGCTTCGAGACAGGATCATAGAGGTATGCGATGCGCTTCTCCGCGCCACTGATCGAGGCGCGTCTCATACGACGCTACAAGCGTTTCCTCGCCGACATGGCCCTGCCGGACGGAACCGAGGTCACGGCGCATTGCGCCAACCCCGGGGCGATGCTCGGGCTCAATGTCCCCGGCGCCCGGACACTCCTGTCGCGCTCCACCAATCCGGCGCGCAAGCTCGGCTATTCATGGGAACTGGTGGAAGCCGACCTGCCGGGCGGTCCGCAATGGGTCGGCATCAACACCCTGCGTCCGAACGCCCTCGTGGCGGAGGCGTTTCGCGAAGGCTCGCTCGCACCGCTGCTGGGGTACGGTCATCTGCGGCCGGAAGTTCGCTACGGACGCGCGAGCCGCGTCGATTTCCTCGCGACCGGGGAGGGGATGGCGCCCTGCCACGTCGAAGTGAAGAACTGCCACCTGATGCGGCAGGCGGATTTGGCCGAGTTTCCCGATTGCGTCGCCGCCCGCAGCGCCCGTCACATGGACGACCTCGCCGAGGTCGTCGCCACCGGCGGACGGGCCATGCTGATCGTGGTGGTGCAGATGCATGCGACACGCTTCGACGTGGCCCGCGACATCGATCCCGCTTTCGACAGGGCGTTCACGCGGGCTCGTGCGGCTGGCGTCGCGGTTCACGCTTATCGCTGCCGGGTCGGGCCCGACGCCGTCACCATCGCCGACCAGATCCCCGTAGCGGGGTGATCAAAGGATCACAGGATCAAGGTGGTCCCGCCACGAGACGGACGACCTGGCCGCCACTCAGGCCTGGCGTTCGAAGATGAGATTCAGCCGGGTCTGGAGGATACGCCGGTAGCCGTGCTGCTCCAGCAGGGCGGCCAGATCGATCTGCCACTGATCGGTGCCGTCCTCGACGATGAGCAGATTTGGATGCAGCGAGGTCGGTGCCTCGCGCAGGAATGGCTCGAGGATCAGGTCCTCGGCCCCTTCCACGTCGAGCTTCATCGCGTCGATACGGGCGATGCCCTCGCTGCGCGCCAACTCGAGCAGGGTCACCGCCGGCACGCGGATGCGCGCGCCCTCGTTGGTGCCGACGATCTTCAGGCTCGATTCGCCGCGATTTCGCGGATCGACGAACAAGGTCAGTTCGCCCGCCTTGTCGGCCACCGCACAGGCCACGGCCTTGACCGTGCCGAATGGGTTCTGGGCGATGTTGTAGGTGAGGCGGTCAAACACGTCGGGCTGCGGCTCGACGGCGAGGATACGGGCGCGCGGTCCGGCAAGGGCGGCCACGAACAACGCGTAGGCACCGATATTGGCGCCGATATCGAGGAAGGTGCAGCCCGCTGCGAGCCGGGCCTTCAGGAACGCGAACTCCTCGGGATCGAAGAATTGCGGCGTGAAGAGCACCTTCTTCTCACAATTGTTGTTGTAGGGGTGCAGCCGCATCCTGGCCCCGAACCGCTCGACGTCGAGCGGCTTGCCACGCAGCAGGCTGATGCCGAGCCGACGCAGGAACAGGGCGAGACGGCGGCCGCCCCATGTGCGGTTCGAAATCCGGCCGGTGCGCTCGGCAATGCGCGCGACGAGACCGGTGGGAGCGTAGGTGCCGTAGGGCTGCGTGTCCTTCATCGCGCCGGGTGATGCCAGCCCCGCTCGTTCGGGGCAAGCGCGGAGCGTCGCGCTTGGGCCAAGTTCGACGCCGCGGGCGAGCCTCAGGTGGCGCGAAAGCAGCGATGCAGCAATGCCCGCAACGCGACACCCAGGCTCGCGGTACGGGCGATGGGATCGATGGCAGTGGTGAACAGGCGCAGGATGAGGTCGCGGCGCTGCTGCGGCGCCGGGGCGAGCCCGAGGGCCACGGCCCCCGATCCGAGGCTCCGCACAGTCGCCTCCACCCAGCCGGTGGGCTGCACCAAAAGCTGGACCTCGTCACCTGCCGTCAAGTCGCGCGGCGCGGTGCCGATCCGGACCGTGGCCACGTCCATGCCGAGGCTCGCGAGCGTGCACGGATAGGTGACGCCGTTCCAGCGCAGGCTGCTCGGCTCGTTCACGGGGAATTCCTCCGAGCCACGGGGACGCTCGAAGCAGACCAGGAAGGCGACGAAGGTGAACAGCATCGCCACTCCGGCCCAGAGTAGATTGAAGTAGTCGAGCGGCGAGATCTCGGTGGCGCCGTTGGGCGAGATGAACGACCACAGGATCGCACCCGCGGACAGCGCCGAGATCGTGCCGAAGCCGGCGGCCATCTTCCAGCGCACCATCGCGACGGTGCGGTCGCCACCCTTGTCGGTGACCTTGAACGGGCGCCCGAACGGACGGATCGCCGCCGAGAAGAGAGTGAGCGTGATGGCGAGCGCGGTCATGATGTGCGTCACCTCCATGAACAACGGCAAGGTCCGCTGCCCGGAGACCCAGCCGCTGTAGATCCACAGGGCAAACAGCGCGGGGAGCCCGTAGCGCAGGAACGACAGGTAATCGGCATAGAAGGCCGGCAGGTCGAAGAACCAGTAGATCGACGGCGCCACGAGCATGAGCACGATGAACGGCTTGCACATCCAGTTCAGCACCCCGTGAAGGTAGTGCAGGCGCTGCATCAGATTGTAGTCGCGCCCACGGAACGGGCCCGCCTTCAGCAACGCGACCTGCATGGTGCCGAGGCACCAGCGCGTGCGCTGTGTGATGTATTCCGGCAGGCCCTCTGCCGAGAGGCCGGCACTCAGGCGCTCGTTGAGCCAATGCGTCTCATAGCCGTGGCGCATCAGCGAATAGGTGAGGTTGATGTCCTCGCAGATGGCGTCGTGCGGGAAGCCACCCATCTCGACGACCCGGTCGCGGCGCACCAGGAACGAGGTGCCGACACAGAAGGCGCAGCCCCAGGCGTCCTTGGCCGGCTGGAACACGTCGAAGAAGATGCGCTGGTCGTCGACCCAGGCATCGGCGGCCATCAGGTTGTGCTGGATCGGATCGGCGTTGAAGAAGAATTGCGGAGTCTGCACCACCGCGCAGCTCTGGTCGTGGAACAGGCCGACTGCGCGGCGCAGGATGTTGGGCGCCACGGCGAAATCGGCATCGAGCACCAGGATGATCGGCGCATTGGTGAGGCCGGCGGTGTGGTTCAGCGCGTTGTTGAGGTTGCCCGCCTTGGCGCCCTTGTTGTCCGGCCGGGTGACGTAGCGGGCGCCGACCTCCTCGCAATACGCCTTGAGCCAGCCGCGCCGCGTGTCGTCACAGACCCACACGGTCACGTTGGGATAGTCGACGGCGAGCGCCGGGATGATCGACTTCTCCACCACGTCGAGGGGTTCGTTGTAGGTGCAGATGAAGATGTCCACGGCCGGCCAGTCGCCGCTCGCGGTGAGCTTGGCCTGCTCGCGGTCGGCCTCGCCCGTGCGGTCCTTGAACCGGAACAGGATCACGATCGACATCAGCGTGTAGAGAATCGCCGTCATCTCGGAGGCGAAGAAGACGTAGGGCCAGATCTGCTCCAGGCCCGGCTCCATGCGCGGCAGAGTCTCGTGCCAGCGCCACGCCGTGTAGAGCAGGATGAACACCGCCGCCGTAGCGCCGAACAGAGCCCGCGCCATGGCGTTCGTCCGGTCGAGCAGTCCCGCCATCACCAGGAGACCGATGAAAATACCGAGATCGGCGGTGAGCACCGCCCAGACGTCCTGCGGTGCGGGGAACTGAAGCGATGGGATCACGGCGGCTACTCCAAAATCCGGCCGGTGAAAGGGTTCCAGGCCAAAGCCGCGAGTACGGCCCAGGCCGTCGCGCCAAGATGCGGTCGGCGGTAGTAGTAGAAGTCGGCCTCGTGGCTCGCCGGGCCGATGGCGATGCCGGTGGTGAGCCGCGCGACGTTGGTGGCGAACAGGTATCCCGAGGGCGCGATCTGCGCCTTCAAACCGTCGAGCAGCCGGCGCGCCGCGTCCGCATGGCCGAGCGCCCGAAGGGTCAGCGCGGCCTGCGCCGTGCCTTCGACCCAGAGTCCGTCGCGATCCTCGTTGAAGTCGAATCCGCCCGGAACCGAGAGGTGGTGCTCGGCATAGGCCATTGCCTTGCTCCACGCCTCGGGTGGGTTCACGACACCGACGAGCGGCCAGACCTGGGTGTCGAGGGCCACGTGGGTGACGGGCTGGAGGGCGCCTTCAGGAGTGGTCCCGAGGCGAAACAGGCCCGGATCGGCGACGAAGGCGGCGTCGAGGAAGCCGCGGGCCGTCGCCGCGACCGTGGCCTGCGCGGGATCGCCATCGTGGCGGTGAAGCCAGGTGGCGACGGCATGGACATCGAGATTGTGCTCGGTCGATTTCCAGTGGAGCCGGGTCTGCGACGGGTCGAAACCATCGACGCCGCCGGAGAAGCCGGCGGGGAACCGCGAATCGGTCGCGTTGGCGGTAATCCAGCCGAGCAGACGTTCGGCCCCGGCCCGATAGGCAGGCTCCTGTGTCGCCTCGTCGAGGGTCAGCAGCGAAAGGGCCGCCCAGGCGACGTTCCCCGTGGCGGTCCCGTCTTGATAGGAATCCTCGGCCCAGAGATTCTGCTTGGCATCCCACCAACCTGGAAGGAGAGCAGCGCCGTCGCCAACGGGGCCGGCCCGGTAGGCGTTGCGGATACGGCCATCACCGAAGGTCCGGTCGTGCGTGAGCCCGTGGAGGAGCGCGTCGCCGATCCGCCGGGCGCGGGGAACGTCGCCGCAGGCCACGAGGGCGATGGCGGCGAGCGCATTGTCGTAGGTGAAAGCCGAATGGCGCAGGGCCGGATCAAGTTCGGCTTCGCCCGGCCCGGGCTCGTAGCTGACGAGGAACACAGGGCCGGTCTTCGCCGCCCCGGTCGCGTCCACCGCCCGAGCGAGGGCGGCGCAGAGGGGGACGGCAAGATCATGCCGTGTCAGCGGACCGGACCGGACCGGCGACGCCGCCGCGACGCACATCAACGCCGCGGTGAGGAGGCGACGGATCAAGAAGCGCCTTGGGTCGAGCGGCGGCTCTCGTTGCGTGTCTGCTCCCGTGCCGTGGCCGTCCCCGTCGAGAACAGGGAGGCGACGAGGATTCGCACACCGCTCTGCGCACGGCTGGCGACGTGCGACACGCCGTTCCAAGCGGCGCTGGGGATGCCGAACCCGCTCGCCACATTCTTCCAGGCGACGGAAGCCGACGGCACCCAGCCGTTCTCACGGGTGATGGTGACCCATTGCCCGACCGAGCAGGAATTGGCCTGGCCGGCGCGGCGCAGGCTCGCAGGCTGGGAGGACGGATCGGCACTGTCGAACCCAACCAGGACATACATCTCGCGACGCTCGGTCTGGGGGAACGGCACCGCATATTGCTCGTCGGTCTTGTCGCTGGTCTTGGGCAGGATCTCGGTAACAGCCCCGAAGCGCGGCTCGCCATCAGCCGACGAGACCCTGACACGGGTGCCAACAGCGAGGCTCTGCGCCTGCCGGTACGAGAAGATGCCGACCACGAAGGCGTTGTCGCAATCGACCATGGTCGCGACGGAATCACCCGGGTTGACGTGGCGGCCGGGCGCTACGCCGACGCTGAGGACGTAACCGCCGCTCATCGCCCGCATCTGGGCGACGGACAGACTGTCGAGGCGCCGCTTCTCGGCATTGAAGAGCGCCTGCTGGCTCTTCAGGCTCGAGCCGAGCTGCGCCTCTTCGATGGCCAGTCGCTGGGCGTCGAAGGCGAGGTCGCGGCGCTTCTGATTGAGGATCGCGAGCGAGTTCATCTCGTTGCCGACGAAGATGCCCTGCTTCACGCCGTTGAGCTGCGTGATCTTCAAGTTCAGCTTCGCCGTCTCGGCATCCTTGTCGAAGCGTGCGGCAGCATATTGCTGTATGGTCGGACGGAGCAGGTCTACGCTCGCGATGTTGCGGTTCACCATCGCCTGCTGGCGATCCACCACCGCTTTCTTGGCCAAGCCCTCGGCATCCGACGACGCGACGCGCGCGCGGGCTTCGCTGATCTCGCCTTCGAAACGCTGAACCGTCTGTTCCACCTGCTTGGCGATCTCGACGTCGAGGGCCGCCACGTAGGCGATATCGGAGTTCTTCTTCTCCCGCGCCGCCAGCAGTGAACCGCGCAATTCCTCGACCTTGCCATCGAGCACGATCAGGGTGGTCCGGTCGACGCGTCCATTCTGCAGGGTCAAGACGGACTCGCCCGGTTCCAGGCGCTGACCGGTCCGCGCCAGGACGTCGGTGACCTCGCCGGCGATCGGCGCCGTGAGCAGCATGATCGGTGCATTGATCACCGCGCGATCCGACTGATCCGCCAGGAGCGGCGGCAGGGTTGCGGTCGTCATCAGGAGAGCCAGCACGGTCGCCACGGAGTAGGAAGAGAGCCGGACGATCCGGGTCTGATCCAGCTGGGCCTTCGCCTGCGCTGAGACCTGGGAGGGCTTGACGGAGGGCAGGGGCGACGTTTGGTGCATGTCGTGATCTCCAAAGGGAGCACCGGAGAACTATAAGTATAGTTTCCGACTTTTTAGGCGCAGAAGCTCGGCCGCCCAGCTAAAGGCGTTGAAATCTGGCGAAATTTTTCGTGATTTGGTCGTTAAAACATTCTTAATCGTATTTGTTGCGGTGCGCAATAAGCGAGACCGCATGAGCGACGTGTTCAGGAATCACACGATTGTCAGCAGCGAGGTCGTCTGAGAAAAAACCTGACGCTTACTAGGAAAATACCCGCATTGTTTGACTATCGACTTACCCAAAAAGGCCGCAGCGATTCGGACGCTCCATGGCTATTCGACGCCCGCTCTGCACCGTCACATTCGTTCCGCGAACATTCTCCGCCGGATCTCATCCGGGGTGGCGTGAGGCTCTGTCTCAAGGCACCGTTGCGCCCTATGGACGATTAGGATTCTTCCGTTCATCTGCCGACAAGGGGCGCCGACCCATGCAGACATTCCAATCCGAGGGCGTCGGTATCGCCTACCTCGACGTGCCCGCGGAGGGCGGCACCGGGGACCCGATCCTGCTGATTCACGGCTTTGCGTCCAATCACGCCGTGAACTGGGTCAACACCCTGTGGGTACGAACGCTGGCCCAGGCGGGCCGCCGGGTGATCGCGCTGGACAATCGCGGCCATGGCGAGAGCCAGAAGCTGTACGCGCCCGACGCCTACGGCTCCGACATCATGGCGGGCGACGCGCGGCGGCTCCTCGATCACCTCGGAATCGCGCGGGCCGACGTGATGGGCTATTCCATGGGTGCGCGGATCTCGGCCTATCTCGCCCTCGACAATCCGGAGCGGGTGCGCTCGATCCTGCTCGGCGGCCTCGGACTCCATCTCGTCGAGGGCAGGGGACTTCCCGACGGCATCGCGGAAGCCCTGGAGGCTCCGGCCGGCACGCCGGCCTCGAACCCGACCGCCGCCGCGTTCCGGACCTTCGCCGAGCAGACCGGCGGCGATCTGCGGGCGTTGGCCGCTTGTATGCGGGGTTCGCGCCAGACCCTGTCGCGGGCCGAAGTGGCGCAGATCGAGGCACCGACCCTCGTCACGGTCGGCACCCTGGATACGGTGTCGGGCTCCGGGCCCGCGCTGGCGGCGCTGATGCCCAACGCCAGGGCGCTGGAACTGCCGAACCGCGACCACAGCACGGCAGTGGGCGATCGCCAGCATCGAGCAGGCGTGCTGGAGTTCCTCAATACCCGCCCGTGAGGGCGCTCAGCTCTTGAGGCGATAGCCGGTGCGAAAGATCCACGTCACGCCGGCGAGGCACAGGGCGAGAAACAGAAACGCCATGCCGAAACTGACGCCGACGCTCACATCGGATCGGCCGAAGAACGCCCAGCGGAACCCGCTGATCAGGTAGACCACGGGGTTGGCGAGGCTCACCACCCGCCAGAACGGCGGCAGCATCTCGATGGAGTAGAAGCTGCCGCCCAGGAACGTCAGCGGCGTCACGACGAGGAGCGGTACGAGTTGCAGCTTCTCGAACCCGTCTGCCCAGAGTCCGATGAGGAAGCCGAACAGGCTGAACGTCACGGCGGTGAGGAGCAGGAACACCACCATGAACACCGGGTGTTCGATTCGCAGCGGCACGAACAGGGCCGAGGTGGCTAGGATGATCAGCCCGATCAGGATCGATTTCGAAGCCGCCGCCCCGGCATAGCCGAGCACGATCTCCAGTGGCGAGACCGGTGCCGACAGGATCTCGTAGATCGTGCCGGCAAAGCGCGGGAAGTAGATCCCGAACGACGCGTTGGCGATGCTCTGGGTCAGCAGCGAGAGCATGATCAGACCCGGCACGATGAAGGCGCCGTAGGACACGCCTTCCACCGAGGCCACCCGCGAGCCGATCGCCGCGCCGAACACCACGAAATAGAGCGAGGTGGCGATGACCGGTGCGACGATGCTCTGCAGCGCCGTGCGCCAGAAGCGCGCCATCTCGAAACCGTAGATGGAACGGACCGCGAACCAGTTCATGCCCGCTCCTTCACGAGATCGACGAAGATATCTTCCAGCGACGATTGGCTGGTGTGCAGGTCGCGGAACCGGATGTCGGCTGCAGCGAGATCGGCGAGCAGGACGGTGAGGCCGGCATCGCCCTTGGTGTCATAGGTGTAGACCAGCTCCCGGCCGTCGCCGGAGAGTTCGAGATGGTGCGCGGCGAGGGCCGACGGCACCTGCCCTAACGGCGCGTCGAGCTGCAGGGTGAGCTGCTTCTTGCCGAGCTTGCGCATCAGCTCGACCTTGTCCTCGACGAGGATGATCTCGCCCTTGCGGATCACGCCGACCCGGTCGGCCATCTCTTCGGCCTCGTCGATGTAGTGGGTCGTGAGGATGATGGTGACGCCCTTCGCCCGCAGCCCGCGCACCAGGCGCCACATATCCTGGCGCAAGGCCACGTCGACGCCGGCGGTGGGCTCGTCCAGAAACAGGATCTTCGGCTCGTGGCTGAGCGCCTTGGCGATGAGCACCCGCCGCTTCATGCCCCCGGACAGGGTCATGATCCGGCTGTCCTTCTTGTCCCACAGCGAGAGGTCGCGCAGCACCCGCTCGATATGGGCCGGATCGGGCTTCAGTCCGAACAGGCCACGGCTGAAGCTCGTGGTCGCCCAGACCGTCTCGAAGGCGTCGGTGGTGAGTTCCTGCGGCACCAGGCCGATCAGGCTTCGCGCCGCCCGGTAATCCTTCGTGATGTCGTGGCCATCGGCGAGGATACGCCCTTCGCTGGCCGTGACGATGCCGCAGACGATGCTGATCAGCGTGGTCTTGCCAGCGCCATTGGGGCCGAGCAGGGCGAAGATCTCACCCTTGGCGATATCGAGGTTGATGTCGGTCAGGGCCTTGAGGCCGGTTCCGTAGACTTTGGACAGATTTGTGATGGAAATGATCGGCTGCATCGGGTCTCCGCTTCGGCGTGGCGCTCACGCGATCGGGCCGGGGCTATAGCACGCCCGGGCATCGGGCCCGAGACACGAAAGCAGAAACGAAAAAGCCGCCTCACGGCGGCTTCCTCGAAAATGCATTTGGCTGGATGTCAGGCCCGGAGGCGGGTGCGGACTTCGCCGAGGCTCTGGCGCACGAGATCCTGGGCAGCATCGCCCTGCATCCGCTCGCGCAGGATGACCTCTGACACCTTCACCGCCGCGTCGGCGGCAGCGGCGCGGACCTGGGCGGTGGCCTGGACCTCGGCCTGGGCGATCTTGGCCTCGGCCGACTTGGTGCGCCGGGCGATGAACTCGTTCAGCCGGGCGTGCCCTTCGTCGGCGATGCGCTGGGCCTCCTCGCGGGCACCCGAAACGATGGCCTCGGCCTCACGCTCGGCGGAAGCGCGGCGCTTCTTATAGTCGGCCAGGACGCCGGCCGCTTCCTCCCGCAAGCGGCGGGCTTCGTCGAGCTCGGTGCGAACCCGCTTAGCACGGCCATCGAGGGCCTTGGTGAGCTGGTTGAAACCGCCGACCTTCCAGACCACGGCCATGAACAGGACGAAGGCGACTGCGACCCAGAATTCGGCTTCCAACAACATGCTCGTCGTCCCAGTTCGATAGTGCCCGGCGAAAGCTCAAGCCGAAGGTGAGGCTGTCGCAACCTCGACCGAGGCGCTTCGGCCGATACGATTTACCAGAGGCGTTCGCCTCAATGCGGAAGCGCGACGCTGTCGAGCGCCTTGGCCAGAGCCGCCTCGTCCGGCGAACGTCCGGTCAGACGCTCGACGATGGCGGCAGCGGTTTCGCCGGCAATGCCACGGACGTTACCCATCGCTTCCGTGGTGCGGGTACGAATTGTCGCCTCGGAGGCCGCGATCTTGTCGTTGAGTTCGGTCTCGAGCGCCTTGCGCTTGGTCTCCGCCTCCTGAGACAGGGCGGTCCGGGTCTCGAGGGCGATCGCCTGGGCCTTGGCCTGCGCGTCGCTCAAAGACTTTTCGTAAGCCGCGCCAGCGGAATCGGCTTCGGCCTTAAGGCGCTGCGCCTCGTCGAGATCGGTGGACAGGCGAACCGCACGGTCGTGCAGAATGCCCTGGATGCGCGGCAGCGCGATCTTGTCCATGAGGTAATAGAGCAGCCCGAAAGCCAGCGCGAGCCAGATCAGCTGGGACGCGAAGGTGTGGCTCTCGAAGGGCGGGAAGCCACCGCCGTGTTCGGCGGCCGGCGTCGCGGCGAAGCCTTCATGCAGTACGGTCGATTGGGCCGGCTGAGCCATGACGTCCTTCGCTCACGTTGGGAGAAAAGGGCCGGACGCGAAGAGACACCCTTCTGGGGCTCAGCGTCCGGCCCTGTAGCGGTTCGATTCGTGGATTAGACGGCGAACAGGAGCAGCAGCGCGACGAGCAGCGAGAAGATGCCGAGCGCTTCCGTGAGGGCGAAGCCGAGGAGCAGGTTGCCGCGCTGGCCATCGGCGGCCGACGGGTTGCGGAGCGCGCCGGCGTAGAACTGGCCGAAGAGATTGCCGAGGCCGATGGCGGCGCCCGCCATGCCGAGACAAGCGAGGCCGGCACCGATGTACTTGGCAGCTAAGGGATCCATCAAATTGCTCCTGGTGTCCGTGTCGTCGTTACGTGGAGAGAAAATCCGGCCGCGAGCGCGAACCGGGGACGGAAGAGGATGCCGCGGCCTTTAGTGGCCGGGGTGAAGCGCGTCGCTGAGGTAGATCGAGGCCAGCGTCGCGAAGACGTAGGCCTGAAGACCGGCGACGAGGAACTCGAGGGCGGTGACGGCGACGCTGAGCGCGAGCGGCAGCGGCGAGATCGCCCCCCAGGCACCGGCGGCGAGAAGCGCCGGAACGAAGCCCGCGAAGATCTTGAGCGCGATGTGGCCCGCCAGCACGTTGGCGAACAGACGAACCGCGAGGCTGATCGGACGCGAGATGAACGACACGATCTCGATGGCGACGATCATCGGCAGCAGCCAACCGGGCACGCCCGAGGGCACGAACACCTTCAGAAACTTCGTGCCGTGCGCCATGAACCCATAGACGATCACGGTGCCGATCACGAGGAAGGCGAGCGCGAAGGTCACGATGATGTGGCTTGTCACCGCGAACGCGTAGGGGATCATCCCGAGCATGTTCAGGACGAGCACGAACATGAACAGCGAGAAGATCAGCGGCATGAAGCGCTCGGAGCCGTGACCGGCCGACTGCCGCAGGGTCGAGCCGATGAAGTCGTAGAAGATCTCGGCCATAGACTGCATGCGGCCCGGAACGACCGAGCGCTGCGACGTCGCCACGATGGTGATCAGAGCGATGATCCCGACGGCGGCGAACATGTACAGGGCGGACTGAGTGAACGCGATCTCCTGATGGCCGATATGGCCGAAGGAGACGAGCGGCTTCAGCTCGAACTGGTGGATCGGATCCATCTTTACGGCCATTGCCGCTCCCGCCCTTCTTCTTCTCGAGCGGGCAGGACGCCCGCCGCCACCAAAGCCGCGTAAGCGGCATTTTCTCTCCGGGACCACGCCTTACGGGCGATCCCGATCCTTCGTCGGCGCCGTCGGGAGCGAACCCGACACACGCATGACGTTGTAGACGCCGGTCGCGAAGCCCAGCATCAGCAGGACGATCAGACCCCAGGGTTTCGTCCCCAGGTAACGATCGAAGATCCAGCCGAGAATGCCCCCTGCCAGAACGCCCGCGATGAACTCCGTCGAGAGCCGCATCGCTTGGCCGAGAGGAGAGGGCCCGGTGGAAGAACCGGAACGCAGCGAGCGATCGGGAGGGGCACCGGGCCGCTTCCGCTCGATCTGCGTCTCAAGACGTTTGAGCCTCGCGGAGAGGTCTTCGTCCAGCGCTTTCTCCCGTCCGTTCCCGCGCTCGTCCCCTGCGTCGTTACCGCTCACGGCGAAAACTCACATTGGCGAGAGCGGAGGGAACCGGCTGGGACGCCTCCTTCAAGCGCGGCGCAACATAGTTTCGCCCACCTTGGGTGTCAAGGCGACCCCGATCCGCCTTAACACATTGCTGGTATTCGCAAAAACCGCTTCCAACAGGCGGATGCGAAAACCTTGTCCCGTCCTGCCTTGCGCGCGGCGTCAAGCGCCGAGAATCGGCTTGATCACCTTCTCCATGCCCTCGACGGACATCTCGCCCTTGTAGCGCTCGCCGTTGATGAAGAAGGTCGGCGTCGAGTCGACCTTGAATGTGTCCATGCCCTTCTGCTTCACGGTGTTCACCGCGTTGTAGAGCTTCTGGTCCTTCAGGCACGCCTCGAACTTGTCCTTGGAGAAGCCGGCCTGGCGCAGCATCTGTTCCAGGGAATCGACCGGCGATTGCGGCTTCTGGACGTAGGCCCAGGCCTGCTGCTGATCGAAGAGCAGATCGGTGATGGGATAGTATTTCGCGTCGCCGTCGCAGCGCGCCAGCATGAAGGCGGCGGTGGCCAGCGGGTCGAGCGGGAATTCGCGCAGGGTGAAGCGCACCTTGCCGGTGTCGATGTAGCGCTCCTTCAAGGTCGGCCACGTCTGCTTGTGGAAGGCCGCGCAGTGCGAGCAGGTCATCGAAGCGTATTCGATAATCGTGACCTTGGCGTCCTTCGGACCGAGCCAGACGTCGCCGAGCGGTCCGGGCTCCATCAGGCTGGCGAGATTCGCGTCCTGCGCGAAGGCCTCCAGCGTGAACCGGGGCAGGAGGGCCGCCGCGCCGATGGCGAGGCCGGTGGCTTTCAGGGCGTCGCGCCGGGTGATCATGGTCGGGACAGGCTCCGCTTGCGGACAAACGCGTTCTCTGGCGCTTGCGGTAGAATTTGTCGGACGTCCTGACAAGGCGCGCGACGACACCGTCAGTACTTGGGTTGGGTGGCGATCACCGCAGTGCCGAGGCGATCGAGGGCGTCGCGCAGGGCGTCGTTCTCGATCGTGACGACGGCAAGCGCCACTTCGCCGCGGCGAATGGGATCGATCACCGGAGCTGGCGGACGGCGCCCGATCCGGTCGACGCGGCCCTGGCGCATGACGATCTTGCCGACGCAGGGCCAGCCGTAATGCGCGTTGATGCGCTGGATCACCACCGGGGCGAGATGCTGCAATTCGAGGGCGAACACGCCCTCCACCCGGACGATCAGCGTTCCGGGGTCGGGGCGGCCCTCTTCCTCGCGGCGGCGCCGGCGCGGCCATTCGAGCTTGGAAGGCTGGCAATAGCGCGACAATCGCTCGCCGACGATCTCGGGCCAGGCGGCGAGGATGTCGGTGGAGGCGAAGCCCTGCGCGGCGAAGGCGGGGCCGATGCAGGCCTCCAGCAATTCGGCGAGTGGTTTGATGCGAGCCATGCGCGTCTCACAGGCTCCGGTGCGGTCCCACAGTCAGGATCGATGACACAGCGAGGTTAGCATGACGTTCCCTGTGCCCGAAGCCCCCGAGCTTCAGACGCCCACCAGCGCCTGCGTGGCGAGGCGATTGCGCAGCTCGTCCTGTTTGGCCCGGACCATCGCGGGGATCAGAAAAGCGTCGACGAGCAACCAGAGGAAGCCGACCAGCACGAAGAAGGAGACGATCTGCAGGATCGCCGTGCCGGAACGGCCGAGATAGAACCGGTGGGCGGAGACGAAGCCGAGGAAGAACCACAAGGCATAGGCCGCCAGAACGCTCGGCCCCTCGTTGGTGACGCGGGTCTCGATGAGGATGCGGTCTTGAGTGGTCAGGGCCATGGCTGTCGCGCGTCCTCGATATCGTCAAGCTTCGGCTATCATTCCTGCAAAACCCCGTCGAGGGACATCGCGGCGCTTTGATCGGCCGAGCCCGACGGGTATGGACGGGCGCGCCATGTCAGTGCCGATGCCAGTGCCCGCCGCTTCGCTCCCAGGCCCCAGGGCCGCGGACCTCCTCACCTGGTACGACCGGCATCGCCGCGTGCTGCCGTGGCGGGCGCTCGCCGGGCAGACGCCCGATCCGTACCGGATCTGGCTCTCGGAGGTGATGCTGCAGCAGACCACCATCGCGGCGGTCAAACCCTACTTCCAGAAGTTCCTCGAGCGTTTTCCCACCATCGACGCGTTGGCGGCGGCGCCCGAGGAGATGGTGATGACCGCCTGGGCCGGGCTCGGCTACTATTCGCGTGCCCGCAACCTTCACGCCTGCGCCAAGGTCGTCGCTGCCTCCGGTGCCTTCCCCGACACGCTGGAGGGTCTGCGCAAGCTGCCCGGCATCGGCGCCTACACGGCCGGCGCGATCGCGGCCATCGCCTTCGACCGGCAGGAGGCGGCCGTCGACGGCAATGTCGAGCGCGTGATGACCCGGCTCTTCGCCATCGAGACGCTGATGCCGGCGGCCCGCGCCGAGGTGCGTGTGCGGACCCAGGCGCTCGTGCCCGCCGACCGGCCCGGCGACTTCGCTCAGGCGGTGATGGACCTCGGATCGACGATCTGCACCCCGAAGCGTCCGGCCTGCGCCCTGTGCCCGTGGATGGCCCCATGCCGGGCGCGCGGCCTCGGACTGCAGGAGACCTTTCCGCGCAAGATTAAGGCAGTGAAGGGCACGATCCGGCGCGGTGCGGCCTTCGTGGCGATCCGGGCCGGCGACGAAGCGATCCTGTTGCGTACGCGCCCGCCCGAGGGGCTGCTCGGCTCCATGGCCGAGCCGCCGATGAGTCCTTGGGAGGCCGCGTACGACCCGGCCCAGGCGCTACTCGACGCGCCGCTCGATGCCCGCTGGAAGCGCCTGCCGGGGCTGGTTCGCCACACCTTCACCCATTTCCCGCTCGAGCTCACGGTGTTCTGCGCCCGGGTTTCGCTGAGCACGGTGCCGCCGCCCGGCATGCGCTTCACCCCCCGTCGCGACCTCGACGACGAACCGCTTCCGGGTGTGATGAAGAAGGTACTTGCCCATGCCTTCGACCCGAAGCCGGACGTGGTAAAAGTGCCGAAGGCCAAGGCGATGCGGGTGGTCGCGCCGGCACCGCTCTTCGCCGAACCCGAACCGCCGCCAGCTGCGCCGAAGCCGACGTTCCGCCCGGTGCCGAAGCCGTCACCCCGCGTGGCGCCAGCCGTGGCGCCGGACCCGATCGATTCGGATTTCGACGGCATGGTCGAGCAAGGGGGGGCCGATGCAGACGTTGCGCCGACCGCACCGCGCAAACGGGGACGCCCCCGGACGCGCCCACTCTGACGAAAGGCGCGTCCGCCCGTGAAAGGCCGGATCAGCGCCAGCCGAGCGCCGGCTTCTCGATGAGGTGCCAGCTCACCAGCCCGAGCAGACCGGCGGCGACCAGCGTCGCGAGACCGCCCACAATCGGCGAGAGGTCCGGAAAGCCGGCGACGAGGAGGTTCTGCACTGGCCATGCGTAGAGATAGAGCCCGTACGACGGATCGGTCTCGTTCGTGGCCAGGCTGAGCGGGTTGGGCCGCACCACACAGGCGAACCAGAACGTCAGGTAGCCCCCGAGAACGATGAGGGCCGGCTCGGCGAGGGCCGGGACGGTCATGGCCGGACCCAGCAGTAGCGCGGCGATTGCCGCGCCACGCCGGTCGAGCCGGATCCAGTCGGAAAACACGTGGAACGCTCCGCCGCACAGGAACGCGAAAGTGAGTCGGATCGCCTCCGGCGGATACCCGATCAGGCTCTTCAGGATCGTGAGGCTGGGGAGGTCGGTACGGGCGACGAACAGTGCGGCGAAAGCAGTGAGCACGGCCAGATATGCGCCCCGGTGCCGGAGCACTCCGAGGCATCCGAGGATCAGCACCAGAAGATAGCAGCGGAATTCGTAGGCAATGCTCCACATCGCCCCGTTGAGCGCCGGATTGGGCAGGCCGGCGAAGGCGCCCGGTACCTCCGGTACCGACAGCGACAGCATTCGTCCCAAGGCGCGAAGCGGCTTCACCTCCGTGAGATTGCCGCCCGCCAGAGGCGCGACGACCAAAAGACAGACCAGGGATGCGATGATGAAGGCCGGATAGATCCGCAGGATCCGTCGCCACAGGAAGTCACCAACGGAACGCGCGCGCAGGAAGCTCGCGACGATGAGGTAGCCGCTCACCAGAAAGAATCCGTCCACGGCGAGTTCGCCGAAGGACAGGGTTCCGAACAAGCGCGTCAGCGGCTCGCGCGACCGGTTGCCGTCGATAAGTTCCGGCGCGTGCGCGACCACGACGAGGGCGGCGAAGACCAGCCGCACCGAGCCGAAATTGTTGGCCCGGCGCGTCGTTCCGTTATCCCCACCGCCGAGCGACATCTGCGGATGATCAGGCAGCCGACCCCATCGCCGCGCGCATCTTGGCGCGGAAAGTGTCGATGATCACCGGCTTGCCGGCGCGCTGAGCGTGCCAGAAATCCCAGCCGTTGCAGGCCGGCAATCCCTGGACGAGGGCGCCGATCTTGTGGATCGAGCCGGTGGCCGGCCCGGCCATCAAGGTGCCGTCCGGGCGCACGATGGCGGTGTGGCGGCCACGTGCGTCGCTCAGGGTCTCGCCGGGACGGATGTGGCCGGCCTCGATCACGCTCAGAAACGCCACCCGCGGCTCGGCGCGCTTGGTCGGCGCCACCAGGAGGGCTGCCTGCGACAGCGGCTCAACCGCATCGATGCGGACACGCGCCGCATCGGCATAGACGGTTTCGCGCTCGATGCCGATGAAGTGGCGGCCGAGGCGCTTGGCCACCGCCCCGGTGGTGCCGGTACCGAAGAACGGATCGAGCACCACGTCGCCGGGATTGGTGGCCGAGAGCAGGGTGCGGGCGAGCAGGGCCTCTGGCTTCTGGGTGGGATGCACTTTCAACCCGTCGGCGCCCTTCAGGCGCTCGTCGCCGGTGCAGAGCGGAATGAACCAGTCCGACCGCATCTGGACGTCGTCGTTGCCGCCTTTCAGTGCCTCGTAATGGAAGGTGTAACCCTTCGATTCCGCCGAGCGAGAGGCCCAGATCAGAGTCTCGTGAGCGTTGGTGAAGCGCTTGCCGCGGAAATTCGGCATCGGGTTGGCCTTGCGCCAGACGATGTCGTTCAGGATCCAGTAACCGAGATCCTGGAGCACGCTGCCGACGCGAAAAATGTTGTGGTAGGAACCAATGACCCACAGGGTTGCGTTCGGCTTCATCACCCGGCGGGCGGCGGTGAGCCATTCCCGGGTGAAGGCATCATAGGCCGCGAAGGTCGAGAATTTGTCCCAGTCGTCGTCGACGGCGTCGACACGGCTCTGGTCCGGCCGCAGCAGCGAGCCGTCTCCGAGCTGGAGATTGTAGGGCGGGTCGGCAAAGACGCAATCGACGCTGGATGCCGGCAGGGCATTCATGGCGGCGATGCAATCCCCGACGAGGATTTCGTCGAGGGGAAGACGCTGAGCGGGGGGTACGAGACCCATCCGCGGCGCCGACACGAGTCGCCCGGTACGCGAGACATTATTCCGGGCGACGGTGCCGGCAACCACGGTACGCGGGGAAGCCATGGCAAACACCGGTTACGCGACTGACCGGCAGACCTTGGCCCGGTTAACGTAAAGAGCGAGTTGCCGGGTTTGTGAGAATGCGTCTCGATTTGGGGCTGCAGTTTTTGCCGGGTGCGTCGTTCGGATGCCCCTCAGACTAATCCTCTAGTATTCCGCGCACCATCGCCGCAAACCCCACGTCTCGTCCAAGACGAACCGAGCGAGCATGATCGATGCTCCGCGCGTGTTCCGGAGCGGATGCGGCCGCGTTGTCGGAGCGTCACCACGCGAGCCGCACCGAAATGGCTCCATGGCGAGGAAAATCTTCCATTTTTCGCTGCCGAACGGTCATGCATGGCAGGGTTTCGCTCCGCGCAGGCTTGAATTCCCGGCCGTGGGTACGGGCGCCCATGGGTCGCGCCTGACCTGACACGGATCAAGCATTCCGGTGCAATCATTGGCGAATTTATCTGAAATCGACCATTCACAAATACTTAAAGATACAACCGCAGATTAAAAAATCATTCTATCCTCAAACATGGCAGCTCTTGCCTCATTTCCTGACGTCTCATTTTGGCCCCGATCCGCTTCATTTTGCCGGCCAATCGAAACAACAAAGGGAATGCGGATGAACATCAAGCCTGTTCGCGGAATCGTTGCCATTATGGGTACCGTCGTGACACTCGCAAGCGCCAGCCAGCCGGCTATGGCGCAAAGCGGAGCCGCCTCTTGGTATGGGAGCGGCCGCAAGACGGCCAATGGCGAGCGGTTCAACCCGAACGGGATGACCGCCGCACACCGCAGCCTGCCGTTCGGCACCCGGGTCCGGGTCGAGAACAAGCGCAATGGCCGATCGGTGGTGGTCCGTATCAACGATCGCGGTCCGTTCGTGCGCGGCCGGATCATCGATCTCGCCAAGGGACCGGCGCGCGCGCTCGGCATGGGCGGGACGACCTACGTCGCCTTGAGCGTGCTCAACTGAGCTTTTTGTCTTCGGCCGGCGTTGTCTCAGCGTCGGCCGTGCCCATTTCGAGCGCGAGCATCGTTTCTTTCGAAACGAGGTCCGCCGAACTCGACACTGCTCAAGGCACCACGCGCAGGTACATGATGGCCAAGCCCCTGATCGTCGAAATTCCGCATGAACTCGGGCTCGCCGAGGCACGCCGGCGCATCGCGGATGGCATCACCCAGGCCAACGGCCTGTTCGACAAGGCCGGCATCGCCGTCGACAAGCTCGCCTGGACCGACGACCGGCTCGATTTCGCCATGGCGGCGATGGGCCAGAAGGTCGATGGAAACGTCGACGTACGGCCCGGGACCGTCCGGATCGAGGTCCGCCTGCCGCTGCTGCTGGCCCTGTTCGCCGAGCAGATCCAGAAGAAGCTCGGCAAGGAAGGCAACCTCCTCCTGACGAAGAAGTAGGGCGCACCGGAACCGCCTCGCGGGCGGGCCGTTGCAAGGGGCCGCCTCTAAGGGGCGCCCCGCTCGCGAGAGGAAGCCTGCATGTCAAACCCCGGACCGATTCCCGAGACGCCCGTTCCCGAGACGCCCTACGAGGCGCCGCAGACGCCGGCTCCGACGAGCCCGGACCTTCCCGGAACCGACATCCCCGGCCAGACGCCCACAGAAGCGCCCGACGTCACGCCGACCGAAATTCCCATGAACGACCCCGATGTCGGGCCCGCCATTGCGCCGGATCCTTCGCCGACAGGCCCCGCCAACCCGACGATGTAGGTCGGCGCACCGAACCATTGGTTTGCGGGCGCCGGCACTGCCATAAGCCCGGCCATGGCCGCTCCCCCGCTTCTCACCCTTCAAGACGTCGCGCTCACTTTCGGCGGCACACCGCTGATCGAGCGCGCCGAACTCGCGATCTCACCTGGCGAACGCACCTGCCTCGTCGGCCGCAACGGCTCGGGCAAGTCGACGCTGATGAAGATCGCAGCCGGTCTCGTAGAGCCCGACAAGGGCGTGCGATTCGTCCAGCCCGGCACCACAATCCGCTACTTGGCGCAGGAGCCGGATTTCTCGGGGTTCACAACGACCCTCGACTTCGTCGAGTCCGGGCTCACCCACGGGGACGATGCCTACCGCGCCCGCTACCTCCTCGAGAGCCTCGGGATGACGGGCGAAGAGAATCCTCTGCGCCTCTCGGGCGGCGAGGGACGGCGGGTGGCGCTCGCCCAGGCGCTGGCGCCCGAACCCGACATCCTGCTGCTCGACGAGCCCACCAACCATCTCGACCTGCCGGCCATCGAATGGCTCGAGGCTGAGCTAAAAAGCGTGCGCGGCGCGCTCATCCTGATCAGCCACGATCGGCGCTTCCTGTCGGCGCTCTCGAAAACCACGGTCTGGCTCGACCGGGGCACGACACGCCGGATCGAGCAGGGCTTCTCCACCTTCGAGGCGTGGCGCGATGCGTTCTTCGAAGAGGAGGAGCGCGACCGGCACAAGCTGGAGCGCAAGATCGCCGACGAAGAGCATTGGCTGCGCTACGGCGTCACGGCCCGCCGCAAGCGCAATGTGCGGCGCCTCGGCAACCTGCATCAATTGCGCAAGGACCGGCGCGAGGATCGCCGCCCGGTCGGCACCGCGACCATGACCTCGACGGAGGCCGATGCCTCGGGCGCCCTCGTGGTCGAGGCCAAGGGTGCGGCAAAATCCTACGGCGAGCGCCGCATCGTCGACGATCTCTCGATCCGGGTGATGCGCGGCGACCGTCTCGGCATCGTCGGCCCCAACGGCGCCGGCAAGACCACGCTGATCAACCTGCTGACCGGGCAGCTCCCCCCCGATTCGGGCACCATCGCGCTCGGCACGAACCTCAAGATGATGCTTCTGGACCAGACCCGCGCGGTGCTGGAGCCATCGATGACGGTGACGGAAGTGCTCACCGGCGGCAGCGGCGATTCGGTGACGGTGGGCGGGGTGAGCCGCCACGTCATCGGCTACATGAAGGACTTCCTGTTCGCTCCCGAGCAGGCCCGGACTCCGGTACGGGTGCTGTCCGGCGGCGAGCGCAATCGCCTGCTCATCGCGCGCGCGCTGGCGCAGCCCGCCAACCTGCTGGTACTCGACGAGCCCACCAACGACCTCGACCTCGAAACCCTCGACCTGCTCCAGGAGATGCTCACCGACTATTCCGGTACGCTGATCCTGGTGAGCCACGACCGCGACTTCCTCGACCGGGTGGTAGGCAGCGTTCTGGTGAGCGAGGGCGAGGGCGCCTGGATCGAGTATGCCGGCGGCTATACCGACATGATCGCCCAGCGCGGGGAGGGGGTTCAGGCCCGCACGGTCGCCTCCACCACCAAGGCGGGCCGCGCGGAACAGCGCGAGCGCGCCAAGATCACCGAGGCTGCGCCTGCTTCGGCCAAGTCCAAGCTCGGCTTCAAGGACCAGCACGAGCTGAAGACGCTGCCCGAGCGGATGAAGAAGCTCGAATCCGACATCGGCAAGCTGCGCGCGGTCCTGGCCGACCCGCAACTCTACGTCCGCGACGCCCCGCGCTTCGCCAAGGCCTCGGCCTTGCTGACCGAAGCCGAAACCCAGCTCGGCGCCGCGGAAGATCGCTGGCTCGAATTGGAGATGCTGCGCGACGCGTGACGCCGCGATGCGGTGATCGCAAAGCCGAGCCGGTCTTCGGTCTTCCCGTAGATCTTTGTGTTTGCATCGGTTTTTCCAGGAACCGCTAGCCCCTCTCGAGCCGGCGCACTAGCCAAGCCGGCGCGCTTGCACCACCTATGCGCTCGACCGCACGCCGGAGCCCCGCATGACCGCACGCCTGTTCGAGCCCCTGCGCCTCGACGACCTCACACTCGACAACCGCATCATCGTGGCCCCGATGTGCCAGTATTCCGCCCATGCCGGTCAGGCCAGCGACTGGCACCTGATGCATTTGGGTCAGATGGCGATGTCGGGGGCCGGATTGCTGACGCTGGAGGCGACCGCGATCTCGCCCGAAGCCCGCATCTCGCCCACCGATCTCGGCCTGTATTCCGATGAGACCGAGCGGGCGCTCGGCCGGGTGCTCGACGCGGTGCGCGGCTACGCACCGATCCCGATCGCGATCCAGATCAACCACGCCGGTCGCAAGGCTTCGAGCCGGGCGCCGTGGGATGGCGGTGCCCAGATCGCACCGGACGCTCCCGACGGCTGGCGCACCGAAGCCCCCTCGGAGATCGCCCACGGCGACGGTGAGGTCGCGCCCCACGCCCTCGACGCCGAGGGCCTGAAGCGGATCCGGGACGGTTTCGTCGCCACCGCGCGCCGGGCGCTTGCGATCGGCATCGACGGGTTCGAGTTGCACGGGGCGCACGGCTACCTGCTGCACCAGTTCCTGTCGCCGCTCGGCAACCAGCGCACCGATCAGTATGGCGGCAGCCTCGCCAACCGAATGCGCTTCCCGCTCGAATGCTTCGAGGCGGTGCGCGACGCGGTGCCGGCGGGTAAGCCCGTGTGGATGCGCGTCTCGGCCACCGACTGGGTCGAGGGCGGCTGGACCCTCGACGAGACCGTGGAACTCGCCCATGCCCTGAAACGCCGGGGCACGGCGGCGATCCACGTCTCGACCGGCGGGCTCTCGACCCAGCAGAAGATCCCGCTTTCGGCGGGCTATCAGGTCCCCTTCGCCGAGCGGATCAAGGCTGAGACCGGCCTCACCACCATCGCGGTCGGGCTGATCACGGAAGCCGCACACGCCGAATCGATCCTGGCCGAGGGCAAGGCCGATGCGATCGCGCTGGCGCGTGGCCTGCTCTACGATCCGCGCTGGCCGTGGCACGCGGCAGCCGAGCTCGGCGCGCAGGTGCGGGCTCCCAAGCAATACTGGCGTTCGCAGCCGCGGGAGTTCAAGGACCTGTTCACCGCCACCCTGCACGGACAGCGCTGATCATGGACGATGTGACGACCTTCGACGTGGAGCGCGTCCGCCTCGATCTCGAGAACGGAATCTGCCTCATCTCCGGGGCGGACGACGAGGAGGAGCCGGCCGGCTACTTCATCATCCAGATGGAGAAGGGCGATCCGGACGGCCCGCTCATCGAGGTCTTCGGTGAGGATCTGACCCAATCCGACGGCGTGCTCACCCTGGAGATGGGCGTGCGCCACCTCCTCTTCACTTTCGAGCCGACCAGCCCGATCGGCGCCGAGATGCCGGCGGTGCGGATCGAATCCCGCACCGAGATCGCCGAGGGCGTGCGCTCACGGCTCTCCGTCGCCTTCGGGAAGCGCGCCAAGCGGGTGTGACGCGAATTCAGCGTGCCATCGCGCCCACCATCGGTCCAAGCGGACGGCTGAGGTCGGACCGGCCCATGGACGGCGCGTAGAGGCTCGATACGCTGCCATCGAGGAACAGAGCGTTGCGGCAGCCGAGATCGTCCTTGAACAGGCGGGCGAAGGCGCCGAAGCTCACCGGGCGCTCGGAGATCGCGAACACCGCGGTGCGGCCGTCATCGCGCACGCCGACGCCGTTGCGGATCTTCTGGCTCGGGCCGTCGGCGGAGATCTTCGGGTGGATATGGCCGTCCACCACCAGCATCGGGCCGGATTGCGTGGCGAAATCGGGCTTGGGCTGGACGCGGAGATAGCGCGTCGTCTCCATTACTCCGGCCCGGTCGCCCTTCACGTAGAAGATGCCGTTGGGCTTGAGGTGGAAGTTGCCGGGGCCATTGGCGGTGGAGACCCCCTTCATCTCGCGCCCGTCCTCGACATAGAGCCCGACCGGAGCCTGGCCCTTGTCGTACATGCCCGCATTCATCGCGAAGCTGAGGCGGGGACCCTGCTTCTGCGCCAGGGTCGAGAGCGAGCCGTAGGGCAGGCTATCGGCTCCGAGCCAGAACACCCGAACGCGCTCGCGCCGCAGATCGACGGTGCAGACGGTGTAGGCTTCGCCGGCCGACTGCACCGCCCGGCATGGCGCCGCGGCCGGGGCGGCCGACGCCGGAGCGGAATAGCCCCACGCGACTGCCACCCACGCGACCGCCAGGAGCCGACCGGCCCGATGCAGCGGAAGACCGTTCGTCCGGTGGCGTGACATCATCGGGTTGACCTGACTCTGGCGACTCGGTTCCAGGATACGGTCCGGGCAACCGATCGACGGCGCGCGGAAGCCACCTCCTCGCCCGAAATCCCGGCATCTTTCAAGGGGCTGACGCGCCGGCGCCAGTTTGCCGGTCAGCGGCGATCGGTTCACGATACCGGGAAGATCAAATGCAACATGAACCGTTGGCGGGGTGTCCGCGTTTTGACTCCGATGGGGATGCTCTAGGCTCTCGGAGATCGCAGAGATGAAACGAATTGTTCTGGCCTCGGCCGCGATGATCGGTGCCCTCGCCATGATCCCGGCCGGTGCTGAAGCCCGTGGCGGTTTCGGCGGTGGTGGATTCCACGGTGGCGGCTTTGGCCACGGTGGGTTTGGTGGCGGCGGCTTTCGCGGTGGTGGCTTTCGTGGTGGCTTCGGCGGCGGAGGGTTCCGCAACGCTGGTTTCGGTGGCTACCGCGGTGGTTTCGGCGGTTATCGCGGAGGCTACTATGGTCGCGGCTACGGCCGCGGTTACGGTTATGGCCTAGGTGGCCTGGGTCTCGGCGTTGGCCTCGGTCTCGCTGCCGGTGGTCTCTATGGCGGCTACGGCGGCGGCTACGGTGGATATTACGGCGGCGGCTACGCTCCCGTGGGCTATGGCGGTTACGGCGGTGGGTATGGGTACGGTGGCGGCTGCTACACCGTGCCTCGCGTTCGCTGGACGCCGTACGGCTATCGTCGGGTGTTGGTCGAGCGCTGCGACTGATCGCACGATCCGACATCAGACAGGAAAGGGGCCGCATTCGCGGCCCCTTTTTTCGTCTTGAAGGCCATCAGCGGCGGCTCTCCTCGCGCCGCATCGGCATGGCATCGATGGTATCGAACAACGTCCGCGTTGGAATCGGTTCGTCCCGGTTGAGCTTTGCGCCGCCATCCTTGCCGATAAGCAGCACCCGGAACCCATCCCGTGGCAGTCCGAGCCGGTCTCTCAGCCGCCGGGCCGAATCCCCTTGTCCCAGTATCTCGATGGTGACCAAGTCGCGCTCCGCCATCCCGGCCTTGGCGGCGGCAACGGTGCTACGCTGAACTACCAGCCGCGGATCAGCGCCATCGGTGGCCGAGATCACCAGGACGCGTGATGTCCAGCGATAGGCTCCGAGAGGATCGTCGGCCGCCCGCGTCGCTCCGATCCCGGTGAGGGTCGCGCCGCCGGCCAACAGCGTTGCGCAGAGCACCATCCATCCACTCGCCATCGTCGCTCCTGCTCGATCACCCGATGATCCTGACAACGCCCGGAACAGGCAGCGGGCACCATCGGCTGATTTGCGCATCGGTCGGGCGGGACCCATGTCCGTACCAATCCTCCAGTACCAGGAGCCGACATGACAGGACCCGCCTTGCCCGCCAGCACCGTGAATCGTCGCATCGTCCTCGCCGCCCGCCCGCATGGAGAGCCGAACGAAAGTCATTTCCGACTGGAGGAGACGCGGATGCCGACTGCCCAGCAGGGCGAGGTTCTGCTGCGCAACCGCTTCCTCTCCCTCGATCCGTACATGCGCGGGCGGATGAGCGCGGCCAAATCCTATGCCGAGCCCGTCGCCATCGGCGACACCATGGTGGGCGCCACGGTGGCCGAGGTCGTGACCTCGCATCACCCCGATTATCGGGTCGGAGACAGCGTGGTCGGTTTCGGCGGCTGGCAGGATTTCTACACTTCGAATGGCAACGGCCTGCGCAAGCTCGACCCGCAGACGGCGCCGGTCACGACGGCACTCGGTGTCCTCGGAATGCCCGGCATGACCGCCTATACCGGCCTCCTCACGATCGGCCGGCCGAAGCCCGGCGAGACCGTGGCGGTGGCCGCCGCCACCGGTCCGGTAGGCTCACTCGTCGGGCAGATCGCCAAGCTGAAGGGCGCGCGTGCCGTCGGCATCGCCGGCGGCCCTAAAAAATGCGCCTATCTGACAGAGCATCTCGGCTTCGACGCGGCCATCGATCATCGCAGCGAGAGTTTTGCCGACGATCTCGCGGCCGCCTGTCCGAAGGGCATTGACGTCTATTTCGAGAATGTCGGCGGTGCGGTGTTCGATGCCGTGCTGCCGCTCCTCAACACCTTCGCCCGGCTTCCCGTCTGCGGTCTAGTCTCGGGCTACAGCGCCACCGACCTGCCGGCCGGCCCCGACCGTATCCCGCTGCTGATGCGGGCGGTTTTGTCGAAGCGCCTTCACCTGCAGGGCTTCATCGTGTGGGATTTCGCTTCGCAGGAGGCCGCGTTCCTCGACGCGGTCGGCGGCTGGCTGCGGGACGGACGCATCCGCCACCGCGAGGATATCGTCGACGGACTGGAGGCTGCGCCCGAGGCCTTCGCCGGCCTGCTGAAAGGCCGGAACTTCGGCAAGCTGATCGTCAAGATCGCCTGAGCGCTGGCTTGTCGGTCAATCCGAACAAAGATAGAACATCGAGGCTGCCCACCGGCTTGCGAGTCTCGTGGACAACCGGCATCCCGGCGATTGCCGGCAGGTTCGCGACGGCCCATGACAGGCGGCAGCGAGGCGATCCGGCTCCGAACGGGCGCGGGTCGCAATCGACGTCTTGTGAGATCGACCGAGAGGAGTGAGCGGCATGGCCGGCAGCGTGAACAAAGTGATTCTGGTGGGCAATCTCGGGCGCGATCCCGAGACGCGGCGCCTCGCTTCCGGCGATCCCGTGGTCAACCTGCGCATCGCGACGTCCGAGTCTTGGAAGGACAAGATGTCCGGCGAGCGCAAGGAGAAGACCGAGTGGCACTCGGTGGTGATCTACAATGAGAACCTCGCCCGCGTAGCCGAGCAATACCTGCGCAAGGGCTCGAAGGTCTATATCGAGGGCCAGCTCCAGACCCGGAAATGGTCCGACCAGTCCGGCGTCGAGAAATACACCACCGAGGTGGTGCTCCAGCGCTTCCGCGGCGAGCTGACGCTCCTCGACGGTCGCAGCGGCGGCGGTGAGATGGGCGCCGACGAGGAAGGCGGCGGCGGGCAGATCAGCCGCGGCGGCGATGGCGGCGGCGACCGGGGCGGGGAATACGGTGGCGGCCGCGCGTCCGGCGGCGGTCGTCCTGCCGGTGGCGGCGATCGCCGGCCGGCGCCGTCGAGTGGCGGCGGTGGAGCGAAGCCAAACTACGATCTCGACGACGACATTCCGTTCTAGGCTTCTCCGTTCCAATCCTTTCGCTTGGGCGCGACCCCTCGGGTGTCGCGCCCATTTTTATGTCTATTGCGAGCGCTTGCCGAACGAGACCGCATAGGCCTGATTGCGGGCATCGATGAGCGGGTCGTCCGAAACCTCGATTCCGTCGGTGAGATTGCCCGGCATGAACAGCAAGGCCTTCTGGGCCGCATCGCTGTCCGGCACGGTCTTGGTGAGGGTGATTGTCCCCATCGTGACCGTCTTGCGGTCGTCCGGCCAAGGCTGGCTCGGGTCCTTGGTCTGGTCGCCGGGATCGGCGAGTTGCGCCTGCAGGCTGAAGGTCACCGGCGCCTTGCCGAGCACGGTCGAGATATCCTCCATCAGAAAGTTCGGGGCACGCTTGGCCGCCTCGTCCGCCCCGAGATATTCCGTCCCCGCCGGGGGGACGAGGTGGAAGCGGAATGGCTGTTTCTTGCCCTTTGCATCCACGAAGACGAACGCGTCGATGCCGTGATAGGCCTCGCGGCTGAAGCTCGATGGGGTCTGAACCGTGGCGAAGGCCTTGGGGGCCGAGGGGTGGGACGCCATGAAGCGCTCCACCGGCGTGGGCTTGGCCGCATCCGGCCCACTCCGGGCGATCGCCGTCAGCAATTCCAGAAACTCCTCCCCGGTTGCGACGGGAAAATACTTCAGCGAATTGGTGACGAGGTCCATCTCACCACCATCGGCGAGCTTGAACTTCACCGACATGCCATGCGGATTGGCAGGCCCGGATCCGTCTGGAAGGGTCGGCAGGCCGGTAGAATCCGAGAACCGAACCGTCACCGGAACCGGCTTGCCGTCGAACAGGCTGGCCTTGCTCAAGGTCGCGGCGTCCGGCGCCGCGGTAAAGCTGCCCTCGACCACGACGCCCTTGGCGTGATTGGCGCGATAGCCCGCGTGACTGCCCCAGAGGGTGTTCATCGCCGCGACGGTCTGCTCGGCGGTGGTTCCGTCGGCGGCCCGAGCACCGGGCATGGCGGCCGCGCACAGGGCGGTAGCAACCGCGAGTCCGAAGCTTGCCCGAAATCTGACCATACGTGTTCTCCGTTCTGGCGCCGCACGCGCGACAGCATGATCCGGCATAGACCGTGACGGACCGATGTCTGCGCAAGCACGCCGCGCGCCACGGCCATCGCAGCCAGCGTCGTCAGGCGAGCAAGCCGTTGGTCGTCAATGACTTTCGCTCCACTGTCGGGATGCGTCGATTGGTGGCTTGCGCCGCACGGATCGGCTATACGAAGCCGGCAGGACCAGCGTGGTCCGGTTCGCTCTGCGCAACCGGATCGAAACGCCCGAACCCATTCCCCGTGAGCGGACGGCGGCAGCAACCGCGCCGCATTCCGGGCTCGCGACAGGCAGAGATCGAAGACCTTGGCAGAGAACGACAATCCCGGCGCCGGTTCGACGCCTCCCGCCTCCGACATCAAGCCCGTCTCCATCGTCGACGAGATGCGCCGTTCGTATCTCGATTATGCCATGAGCGTGATCGTGAGCCGGGCGCTGCCCGACGCACGTGACGGCCTGAAGCCGGTGCACCGGCGCATCCTCTATTCGGCCTACGAATCCGGGCACCTGCCGGAGCGCAAATACGTCAAGTCGGCCCGCATCGTCGGCGACGTGATCGGTCTCTACCACCCGCACGGCGACCAATCGATCTACGACGCCCTGGTCCGCATGGCGCAGGACTTCTCGATGCGCCTGATGCTCATCGACGGACAGGGCAATTTCGGCTCGGTGGACGGCGATCCGCCGGCGGCCATGCGCTACACCGAGTCGCGTCTGGCCAAGCCCGCCAACGCGCTCCTCGCCGACATCGACAAGAACACCGTCGATTTCCAGCCGAACTACGACGAGTCGCGCGAGGAGCCGACCGTCCTGCCGGCCCGCTTCCCGAACCTGCTCGCCAACGGCGCCGGCGGCATCGCGGTGGGCATGGCCACCAACATCCCGCCGCACAATCTTGGCGAACTCATCGACGCCTGCATCGCCCTCATCGACGATCCGAGCCTGTCGATCGAGGCGCTGACCGAGATCGTGCCGGGCCCGGACTTCCCCACCGGCGCCTCGATCCTGGGACGCGCCGGCACCCGCCAGGCCTACGCCACCGGGCGCGGCTCAATCATCATGCGGGCCAAATCCCACGTCGAGGAGCTGCGCAAGGAGCGCGAAGCGCTGATCTTCACCGAGATCCCGTATCAGGTGAACAAGGCGACGCTGATGGAGAAGATCGCCGAGCTGGTGAAGGAGAAGCGCGTCGAGGGCATCTCCGACCTGCGCGACGAATCCGACCGGGACGGCATGCGCATCGTCATCGAGCTTAAGCGCGACGCC
Source organism: Methylobacterium sp. BTF04 (assembly GCF_010692745.1). Lineage (GTDB taxonomy): Bacteria > Pseudomonadota > Alphaproteobacteria > Rhizobiales > Beijerinckiaceae > Methylobacterium. Next base: position 48,761 of record NZ_JAAHTB010000005.1, read on the forward strand.
ATGGCCGATGTGGTGCTGAACCAGCTCTACCGCTTCACGCCGCTGCAATCCTCGTTCGGGTGCAACATGGTCGCGCTCAACGGCGGGCGACCGGAGCTGATGAACTTGAAGGACCTGCTGCAGGCCTTCATCGATTTCCGCGAGGAGGTCGTCTCCCGGCGCACCAAGTTCCTGCTCAACAAGGCGCGCGAACGCGCCCACATCCTGTGTGGCCTCGCCATCGCGGTGGCCAATATCGACGAGGTGATCCGCCTCATCCGCACCTCGCCCGATCCGAACTCCGCGCGCGAGGCCCTGATGGGTCGCGACTGGCCGGCCCACGACATCGCTCCGCTCATCGCCCTGGTGGACGATCCGCGCCACCGCATCAATGCGGACGACACCTACCGCCTGTCTGACGTGCAGGCCCGCGCGATCCTCGACCTGCGCCTGCAGCGGCTCACCGCCCTCGGCCGCGACGAGATCGGCGACGAGTTGCAGAAGCTCGCGGACGAGATCGCCGACTACCTCGACATCCTGCGCTCGCGCCTGCGCATCATGGGCATCGTCAAGACCGAGCTGTTGGAGGTTCGCGAAGCCTTCGCCACCCCGCGCAAGACCGTGATTCTCGACTGGGATTCGAACGTCGAGGACGAAGACCTGATCCAGCGCGAGGACATGGTCGTCACCGTGTCCCATGCCGGCTACGTCAAGCGGGTGCCACTCTCGACCTACCGGTCCCAGCGCCGCGGCGGCAAGGGCCGTTCGGGCATGTCGACCCGCGACGAGGATTTCGTCACCCGCCTGTTCGTGGCCAACACCCACACGCCGATCCTGTTCTTCTCCAACGAGGGCCAGGTCTACAAGGAGAAGGTCTGGCGCCTGCCGATGGCCGCCCCGAACGCGCGCGGCAAGGCGCTCGTCAACATCCTCGCCATGAATGCCGGCACCGAGCGCATCACCACGATCATGCCGCTGCCCGAGGACGAGGCGTCCTGGGAGACGCTCGATGTGATGTTCGCCACAGCCAGCGGCGGCGTGCGCCGGAACAAGCTCTCGGACTTCGTGCAGGTGAACCGCGCCGGCAAGATCGCCATGAAGCTCGACGAGGGCGACCACATCGTCCACGTGGAAATCTGCCGAGCCGACCAGAACGTCCTGCTCACCTCCAAGGATGGCCAGTGCATCCGCTTCCAGGTCGAGGACGTGCGCGTCTTCAAGGGACGCGATTCCACCGGCGTGCGCGGCATCAGCCTCGCCAAGGACGATCGCGTCATCTCGATGACGATCCTCAACAGCTTCGATGCGAGCCCGGAGGAGCGGGCCGGCTATCTCAAGATGCGCCGGGCCGTCATCGGCGATGCGGTCGAGGGCGAAGAGGTGGCTACGGAGGCGGAAGAGGGCGCGACAGAGGCGTCCGCGGTGTCGCTGGAGCGCTACAACGAGATGGGCGCCGCCGAGCAATTCGTGCTCACCCTCTCCGAGCGCGGCTTCGGCAAGCGCAGTTCCTCGTTCGAGTACCGCACCTCCGGGCGCGGCGGCAAAGGCATCACCGCCATGCGGGTCAACCCGCGCAACGGCAGCCTCGTCGCCTCCTTCCCGGTGCAGCCTTCCGACCAGATCATGCTGGTGACCGATGCCGGCCAGCTCATCCGCGTGCCGGTGGATGACATCCGCATCGTCGGTCGCGCGTCGCAGGGCGTCACCGTGTTCAACACCGAGAAGACCGAACGCGTGGTCTCGGTGGAGCATATCGAGGGTGAGAACGACACCGGGGAAGACGACACCGCAGAGGACGCGGTATAGCGCCACCCGATCCTCGCCGGCAGATCCTTGCCGCCATCGAAAAATATTCGCAGCGGCGAGGATTAAAGGGCTAGATAAATTCGTGGCGCCCAATCGAATTTTGCACAAGCGAACGTCGTGCTTCGGTGTTGCTGCGATGTCATAGGCTCTGGTCAGGGCCTCGGTTATGCCCGGTTTCAGACGATGTTGCTGAACCCAGGGTGATGACCGTGCTCAAGAATATTCTCCTTGCCGGCGCCGCGATCGCGCTCCTCGGCGGTGCCGCATCGGCGGCGGATCTGCCGCGCCGCGCCGCCCCGCCGGTGTTCGTCCCAGTCCCGGTCTTCACCTGGACGGGCTTTTACGCCGGCTTCAACGCTGGCTACGCGTTCTCGGAGAGCGACACGCTGCGCACCACCGGAATCGGTGCCCTGCAGAACAACGTCAATGCCGGCCTGCGCCGCGCCAACGTCAAGCTGTCCCAGGAAGGTTTCACCGGCGGCGGCCAGATCGGCTACAACGTTCAGTTCACCCCCGGCAGCGGTTTCGTGATCGGCGTCGAGGCTGACGCCCAGTACACCGACCTGCAGCGGACCCAGACCGACAGCATCTTCCTGCCGGTATTCAACCCGAACCGTCTGACCAACACCTACCGCACGGAAGTCGGCTTCATCGGGACCGTGCGCGGCCGCATCGGCTACGCCTTCGACCGGGTCTTGGTGTACGGCACCGGCGGCTTCGCCTACGGCGACGTCACCCACAGCGTCGGCTTCACCACCGGCGCGCCCACCACCTATGCCGGTTCGCGTTCCAGCATGGAGACCGGTTACGCCTATGGCGGCGGCATCGAGTACGCCCTGCCCACCGAGTCGTTCCTGAACTTCTTCAAGTCCAGCGCCGTGACGGTGAAGGCCGAATACCTCCGCTACGATCTCGGCAGCCGCAACCTGCTGGTCGCCTCCACGGGCGGCCCCGGCGTCGGCTACAACACCCGCTTCCGGACCGAGGGCAGCCTCGTCCGCGCCGGCGTGAACTACAAGTTCGGCACGTACTAGGCCCGAACCGAGGTCGGCCCCTGACGGCCGGACGCGTTTTTGAAGCGGGCGCTCCCAACGGGGCGCCCGTTTTTTCGTGCCGTGTTCCGGTCGGCGCCGTATGCACCGTGCCGATCCGCACACCCGCGGTTTCGTTTCGGCGCGAAATGCTCTACCTCGGGCCGCGATGATCCGCACCGCACTCTACGCCGGCTCTTTCGACCCGGTCACGAACGGCCACCTCGACGTCATCCGTCAGGCCTGCCGACTCGTGCAGCATCTCGTCATCGCCATCGGCGTGCATCCGGGCAAGGCTCCGATGTTCTCCGCCGACGTGCGGGCGGAGTTTCTGCGCGCGACCTGCATGCCGCTGGCGGATGCAGAGGGCACGCAACTCGAGATCGTCAGTTTCAACGATCTGGCGGTCACGGCCGCGCGGCGCCACGGCGCCACATTGTTCATTCGCGGCCTGCGCGACGGCACCGATCTCGACTACGAGATGCAGCTCGCGGGCATGAACGGCGCGATGGCGCCGGAGGTTCAGACCGTGTTCCTGCCCGCTTCCACGGGCGTCCGACCGATCACTGCGACGCTGGTGCGCCAGATCGCCGCCATGGGCGGCGATGTCTCGCCCTTCGTCCCACGGCTCGTCGCCGACCATCTCGCCCAGCGCTTCAGCAAAGCCTGACGATCCCGCTTCCCTTTCGGAGAGAACGCCTGCCCATGACGTTTGGACCTAAGACGTTTGGAACGAGCCGTCGCACCGCCCTCGGTGCCCTGGCTTTCGCCGCGATGCTCGGCCTGTCGCCTGCCGCACGGGCTGCCGACGAGAACACCGTCTATCTCGACACGAAGGACGGCCGCGTCACCATCGAGTTGCGGGCAGACCTCGCCCCCAAGCACGTGGCGCAGCTCAAGACCCTGATCAAGCAGGGCTTCTACGACGGCCTGAAGTTCCACCGCGTCATGGACGGCTTCATGGCCCAGACCGGAGACCCGAAGGGCAACGGCACCGGCGGATCGAGCCTGCCCAACATCCCGGCGGAGTTCTCGTCCTCGCCGTTCCGCCGCGGGACCGTGGGCATGGCGCGCTCGTCCGAGCCGAATTCGGCCAACTCGCAGTTCTTCATCTGCCTCGGCGACGCCTCCTTCCTCAACGGTCAGTACACCGTGGTCGGTGTCGTCTCCTCGGGCATGGAGGCCGTCGATGCGATCAAGAAGGCGGCGCCCGGTTCCGCCGGCGGTGCCGTGCAAAACCCCGACAAGATCGTGAAGATGCAGATGGCCCAGGGCGCGAAGTAGTTTGGCGGCCTGGCGCGCATCAGCAGCGGCGATGGCGGCGTTTCTCGCGCCGACCCTCGCAATCGGCGCGCAGGCTGTCCCGTCCGGCCCCCTGACCCTCCGCGATTCTCTATGCCAATCCGTGCAGGGCTCCGACGGCATGGCCCATGCACGGCCGGTTCCCGCAGGAACGGGGGCCATCGATACGCTCAAGGACCTCTATCCCGCCCTTGCGGCATGCTGGGAGGTCCCCGCCGGCCTCGGTCGCTTCGAGCGCACCGAGATCACCGCGCGGTTCTCGCTGCGCAGCGACGGCTCGGTCATCGGCACGCCGCGTGTCACCTTCGCCAGCCAGTCTCCGGACAGCCGGGCGCGCGCGGTGCTGACGCAGGCAACCCTGGAGGCCATCAGGCGCTGTACCCCCGTGCGGGTCACGCCGGCTCTGGGCGGCGCCATCGCGGGGCGCCCGATCGCGCTCCGCTTCACTCATCAAGGCCCCATAGGACAAGGAATCTAGTTCATGGCAGACACGGAAACCCTCATCCTCGAGACCACCAAAGGTCGCGTCGTCATCGGCCTGCGCCCGGATCTGGCGCCCAACCACGTCGAGCGTCTCAAGACGCTGGCCGCGCAAGGGTTCTATGACGGCGTGCCGTTCCACCGCGTCATCGACAACTTCATGGCGCAGACCGGCGACCCGACCGGCACCGGCTCGGGCGGTTCGGACCTGCCGGACCTCAACGCCGAGTTCAACGCCGAGCCGCACGTGCGCGGAATCTGCTCCATGGCCCGCACCAACTTCCCGCACTCGGCCAACTCGCAGTTCTTCATCTGCTTCGGCGATGCGCGATTCCTCGACAAGCAATACACCGTCTGGGGTCAGGTCGTTGAAGGCATGGATATCGTCGACACCCTCAACAAGGGCGAGCCGCCGCGCTCCCCCGACAAGATCGTCAAGATGACGGTCGGCGCCGCGTAAGGCCTCTTCGGACTCTTTCAAAGGAAAAGGCGTCCGCACGGCATCGTGCGGACGCCTCTTTTCGTTTGGTCTATGGATCCGCCGACCGGGTGAGGGCACGCTCCGCCCGTGCCAAGTCGTCCGGCGTGTTGACGTTGAGAAACGGGTCGACCGGTTCGGCCGGCCAATCCACTTGGCTCACCGCATGCCGGTCGAGGAACGCGCCGACCCTACGGCCGCCTTCGGTGACGAGGAACCGGCGTAGATCGACCCGCAGGGCGACCGGCCAGAGCCCGATGGTGAAATGCGCCCGGCCATCGGACGCTGCGATCGCGATCTCCGTCCCGGAGCTTCCGCGTACGGCCTCGAGTCGTTCCACCAGATCGGGCGGCAGGAATGGCGCGTCGCCGGTGACGCTCGCCACCGCGACGATGTCGGGATAATGGGCAGCGGCATGGTCCAGAGCCGCGAGGAGACCCGCCAGGGGCCCCGGATGGTCCGGCAGATCGTCCCGGACGATCATGCCGGGGAAACCGGCGAACCGCGTCGGGTCTCCGTTAGCGTTGAGGATCAGGCCGGCAGGGCATTGGCGAGTGAAGCGCTCCACCACCCGGTCGAGCAACGGGCGGCCGCCCAGGGTCAGCAGCGGCTTGTCGCCCCCGCCCATGCGCCGCGACAGGCCACCGGCGAGAATGACGCCGAGGACCGGCGGCATGGCGACGGTCCCGACCTATTCGATGACGATACGGGGTGCTGCGCGGGTCGGAGGCGCATCGGTCCCGGTGAGGTTCGACCAGAGCTTCTTCGCGATATCGCGGTAGACCTTCGCATGCGGCCCGTCCGGCGCCACCGCCACCACGGGGCGGCCGGCATCGGAGCTCTCGCGGATGGTCATGTCGAGGGGCACCTCGCCGAGAAACGGCACGTTCAGACGCTCCGCCTCGGTGCGTGCACCGCCATGACCGAAAATGTCGGAGGCATGCCCGCAATTCGGGCAGATGAAGGTCGCCATGTTCTCGATCACGCCGAGGATCGGCACCGCGACCTTGCGGAACATGGTCACGCCGCGGCGCGCGTCGATGAGGGCCAGGTCCTGCGGCGTCGAGACGATGACGGCACCCGAGAGCGGGGTCGCCTGCGCCATGGTCAGCTGCGCGTCGCCAGTACCCGGCGGCATGTCGACCACCAGAATGTCGAGTTCGCCCCATGCGACCTCGCGCAACATCTGGGTGATCGCCGACTGAACCATCGGTCCGCGCCAGATCATCGCCGTCTCGGCCTCGATCAGGAAGCCGATGGACATCACCTTGATGCCGAAGCCCTCCATCGGGGCGAGCAGACGCTCCTCGATGACCTTGGGCTTGCCGGACAGGCCGAACAGCTTCGGAACGGACGGCCCGTAGATATCGGCATCGAGCAGCCCGACCTTGAGCCCTTGAGCCGACAGCGCCAGCGCCAGGTTGCAGGCGGTGGTGGACTTGCCGACGCCGCCCTTACCCGACGCCACGGCGACGATGTGACGAACCCCTGGCAGCGCCGGGCCGGTACGCGGCGGCGGAGCGGCACGGCCGGGGGAGGGCGGCGGCGGCGCGGTGGACTGAGCCGGGTGGTTGGGACCGCGCTCCGAGGTCAGGCTCGCGAACACGCCGGAGACGCCAGGAGTCGCCAGAATGGCGCCTTCGGCGCGGCGGCGGATCGGCTCGAAGCGTTCGGCTTCGCTCGGATCGATCAGGATCGAGAACATCACCCGGTTCGTCGGATCGACCACCACCTGCGACAGGCGGCCCGAGGCGGGCAGGGTGGTGCCGCCGGCATCGACCGTGACGGCCGACAAAATCTTCAGCACGTCTTCGCGGGTGATCGCCAAGGGTCAGGCTCCTCGCGCGCGAAGACGGTGAGTCACGGCTCCGGCGCAGTCAAATCGTCGAGACGCGCCACGGATCGGCCCGGAAGCCTCACTCCGTGCGCGCAGGTGATCTATGCGACGGCATGGGGAGAGGCAAGCATAACCGGTCCGGTGCGCTGTCAGGTCTCGACGCCATTTGCGTCCGGTTCCGGATGTCCTTCTTCCGGATGTGCTTCACCGATCGAACGAAGCCGCCGGATCGACGCAACGTTTCGTTAGCCAAATCGACGATGTCCGTTCGACCAGCTTGAGCAGGACGGGCAGGAGCTGCGTTCGGTCGGTGCGGCACTGGACGATCGCTGCGGAACCGACCCTCGAGACGAATCGGATTACCCTTGTTCAAGTGGTTCAAAGCCCGTTTCACGCCTCCGGCCCCGAATCGCGCACTCGAGATCGAACACGCCGACCTCTCCATGACGCGCCCGCTGCTGCGTTTTTCGCGGGCCGCTTCGGCGCGCTACGAATTGGATACCGGAGTCGAACGCGGCCTCCACCTGCGCCAGACGATCCTCATCGGGCTCTTGTTCTACAACGCCTCGGGCTTCGCCACCTTCCTGCTGATGCCGGACGTTCTGGTCCTGGCGCTGGTGCTGCGGCTGCTTGTGGTGACTCCGGTCTGGCTCCTGCTCGCCTGGAGCGTCACGCGGGTCGGCGGAGCGATGCGCGAGCGGCTGGTGACGGCCGGGATGCTCGGTGCCGTCGCCGTCCCGATTCTGCTGTTCGGGCTCTCGCGCCATCCCTTGAGCGGCTATGGCTATCTCGAATATCCGCTGATGCTGGTCTTCGGCGGCATGATGCTGGTGCTGCGTTTTCCGCACGCATTGATCGTCACCGGTGCGGCGGCGGCGATGTCGCTCGCCAGCATCGCCGGGCGTTCCGACATCCACCCCGAATTGGCCGGTTCGTTCGCCTTCCAGACGGTGACGGCAAGCTTCTTCGTGCTCTACGGCAACTTCCAGATCGAGGCCGTGCGGCGTGGCGCCTACATCGTCTCCCTGCGCGAGATCCTGCGGTCGATCGGGCTGGAGAACGACCGGCGAACCCTGACCACCTTGTCCGAGACCGATCCGCTCACTGGCCTGGCCAATCGGCGGGCGCTCGATGCCGGTCTCGCCGCGCTGACGGATGCGATGCCGGTGCAGACTGCGCTCCTGATGATCGATGTCGACCACTTCAAGCGCTTCAACGACTCGTATGGTCATCCGCGCGGCGATGATTGCCTGCGCGCCGTGGCCACGGCGTTGGCCGAAGAAACCCGAGGCAGCCAGGACCTCGTAGCGCGCTATGGCGGCGAGGAATTCTCGATCCTGATGCGCGGGTGCGACGACATCGAGGTCGAGCGCATCGCCAGACGTCTGTTCGCAAGGATCGCGCGGCTGGGCATCGCCCATCACGGACGGGGCGACGGCCTGCAGAGCATCACGGTCAGTATCGGTGTCGCCGTCCTGTCCGCGGGACATCGCACAAGGCCGGGCGAACTCCTGGCGGTTGCCGATGCCGCCCTCTACGAAGCCAAGCGCTCGGGCCGCAACCGGCATGTCGTCCGCTGGGTCGATGACCGCGCGCGCGCCGCTGCGTGAGTCGCGGTGCGCCGCCGAAACCATTGCTCTCCTGGCTCGTTGAGCAAGCGACCCGAGCGGGAGCGTGCGAAACCCAGTGCGCTCGCGGGACACTGTTTTGACGAGTTGGAGATCTTCCCCACATGCACCAGGGCAATCACCGCGACCACGAGGGCGCGAAGAAGCTGTTCGAGCTGATCAAGGACATCAAGGTCGCGATGCTGACCACAGCAGACCCGGACGGAAAGCTCTACAGCCGCCCGATGTGGAGCCAGGACACCGACGAGAGTGGCGACATCTGGTTCTTCACCAAGCTGCATTCGCCCAAGACCACCGAGATCAGCAAGGACAACCAGATCAACCTCGCCTACTCGGACCCGTCGAGCCAGACCTACGTGTCGGTGGCCGGCAAGGCCGAGATCGTCACCGATCAGGCCTTGATCGACGACAAGTGGAGCGAGAGCATGAAGACCTGGTTCCCGAACGGGAAGGACGATCCCGAGGTCGCGCTGATCCGCGTCCACCCCGAGAAGGGCGAATACTGGGACAGCCCGAACTCCACGATGCTGCACCTCTACGGCTACGTGAAGGCCTCGCTCACCGGTGAGTCGCCGAAGACCGAGACCAAGAAGGTCGATCTCGCCTGATCCGTATGGATCGCGCGATTCCAAGGGTGGCGTGCCGGCCGGCGCGCCACCCTTTTTCGTGACGTGAGCCCGATCACGACCGATTGACTCGGACCGGACCGCCATGCGCCTCTGAGCGCGAGCGGGCGACGGGCCCCGCGCCGGTTCGGACCAACCATGCTCGACCTCGCGACGCGGGTGTACAACCACAGCTTCAAGATCGATCCGATCGTCCGGTCGCTGCTAGACACCGATTTCTACAAGTTGCTGATGGCGCAAACGATCTTCCGTCGCCATCGGGACGCACGCGTCACATTCGGCATTCAGAATCGCTCCAAAAGCGTGCGCCTCGCCGATTTCGTCGATGTCGGCGAGTTGCGCGAACAGCTCGATCACGCACGGACCATCGGCTTGAGCCGCGGCGAGTCGACCTGGCTGCGGGGAAACACCTTCTACGGCCAGCGCCAGATGTTCGCGTCCGATTTCATGGATTGGCTCGAAGGCTTCCGTCTGCCGGATTACGAGCTCGAGGCCCGGGACGGTCAATACGTCCTGACCTTCCACGGTGCCTGGATCGAGACCACCATGTGGGAGGTCCCGGCCCTCGCCATTCTCAACGAATTGCGCGCGCGCGGCGTCGTGCGCCGCATGGGGAAGCTCGAACTCCAGGTGCTCTACGCCCGGGCCATGACACGGGTCTGGGAAAAGATCGAACGTCTGAAGACCCTGCCCGACCTTTCCATCGCGGATTTCGGGACGCGCCGCCGCCACGGCTACCTCTGGCAGGATTGGTGCGTCGAAGCCATGCGGTCCGGCCTCGGAGACGCGTTCCTCGGCACATCGAACTGCCTCATCGCCCTGCGCCGGGAGGTCGAAGCCGTGGGCACAAACGCCCACGAACTGCCGATGGTCTATTCGGCACTGGCCGACGGTGACGACGCCCTCGCCCGAGCGCCCTACGACGTCCTGGCCGACTGGCAGCAGGATTATGCCGGCAACCTCCTTGTGATGCTGCCCGACACCTACGGCACTACCGGGTTCCTCGCCCACGCCCCCGAGTGGATGAACAGCTGGACCGGCATCCGCATTGATTCGAAGGAGCCCATCGCCGGCGGCGAGGAGGCAATCGCGTGGTGGAAAGCCAGAGGCACCGACCCCCGTGACAAGCTCGCGATTTTCTCCGACGGTCTCGACATCGACACCATCACGGCGATCCACGCGCATTTCCATGGGCGCATGCGGATCGGCTACGGCTGGGGCACCCTGCTCACCAACGACTTTCGTGGGCTTGTACCGGAGGGGCGTCTCGATCCGATCTCCATCGTCTGCAAGGTAATCGCGGCGGATGGGCGCCCCACCGTGAAGATCTCGGACAACCCATCGAAGGCGATCGGACCCGACGACGAGATCGCACGCTACCGGCGCGTCTTCGGCATCGGCGAACAGGAGGCGATGCCGGTCTTCGTGTGAGGGACGATCAGGTGCGGGTCTTCCGCACGATGACACCGTACCAGCCGAGCCCGGCATAGGTCTCGTAGCCGGGCGTGCGGTGGAAGGCGGTCACGGCGCCCGAGGCCGGGTCGTGATCGGCTCCGCTCATGCGCGGTCCCGGCCGGAAAGGCAGGGTTTCGCTGAGAACACCGTGGCCATCGGATGCGGCGAGCACCCGGTGGCGCGCATCGACGAGGAGGACCCGCGTCCGCTCGCGGTCCTCGGGCGAGACGCGGACGCCCGCGACGATGGCGCGAGCCTGCGCCTCCCAGTCGAAGTGGATCGCCAGAACGCCGATGGCGGGCGCCTTGGACCGGCCGTCCGCGCGGATGCTCGCGCAATAGGTCGCGACCTGGGCACCGCCGAGGTGGGACTGCCGCGCCACGTCGGCGGCGACATAGCCGTCGCCGTCGGGCAGGGCGTTCGCCCGACCGAACCAGGGCTCGTTCGCGACAGTCCGTCCGATCACGTCGGGATAGCGCCCGGGGCGGCCATGCGCGAGCACCACCCCGTCCGCAGTGCAGAGCCAGAGGTCGAGATAGACGGTGTAGGCATCGAGGATGATGCCGAGACGCTCCTGGGCATGGGCCACCCGCTCGGGCGTCGGGTCGGCCGCGCACGCGACGAGGGCCGCATCGGTGGCCCACCATCGCACGTCGCAGGTCCGCTCATACAGATTGCGGTCGATCAGTTCGACGGCATTGAGGGCGAGATCGATCAGCCGATCGTCGCGGGACCGATCGGACAGGGACTCGACCTGGGCCTGGAGCGTTGCGATCCGGTCGGACAGCTCGGCTTCCAGCGCCTTGGCGATGGCCTCGACTTCGGAGCCGATCTCCCGGACCTCCTGCGCCACCACCGAGAAGCCGCGTCCCATCTCGCCGGCACGGGCAGCCTCGATCAGCGCATTGAGCGCCAGCATCTTCACCTGTCCGGTAATGCCCTGGATGCGCCGGCTCTTGTCCAAGGAAATCCGCCTCAGCGCGGCGATCTCGGCCGCGACGTTGCTCAGACTGATCGCACCCGCCACCGGCGAGAGAAGGTCCACACGCTCCTCGGGCAAAGCCGCCAAATCCGTCATAAGCCCCATCGCCAGCCGCGTTATTCTCAGCGGTTATTGAATAAATATCCATAAAATACTGTTAATATGCGCTTTTTCTCTCATGAGCGCTCGCTTCCATTGCTAATAATTAAATCTACTTTTTTATGTCGCAACATAGTAATCCAGTCAGATTTTTACAATTTGAATGTACAGCGATAACTGGGTAATTTATCCCGCTACAACTAAGATCGATATTATGATGATATATAAGCATCGTCGAATTTTTTGAATGGTCTCGATGCGGTCGCTTTCATCGACAGTCCGTGGATCTTGAACCTTTCACAGGTTCGGATCATCCCAGACAGGCTGGGCCCGTCGAACGGGTTCCCCGGCCGGAGGAACGCATGCGGATCGATCTCAACGCGGATCTCGGCGAGGGTTACGGCCCCTGGACCATGGGCGACGACGCCGCGCTCCTCGACATCGTCACCTCGGCCAACGTCGCCTGCGGCTTCCATGCGGGCGATCCGGCGATCATGGTCGCCACCGCCGCAGCCGCGAAGGCACGCGGGGTCGCCATCGGCGCCCATCCCGGCTTCCACGATCTGCGCGGGTTCGGCCGCCGCCCCATTCCCACCAGCGCGAGCGAGATCGAGGCCGACGTCGCCTACCAGATCGGCGCGCTCCAGGCCTGCGCTGGGCTCGCGGGCCACCGCGTCACCCATGTGAAGGCGCACGGGGCGCTCGCCAACCTCTCCAACGCGGAGGAGTCCGTAGCGTGTGCCTTCGCGCGGGCGGTGCGGGGTGTCGACCGCAATCTCGTCGTCATGGTGATGCCGGGGCTCGCCGCCGAGCGGGCGGCGGAGCAGGCGGGCCTGCGAATGGTGCGGGAGATCTATGCCGACCGCGCCTATGCCGAGGACGGGCAGCTCGCTCCGCGCGGACAGGCCGGCGCGGTGATCTCCGAGTCCGGCCAAGTCGCGGAGCGGACCCGGCGCATGGTGGAGGAGGGCGCGCTGCTCACCGTGTCGGGACGCCTGCTTCCGGTGACGATCGACACGGTCTGCGTTCACGGCGACGATCCGCACGCGGTGGCCACCGCACGGGCCGTCCGCCACGCTTTGGAGAAATCCGGCCTCACCCTGACGTCGTTCATCGATTGATCACGCGGCCGTCATCGATGGCGGGCGATCGAGGGATCGTTTTGTATTCAACCACCGTTGCTGACCGTGACGACCCATCCGCGGTGGTCGCGCGTAACGTTAGCGTCGAGACGGAACCGGCATGGCGACGAGACCGAGTACGAACGCTCCACTGATCCCACCGCGGCCGACACGGATCGCAGCGGCCGAGACGCCGTCACCGACCCTGACCTCTCCGCTCGTGGTCGCGGCGCTGATCATCGCCGGCCTATATATCGGGCGCGACGTCCTGATCCCCATCGCCATCGCGATCCTGTTGTCCTTCGTCCTCGGACCGCTGGTGAACCTGCTGCGGCGCTGGCATTTCGGGCGGTTCCCCTCGGTGGCCGCCTCGGTCCTGATCGCGCTCGGTGTCGCCGGCGCCTTGGCTACGCTGATCGGGGTCCAGCTCGCCGATATTGCCGGTGACGTGCCGCGCTATCGTTCCACCATCGAGCACAAGGTCGAGGGACTGCGCGATACGCCGGCCGGCCGGATGGCAGACTACGTCGCCAGCATCGGCCGGACAATGCCTCAGGACGACGCCAAGCCGACGCCCAAGCCGACACCGGAATCCAAGCCTGCGCCCAAAACCGCGCCGACCGCCGCACCTCCGGAAAAGGCGGTCCTGGTCGAGGTGAAGGATCATGCACCGGATGCGATCACCGTCGCCGGTACCCTGCTGTCACCGATCCTGCATCCGCTCGCCACCGCCGGCATCGTCTTCGTGGTGCTGCTGTTCCTGCTGATGCAGCGCGAGGATCTGCGCGATCGGATGATCCGGCTCGTCGGCTCCTCCGATCTGCATCGGACCACCGTGGCGATGGACGACGCCACCCGGCGCCTGAGCCGCTACTTCCTGGTTCAGCTCGCTCTCAACTGCGCCTTCGGTCTGGTGATCGGGATCGGCCTGTACTTCATCGGCGTGCCGAACCCGGTTCTGTGGGGCATCTTTTCGGCGCTGATGCGATTCGTGCCGTATATCGGCGCCGTCGTCTCGGCGATCTTCCCCCTGGCGCTCGCGGCCGCCGTCGATCCCGGCTGGTCGATGCTGATCGCGACGCTGATCCTGTTCCTGATCCTCGAGCCCCTGGTCGGCCACTTCATCGAGCCGATGCTCTATGGCCAGTCCACCGGCATGTCGCCGTTCGCGGTACTGGTCTCGGCCCTGTTCTGGACCTGGCTGTGGGGGCCGGTGGGCTTGCTGCTCTCGACCCCGCTCACCGTCTGCCTCGTGGTGCTGGGCCGCCACGTCGACAAGCTCGAATTCCTGGATGTCCTGTTCGGCGACCGGCCGGCCCTGACGCCGGTGGAGAACTTCTACCAGCGCATCCTCGCGGACGACCCCGACGAGGTCCAAGAGCATGCCGATCTGATCCTCAAGACCTGTTCGCTCACCGCCTATTACGACGAGGTGGTGATCAAGGGCCTCGAACTCGCCGCCCGCGACGCGGCCCGCGGGGTCCTGACCTCCGAACAGAAGACCGATATCCGCGGCAGCGTCGCCGGGCTGATCGAGGAATTGGCGGAGCGTGACGACGTGAAGGTCGAGACCGGCCGGTCCGATCCCGACGCGCCGGAGGCCAAGCAGATTTCCGCCGGCTGGCAGCAAGACGGCGCCGTTCTGTGCGTGGCCGGCCGCAGCTTCGTCGACGAATCCGCCTGCGCGATCCTGGCGCAGCTTCTCGCCAAACGCGGCATCGGCGCCCGAACCGTCGCCTTCTCCGACGTGGCGCGGGCACGGATCGACGCTTTCGATCCGGGTTCCGCGCGCTTGATCTGCGTCGTGTCGACGGCGATCAGCGGCGAGCCGACCCATCTGCGCCGCCTCGTCGAACGGCTCAAGCGCCGAATGCCCGACGCCAGGATCGTCGTCGGCCTTTGGCAGGCCGAGGATGCGGGTGTCGACGACGGAGCCCAGCGCCAAGCGATCGCGGCGGACGTCCACGTCTCGTCCCTGCGCTCGGCGGTGGAGGCGGTGATCGCGGCGACCGAGGGACAGGCCGCCTCCGCCCCACGCCCGGCCGATCGCGGGGCAGACCACCCGGTCGCCGCCCCGGTGACGGTCTAGCACCGTCGCCGTTTCGTGCGGCGAGGGGTTGACGCTGGGCTGCCGCATCCGCTTCGCTCGCGGTCGGCCCGCGGGCTACCGCACAGCAACGGAGCTACCCCGATGAGCGTCGTCGATCTCGCGCGGTTCATGGACGATCTCGCCACGGAATCGGGGCAGGCGATCCTGCCATTCTTCCGCGCCGCGTTCGGGATGGACGACAAGACTCGCGGCGCCGGCGCCTTCGACCCCGTCACCGAGGCCGACCGTGCGGCGGAAGTCACCATGCGCGGGATGATCCGGCGAACTTTCCCGACCCACGGCATTCTCGGCGAGGAGTTCGGCTCGGAGAATCTCTCGGCGGAGTGCGTCTGGGTGCTCGACCCCATCGACGGGACGCGGGCCTTCGTGTCCGGCCTGCCGACCTGGGGCACGCTTATCGGCCTCACCCGCCACACCGAGCCGGTGCTCGGGCTGATGCACCAGCCTTATCTCGGCGAGCGCTTCTCCGGTGACGGCGCCAGCGCGCATTTCCGCTCGGCCCGCGGCGAACGCACCCTGCGCACGCGCCGCGGTGTCAAGCTCAATGAGGCCGTCCTCGCCACCACCGATCCACGGCTCTTTGCCGACGGCGACGAGAGCGCGCGCTTCGCTGCCGTCGAAGGTAGCGTGCGGATGTCGCGCTACGGCACCGATTGCTACGCCTATTGCATGCTGGCGGCCGGCCAGATCGACCTCGTCGTCGAGGCCGGGCTGAAGCCCTACGACATCGTCGCCCTCATCCCGATCATCGAAGGAGCCGGCGGGGTGATCACGGCGTGGGATGGCGGAACCGCCTCCCAGGGTGGCCGCATCGTCGCCGCCGGCGATCGAGCCCTGCACGAGGCCGCGCTCCGCCACCTGAATCCCTGATCGACCGACCCCTCCATCCCGACGGGCTGTGACGGTCGGTTGGACCACCTAGGTCCGCTCACGCGAGGCAGTCTCAGACGTCGGCGGATACCCGTTCTGGTCCGTCGGCAACCGACGAGTCCGCGATCGCGGTGCCGGGTACGAACGCATCGAACGCGGCCCAGAAGTCCTCGCGGATCGGATCGCGCTCGGACAGGATTTCGTGGCGCGCATCGGGCAGCACCACGATGTGCCCCGCCCGCAGACGCTGGGCGAAGCGTTCGGTGGCCGCCGTGTCGCAGACGGGATCGGCTCCGGCGCCGACGATCAGCGTCGGGAGGGCGATGGCCCCCGGTACGCGCCGGTTCGCCAGCCTGTCCATGGTCCGGAACGCTCCAGCGAGCCAGGCGATGCTCGGATCGCCGACGGCGCCGGAGCCGACGGCGCGCGCAGCCGCCGCGTTGCGGGCGTAACGCGCCGGGTCGCCCGACAGGCGATTTCCGGCGAACGGCTTCGTTGCGATCGAGATCGCAGAACCGAACGGGATATAGCGCCGCCCGAGACCGCCGGCGTGGAGCAGGCGCGCGAGAACCGAAGCGCCCGCCGGCCAGCGCACCATGCGGATCGCCAGCATCGGCGCCAGGGCGACGATGCGACTGAACGGCAGCCAGCCCTCGACCGCCCCGGTGAAGGCGACGGCGCCCCCCATGGAATGGGCGAGGCAGACATGCGGCGACGGCATCGCCGGACGCAGGATCGCGTCTTCGATCGCCTTGAGATCGCGACGATAATCGTCGAAGCGGGCGACATGGCCGCGATGCGCATCGTCGATCTGACGCTGCGATTCGCCCTGCCCACGCCAGTCGAACGCGACGACGGCAAAGCCCCGGCCGCGCAGCTCGGCGATGGTCTCGTAGTATTTCTCGATGAACTCCGCCCGGCCCTGGAGCAGGCAGACCGTGCCCTTCACGGTGCGGGTGGTTGGACGCCAATGGGCGGCGCGCAGTTCGAGCCCGTCATCGGTGCGCACCGATTTGAGGGAGCCACCGGGCGGGACCGGGTTGTCGGGTGTCGAGCGCAGCGTCAGCATCGGCAGGTCCTGAAGCGAGGAAGACCTGCGAAAATCCCGCAGGCGAGGCGGCCCCAGGCTCTTGCAGGCCGTTGAGACCACTCCGATATCATGGAGGCACCGGCCAATACCGCGGTGCGACAGGTCCGGCCCTTGGGCGGACCGAGTCTAAACATGTTGCTTCTTATGGAGAATATGTCATGCGCCAGTTCGATCTTGCTCCCCTCTATCGCTCCACCGTCGGCTTCGACCGTCTGTTCTCGGCCCTCGACCAGTTCGTGAGCACCGATGCGGTCCCGACCTACCCGCCCTACAACATCGAGCGCACCGGAGAGAACGCCTACCGGATCACGGTGGCGGTGGCCGGCTTCACCGATTCCGATCTCGCGATCGAGGTGAAGGAGAACGCTTTGACGCTGAAGGGAGAGCGTAAGGCCGATCCCAGCAAGACTGTGGAGCTCCTGCATCAGGGTATCGCCGCACGCGGCTTCGAGCGTCGCTTCCAGCTCGCCGACTACGTCCAGGTGACGGGCGCGGTGCTGGAAAACGGCCTGCTCCATATCGATCTCGTCCGCGAAATTCCCGAGGCGAAAAAGCCCCGTCAGATTCAGATCGCCACCGGCCGCGCTGCAGCCGCCCCGGTGATCGAAGGCACGGCCCGCCAGGCCGCCTAACCCCTGTCGGAGTGTTCCGTACGACCGCCCCGGCCGCAAGGCCGGGGCGCTTTCACGTCGGACGCGTTTTTCGAGACGTCGCCGTTATCCTGCTGAGCCGCAGCGCACTGGAGGGCTCCTTCGAGGCCGCTGCGCGGCGCCTCAGGATTGGTCGTTTGGGATGATCGACAGGATAATCGTGGATGGAGTTTCCGACGCTAACTGGTCCGTCAGACTGTTGCGGCCGATGCGGCATATCAGGGCCCGATCGCATTGGAACCGGTGGGGCGATCCATCTGTAATCGCCCCGCCGGAACGGATCATAGTCAACTAGGCGGATAAGCGTCAAAACCCATCGCCGAACCGATCACCGAGACCCGGCTCCCTGCAGCGATAGCCCACAAAACAGTTCGGATTGTCCTTGGCCGGCACGAAGGCCGGGATTGTGATCTCGGTGATCTCGCAGAAACCTCGGTCGCGGACGAAGCGATCGTATGTCGGCCCGCCGGTACCCAGAACGATGCCGCCCTGCCGGGTCACCGTGCCCTTGGCCTGAGCGCAAGACATCTCAGTGGTCGACGCGCGTTGGGCGCTGGCCGGACAAACGCCCAGCACCAGAAGCATCACGGCGATGCGACGAACCATTCTGTTTTCCCATCCTCGACGCGAATCCGCGGCACGGATGGGACAAACGCCGAACCGGGTCGGCCCGTTGCGTCGCCCGGTTTTCAGAGATCGCCGAAGACGAGTTGTCCCTGCGGGCTCTGGCGACGCGGCGGGGCCGCGGTCTTCGGCCGTCTTGCAGAACTCTTGACCGAGGGCTTCGCTACCGTGCGCTGGCCCGATGGCTCGCCGCGCAGACGCGCCTTCGCCTTGTCGCGGGCGATGGCCTCCGGAGCATGGGGATCGTCGTTGAGCCACTTGCCGCGCTTGATCACCTCGTTGACCCGGCCTTGATTGACCCCGACCTTGAACGCGATCTCCTGCTGGGTCATGCCGGTGGAAGCGTGCATATCGAGGATCGCGCGGGCGAGTTCGGGCGTCATCTTCTGGCCCGTCAGCCGACGTGCCGGTTTGATCGTGCGCACGGCGCGGTCACGGTCGCGCAGCCGCTCCAAGAGGGCGAGCGCCATGAGCATCCCATGCTCGCGCAACGATTCCTCGAATTCCTTGAGCGTCGCCATCGTCGGGCATCCTCGCCGCCGGGCTGCGGACCCTCGGCTCTCGATCAAACGTGCCGGATCGCGTCGCGGTTGCGCCGGCTTTGCGGATGATGGTTGAGCCTGCCCGACAGTGCTGACAACCGCCTGCATCAGTCATCCACCGCTATTCATGCGGTTTACTGATGGCGTCTTGCTCTTGAGCGTCGACGCGCGCGACGAGGCATGCCGCGCTGGCACGGCATCGAATTGCGACGGAGACCTTTGGCGCAGGATGCGCTTGGTATCGGCCGGGCCGTTCGGGTAAAGCGTGTCCACCTGTGGCCTTCAGGACGTTTCCTTCGATGATCAGCCCGATCCTTTCCGTGCCCCGCGACGGCCCGGCGCCCGGCGCGCCCGCACTGGTCGACGCCCTGGAGAACGGCGCGGTGCTGGTTTTCCCCGATCTCGACTTCCCGCTCGACGCATTCGAGCAGCGCTTCGTCGAGCGTCCGTTCGCCGACGGCAAGGCCAAGAACGTCAATATCCGCGGCGCGGCCGCGACCCTCAAGGGTGCCGCCGGCAGCCCCGAGGAGCAGGAGCGCCTGCGCCAGGTCCTGATCCGCTACCGCACCTTCGCCCAGGCGCTCGTCGACCGGTATCTGCCGGCCTATACCGGCAAGGTCTCGCTCGCTGGCACGTCGTACCGCCCGTTCGACGTCGACCGGCGCAAGCTGAGCTGGCGGCGCGACGACACCCGGCTCCATGTCGACGCCTTCCCGTCGAACCCCATCGGCGAGAAGCGAATCCTGCGCATCTTCCGCAACATCAATCCGAGCGGTCAGCCGCGGTTGTGGCGCGTGGGCGAGGACTTCGCCTCGATGGCGGAGAAGTTCGTACCCAAGCTACCGGGCTATTCGCCGCTCTCGGCGCGCCTGCTCGCGGCCCTGCGCATCACCAAGGCGAAGCGCTCCGAATACGACCACCTGATGCTTCACCTGCACGACGCCCTCAAGCAGGACATGGCCTATCAGGCGAGCGCGCCACAGGCCGATGTGCGCTTCACCCCCGGTCAGACCTGGGTGACGTTTTCGGACCTCGTGATGCACGGCGCCATGGGAGGACAATACATGCTGGAGCAGACCGCCTACCTGCCGGTGGCGGCCCAGGCCGACCCGGAGCGCAGCCCGCAGCGTATCCTGGCCCGGACGCTCGGCCGGCCGCTGCAATAACTCTCCAATTCCTCTCGCTTAAGGGACCAAAGCACTATGATCCTCGAAATCGCGCAGATCGACGTCAAGGCCGGCATGGAGGCCGAGTTCGAGGCCGGCATCGCCAAGGCCTCCGCAATCTTCAAGGTCGCCAAGGGCTGCCACAGCTTCGCGCTCCGCCGGTCGGTGGAGAAGCCGCAGCGCTATCGGCTGCTCATCGAATGGGAGACCCTGGAAAACCACACGGTGGATTTCACCGGCTCCCAGGCCTGGAAGGATTACCGCGCAATGGTCTCGCCGTGCTTCGACGCGCCCCCGAGTGTCGAGCACACCGAATTGGCGCTCCAGGCCTTCTGACCCCACGATTTTGGACGGCCGACGGCGCGGATTCCACGCTCAGCGGCCGGAATTGCGGACTATCATCTTGAGGCGGCTGTCGAGCTTCTGCCAGCGCGCCTCGATGCCCCGGGCCGTACACGCCCGGATCGTGTCGCCGACGAAGAAGCCGACGGTGCGCTCGCGCTCCCGGCACTCGACATAGGGCGGCACCACCACGACGAGCGGCACCGGCGTCGCGATCATGACGATGTCGAGAAACAGCGACATCTTCCAGCCGATGGCAAAGACGCGTTTCACGCCCGTGTCGGGTTCCGCCCAAAGCCGCGCGACGCCGGGCTGGCGTCCACGAGAGGTAAAAGGTGGCGCGGCGCGGAGTCTCGCGACGAGCGCCTGATGCCGCGCCTCGTCATCGGGCTCTGCCGCAGCGGCAGAATCTCCGGCCTCCGCGCGCACCATTCCCTCGGAGACGTGTTGCATCGGTCCTCGCTCGCCGAGACTCGGCAGTCTTTCGTGAACCATCTCCGCGTCGCGAGACGACGCGTCGGAGGTCGTCGCCTATCGAAGGTGGTCTGAGATCGTCCGGAAGGTGCCTTCCAGAGCCGAGGATTGGGTCATGAGGCCCTGACGCGCACAGGCGGTGCTGCGCAGGATTTCGGGGATCATCGATGTCGGTGACCGCCGCGAGCAATCCGTCGTCATCGCCACCGCACCGAGGATCGCCATCGGCGCAAACATCAATCCGAGCCGCACCACGAGCCGTCTTCCAAAGCCGCTGCGCTCCCGCTTCTGCCTCGGCCTCTCGTCACGGCGCACGGACGGCTCGGGCCGAGCGTCGGGGGCGACATCGCGCGCTCCGAAGGTCTCGACATAGAAGGCTTCGAGCTTGCTTGGTTTCATCCGCCAGCGTCCGAGAGGTCGTGAGAGAAAGACTAAGCGAGCGCGCGATAATTTTCGCCTAAACTCGGTGCTCTCACCGCCTGTGGCGTCTACGCATGGTTTCCCAAGTCCTGCATCGATCGGGACAATTCGACGGACCCATCGACCTTCGATCGGGGCCGGCGTTTTGCAGCGCACCGGTGACAGATTTCGCAGGACTGCGTACCAGGGGCGGGTCCGCAATCTGTCCGAGCGTGCCAAGCCCATGATCCAGCGCCCCCTCCGTATCGGTACCCGCGGCAGCCCGATGGCGTTGGCCCAAACCGGGATGGTGCGCGACCAGATCGTCGCCGCCAATCCGGGCCTTCAGACCGAGATCGTCGTGGTCAACACGGTGGCCGACCGCATCCTCGACCGGCCGCTCTCGGAGATCGGCGGCAAGGGCCTGTTCACCAAGGAACTGGAACAGGCCCTCTACGACGACACGGTCGACGTAGCGGTCCACTCGATGAAGGACGTGGAGACGTGGCTGCCCGATGGCCTCGTCATCGCCTGCATCCTGGAGCGCGACGACCCGCGCGACGCCTTTCTCTCGCCACGCGCCGCGGGCTTCTCCGATCTGCCCGCAGGGTCCCGCATCGGAACTTCGTCCCTGCGCCGTGCCGCCCAGGTGCTGATGCGCCGGCCGGATCTGCGCATCGTGCCGCTGCGCGGCAACGCCAACACCCGCATGCGCAAGCTGGAGGAGGGGACCTGCGACGCGACGCTGCTGGCCTTGTGCGGCCTGGAGCGTCTCGGCATGGCCGAAATGGCGCGCTCTGTCCTGTCGGTGGACGAGATGCTGCCGGCAGTGGCGCAGGGCGCCCTCGGCATCGAATGCCGCGAGGCCGATTCCGAGGTGCGCGCCCTGCTGGCGCCGCTGGTCTCGTCGCGGGCCACGGCGGAACTGGCAGCCGAGCGCGGATTGCTCGCAGAGCTCGACGGATCGTGCCGGACACCCATCGCGGCGCTCGCCCGGATCGAGGGCAACACCCTCAATCTCGACGGCCTGCTGTTTCTCCCCGACGGCAGCGCCCACTGGGCGGTGCAGCGCTCCGGCCTCGTCGCCGATGCCGCCCGGATCGGGGCGGAGGCGGGCGCCGAACTCAAGCGCGCTGCCGGCGACACCTACGCGAAGCACCTGCAATAGGCTGGCGTCAGGCGAGGCTGCGCTCGATCGCCTCCTCGTCGCAGATAATTCCTGCAGCGCGCGCGTATTCGAACCCGAGCGGGCTCGTGACGATGGAGCGTTCCGCCGTCTCGGTGAAGGCGTCGAGGAAGACCCGCATCACATGGGCGACGGCGGCCGGGGTTACCGTACGCAGATCGTCGTCGTAATAGCGCGCGGCATTGGCCGTGCTGGTGACGATCTCGTAGGAGGGAAAATAGATCGCCCGCGGTTCGGCCGCGCAGACCTCCTCGGCCGCCACCCGCAGGGCCGCCTTGCTGTAGGCGTTCGAGACCAGGACGTGCCGGTCGGCGTAGGACGCGATGAGCGGGACCGGCGAGACCGTGAGGATCACCCGTGCGCGCGGGTTCACGCCGAACAGCCGGTCGAGGAAGACCAGCATGTCGGCACGGACCTCCCCCGCCCGCGCGTTGACGAAGGCGTAGGTCTCCGGATCGAAGCTTCCGCCGATCACGCCGGGGGCGACGGGGAGCATCGCCCCGTCCGCGCGGTGCATCCAGCCCTCCGTCAGGCCGAGGGTGAATACGAACACATCGAGGCTTTCGAACATCGTCCTCACGGCCGCGAGATGGTCGGCCCGCGACGCGGCGAGTTCGGATTCGTCGGCAAAACCCTCGGGATCGATGCCGGGACGGAACGGATCGACGAGGCGCCCGTCCGGCCGCGCCCAGGCCGACAGCTCCGGGGTAAAGCTGCCATAGGCCCGATCGAACAGCTGCAGGAGCTGGCGCGCCGTGTAGACGTTGCCGTAGCGCGCCGAAAAGGTGCCGTACTGGCGCGTCGCCGCGATCCCGGCCGCCAGATCCGATGGGGCCATCTCGGCCAGGTAATGGTTGAAGCCCGCCTCCGACAGCGCGCGGGCGACATGCTGGGCAAAGCAGCTTCCGGCGGTGGCGACGCGGGCATCCCGCGTGATGGTGAAGCGCGCGCTCGGTCCGGGCGCCAGTGCGAAGGGGGGAACCCCGGCCACGACCTTGCGCCAGAATCGCTCGGCCGGTAGATCGGCATAAGGGTTTTTCACCACGGCGGCATCTCCATCCGAGCGCACACGACATTGCCGCGCAAGATCGCCTCACACGGCCGCACCCTCGCACGATCGGTCTCTTCGATGCGATCCTGGGCGGGAGCGTGGCGCCGCAGGCCTCCGGACGATGGGTCCGCCCCGAAGCGTACCGGCGCGCGCATCGCGGTCATCGGCAATTGCCAGGCCGACGGCATCGCGCAATCGCTCCGGCTGCTCCTGCCCGACGCGGCGGTAAGCCTTCTCCCGGTGGCGTCGCTGGCGCGAAATCACGGCAGCCTCGACCGGTTGACGGACCACCTGATCGGGTTCGACCACGTCTTCTCGCAGTTCTTTCCCGAAGGCTTCGTGGAGGGCGGCAACGTCCATGCGCTGGCCGCCGGAGATTCGCGGTTCCGGCTGTTCCC
Source organism: Methylobacterium sp. BTF04 (assembly GCF_010692745.1). Taxonomy (GTDB): domain Bacteria; phylum Pseudomonadota; class Alphaproteobacteria; order Rhizobiales; family Beijerinckiaceae; genus Methylobacterium. The sequence goes on from NZ_JAAHTB010000005.1 coordinate 72,487, forward strand.
GACCATCCTGTTTCCCGGCTTCCATCCCGACATGGTGCATGTGGGCGATGTCGAAGCGCTCTCGGCAGCCCGCCTGGTGTCGTCGCCGGTGGGGCCGTACCACTCGGCGATCGCGCTGTGCGCCTATCTCGAGGGCCTCGACGTCGACGCCACCGTGGCCCTGTTTCGGGACGCGGTCTTCGCCCGGCTCGGCTATTACGCGGCCTGGGACGACGCGACGACCTATCTGCTCGGCAGTGCCCGCGATCTCGCCTTTCCCCTCGACCGCGACTTCGCGCTCTGGACCCGGCGGGGCTGCTTCATGCACGTCCTCAATCATCCAAAGCTGTTCGTTCTCGGCGATGTCGCCCGGCGCCTCGCCATTGAGGCCGGCCTCGCGCCGCTTCCGGTGGCCGTGGAGGATTACCTCGCCGACGAGCTGGCGGCCGATGCGGTCTGGCCGCTCTATCCCGAGATCGCAGCGCGCTATGGCCTCCGGGGCGCCACGCTGTTCAAGCGCAAGGGGCGCCCCGGTGCGGTGCCGGTGCTCTTCGATCTCCCCGCCTTCGTCGCGGCCAGCTTCGCTATCTATGCCTGCTACCGAGTGGAGGCCCTCGCCTGCGGCCGGGTCGAAGCGTGGCGGCAAAGCGAAGCGGTCCGCGCGCTGTTCCACGGCGCCGACACCGCGGCGTGACCGTGCAGCAACTTCGCGGGATTCGGGCGCCGGATCGCGCGACGAAATCCGATCATCCCAAGCGATAAATCGACACGACTCAGCCCACGGCACGCAGTGGTGAGACAGCGGCCGCGCCCATCATCATCCGGGCGATGGCGACGACATCGTGCATGCGAAACGGCTTGCGCAGGAAGATGCTGCCCGGCACCGAGCGGCGATCGATGCGCCCTGCCGTCGAAGCGTAAATGACCGGGCGGTCCGGATTCACCGTGCGGTAGGCATCGGCCACGGTCCAGCCGTCGATGAGGCCCGGCAGGTTGATGTCGGTGAGCAGCCAATCGAGCTTGGCGCCCTTTTCGCGGATCAACGCCAGTGCGGCTTCGCCGCTCGATGCCGCGACGACCTGCGCACCCTCTCGTTCACAGAGCGTGGTGAGCATTTCGAGGAGGAGATAGTTGTCCTCCACAACGAGAACCTGTCGTCCGTTCGCCATAAGTGCCACCAACTCTTTGCAGAGATGAATCAGTCAGATAATGGTTAAAGCCCGATCAACATGAGGTGTGGATCATCGACTTTGAGCCCCTGCAAGCAGCCGTGGACATGACGATGCCGGACCGTCCGTCCTCAGAAGAGGTTTCGTTGCAGGCCGTTGAGGATCACCCGATCTACGATTCCGATACGCTGGCGGAGCTCGAGGTCATGTTCGGCCGCTCGCACCTGATGGACCTTCTGTCCCGTCTGAAGGTCGAGATCGGCAGCCGCCTGAACGGTTCCGCCTCGGATCGCGCCACCCTCGGGCATGATGCCCACACCCTGCTGTCGGTCAGCGGCTCCCTCGGTTTCACCGATCTGTCGCGGCGGTGCTTCGAGATCGAACGGGCCTGCCTGCGTGGCGAAGACCTCGCCGCGCCGCTTCACGCAGCCCGTATGGCGGCCGCCGGTGCGATACGGGCGATCACGGACCTGGAAACCCAGGGCTGACACAGCCTGTTGCCGGGGCGCAACAGCTTGGCCGTAACGGGTCAGGGCGACCCGATCGCCGCGGCCGTGCCGCAATGTCCGAAGACATCCTGGCTCGGCTGAAGGCATGGATTCTCTGTGTCCGCTAACACATCCCGGATCTTTGATCAGCCGATCGCAAGGCTCCGTCAAGGTTGACGGAACCTTCGCTTAACCCCGCCGGACTAGACACGGCGCAACCGACACGCCCGACCGGGCATCCGCCGCCCCGAACGGGCTCTCGAAGCCGTCGGCATCGTCCGAGGAGAACAGACCATGGTCACGATCGCGCGCTTCCGCGTGCTCCCGCTGGCGGCAGCCCTCTGCGCCGCCCTGAGCGTCGCCGCCTGCACCAACGACAAGGATCTCGCCGACGCCTCCGGTTTCGGCGCCGGGGCCAACACCCCGGGCAGTGCCCAGGATTTCGTGGTGAACGTCGGTGACCGGGTGTTCTTCGAATCGGATTCCACCGATCTCACCGCCACCGCCACCGCCACCCTCGACAAGCAGTCGACCTGGCTGCAGCGCTATCCGCGCTACACCTTCCTTGTCGAAGGCCATGCCGACGAGCGCGGCACCCGCGAATACAACTTCTCGCTGGGCGAGCGTCGCGCGCAGTCGGTGAGGGACTACCTCGCCTCGCGCGGCATCGCCGCCGGCCGTATCCGTACGGTGTCCTACGGCAAGGAACGCCCGGTGGCGGTCTGCAACGACATTTCGTGCTGGTCGCAGAACCGGCGTGCGGTGACGGTGCTCGATCGCGGCGCCGGTTCATAGGACCGACGACGGCCCGACTTTTGCCGCGGTGGGGTGCAACTGTTATGGGGCGGCGCACCGTCACAGGTGCGCCCTTCCGACACGATCATCGGTGCCGAACCGTCATGCTTGCCCGTCTGCTTCTCGCAACCTGTATCGCCTTCGTCGCCGTCGCCCCGGCGACGGCCCAGGACGCGTCCGAGTTCGTCGTGCGTCTGAACCGGCTGGAGAACCAGTCCCGGCAGACGGCGGGCCAGATCGAGACGCTGCAATACGAGAACCGCCAGCTCAAGGAGCAACTGCGGAAGTTCCAGGAGGACGTCGAGTTCCGCCTGCAGGAAGGCAAGGGCGGCCGCCCGGCGTCCGGCCCCTCCGGCACCAATCCGGGGGCGGCCAAGCCGCAGAAGCGCAGCGATGCCTTCGATCCCGACCAGAATCCCGGCCGCCCGGGTACGCCGATGCAGCTCGGCACGACGACCCCCTCGATCGCGCCATCCTCGGCTGCCGAGGCGCCGCGCGGTCGCAGCGTCCCCCCCACGGTGGTCGAGGCCGACGATGAGGAGCCGGGCCTGTCGCCGCCCGGCCTCGGCGGCCCGGTGGACCTGACGCCGCCATCGCGTGTCCCGACCACCGGCGCCTTGTCGACGCCGAGCCGCCCAGCGAGCGTCGCGGCCACCGGTACCGGCGACGCGCGCGCCGATTACGAAGCGGCCTACGCCTATATCCTTCAACGGCAATACGAGCAGGCGGAGATGGGGCTGCGCCAGTTCATCCAATCGCACCCGCGCGACAATCTGGTGCCGTCGGCGACCTACTGGCTCGGAGAGAGCTATCTCCAGCGCAATCGCAATCGCGAAGCCGCCGAGCAATTTCTGAAGGTATCCACCGACTACGCCCGTTCGCCCCAGGCGCCCGACGCGATGCTGAAACTCGGTGCGTCGCTCAACGCCCTCGGCGCGCGTGAGCAGGCCTGTGCGACGCTCGCCGAACTCGATCGCAAATTCCCGGCGGCGGGGCAGAGCGTCCGGCAGGGCGTCGCCCGCGAGCAGAAGCGCGCGCGCTGCACGGGGTGAATCCAGCGGACGACAGCACCGCCCGTATCGAGGCGACCCTCCGGCCCTACCTCGTCTCAGAGGAGCCGGCAGCCATCGTCCTCGCGGTCTCGGGCGGCCCGGATTCCACCGCCCTGATGCAGGCGGCCGCGCGGGTCGGTGGATCGGGTCAGCTTCACGTCGCCACGATCGACCATGGCCTGCGTGCGGAATCCGCCGCCGAAGCCCAATCCGTCGGGTTCCTGGCGCGACGCCTCGGCCTTGCCCATCATATCCTGCCCTGGACAGACGGGAAGCCGGCTCACGGCATCCAGGCCGCCGCACGGGCGGCGCGCTACACGCTCCTGGCGGAGTTTGCCCGCCACCATGGCGCCCGGTTGATTCTCACCGGCCACACCCGCGACGATCAAGCCGAGACGGTGCTGATGCGACTTCTGGCCGGCAGCGGCCCAGCGGGCCTCGCCGGCATGCGGCGCGAGCGCAATCTCGGCGACGGCGTGCACCTCGCACGGCCTTTCCTCGCGATCCCGAAGGCCGATCTCGTCGCCTATTGCGAGGCGATGGGGCTCGCATTCGTGAGCGACCCATCGAATTACGACGCGCGTTTCGCCCGCGCCCGCCTGCGTCGCCTCATGCCCGAACTCGCCGGGGAGGGCTTGAGCACTGCACGGCTGTGTCGCCTCTCCGAGCGTGTCGCCCGAGACGACGATGCCCTGGCCCGAGCCGCTCGAAACACCCTCGCCGAGGTCCACAAGGCGAAGACCGTCGACGGACTCGTCCTCGACGGTGCCGGTCTCGTCGCGGTTGCGGACGCCATCGTCCTGCGGGTGGTGGCGCTGGCGCTCGAACAGGCGGGGGGAGGGGGCGTCGTCCGGCTCGAACGCCTTGAACATCTCGTCCTCGATGCGATCCTCCCGGCCTTGCGCCTGCGCATGCCCCTGCGCCGGACCCTGTCCGGGCTCCTGTTCGAGGCGACTCGGACCGGTGATCTGCGCGTCGGCCCGGCACCGCCCCGACGCCCGACTCACCCTCGCCTGGGGACGGACGGCGACGGCCTTGCCGCAGGGCCGACCGATTTACTTGGCAAGGAGAGCCGCGCTGCCTACATTGCGCTTAAGCGTCCGGACTGATCCGCCCCGATCGCGCTGCGGACCCGGATGCCTCCAGGGATTGATCGATGAACCCGAACTTCCGCAACTTCGCCTTGTGGGTCGTCATCTTCCTGCTTGTGCTCGCCCTCGTGACCCTGTTCCAGAACCCGGGTCATCGCGGTGGTGGCAGTGAGATCGCCTACAGCCAGCTTCTGAACGACGCCGATTCCGGCAAGATTCAGACGGTCGTGATCTCCGGGCAGGACGTCAGCGGCACCTATGTCGGCGGCGGCAACTTCACCTCCTACGCCCCCAACGATCCGGGCCTCGTCTCCAAGCTCCAGAGCAAGGGCGTGCAGATCACCGCGCGCCCGCCTTCGGACAACACCCCGTGGTTCATCCAGCTCCTCGTCAGCTGGTTGCCGATCCTGGTGTTCATCGGCGCCTGGATCTTCCTGTCGCGCCAGATGCAATCCGGTGCCGGCCGCGCCATGGGCTTCGGCAAGTCCAAGGCGAAGCTCCTCACCGAGGCATCGGGCCGCGTGAGCTTCGACGACGTAGCCGGCGTCGAGGAAGCCAAGGAGGACCTGCAGGAGATCGTCGAGTTCCTGCGCGATCCCCAGAAGTTCCAGCGCCTCGGCGGTCGCATCCCGCGCGGTGTCCTTCTCGTAGGCCCCCCCGGCACGGGTAAGACCCTGATCGCCCGCGCGGTGGCGGGTGAGGCCAACGTTCCGTTCTTCACCATCTCGGGCTCCGACTTCGTCGAGATGTTCGTCGGCGTCGGCGCGAGCCGCGTGCGCGACATGTTCGAGCAGGCCAAGAAGAACGCCCCCTGCATCATCTTCATCGACGAGATCGACGCCGTCGGCCGCCATCGCGGCGCCGGCCTCGGCGGCGGCAACGACGAGCGCGAGCAGACCCTCAACCAGCTTCTCGTGGAGATGGATGGGTTCGAGGCGAACGAGGGCGTGATCATCATCGCGGCCACCAACCGCCCCGACGTGCTCGACCCCGCCCTGCTGCGTCCGGGCCGGTTCGATCGCCAGATCATGGTGCCGAACCCCGACGTCGTCGGCCGCGAGCGCATCCTGCGCGTTCACGTCCGCAAGGTGCCGCTGGCGCCGGATGTCGACCTCAAGGTGATCGCGCGTGGCACCCCCGGCTTTTCGGGCGCCGACTTGATGAACCTGGTCAACGAATCGGCTCTGCTCGCGGCGCGTCGCGGCAAGCGCATCGTCACGATGCACGAGTTCGAGGATGCCAAGGACAAGGTGATGATGGGCGCCGAGCGGCGGACGCTGGTCATGACCGAGGATGAGAAGCGCCTCACCGCCTACCACGAGGGCGGCCACGCCATCGTCGCCTTCAACGTTCCGGCCACCGACCCCGTCCACAAGGCGACGATCATTCCGCGCGGCCGTGCCCTCGGCATGGTCATGCAGCTGCCCGAGCGCGACAAGCTTTCGATGTCGTTCGAGCAGATGACCTCGCGTCTCGCCATCATGATGGGCGGCCGCATCGCCGAGGAGATGACCTTCGGCGCCGACAAGGTGACCTCGGGCGCCCAGTCCGACATCGAGCAGGCCACGCGTCTGGCCCGCATGATGGTGACGCGTTGGGGCTTCTCCCCCGAGCTCGGAACCGTCGCGTACGGCGAGAACAACGACGAGGTCTTCCTCGGGATGTCGATGGGCCGCCAGCAGACGGTCTCGGAAGCCACCGCGCAGAAGATCGATGCGGAGGTTCGCCGTCTCGTCGAGACCGGTCTCGAGGAAGCCCGCCGTATCCTCGGCGAGCACAAGGACGACCTCGAGGCGCTTGCGCAGGGATTGCTTGAATACGAGACCCTGTCGGGCGACGAGATCAAGAACCTGATCGCCGGCAAGCCGCCGATCCGCGATTCCGGTGATGGCCCTGCCAACACCGTCCGCGGCTCGTCGGTCCCGTCCGCTGGTCGCGGCCGCCCGCGCGAGACCGATGGTGGCCTGGAGCCCCAGCCCCAGGCGTGACACCGGCGCCCATCCTCCGATTGCGTCATTGACATGAGCCCGCCATCGGCGGGCTCATGCATTTCAATGGGCCGCTAACGATACCGCGCGGTCGATCGTGTCCAAGTTGAGGTCGCCCCGACGTCGCAACCTGATCTTCACCGTTCCGAATCGACTATCGATTCGGCGAGTGTTCAGGATTGTCTCGGGTGACGAGATCAGCTGACCTTTATTGTGAACAGAAGACGGGACGCGAAGACCATGTCGCGCAAGTACTTTGGCACCGATGGCATCCGCGGCCGCGCCAATGGAATCATTACGCCCGAACTCGCCCTGAAGGTCGGGCAAGCGGCGGGCCTGGTGTTCCAACGCGGCGATCATCGCCACCGGGTCGTCATCGGCAAGGACACGCGCCTGTCGGGCTACATGATCGAAACCGCGCTGATCGCCGGCTTCACCTCGGTGGGTATGGACGTGTTGCAGCTCGGACCGATGCCGACCCCGGCGGTGGCGATGCTCACGCGCTCCATGCGCGCCGATATCGGCGTGATGATCTCGGCCTCGCACAACCCGTTCGAGGATAACGGCATCAAGCTGTTCGGCCCGGACGGGTTCAAGCTCAACGATGATGTCGAGCGCGAGATCGAGGCGCTGATCGACGGCGAGTTGCACAAGCGGCTCGCCGGCTCGCGCGATCTCGGTCGCGCCAAGCGCGTCGAGAGCGTCCATGCCCGTTACATCGAGTTCGCCAAACGCTCGCTACCGCGCAACATCACCCTCGACGGGCTCCGCATCGTCGTCGATTGCGCCAACGGCGCGGCCTATCGCGTGGCGCCCGAGACCCTGTGGGAGCTCGGCGCCGAAGTCATCGCCATCGGCGTCGAGCCCGACGGCTTCAACATCAACCAGGATGTCGGTTCGACCGCGCCGGCGGCTCTGGCCGCCAAGGTCCGGGAATTGCGCGCCGATATCGGTATCGCCCTCGACGGCGATGCGGACCGGGTGCTGATCGTCGACGAGAAGGGCCAATCGGTGGACGGCGACCAGCTCATGGCCGTGGTCGCCCGGTCGTGGCAGGACGACGATCGCCTGACCCGGCCCGGCCTCGTCGCCACGATCATGTCCAATCTTGGTCTCGAACGCTTCCTCGAAGGTCTCGGGCTGTCCCTGGCGCGGACAGCGGTGGGCGATCGCTACGTACTCGAGCATATGCGCGAGCACGGCTACAATCTCGGCGGCGAGCAATCCGGCCACATCATCATGTCGGATTACGCCACCACCGGCGACGGGCTGGTGGCGGCCTTGCAGGTGCTCAGCGTGGTCAAGCGCTCCGACAGGCCGGTGAGCGAGGTCTGCCATTGCTTCGATCCGCTGCCGCAAATCCTCAGAAACGTCCGCTATCGCTCCGGCCACCCGCTTCAGCAGGAAACCGTGGTCACGGCCATCGCCCAGGCCCGCGCGCGGCTCGGCAATGACGGCCGCCTCGTCATTCGCCCGTCCGGCACCGAACCGGTGATCCGGGTCATGGCCGAGGGTGACGATCGCGTCCTCGTATCGGACGTGGTCGATTCGGTCGTGGAGGCGGTGGCTAAGGCCGCCGCCTGAAACTCGGCGTCAGAGCCGGTCATAGGCCGCTGGCACCACGCGGCGCCAAGCCGAGAGCAGGGCGCTGCGCAGGGTCTCCTCGTCGGAATCCCACAGATCGAGGGTGGTCCAGCCGCGCCGGCCCCATGCGCCAGGGAGCGGTGTGAACAGATCCGGCTCCGCCTCCACCAGACCGGCCTGATCGGCAGGAGCGAGCTTGAGCACGACCCGCTCCTCCTCGACCCATAGGGTCGCAAAGATGTGACCGTCGACGCGGAAGTCGGGATGGCCGCTATGCGCGCCCTCCGTCACCTCCGGGAGCATTAGCGCGAGGGCACGAACGTCTTCGGGTTTCATGGGGACGGTGATCTTCTCCAAGTGGGATCGTTGATCGCGAAGCGAAGGATCGGCGTGCCTGCGCGGCATCGCAACGGTTCAGCAAGGATAAGATTTAACGTTAAACCCGACTTAACACTTGCCGGCGACACTGCACTCGTCATCCAAGCCGGCGCTTCACGCTCCCGGCACACGGTCGAGTGAAGGAAATTCCATGCGCCGCTCCAAGCTTTCCGCTTTGGTGCGCTCGGCTACGCTCCTTGCGAGCGTGGGAGCGCCCTGCCTCGCAGTTGCTGCTGATCTGCTCCCGCCGCTGCCGCCCGAGCCACTGCCCCCGCCGATCGAGATCGGCGGAGGCTGGTACCTGCGTGGCGACGTCGGCGTCGGCGCGGCGAGCTACGAAAGGGTGATCACCACCATTCCGGGCCAGGTCCTGCCCCCGGGCTATGCGATCGACTCGAACTCCATCGGCGATCAGTTCTTTGCCGGTGGCGGTGTCGGCTACCAATTCGGCCCGTATTTCCACGCCGACATCACCGGTGAATATCGCGGCGGCAGCCGCATCGGCTTCAGCGACAGCTTCAATACCTATTCCAATGGGCAGTTGCTGGTCGACTCGCAGGGCAAGCCCTACAAGGGCATCGATATCTACAACGGCCACCTGTCGTCGGTGGTGGTGATGGCCAACGGCTACATCGATCTCGGCACCTATTTCGGCGTCACGCCCTATCTCGGCGGCGGTGCCGGCAGCGCCTTCCACCAGATGAGCGGCTTCAACGACGTCGGCGCCGGTGGTGCCTCGGGCGGATACGGCGTTGCGCGTGACAAGAACTCCACGAGCTTCGCCTGGGCGGCGATGGCGGGCCTCGGCTACAGCGTCACGCCGAACCTGAAGCTCGAACTCGGCTACCGCTACATGGATCTCGGCAGCGTGAAGACCGGCTCGGTCCAGTGCTTCAACGATCCGGGCTGCGGTGGCGCCTACTACAAGGTCAAGGATGTGACCTCGCACGACGTGCGCATCGGTATGCGCTGGCTCCTCGGGGGCGTCGTGGCGGCACCCGTCGCCGAATACATCCCGGAGCCCGGCCCGCTGGTGCGCAAGTACTGAGGCCACGCTTTCATCGCGGCCGGCCTCGGCCGAGCCGAATACGTCAAGGTCTGGAAAGGGCGCGGATTCGGATCCGCGCCCTTTCTCCGTTGAATGAGCACCGTCCGGTAAGGCGATGAGATCGTTAGGGTTAAGCTGATCCTAAGCTTTTCCCGTCACTGTCGAATGGTGTTCCGGACACGGTCCATCGCAACGACCTCCGGTCGCTCGGCGATGCCGCATTCGGAAGAGGGCAGGCCGGTTCGGCTCGCGCCGGTGCATCCCATTGAATTATCGAAAGATCGCGAGGCAGCATGTCGATGCCGAATTTGCGCTACGTCGCCGCACTGGCATTGGCGGCCTCCAATCTCCTGCAGTTCGGGACGGATGTTTTAGCTGCGGACCTTCTGCCGCCGCCGCCGCCGCCGCTTCCGGTGGAAATCGGAGGCGGCTGGTACCTGCGTGCGGACTTCACCGAGAGTTATTACGCCCGGCCGAAGGACGGGACGCGGCCCGATCCGAACGATCCCGGTATGCCTCCGCAGATGAACCTGCGGCTCGGGCAGGAACCCGGGTATGGCGGCGGCGTCGGATATCGTCTGAATTCCTGGCTGCGCGTCGACGCCACCCTCGACCAGCGCGGGCCGAGCGAATTCAGCACCTACTCGTCCCGCTCGAACTTCGTCACCGGCTACAACGTCGAGGCCGGCAAGATCGACGTGCTCACCGGCCTCATCAACGTCTATGCCGATCTTGGAACGTGGTGGGGCCTGACACCCTATATCGGCGGCGGCATCGGTTTTGCCGACAAGAGTTTCCGCAATGCCTACACTCAGACGACCTGCACGGTTGTCGCCTGTGACGGCAATCCCGGTACCGGCCCCCGCGACGCGGTTCAGCGCCCGAGCCGGGCGTTGACCTCGCTCGCCTGGGCCCTCACCGGCGGCGTGTCCTACGCCATCGGCGCAGGCTTCAGCATCGATGCCAGCTACCGCTACGTCGACCTCGGCGCCGCCAAGACCGGCATCGACGATTACGGCTTCGGGACACGCCTGAAGAGCATTTCGGCAAACGAAGTCAGGGTCGGCCTGCGCTACAGCTTTGCTGATGTTGGGAGTCTCGCCCCCACGCTGCCGTTCGTCCGCAGCGGCGGCAACCCCTACGAGTATTAGGATCAACAAGCGCCTCGCTGTCGGCGCCGATCCAGCCTGCGCCATCCGCCCGCTTCGTCACGCCTGCCCTTTCGCAAAGGGGCAGGCGTCGTCGTTTCCGGAGGGTCGCATTGGATTTCCGGACAAGGACGCCCGCATCGCTCGGCCTAACCGCGTAGGAGGCGATGCCCACGAATGGGATCGGCACGGTGCCATCGGGCAACGGAAAGTTAAGGTTACCCAAGTACAACTTCGACACAGGACCAGCACTATCAAGTCGGGCCACCGCCCTGAGGACGACATCGATGCGTACCGTCACCTTTGCGCTTCTGACCGGATTCACCCTCGGAATCGTCGCTCCGGTTCAGGCGGCCGACCTCGATTACGGCGTTCTGCGCGGCCCGGACTACGAGCCCGAAGCACCGATCATCGATTGGAACGGTGTGTATGTCGGTGGTCACGGCGGCTATACGTCGGCGGCGCTCGGCTTCAAGAATGTCTTCCAGCCGCTCGTCGCATCGGCACTCATTTCCACGACGGCCGAATCGCAGCTCAATGCATCATCACTGCTGAACCCGTTATCGAAACGCGTCGATGGCACCAGCTTTGGCGCATATGCCGGATTCAATTATCAGTTCGAAGATGCCGTCGTTGGTATCGAAGCTGATTATACCCATTTCGAAAAAACAGGCGTGTCGACCGACAGGATCGCACGTTTCATGACAACGTCCATCAATTATCTGGAAACGGTCTCTCTGTCCGGCATCTCCACGACGAAAATCGAGGAGTACGGGACGGTCCGTGGGCGCGCCGGCTATGCCTTTGGAAATTTCCTGCCTTTCGTGACTGGGGGTGTTGCCATTGGCCGGGCTCAAGTAACCGACAGCGTCGCCATCAGCAACTATGGGTACGATCAAGCACAATATAAGGCGAACGTGGCGGCGGGTACCACTAGCGCTACAACGACCGTTACGGGTGGTGTTTCGACAACAACGACATCGACCCCGGGGGCCCAAGCTTACGTCAACAATTTCGGTTACGCGAATTTCAATCAAACAAATCCCGCAAATAGCACCGTGGCCACACCACGATTTGTGAACCGGACCTCCACGAAAGTGGTCGCCGGTGTGGCACTCGGTGCTGGCCTGGAATTCGCACTCACGCAAAACATCATCCTGCGCGGCGAATATCAGTACGTGCTGTTCAACGATTTCGACGGACACAAGGTGAACCTCAACACCGTGCGCGCCGGCGCGGCGGTGAAGTTCTGAGGCGCGTTAAGGCCCTGGTCGCAGGTCCGGGGCTAACGTTGGGGGCTGGGGGCGGTCATTCCCCCGCCGTTTCCAGGATTGTCCGAACCATGCTTCGCTTCGCCCTCCTCGGCAGCGCCCTGGCGCTGTCCGCCGGTGCCGCTCAGGCCGCTGATTACGGCAATCTCGATGCGCCTCGGCATCGCGGCGTCCTCCCGCCGGAAGTCGCCTATCGCGATCCGACGTTCCGGCCGCGCGAACACGTCGCTCCCGTCGCGACCCTGCCGCGCTCGCTCAACGTCCCGCTGTACAACGTGCCGCCGCCGCGCTTGTCCCAATTCTGAGTCGACCCGCTCAGTTTTCGAGCTCGGTGTCCCAGTAGAGATAATCGACCCAGGTGTGGTGGTACTGCCGGTGGTCGAATTCCGGCTGGCGGCGGTGCAATTCGTGCCGGGTCGGGCGGTGCGGCTCGTGCAGCAGCGGCATCTCCGCTTCCGCCGGTGTGCGGTTGGCCTTGCGCAGATTACACGGCGAACACGCCGCGACCACGTTCTCCCAGCTCGACAGGCCGCCGCGCGAACGCGGCACCACGTGGTCGAAGGTCAAGCCGCCCGAGGGCAGGCGAAGGCCGCAATACTGGCAGGAGAAGGTGTCGCGCAGGTAGATGTTGTAGCGCGTGAAGGCGGGGCTGCGCGCCAACGTCACGTAGCTCTTCAGCGCGACCACACTCGGTACCCGCAGGGAGCGCGACGGCGACCGTGCCTCGACGTCGTAACTCGCCACCAGGGTCACACGGTCGAGAAACAGCGCGGTGAAGGCGTCCTTCCAGGACCACAGCGAAAGCGGATTGTACGACAGCGGCCTGTAATCCGCGTTCAGGACGAGCGTTTGGAGATCCAGCATCAGCGCTACCCTCTCGACGGGTCGACAGTGGGACAACGCGCGAAGCCGAGCCTGCGCGCTGTCCCGGTTTGGTGAAAGATCAGAAATCTTCGCATCCCGGGCCGGCGGTCTGCGCAGCGCGCACCACGGGGCAGGGCATAGGCAGACGGGATTCGGCGGGGCGGGACGGTGCGAACCGCGCAAGGGCCGGGCCCGGCATCGATGGACCGACGCGACGTGGGCGTTTGCCAACGGCGGTCGCATCGGGCGGGAACGCCCGGTTCGTGGCGACGCTCATCGAGCGCGATGGTCGTCGCCACCTCCTCGCACAGATACGAAAAGGCCAAGTCCATCGGGGCTTAGTCTAATATCAGCGTGACAGGCTTGTGAAGCTCACATCGTCCGGCGCGACGTCGCGGCCCACAAGTGGAGCCGATGCGGCGATGAAAGCGACCCGCGCCGGCGATCCGGGCCCCATCGGCAACCTTTCGCCCCATTGCCGGGTGATGGGCTTGCACGGACCGCGCGTCCCGGTGCCGGGACGCCAGTGCGAAGGGATGGACATGGGCTTGGACTTCTCCAGAGGCAGGGCGTGCTCGGGCAAGGCGCGGCTCGCGATCGGCGCGAGACGCGCGATCCTGGCCGCCGCCTGGCTCGGCGTGGTCGTCCTCGCCCCGGTGACAGCCCTCGGGCAGGGAGCCACGCCGGCTCCCGCGCCACCGGCCACGACCGCCAAACCAGCCCCTGCGCCCGCCCCGGCGGCGGCACCCGCACCGGCCGCCGCGCCAAAGCCCGCCGCTCCCAAGCCGGTGGTGTCCGACGAGATCAAGACCATCCGCGACCGCCTCGATGCGGCCAAGGTCGAGCTCGACCAGCGCGAGAAACTGATCACCGGCCCCAACGTCAGTGCCGACGATCTGGTCCGGGCCCGAGATGGGCTCGACACCATCGCCGATCACATCCGTCAGGTCATCGACCTGACCACGCCGCGTCTGGAGGCCGCCCGCGAGCGCCTCACCCAACTCGGCCCCAAGCCCAAGGAGGGCGACGAGGGCGAGGACGTCGCCCGTGAACGCACCGAGCGCGAGCACGCGGTCGCCGAAATCGACGAGACCCAGCGCCTCGCCCGTTCGCTCCTCGTCCAGAGCGACCAGATCGTCGATCAGGTCACGAACCGTCGTCGGGCGGCCTTCACCCGCGGCCTGTTCGAGCGCTCGACGGCCCTCGTCAGCCCCGACTTGTGGCTGCGGATCGCGGCGGACCTGCCGCGCGACATGCGCGCGATCCAGAATGCGGTGTCGGACACGGCGTCGCTGTTCTCGCGCAACGGCACGCTGGGCAATCTGCTGCTCCTCGGCATCGCCTTCGGCATCTCGATCGCGCTGTATTTCGGCCGCCGCAACATCGCCCCACGGTTCGGACGCCGGGACGATACGACCAAGGCTCCCTCGCAGCACAGGAAGCTTCTGGCGGCCTGGCGGGTCTTCCTCGTCGGGACGGTGCCGGCGGTCGCGGGCAGCTATGCGGTCTATTACGCGCTCGACGCCACCGACCTGTTGCCGCTGCGTCTGCTTCCGGTCGCCGGCGCGATCCTGCTCGGGCTCGCTTTCATCGCGTTCGTGGAGGCGCTCGCCGATGCGCTGCTCTCCCCGGACCAGCCGGCGTGGCGCACGACGACCATGACCGATGCGGCGTCCTCCCGCATCACGACGCTGGCGGTGGGTATCGCCATCGTCATCACCGTGGTGAAATCCATCGAGGCGCTGAATTCCGGTATTTCGGCCGCCTTGCCGATCTCCATCGCCACCCGCGGTATCGGCGCGCTCGCCATGGTGCTGATCCTGGCCATCGGCCTGCACCGCTTCGCCGATACGGCGGAGAAGGAGGAGGCGTGCTTCGGCCCCTACGTCGCGCCGGAGGCGACCACCGGCATCGGCGGTCCCGCACGCCTGCTCGGCTGGGCGGCCGTGGGCGTGATCGGCGTCGAGGCCGTCATCGGCTACGTCGCGTTCGCCGCGTTCCTCATCGACCAGCTCGTCTGGACCGCGAGCCTGTTCGTGCTGCTGTTCCTGCTGATCTCCAGCGCCGATACCTTCATCGGCGGGACATTGCGCGACGACACCAAGATCGCCACCGCGCTCCAGGCCAATACCGGCCTGCGCAAGCGCTCGCTCAACCAGATCGCCGTGCTGTCCACGGGGCTCGCACGGGTGGTGCTGATCCTCGTCGCCGCTCTCCTGGCGCTGGCGCCCTGGGGCCTCGACTCGACAGACGTGTTCACCTCGGTGCGCAGTGCGTTCTTCGGGTTCAAGGTCGGCGATGTCACCATCTCGCTCTCCACCATCGCGCTCGCCATCGGCATGCTGATGCTCGGCATCGCGATCACGAAGGCGATCCAGCGCTGGCTCGAGAACACCTACCTGCCGGCCACCGACCTCGACGCGGGCCTGCGCAACTCGATCTCGACCATCGCGGGCTATTGCGGTTTCCTGCTCACCCTGGCGCTGGCGTTCTCGTATCTGGGCTTGAGCCTCGAAAAGCTCACCATCGTCGCCGGTGCGCTCTCGGTCGGTATCGGTTTCGGTCTCCAATCCATCGTCAACAACTTCGTCTCGGGACTGCTCCTGCTGTGGGAGCGCCCGATCCGGGTGGGCGATCAGGTGCTGATCGGCGACAGCGAGGGTATCGTGAAGCGCATCTCGGTACGCTCCACCGAGATCCAGACCTTCGACCGGTCGGCAGTGATCGTGCCGAACTCGAACCTTATCTCCGGCATCGTGAAGAACCGCGTGCGCGGTGATCGCACCGGACGGGTCAGCATCA
The DNA here is from genome assembly GCF_010692745.1 of Methylobacterium sp. BTF04. GTDB lineage: Bacteria > Pseudomonadota > Alphaproteobacteria > Rhizobiales > Beijerinckiaceae > Methylobacterium. The sequence goes on from NZ_JAAHTB010000005.1 coordinate 88,144, forward strand.
CCGTCAACGTACTGCGCAATCAGGATCCGGTTCGTGCCGCCGAGCTGCTGATCGGCTGCGCCAGCGCTCAGCCGGACGTGCTCAAGGAGCCCGCACCGCGGGTGGTCTTCCGCAAGATCGGCGATCCCTTCCTGGAATTCGAACTGATCGCCATGATTCTGGACGTGAGCCTGAGCCTGAAGGTCCAGAACGATCTCAACTTTGCCGTGTTCAAGACCTTGTCCGAAGCCGGAATGATCCCGGCATTGGGTCCGGGCTCCAGCATCGTCACCGTGCAGGGGTTCGAGCCGTTCCAGGACGCGATCGGCCAGATCGCGCAAACGTTCTCGACGCAGGGCCGGAACCCGGATACGCGATCCGCGCAGCCGGCACCGGACGACGCCGAGCCGGTGCATGCATCGGTCCCGCCGGAGGCTTTACGCCGACGGGCGGGCAGCGAGAACTGATTGATTTCGAATACTTTTTTTGAACGTCGGCCCTGGCTCTTCGGGCCGGTGCGCGCGACCATGAGGTACGATCGGGTGAGGCAGGCGACGGTGACGATACGCGGATTGGGCTCCGGCCTCGCCCTTCTGGCGGCAGGATCGCTGTCGGGCTGCGCTACGCAACTGCCCGCGGCAACCGGCCTCCCGAGCCTGTACCAGCCGATGACGGCGGCGGACGCCCATCTCGATGTCGCCACCGCTCGCGACATGATCTCGGCCTACCGCGCCCGCACCGGGCAGGGGCCGCTCCAGATCGACCCCGCGTTGCAGAAGCTCGCCGAGGCCGAGGCTGTCGCTATGGCGGCCGCCGATCGCCCGAGCCGGGCGCAGACGGTGAAGAGCGCCGTGGAGCGCCTCGGCTATGCCCCGGCGGAGGCCAATCTCTCGGCGGGATACCATACCCTGGCCGAGGCGTTCTCCGGCTGGCGTGACAGCCCGTCCCACAACGCCACGATGTTGGCTCCGAGCGCCACCCGCATGGGCATCGCCACCGCCTACGCTCCGGGCTCGAAATACAAGGTCTACTGGGCGCTGCTCGTCGCGAAGTAGGCGAGCCTTCTCACGGGAACGCCTTCATCCGCGGCGTCGGGCCGGTTTCGTTGAGCAGCGTTACCGTCACCCGGCGATTGGCCGGCAGATACGGGTTGTCGGGAAACATCGGCTCGGTGTCGGCCTTGCCGGTGACGGAGGCGAAGCGGTCATCCGGCACGCCGCTGCCAGCCAGGATGTCGCGAACGCTGATCGCCCGGTTGGCCGAGATCTCCCAGGGCGGAGCTGCGGGGCGCCGGCCGGGCCGCTCGCTGGCGGTGTAGCCGGTGATGGCGATGCGGCTCGCCATCTTGCGGATGGTTGGAGCCAGGCGTTCGAGCAGACGCCGCGTGCGATCGTTCGGCCGGCTCGATCCGTCCGGGAACATCGAGACCCCATCCTGATCGACCAGGGAGAGATCGACGCCGCGCAGACTCGGGGCGACGATGATGTTCTTCGACAATTCCGCGATCTCGGGCATGTCCTGCATCGCCTGCCGCAGGCTCGCCGCCGCGAGTCCCGAGCCTTCCGGATAGCCCTTGTCCGGCAGGCCGTCCTCGACGACGCCCTGGACGGTCGGCGGCGTGGTGTGATCGGTGGCCTCCTCCGGCGGGATGTCGCGCAGGTACTTGACCCGGTCGGCGCTCGGCAGGCCGTCCTTCTCGATGATGCCGGCGAATTTCGACTCCTTGCTGGTGCCGAAGGCGTCGCGCATCGAACCAGCGACGATCTGGAGCTTCTTCTGGTCCTGCGTCGAGTAGGCGGCGACCATGACGAAGAAGCTCATCAGCAGCGCCATCAGATCGGCGAAGGTGACGAACCAGCCATGGCCGCCATGGGCTCCGCCGCGCTTCTTCTTGGCCATACTCCGTCAGGCCGCTTCGGCCGCGAGATCCTCGCGGTGATTGTGCGGCAGGTAGGCGATCAGCATCTCGCGGACCAGCGAGGAGGATTTCGCGTCGCGGATGAGGAGGATGCCGTCGATGATCAGCGAGCGGGACACGTCCTCTTCCTCCACCTTCACGTGGAGCTTGTCGGCCAGCGGCAGGGTGACGAGATTGGCGATGACCGCGCCGTAGAGGGTCGCCAGAAGGGCGGTGGCCATGGCCGGGCCGAGCTTCGAGGGATCGGACATGTTGGCGAACATCGAGACCATGCCGAGGATGGTGCCGATCATGCCCCATGCCGGCGCGCAGTCACCGAACGCCCGGTAGATCTTCGAGCCCTCGTCGAGATGCATGAGGAAGTTGTCCCGGTCGCGCTCCATCGTGTCGCGGATGAAGTCCCGGTCGTAGCCGTCGGCGATGTAGCGCGCGCCCTGGGCCAGGAAGGGATCGGAGATCTCCATGCTTTCCAGGGCCATCGGCCCGGACTTGCGCACCACGTCGGCGATCTTGGTGATCTCCTCGATGAGTTCGCGCGGCTTGATCGAGCGCATGGTGAAGCAATAGCGCAGGCCCATCGGCAGGCCATGCATCATCACCGAGAACGGAAACCGGATCATCGTCGCGGCGGTGGCGCCGCCGAACACCACGACGATGGCGTGATCGCTGAAATATTCGCCGAAATGGCCGCCATCGAGCATGATCAGCGAAAAGACGACGCCGAAGCCCGAGACCAGACCGAGAGCGGTAGCGATATCCATGATGCTGCCCAGGAGGCATCGCCGAGCGGAGCCCTGCAACGGTCATAGGAAATCAAGCTGAACGAACCGTAAAATTGCTCGCGCGCCGACAAGGAATCGTGTCATGCGCCGTTCAGGCAGGTCCTGACATAAGCCAGCCAACGCCAAGAGACCCTGTAGACCAAGGGGTTGGCGGTCCTCGCATCAGCGCGGACAGGGATTGTCGGTAACGTGTTCGAAGCGAAGGCCCGGGTTTACGCGGGCCCCGCCAAGGTTGGCATCGGAGCAAACGCTATCATGTCGTTGATTCGTCTCTATGCGCGGGTCATGGGCCTTCTGGGAGCCGACCGGCGCCTCGCAGCGCTTTTGGCCGCCGCCAACGTCGCCCTCGCGGTTGCGGCTTTTGCCGAGCCGCTGCTCATGGGCCGCATCATCGACCAGCTGACCCACCTCACCGCCAAGTCGAATGCGTTCTCGACGCTGGCCCCGCTCATCGGTGCTTGGGTCGCCTTCGGCCTGTTCACCATTGCGGCCGGGGTCACCATCGCGCTGCATGCCGACCGGCTCGCCCACCGCAACCGTCTGACGGCGATGGCGAACTATTTCGAGCACGTCCTCGAGCTGCCGCTCGCCTTCCACTCCTCGAATCATTCCGGCCGCGTGCTCAAGGCGATGCTGGAAGGCTCGAACGGCATGTTCTGGCTCTGGCTCGGCTTCTTCCGCGACCATTTCGTCGCTTTCGTCTCGCTGATCGTGCTCCTGCCGCTGACCCTGCTGGTGAATTGGCAGCTCGGTTCGATCCTGGTCGTCCTCGTGCTCCTGTTCACTGCACTGACCACCTTCGTGATGCGCCACACCGAAGCGCTCCAGGGCAAGGTCGAGGCCTATCAGTCGGGCCTCGCCGAGCACGCCTCGGATGCGCTGGGCAACGTCGCGGTCATCCAGTCCTTCACCCGCGCCAAGGCGGAGAAGGAGGCGATGCACGGCATCATCCGCAACCTGCTCGCTGCACAGATCCCGGTCCTGTCCTGGTGGGCACTCGCCAACGTCGCCACCCGCGCTTCGGCGACCCTCACCATGACGGCGATCTTCGTCACCGGCATCGTGCTGCATCAGCACGGCCAGGCCAGCGTCGGCGAGGTCGTGGCCTTCATGAGCCTCGCCACCATGCTGGTCTCGCGCCTCGATCAGGTCGCCACCTGCATCAACGGCCTTTTCCAGCAGATGCCCAAGATCGCCGAGTTCTTCGAGATCCTCGATACCACGCCGGCGGTGCACGACCGTCCGGGCGCGCTTCAGGTCGCGCGCTTCGAGGGCGAGGTCTCGTTCGAGGGCGTCGGCTTCTCCTACACGGCGCGCCGCAAGGCGGTGGAGGACGTCTCGTTCACGGCCCAGACCGGCGAGACCATCGCGCTGGTCGGCACCACCGGGTCCGGCAAGTCGACCACCCTCGGCCTGCTCCACCGCGCCTTTGATCCCGACCATGGCAGCATTCGCATCGACGGGACCGATATCCGCGACATCGGCCTCGCCAGCTTGCGCCACAACATCGGCGTGGTCTTCCAAGAGCCGATGCTGTTCGCCCGCTCGATCCGCGAGAACCTCCTCGTCGGCCGGCCGGACGCCACCGATGCCGAGATGCTCGATGCGCTGGAGCGTGCCCAGGCGAGCGAGTTCATGGCCCGCCAGTCCGACGGCCTCGACACCGTGATCGGCGAGCGCGGCCGCTCGCTCTCGGGGGGCGAACGTCAGCGCCTCTCCATTGCCCGGGCGCTGCTCAAGAATCCGCCGGTGCTGATCCTCGACGAGGCGACGTCCGCTCTCGACGCCACCACCGAGCGCAAGCTCCAAGGCGCCCTGGAAGCTGTGATGGAGGGCCGGACCACCTTCGTCATCGCCCACCGCCTCGCGACGATCCGCAACGCCGATCGCATCCTCGTCTTCCACGAAGGCCGGATCGTGGAATCGGGCACCTTCGACACCCTCGTCGCTCAGAACGGCCGCTTCGCCGATCTGGCCCGGGCCCAGTTCATGGCCGCGGAAAAGCCGGTCGAGCTCCAACTCGCGGCGTGATGAACCCCTGACCCTCCCCCTGTGGGGAGGGTTTGCCCGAGCGCTTAATCCTGATGCGGCAGAGACGCATCCTCGGCCCATACCCGGAACTTGGTCAGCCGGCTCGCGCCGAACGTGTGGGTCAGCGGCACGTCCGCCGCATCGCGACCGCGAGCGACGAGGATGCGGCCCCGGCGCGGCGCATTGTTACGCGGGTCGAACACGTGCCACGCCCCGCCGAGATAGACCTCGGTCCAGGCGGCGAAATCACCGGGCGCATGCGGCTCGGGCTCACCGATGAAGCTGAGATACCCGGTGCAGTAGCGGGTCGGGATGTTGAGCGCCCGGCAGAACGCCACGAACAGATGGGCATAGTCGCGGCACACGCCACGCCCGCCCGCCAGCGCGTCGGCGGCGGTGCGGTCGACATGGGAATAGCCATAACCGAACGTGATGTGGCCGTGGACGAAGTCGCACACCGCCTGCACACGCGCCCAGCCCGGCTCCAGATCTCCGAACCGGCTCCAGGCCTCGCTCGAGAGGAGATCCGACTCGCAGTAGCGGCTTGCCACCAGGAAGGGCAGGGCCTCCTCCGGCAGGTCTTCGACCGCATGCTCGATGGCGTCGGGCACCACCGGATCGAGGGAACCGTCATCGGGAGTCTCGGCATGGACGCTGAGGGTAACGAGGCCGGCGGGGGCGACGAACCGGACGGTGCGGTTGCCGAACACATCGCGAAACGTCTTCACCGGCACCGGCGGTTCGATCTGCAGAACGTCCGGCGGGACTGAGGCGAGGCCCTTGACCGGATAGGTATTGAGGCGGGCGATCAGCGGGGTCGGATGGGGAAAGTCGTAGCCCATCTCGCAACCGAACCTGATCCGCATCGCAACTCCCCCGGCCGGCCGCCGCGCCAACTGCGCGCCCTATGCCCGGCCCCAGCGGGACAGACTAGGCCGGCGAAGTCACACGCAGATGTCATCGCGATACCTGCGCGCAGATGAAGCGGCGACTCAGCGTGCGAGCGCCTTGGCCTGCCTGTCCTTCATCCGCGCCTGAAGCCGCACCCGCCGAGCTGCAATGACGGTGCCATTGATCTCGCCGCCGAACAGGAACATCGCCGCGAGCCAGTAGAGGAACACGAGGAAGACCATCACGGTGGCGAGGCCGCCATAGGTCGAGGCGTAGGCGTTCGAGAACCGGTCGAGGTAGTAGCCGAATCCGATGCCGGCGAGGAACCACAGCATCAGCGTCACGGCGATGCCGGGGATCACCGCGAGCAACGAACGCCGCCCCGTGGCGACGAACTTGTGGGCGATGACCAGCACGACGATCAGCAGGAACGCGGTGATCGCGATGCGCCCGATGGCGACAGTGAGGCTCAGGGGCTCAAGCCCCGGCGCCACGTTAATCACGTTGCGCCAGATCAAAGGCCCGAGCACGACGAGCAGGGCGAAAGCCAGCATCGCGAAGGCGCCGCAGACCACATAGGCGATGGATTCGAGGCGCGTGAGCCACCACGGCCGTCCCTCGCGCAAGCCGTAGGCGCGGTTGAGCCCGACCCTGAGACTCTCGACCCCCGACGACGAGAAATACAACGCCAGCACCGCACCGATGGTGAGTACGCCGCCGCGCTGCTCGGTGAGCACCCGGTGCATCTCGCCGACGATGGGCTTGGCGACCTCCCGCGGCCAGGCGTCGAAGATCAGCACACCGGCCTCGTCGGCGAGAGATTTCGTGCCGAACAGGCCGGCCAGGGCGGCGAGGAGGATCAGGAACGGAAACAAGGCGGTGAGGATCGACAACGCGATGTGGCTGGCGATGGCCCAGCCGTCATGCGCGACGAAGCGTTGCGCGGCGACACTCGCGATCTCGAATGGCTTGCTGAGGCGGCTCACGGTTTGCGGGGTTGTCCTCGAAATCTCCGAATCGGATGCCTTCTAAACGCGAGGCGACGGGAAGGTGCAACGGGCAACGGTGCCGGAGGGCGCCTGCATGGGCCGGTTCCGTCGAGGCGGGTTGTGTTCGGCGCCTCGGTGTGGTGCCTGCGCCACCGTCATGTCCAGCGACGCATCCCCCGGCCGCACCGTCATTCCCGCCGTCTTCGTCCTGATCTGGGCGACCGGGTTCGTGGCCGCGCGCTTCATGGCGCCCCACGCCGAGGCCCTGACCTTCGTCGCAATCCGGGTCGTCGGCGTGGCGCTGGTGCTGGCCGGCATCGCCTTCGCCCTGGGCGCACGCTGGCCGCGCACCCGCGCCGGCTGGGCCGACGCGCTCATCGCCGGAATCCTGATGCAGGGGGTCTACGTCATCGGCGTGTTCTGGTCGGTCCAGCATGGGCTGCCCGCCGGCATCGCCGCCCTCGTCGGTAGCCTGCAGCCGCTGCTGACCGCCATGCTGGCACGCCCGGTGCTCGGCGAACGGGTGAGCCCGCGGCGCTGGCTCGGCATCCTGATTGGCTTTGCGGGCGCGATCCTGGTGCTGGCACCGAAAGTCGGCGCCACCGATGCCTCCGGCATTCCCCCGGTCGCGCTCGCCGCCTGCCTCGGCGCCATGGTGGCGATGACCAGCGGCACGCTCTGGCAGAAGAGCCGCTCGGCCCAGGCCGACCTGCTCTCCAACGCCACGATCCAGTTCCTCGGCGCCGCGGCCTTGGCGATCCCGGTGGCGCTGCTGTTCGGAAGCGGACGCTTCGACGCGACGGTCCCCGCCTGGCTCGGACTCGGCTGGTCGGTCCTGGTCAATTCGGTGGCGGGGATCCTGCTACTCCTCGTCCTGATCCGGCGCGGCGCGGTGGCGGGCGTCGCCTCGCTGTTCTTCCTGGTGCCGCCGGTCTCGGCACTGATGGCCTACGCCTTGTTCGGCGAGGCGCTGGCGCCGATCCAGCTCGCCGGCATGGCGTTGGCCGCGGCGGGGGTCGCCGTCGCCAGCCGAGGTTGATATTTTTCTTTGATGCGGTCCTGAATAAAATTCGTCCCTGCGAGATCTTCGAAGGGAAAGCAGCTTTTCTTGGCCCGGTAATAATGAATGCAGGCGGGAGAGTGCCGCGCTGCGGCGAGACGCCTCTACAGCGCCGGCAAACCTGCCTATAATAGGCGCCAGCAGAGCCATTCGTTTTTGGAAAGAGCGCCTCATGTCCGCTTCCCCCGCCGTATCGGTCGAACCGCAGGATCTCCTCACCCTCGCTCGTGAGGCGGCCGAGGCAGCCAAGGGTCTCGTCGCCGAGGCGACCCGCCGGGTCCGCACCACGATTCTCTCCGAAGAGGGGAAGATCTCCGCCGAGAAGATGGAAGCCGAGCAGCACGCGACCCACGGCCTCGCCTGGATCGCCACCTACGCCGAGGGCGTGCGCGAACTCGGTGCCTATGCAACCCGGCTCACCGAGACCGGCGAGTTCGGCGAGACCGAGGCGCTGCTGGTGAAGATCGGCATCGGCGAATACCTCGACCAGATGTTCTCGGGCATTCCGATGAGCCAGGGCGAGATCGTGCGTCCCACCGGCTCGCTCGGTCTCTCCGCCCGCGAAGTGGCGAAGTTCCGGACCGATGCGGTCGAAACCCTGATCGCCGAGGGCAACACCGCCGAGAACCGCGCGGCTTTGGTGGCGCGCATCCGCGACAATGGCGGCTCGGCCACCATCGGCAAGTCCGGCCTCGACGAGGACATGGAGGCGATCCGCTCCGAGATGCGCCGCTTCGGCCTCGCCGAAGTCGTGCCGCACGCCCACGAGTGGCACACCCAGAACGCTTACATCCCGATGGAGATCGTCACGAAGATGGCCGAGCTCGGCGTCTTCGGGCTCACCATCCCGGAGGAATACGGCGGCATGGGCCTGCCCAAGATCTCCATGTGCGTGGTCTCGGAGGAGTTGTCGCGCGCCTATATCGGTGTCGGCTCGCTGGGCACTCGCTCAGAGATCGCCGCCGAGCTGATCCTGTGCGGCGGCACCGAGGAGCAGAAGCACCGCTTCCTGCCCGGCATCGCCTCCGGCGATACGCTGCCCACCGCCGTGTTCACCGAGCCGAATACCGGCTCGGATCTCGCCTCCTTGCGCACGAAGGCGGTCAGGGACGGGGATGTCTGGAAGATTACGGGCAACAAGACCTGGATCACTCATCCGGTCCGCGCCGACATCATGACCTGCCTCGTGCGCACCAAGCCGGAGGAGAAGGGGCATCGGGGCCTCTCGCTCCTCATCGCCGAGAAGCCGCGCGGCACCGATGAGGACCCGTTCCCCGTGGCCGGCCTGTCGGGCGGCGAGATCCACGTGCTCGGCTATCGCGGCATGAAGGAATACGAGCTCGCCTTCGACGGGTTCGAGGTGCCGGCCGCCAACCTGCTCGGCGAAGTTGAGGGCAAGGGCTTCGCCCAGCTGATGCAGACCTTCGAATCGGCCCGCATCCAGACTGCGGCCCGGGCCATCGGCGTGGCGCAGAACGCCCTCGACCTCGGTCTCCGCTACGCCGAGGACCGGGTGCAATTCGGCAAGGCGCTGATCAACTTCCCCCGCGTCGCCGACAAGATCGCCATGATGGCAGTGGAGATCAACATCGCCCGGCAGCTGACCTACTTCTCGGCCCGTGAGAAGGACGAAGGCAAGCGCTGCGATCTCGAGGCCGGTATGGCCAAACTGCTCGGCGCCCGCGTCGCCTGGGCCGCGGCCGACAACGCCCTGCAGATCCATGGCGGCAACGGCTTCGCGCTGGAATACGCGGTCAGCCGTGTGCTGTGCGACGCCCGCATCCTGTCGATCTTCGAGGGAGCGGCAGAGATCCAGGCGCAGGTCATCGCCCGCCGCCTGCTCGAAACCGCCTGACCGGCACTCAAATACAAAACGCCGGGGCGTCGCCGCCCCGGCGTTTCTCGTTGAAAAGCCGCCCTTACTTTGTGATCTTCACCGAAACCGGGTCGCTCGACGGAAAGGTCTCTTCCAGGGCCTCGTCGAGGCGTTCATCGAGTTCGGCCTGGCTGTTCTCGGGCCAGTTCTTGTCGGACGGCGTCACGCCGTCCTGTCGAAGGCCCGGCTTCGGATCGGTCTCGGGCTTCTCGGACTGCTCGCTCATCGTCTGGCTCCATGGCCGCATGGGGCGCCGTCATCCGGCGCCGATGACGACCAACGCAGCGCGATCACGGCCGATCCCTCGGAAGGCCGTTCAGGACAGGGCGGGGACCGCCGGTACCGGGCCTGTCCGGCGCCGCTTGGCGGCGCTGAGGGCCGTCTCGCGCAGCACCTGTTCGTAGACCTGGCCGATGCGGTCGAGGTGACTGTCGAGGCTCAAGGGGGCCGACCAGTAGCGGTCATAGGCCGTCCGGCCCATCCGCGCGGCGAGGTCGTCGTCCGTCATCCGGACGAGATGGGCCGCGAGCGCATCCGCATCGCCGGAGCGGAACCAGAAACCGGTCTCGCCGTCCTCCACCGCCTCGCGGCCCGCACAGGCGTCGCTGACGATCACCGGGGCGCCGCAGGCCAGCGCTTCGTAGACCGTGAGCGGCTGGCCTTCGTACCAGACGCTGGGGAACACGAGGGCGCGGGCCTGCCGCATCAGCGCCTGCACCCCGGCCTCGTCCTTCCACCCGAGCATCACCGCCTCCGGATAGCGCGCGGCGAGTTCGGCGGCACTCGGCCCGTCGCCGACGAAGACCGGCCGCACGCCGGCCCGCCGCGCCGCTTCGGCGAAGACCGGCGCGCCCTTCTCGGTGGAGATGCGGCCGACGAAGAGGAAATCGCCCGGGAGACCCTGTCGGGGCGGTGCCTTGGCCACCGAAATGGGATTGTCGACCCGGTGGAAGGTGGTGGCGGCGGGCAGGTGAGCGGCGACGACCTTTTCCTGCAACGCGCTGATCGTCACCACGTGCGGAAACAACTCTCGCATCCCGGCGACATGGTCGAGGGCGGCATGGCGCACCACGCGCAGCAGCTTGCGGGGATAGCTGCGCGCGTCGCAATTCGTCGTCAGGCAATCCAGGGACATCGGCGTGCGGTGGCAGATCTTGGCCGCCGGATATTCGTAAAAACCGCCATTCGGACAGACGAGGAAGAACTCGTGCATGGTGTAGAGCAGGGGTAGCCCCGAGGCCCGCAGGCTGACGCCGATGGAGGGCGACAGCGCCTTGGCGAAGGCGTGGACGTGCACCACCGTGTCGCGCGGGTCCAGACCACTCAGTTCGGCAGCGAGACGGCGGGCGGCGGTGCGGTTCCAGATCGCCTGGGCGGCGAAGGCGAACTTGTTGGTGGTGCTGGCGATATCGTCCTGCCCGAGGCAGACCACGCGGATGCCGGCGGCCTCCAGGCGCGGATCGGCCGGTCCGACGGCTGCGAAGACCGTGACCCTGTGGCCGCGGGCGGCAAAACCGAGCCCGGCATCGAGGGCCACCTTGGCCTGGCCTCCGTTGACGAAGGCATGGTCGACGACGAGGACGACATGCATGGCGAATCGGTCCCGGTCGCGGCGTGGCCTCGATCTTTACCGGTCGTTGCGTTGATCTCCGGTAAACCTCGGGGCCGATACGACCGCCGGAAGGGCCGGGCTCCATGCATATCGTCGTATTGGCCGAATTCGCGGTGGCGAGCGGGGGGGCGGAGAAGGTCGCGGTGGAATCCGCGCGGGGTCTCGCGAATGCCGGAATCGACGTCACCTACATTCAGGCCATCGATGGACCGGTGGATCCGCTCCTCGACCATCCCCGGATCACGCGAGTCTGCCTCGGCAATGCCGACATCTGGAGTCGACCTGCGCACCGCGCGGCTTTTGCCGGCATCTGGAACGCCGACGCCGCCCGACGCCTGGGCGCCGCTCTCGCCCGGCTGCCGACGCCCCCCGACCTCGTCCATCTCCACCAATGGACGCGCAGCCTGTCGCCGAGCGTCTTCGGCACGCTGTTCAAGCAGGGTGTCCCGGTGGTCGCGACGCTGCACGACTACTTCCTCGCCTGCCCGAACGGGGTCTATTACCGCTTCGATCAGGACGAACCCTGCACCCTCGCACCGCTCTCGGCGGCCTGCCTCGTCGCTCCGTGCGACGGCAAGAGCCGGCTGCACAAGCTCGTGCGCGTCGGCCGCACCGCCGCCCTGCGTGGGGCCTTGCGTGGCCGAGCCTTCGACGTGATCCATGTCAGCGACGCAAGCCGGACGCGCATGGGTGCGCTCCTCGGCGACCTCGCCCTGACCCATCACCGCGTCGACAATCCCGTGCGAGTGATGCGGGACGTGCCTGCCGACCCGGCGCGCGGCGACGCCATCGCGTATGTCGGCCGGCTTACGCGGGAGAAGGGCGCCGATCTCGTGGCGCAGGCCGCGGCGGCGGCGGGCCTGCCCGCCTTGTTCATCGGTGCCGGCCCGCTGGAGGCGGAGCTGCGCGCCTTTCCGAATGTCGAGGTCGTCGGATGGCAGGCGCCGGACGCGGTCTGGCGCACCTTGCGGACCCGGGCGCGGGCCATCGCCGCCCCGTCGCGCTGGTTCGAGACCGGGCCGCTCACGGTCTACGAGGCCTTGGCCTGCGGTCTTCCGGTCGTCGCCTCGACCCGTGCGGGAGCCGCCGAAAAGGTAGTGGACGGCGTCACCGGCTTCGCCGTAGCGCCGGAGGTCGACGCTTTCGCACATGCCTTCCGCCGGCTTGCCGACGACGATTGCGCCCGCAGCCTCGGCCTTGCCGCCCACGCCCGCTATTGGGCGGCTCCGATGACGGAATCGGCGCATGCCCAGGCGCTGATCCAAGTCTATGACGACATCCTAACCGCACGATCGCTAAGCAGCACCACCGGCATTGCTGCTGCCTGAGGGTGCATCCCCGGTGCGTCAAGGGACGGCTATGCACTTTCCTAGGGCACGCCTGCACTTTTCTTCCACACTCGCCTTGACCTTTATGTTGCATCGCAACATAAAGTCGTCCGGCGCGTCGATTCGTAGCGCATCGCAACAGTGGACAGAGAATCTCCCATGAGCGGCCAGAGCTTTGAGATCCCCACCGAAATGCGCGCTTTCGCCGAGAAGAGCGTCGACCAGGCCCGCAGCGCCGTCAGCACGCTGATCGGTTCGGCCATCAAGACCGCCGAGCAGATGCAGACGTCGTCGAAGTCGATGCAGGACTCGATGCAGACCGTCGTCGCCAAGAGCCTCGACAACGTCCAGGAGAATGCGAGCGCCACCTTCGACTTCGCCCAGAAGCTCGTCCGCACCCGCGACCTGAAGGAAGCCTTCGAGCTCCAGGCCGAATTCCTCAAGACCCAGATCGCCAGCCTCCAGACCCAGGCCAAGGATCTCGGCGCCGTCGCTCAGAGCGCCCTGCGCCCCAACGCCTGAAACTGAGACCAGCGGGCGGGAGAACGCTCCGCGGTCGCGCGGTCCGACAACCGGCGCGCGCTTGAAGTCATCGAGCGCCTGTGTCCATCCTGTCGGATCGCACCCACAACGCCGGCTGTAGGCCGGCGTTCGAAGATCGGGCCAACTCCGACAGGACTGGCCGGATCGGCAGAATGAGGTGATTGCCATGGTGAGACGGCGCAGAGTGCCGGCCGCGGGACAGCCCCGGGCAGAACGCGATCCGGAAGCGGCCAGAGTGGTGACGCCCACGCCCACGCCCCCGGCTTCCGCAGCGACCGACACGGACGCGGCGCTTCCCGTCGCGATCCACGAAGCCTCGGTCCACGACAGCCTCCTCGAGACCGTCTCGACCGAGGTGCTGCTTTCGCAGGACGACGGCGCCGCGGAAGCCTTGCCTGATACCGTGCCGGACTTGAACGCGATTTCCGAGCCGGCGCCCCTCATGGTCGAAGCGGCTGCCCCGGAGGCTGAGAACATGCCCGAGCCCACAGCCGCTACACTTCCGAGCCACGTCGCGAACGACGTTGAACCGACCGTCGTCGCGTCTGTCGAGGCGCTGCCGATCCCCATGGTGGTGCCGATGCGGCCCGCGCCGGTACCGCCGTTCCGGCGCCCCTCCGCTATCGATGCACTTAGCGAACTCTCGCAGACGAATGGCACAGTGGTGGCGTTCCTGCGCAACGAGGGCACCGCGACCCTGGCTCATTGGCGCTCGCTCGCCGCCGCGAAGACGCCGGCCGATGCGGTCCGCCTCCAGGTCGACGAGATGCAGCGGGCAGCGGATGCCTCGCTGACCTGCCTCAACACGCTGGCCCGGCGGGCGGGGCGCTTTGCCGGAATTCTGATCCCGCGCTGAAGCCGGCGCGCATCGGAGAGGTCGACGGCCCTCGCGCCGGACGGCGCACGCGTCTAGATATCCCGGATATTCGCGGCCCGATGCCTCCGCTCGCCACGCAAACGGCGATCGGAGGCATGCAGGCGCCGTAGTTGAAAACCCGGGAATCCTCGATGCCGCGCTCGCCCTTCCTGATCGTTTCGCCCCCCCTGGTGGTGTCGCTCCTGGCAGCGGCGCTCGCCGCGAATCCTGCCTGCGCGCAGATGGCGAAGACCCCGGAAAAGACACCAGACAGGGCATCGGAGACCGTGCTCGAGAAGGTCGTGCCGGGCGCCAAGGCCCAGGTGCAGTTGTCGTTCGCACCCGTGGTGAAGCGGGCCGCCCCATCGGTGGTGAATGTCTACGCCTCCCATGTCGATGCGCGGGGCACCACCCGCAACGCCATGGACGAATTCATGCGCCGCTTCTTCGGCGAGGATGGATCCGGCCGTGGCCGGGGCGGGGCGCCTGGAGAACGGGCACAGAAATCCCTCGGCTCGGGCGTCATCGTCGACGAATCCGGCCTCATCATTACCAACAACCACGTCATCGAAAACATGAACGAGGTCCGGGTCTCCTTGGCCGACCGGCGCGAGTTCGAGGCGACCATCGTGCTGCGCGATCCGCGCACCGATCTGGCGGTGGTGAAGATCAAGAGCCCGACCGGGGGCCTCGTGCCGATGCCGTTTGGCGATTCCGAAGCGCTGGAAGTCGGCGACTTCGTGATGGCGATCGGTAACCCGTTCGGCGTCGGCCAGACGGTGACGCAGGGCATCGTCTCGGCGCTCGCCCGCACCCAGGTCGGCTCGTCGGACTACCAGTTCTTCATCCAGACCGACGCCGCGATCAATCCGGGCAATTCCGGCGGCGCGCTGGTGGATCTCCGGGGCCACCTCGTCGGAATCAACACCGCGATCTATTCGCAATCGGGCGGCAGCCACGGCATCGGCTTCGCCATTCCGGCGAGCATGGTCCGCGCCGTGGTCGAGACCGCCAAGGGCGGGGCCACCTCGGTCCGCCGGCCGTGGCTCGGTGCCCGCGTCCAGAACGTGACGCCGGACATCGCCGAGAGCATGGGGCTCGACCATCCCACCGGCGTGCTGGTGGCGAGCTTGCAGCCCAAAAGCCCGGCCGAGGAAGCCGGCCTGAAGCGCGGCGACCTCATCCTCACCGTCGACGGCAAGATCGTCGACGACCCGGAAGCCTTCGGCTACCGCTTCGCCCTCAAGGGTCTGACCGGCTCCACCACGTTCGGCATCCTGCGCGGCACCAGCCGCTCGACGGTGGCGATCAAGCTCGGACCAGCTCCCGAGACCCGCCCGCGCGACACCCTGAAGGTGCGCACGCGCTCGCCGTTCACCGGCGCCACCTTGGTCAACACTTCCCCGGCGGTGGCCGAGGAACTGCAAGGCGAATTTCCGGCCGAAGGCGTCGCGGTCTCGGCCGTGGACGAGGGGTCCATCGCCGCCCGCGCCGGACTTCAGAAGGGCGATGTGATCGTCGCCATCAACGGCATGCCGATCGCGAGTACGAAGGATCTCGAGCGGATCACCCGCAACAGCCTGAGCATGTGGGAGGTCTCGATCAACCGCGGCGGTGCGGTGCTGACCTCGGTGTTCGGGGGGTAGACGCGCCAGCCGATCAGAACGGCCATACGCCGGATTTCGGCCGCCCGAGCCGATCGACGCCGATACCAGCGTGGCGATGCGCGCCTCGACCGTGCGGAGCCCGATCTGCGCCGGGTCGTCGTGCTCCGCGATCCAGTCACCGCCATTCAGCGTGTCGCGTGCGGACCGGCGACCGCCATAGACCGCCAGGAAGGTCCGGCCCCTGGTGGAGAGCCGACGGCGATCCCCCTGCCGATCGTATCCGGAATAGAGCCCTCGCGCGTCGGCCTGCCAGACCTCGACCCGCGCATCCCGGATCGGCGTACACGCACCGGCCTCGATCACCCGGAGGCGCAGGCCGAGCGGCTGTCCGGGCCGATCCTCGCGGATATCGGAACGGACGAGCGTGGGGTCGCGGTCGAACGGACCTTCCACCGTATGCGGCGTCAACGGGTAAGCGCCACCCGGGGCGGCGACTTCGAGAGACTCGGCGGTGGCTTTTGAAGCCTCGGCTGTGGCTTTGGAAGCCTCGGCGGCGGCCTGGCGCGGCCTGGATCCGATCGCACCGGAGAGGCCGAGCAAAGCGGCCCTGCGCGACAGGATGGCCAGAGACGTCATGACCTGATGTCGGTCCGGAATGGCGAACCGGCGCCGATAGGAGCTCCGTGTATCCCGAGGGTGGTTGCGCCTCGGCATCGATCTGTCAGGGGAGCAGGCGAATTTACGTATTGCGATGGCACGCCCCCCACGGCTTGATGCACCCATGTCCGATCTCTTCGCCTCCGCCGGTCTCCAGAACGCCGCGCCGCGCCCGCTCGCCGATCGTCTGCGCCCCAACACCCTCGCCGAGGTGGTGGGCCAGGAGCACCTGACCGGGCCGGACGGGGCGCTGACGCGCCTCCTGAATTCCAAATCCTTCGGGTCGCTGGTGTTCTGGGGGCCGCCGGGGACCGGCAAGACCACCGTGGCGCGGCTGCTTGCCCATGAGACCGATCTGCATTTCGAGCAGATCTCGGCGATCTTCTCCGGGATCGCCGAACTCAAGAAGGTGTTCGAGGCCGCGCGCCAACGCCGGACGATGGGGCAGGGGACGTTGCTCTTCGTCGACGAGATCCACCGGTTCAACCGCGCGCAGCTCGACGCCTTTCTGCCGGTGATGGAGGACGGGACGGTGACGCTGGTGGGTGCCACCACCGAGAACCCGTCCTTCGAGCTGAACGCGGCGCTGCTGTCGCGGGCCCGTGTCCTGCTGTTCCGGTCCCTCGACGATGCGGCGATCGCCAAGCTGCTGGCGCGCGCCGAGGACCTGACCGGCCGGCCGCTGCCCCTGGACGTGGAAGCGCGCGGCGTCCTCGTGCGCATGGCCGACGGCGATGGCCGCGCCTCGCTCACCCTGGCGGAGGAGGTGTGGCGATCGGCCAAGCGCGGCGAGATCTTCGACGCCGAAAAGCTGCAGGAGATCATCCAGCGCCGGGCGCCGATCTACGACAAGTCCCAGGAGGGCCACTACAATCTCATCAGCGCCCTGCACAAGACCGTGCGCGGCTCCGACCCGGACGCGGCGCTGTACTATCTCTGCCGGATGCTCGACGGCGGCGAGGACCGGTTGTTCATCGCCCGGCGCCTCGTCCGCATGGCCGTGGAGGATATCGGGCTCGCCGATCCTCAGGCTCTGGTGGTGGCCACCGCCGCCAAGGATGCGTTCGACTTCCTCGGCTCGCCGGAGGGTGAACTCGCGCTGGCGCAGGTCACGGTCTACCTCGCCTGCGCGCCGAAATCGAACGCGGTCTATTCCGCCTACAAGGCGGCGACCCGGGTCGCCAAGGAGCACGGTTCGTTGCCGCCGCCGCGCACCATCCTCAACGGCTCGACCAAGCTGATGCGCACGATCGGCTATGGCGAGGGCTACCGCTACGACCACGACGAGCCCGACGCGTTCTCGGGTCAGGATTACTGGCCGGAGAAGCTCGGCCGCCAGCACTTCTACACCCCCACCGACAGGGGGATGGAGCAGCGCTACACCGATCGCCTCGCCCATTGGGAGGACCTGCGCCGGCAGCGCCGCGCGGAGACGTAGCGCTGCGTCTCGGTCCGGTTCGCCGTCCAATCCGTCACGACGCGAGGGGGAGGATCTCCAAGGCCCGGCGGTTCAGCGCGGCGATGGCCGCGACATCGCGCTCGGACGGCATCGGGCGGCCGAGCAGGTAGCCCTGACCCTCGGTGCAGCCTTCGGCTTTCACGAGATCGAAATGCGCCTGCGTCTCGACCCCCTCCGCCACGGTGGTGACGCCGATGCGCCGGCCGAGATCGGCGACGACGCCGACGATGGCCGCGCAATCGGGGCGCTGCACGGCATCCTGGACGAAAGACCCGTCGATCTTGATCTTGTCGAAGGGGAAGGAGCGCAGATGGGCGAGCGACGAAAACCTCGTTCCGAAATCGTCGAGCGCGACGCGAACCCCGAGATCCCTGACGCGCCGCAGATCGCTGAGGCAATCGAGTTCGTCGTTCAGCAACGCGCTCTCGGTGATCTCGATCTCGAGCCGGCTCGGCTCCAGGCCCACGCGCACCAACGCGGCGAGAACGTTGGTCGCCAGGGTTCCCTTGCCGAGCTGCTTGGCGGAGACATTGACGGCGACGCGGGCGCCGTCGTCCCAGGACGCGGCATCCTCACAGGCGCGATTGAGAACCCAGATGCCGAGGTCCTCGATCAGACCGCTCTCCTCGGCGACCGGGATGAATTCCTGAGGCGAGATCCACCCCCGAACGTGATGGTGCCAGCGGATCAGGCCCTCGCGCGCGGTGATCCGGCCGGTCTCGATGTCGATGATCGGCTGGTAGAACAGGAACAGGCTATCCAGTTCCATCAGGGCGGTGCGCAGCTTGATTTCGAGGCGCACACGCTCATGCAGACGGGTCTCGAGGTCGGGCGTGAAAAGCCGGAAGGTCTTCTTGCCGGCGGCCTTGGCGGCATAGAGCGCCATGTCGGCCCGGGACAGCAGGGTCTCCGAGTCCAGGCCGTGCTCCGGCGTCACGGCGATGCCGATCGAGGCGCCGATCTCGAGCCGCCGGTCGGCCTCGATCTGGTAGGGCGCGACGATCTCCAGGATCAGGGCTTCGGCGCGTTGCGTCGCCTCCACCCTGCCGCCGCCCGAGATCAAAATCGCGAATTCGTCGCCCCCGAGGCGACCGACCATCACGCCCGGTTGCGCGTAGCGCGCCCGCACGCGATCCGCGACCCGACTCAGGAGCGTATCCCCAACGAGGTGACCGTTGGAATCGTTCACGAATTTGAAGCCGTCGAGATCGATGAACAGCAGGCCGAGCTGGGGCGCGGGTTGGGACAGGCAGGCATTGAGATGCTCCCGGAAGGTGTTCCGGTTCGCGAGGCCCGTCAGCGTATCGTAATGGGCGAGCTGCTGGATCCGGGCCTCGGCCGCGACCTGCTTCGTGATGACCGACCAGGTCAGCATCGGACCGAGATAGGTTCCGTCCGTCCCGGTGACCGCCGAGATCTGGAGGTCGAGCATTTCGGGTCCGAGCTTGATCCTGGCGTGATGCGGAAGATTGGTCGGATCGGACAACAAGCGGCGCTGATGCTCGGGCGCGAGGTGGAAGACGTCGATCGAGGCCCCCAGCAGTTCCGACGGCTCGATCGGTAAAAGTCCCTCGATCTGCTCGATCGTGCGCATCGAGGTCTCGTTCAGGCAGGTGATGGCGAAGGTGACGGGGTCCACCGTCATCACCGCCACCGGCATGTTGTCGATCATGCGGAGCAGGCGATACTCCTCCTGCTTCTTGGCGACCTCGGCGGTGGCGATGGCCCAGACCAGTAGAGCGCGGCTAACGCGACCGGTCGAGTCGGGCAGGGGGTGGATGTGGAGATCGAGCCATTCCGTGCCGAAGCAGATCCGCGCCTTGTGCGGCAGCCGCGCGGCGTCGGACAGCAACGTGCGCTGGTGGAGCGGATTCTCGTGAAAGACATCGATCGATGTCCCGACGATGCTGCGCGGATCGAAGCCCAGCGTTTCACGGATCGATTGCAGCAGGTCGATGGAGCAGGGATTGGCATAGTCGATCTCGAACGTATCGAGATTGCAGGTCATCGCTCCCACCGGAAGCGCGTCGAACATCCGCGCGAAGGAAAGCGGCTCGAGCGGCCGAGCAATACCGGGGGGGCGCCTTTGCCAGGGCCGGGCAACCAGACATCGAAATGACCCCAACTCAAACGGCACAGACAATCGGATCGGCGTTCATCTTCGCGCGGCGGCGGAGCCCTCATGAAAATCGCGTTGCGCGACGCGAATGCATCGATCTCTGCATCCCGTCATCTCTCATCGATCATGGAATGATACCGTAAAAATGCTGTTAAATCAGAATATAGATGCCAGTAAAACAAATATAATTTGAATTTAATATTGGATAAATACCAATCAGAAAATCTTTGCGATTTCAGTATCATTTAGAACCATCATTTCGACCGCGCGCCAGACGACCGCTCGCTCCCGTCAACATCAATCACGCCACCCTGCCGCAGCCGCTCTATGGATCCTTGGGCGCGATAGCGTCGAGGAGCCGAGATCTTTGATGGCGTCTGGCAAATCAGTACCGAGTCACGCTCCCGCCCTGGGAAATCTTGGTGATGGCCGAATACGCCGGTGCGCGGTGGCAGGTCGGGAAAGAGGTCGCACCGCGTCGCCGTCGATGGACCCGGCGGGATTGAGGCTGTAGGGGAGCCGGCCCAAGCATTCAGCATCTGCGCCGGAGACCTAAGATGGCGGCCTGCGGCCTCGATTTCGGTACCTCGAACACCACCCTCGGCCTCGTCACCGGGCAGCGGCCGCGCCTCGTGCCCCTCGAAGGCCGCCACCTCACGATTCCGAGCGCGATCTTCTTCCCCCCCGGCCAGCCGGCCTTCGTCGGCCGTGCCGCCATGACAGAGTACGTCGAGGGCACGCCGGGCCGGCTGATGCGCAGCCTCAAATCGGTGCTTGGTTCGTCGCTGCTGGAAGAGACCACGCCGGTGGGCCGCGAGCGCATCAAGTTCCGGGACGTCATCGGCCGCTACCTCGCCGCCGTGAAGGCACGGGCGGAGACGGAGACCGGTCAGGCGATCGACACCGTGGTGCATGGCCGCCCGGTCCACTTCGTCGACGGCGACGAGGCCGGCGATATCCGCGCCGAGGATGCGCTGCGCGACATCGCCAACGGCATCGGCTTCAAACACGTCTCGTTCCAGTTCGAGCCCATCGCAGCCGCCCTCGATTACGAGCAGCAGGTCGAGCGGGAGGAGGTCGCGCTCATCGCCGACATCGGCGGTGGTACCTCCGACTTCTCGATCGTGCGGCTGTCGCCCGAGCGCCACGCCAAGACCGAACGCGCCGAGGACATCCTGGCCAATGACGGCGTGCGCATCGGCGGCACCGACTTCGACCGGCGCCTCAGCCTCGGCACGGTGATGCCGCTGCTCGGCTTAGGCAGCCCGATGAGCCGGGGCGACCTCGACGTGCCCAACGCCTATTTCCACGACCTCGCCACGTGGTCGAGCATCAACCGGCTCTACAACCCCAAGACCCTGCGCGAGATCGAGGAGGTCCGCCGCGACGCGCGCCGGCCCGACCTGATCGACCGGCTCTACACCGTTGTGGAAGCCGAACGCGGACACTCGCTGGCGATGGAAGTCGAGAGCGCCAAGATCGCCACCTCGGACGAGGGCCACGGCAGCATCGGCCTCGACTGGGTCGAGCGCGGGCTCTCGGCCGATATCGACCGGAACGGCCTCGTCACGCACACCAACGAGCTCGCCCGGCGCATCGCCGAACGGATCGGCCGCTGCCTGGCTCAGGCCGGACTGAGCGCGGACCGGATCGACGCCCTGTTCCTCACCGGCGGCTCCACCGGTCTGCCGCATGTGCGGGCCTCCCTCACCGCCGCCCTGCCCAACGCGCGGGTGGTGGATGGCGACACGTTCGGCTCGGTCGGCACCGGCCTGACCATCGAGGCGGCCCGGCGCGCGGCTTGATGTCCTGTCGGCCGACCGGGCCTTGCGCTGGGCGCGCTATGCCGCGGCGGGCGCTGGTGTTACGAGCAGGCCATGACCACACGACCACCTTCACGCGGCGGCTCCGGACGCAAGAGCTCAGGCGCCGGAGCGGGCAAGGGCTCGGGGCGCGGCCCCGGCCCCGCCGGCAAGAGCCCGTTCGGGGCTAAAAGTCCCTTCGGCGCCAAGCGCCCGTTCCGCACCAGCAAAGGTCCCGAGCGCGAGCGCGTGGGCCCACGCAGCAGCGCCCTCGACGCCGCCCAGCGGGCGGCCGCCATGCGCGGCGAGGCCGACAAGCGCGCACCCTGGCGCCCCGGCGATGCGCCGGAATCCGACACCGAATCGGACGCTGCGCCGTCGCGGGTCCGTACGCCGCGCGCCGCGGCCCCCGATACGGCCCGACCCAGCCCCCGTGCCACCGCGCGGACCGAGGCGCCGGCCGCACCTGTGGAAGGCCCAACCCGACGCGAGCAGCGCGCGGCCGCCTCCGCCACCCTGGCGTCTGGCGTCCAGACCCTCGTCGTGGAGGAGGACGAGGCCGAGATGCGGATCGACCGCTTTCTCACCACGCGCTTTCCGCAACTGCCCTTCACCCGTGTCCAGAGCATCGTCCGCAAGGGCGAGTTGCGGGTCGATGGCAAGCGCGCCAAGCCCAACGACCGGCTCTTGCCCGGCATGAGCGTGCGGGTACCCCCGCTCAAGCTCGATCCGACGGCCGAGCGTCCGCGCAGCCCCCAGCGCGATGCCACCGACGCGGATTACCTCCGTTCGCTGATCCTCTACGAGGACGCGGAGATGATGGTGCTCAACAAGCCCTTCGGCCTCGCGGTCCAGGGGGGCTCGGGCACCGTGCGCCACGTCGACGGCCTGCTCGAGGCGCTCACCGGTGCCGACGGTCAGAAGCCGCGTCTGGTCCATCGCCTCGACAAGGACACGGCCGGCTGCCTCATCGTCGCCAAGACCCGTCTTGCCGCGGCGACCCTGTCGAAGAGCTTCCGCTCGCGCTCGGCCCGCAAGGTCTACTGGGCGCTGACCGCGGGCGTGCCGCGCGTGCACCAGGGCAGGATCTCGACCTACCTCGCCAAGGACGAGCCCACCGACGCCGATGCGCGGATGCGGGTGGTCAAGCACGGCGACGAGGGAGCGGCCCACGCGCTCACCTATTACGCCATGGTCGACAACGCCGCCCAGAAGGTGTCGTGGCTGTCGCTGAAGCCGGTGACCGGGCGGACGCACCAGCTGCGCGCGCATGCCGCGCATATCGGCCACCCCATCGTCGGCGACCCGAAATACTTCAGTATCGAGAACTGGGAATTGCCGGGCGGCATCCAGAACCGCCTGCATCTCCTGGCCCGCCGAATCGTGATCCCGCATCCGCGCACTGGCAAGCCGGTGGACGTGACGGCACCGCTACCGCCGCATATGGCCCAAAGCTGGAACCTGCTGGGTTTCGACGCCACGCGCTACGATCCCATCGTCGAGGCCCCCGAAGCCTGACAATCGGCGGGATGAGGCGCACACTTGTGACCGGCCACACCTTGGCAATCGACAGCCAAGCCTTATCCTTCCACAGACACGGCGCGATCGCTCCGGCCCGGATCCACACGCAGAAATGCAAGCGAGAGTCACGACCATGAAGCCGGTGATTGTGGCGTGTAGTGCGCTTCTCGGCCTTTCTGTCCTGACGGGCGGTCCGGCGCACAGAGCCCTGGCCCAGACGGCTCCGGTCGCGCCCCAGGTGGCGCCATCTTCAGCTCCAGCGGCCGCCGCCCCGACAGTTCCTGCCGCGACGCGGCCGCCGGCGTCGGTGCCGGTTCCGCAGGCGCCGCCATCGAAGCTGCGCGGACCGCCGCCGCCGAAAGCCGGTGAGCGTCGACGCCCGACCTACGCGAGCTGCAACCGGGTGGCGCATCAGCGCAACCTCCATGGCGGAGCACGGCGTCGGTTCCTGATTCGGTGCAAGCTCGGCTACGACCGGCCGCGCGCAGCGCAGCCCGCTCAGCCCCAGTCGGCTCCGGCGCGCCAGCCGTGACGGTTCGGTGCCGCCGCCCGTGAAGCTCTTCGTCTTCGACGTCGACGGTACCCTCGTCGACAGCCAGCACCTCATCGTGGCGGCGCAGGGCGTGGCCTTCGCCGAGCATGGGATTGCCGCGCCCAGCCGAACGGAATCGCTGTCCGTGGTCGGCCTGTCGCTGCCGCAGGCGTTCAAGCGGCTCGTCGGCGAGGATGGCCCGGTGGAGGGCCTGTCGGAGAGCTACAAGCGCGCGTTCAACGTCCTGCGCCTCGATCCGAGCTACGAAGAGCCGCTGTTTCCCGGCATGGGCGACCTGCTTGCGCGGCTCCACCTCCGCGACGACGTCCGGCTCGGCATCGCCACCGGCAAGGCCCGGCGCGGTGTCGATCGCCTGATCGAGACCCACGGCTGGCAGGGCTGGTTCGCCACCACCCAGACGGCCGATGACGCGCCCTCGAAGCCGGACCCGGCCATGCTGCTGCAGGCGATGGCCGAAGCCGATGCGAGACCCGACGCCACGGTGATGATCGGGGACACCACCTACGACATGGCCATGGCGGTGAGTGCCGGAGCGGCGGCGGTGGGCGTCGGCTGGGGCTACCATCCGGCGGGCGCCCTGTTCGGGGCCGGGGCGGTGACGGTGGTCGACGACGCCAAGGCGCTGGCCGACCTGTTCACCGGCGCCCTGCGGACCGGAGCCGACGGGATCGCACCGGTCTGATACCGCACGCCGTCTCGCAGGCGGCACGCCGATGCGCTATCTGACGGCCATGAGCGACACCTCCAATCCCGACTGGCTCGGCGGCCCGTCCGTCGAACCCGCCGCCTCTCCGAACCCCGCACCGCCGGACCCGACGAAATCGGCGCGTGGTCCCGGCCGGCCGGCACTGCCGAAACGCTTCTATGCCGCGGCCGGGTCCGCGGAGACGGATGGACAGTTCCGTTTGACCCTCGACGGTCGCGTAGCCAACACGCCCGCCCGCAATCCGCTGGTTCTTCCCACCGAAGCTCTGGCGCAGGCGGTGGCGGCGGAATGGGAGGCGCAGGTCGCCGTCATCGATCCGCATACGATGCCGCTGACGCGCCTCGCCAACACGGCCATCGACGGTGTGGCGCCGCGGCGCGACGCCGTGATCGACGATCTGTCGGCCTATGCCGGCACCGATCTCCTCGCCTATCGCGCCGGAGATCCGGAACGCCTGATCGCGAGCCAGGCCGCCGCCTGGGACCCGGTGCTCGATTGGGCGCGAGACGCCCTCGACGCCCGCTTCATCCTCGGCGAAGGCGTGATGCACGTCACCCAGCCCGAAGCGACGGTGGCCGCCCTGCGTCGCGCCCTCGCACAGACGGACGGACCGTTCCGACTGGCCGCCCTCCACACCATGACGACGCTCACCGGCTCGCTGCTGCTAGCGTTGGCCGTGCTGCACGACCACCTCACACCGGAGCAGGCCTGGGAGGCCGCGCATGTCGACGAGGCCTATCAGGCGAGTGTCTGGGGCACGGATGCCGAAGCGGAGATTCGCCACGCCCTGCGCAAGGGCGAATTCGCGGCCGCGGCGCGGCTGGCCGCGCTCGCCGGTTAAATCCATTTTCGCAGAAACTTGCTCGTGCTAAAGGCCGTTCAAACCGTGACCGTCAAGGTTCCACCGGCACGGGCATCGTCGTCTCTCCAGCCGAAGGCCATTCCCGCATGAAGGACATTCTCGAACGGCTTGAGGAGCGGCGCGCGCAGGCCCGTCTCGGCGGCGGTGAGAACCGCGTCGTGGCCCAGCACAAGCGCGGCAAGCTGACCGCACGCGAGCGCATCGACCTCCTCCTCGACCACGGGTCGTTCGAAGAGTTCGACATGTTCGTGCAGCACCGCTCCACCGATTTCGGGATGGAGAAGCAGAAGATCCCCGGCGACGGCGTGGTCACCGGCTGGGGTACGGTCAACGGCCGCACGGTCTTCCTGTTCTCGAAGGACTTCACGGTCTTCGGCGGGTCGCTCTCCGAGGCGCACGCCGCCAAGATCATCAAGGTGCAGGACATGGCGCTCAAGATGCGCGCCCCGATCATCGGCATCTTCGACGCCGGCGGTGCCCGTATTCAGGAAGGCGTCGCCGCCCTCGGCGGCTACGGCGAGGTGTTCAAGCGCAACGTCGCCGCCTCGGGCGTCATCCCTCAGATTTCCGTCATCATGGGTCCGTGCGCGGGTGGCGACGTCTACTCGCCGGCCATGACCGACTTCATCTTCATGGTGCGCGACACGAGCTACATGTTCGTCACCGGTCCCGACGTGGTGAAGACCGTCACCAACGAGGTCGTGACCGCGGAAGAACTCGGTGGCGCCAAGGTCCACACCACCAAGTCGTCCATCGCCGATGGCGCGTTCGAGAATGACGTTGAGGCGCTCCTGCAGATCCGTCGCCTGATCGACTTCCTGCCGGCCAACAACATCGACGGCGTTCCGGAGATCGAGAGCTTCGACGATCCGCTGCGCCTCGACATGAGCCTCGACACGCTGATCCCGGACAACCCGAACAAGCCCTACGACATGGGCGAGTTGATCCGCCGGGTGGCCGACGAGGGCGATTTCTTCGAGATCCAGGCGACCTACGCCCGCAACATCATGACCGGCTTCGGCCGGATCGAGGGCCGCACCGTCGGGTTCGTCGCCAATCAGCCGATGGTGCTGGCCGGCGTTCTCGACTCCGATGCATCGCGCAAGGCCGCCCGCTTCGTCCGCTTCTGCGACGCCTTCTCGATTCCGATCGTGACCTTCGTCGACGTCCCCGGCTTCCTGCCCGGCACCGCGCAGGAATACGGCGGCCTGATCAAGCACGGCGCGAAACTGCTGTTCGCCTACAGCCAAGCGACGGTGCCGCTGGTGACGATCATCACGCGAAAGGCCTTCGGCGGCGCCTACGACGTGATGGCCTCGAAGCATGTCGGCGCGGACCTCAACTACGCCTGGCCCACCGCGCAGATCGCCGTGATGGGCGCCAAGGGCGCGGTGGAGATCATCTTCCGCAGCGAGATCGGCGACACCGACAAGATCGCAGCGCGGACCTCCGAGTATGAGGACCGCTTCCTGTCGCCGTTCGTGGCGGCCGAGCGTGGCTACATCGACGAGGTGATCATGCCCCATTCCACCCGCAAGCGCATCGCGCGGGCGCTGGGCATGCTGCGCACCAAGGAGATGGAGCAGCCCTGGAAGAAGCACGACAACATTCCGCTCTGAGGCGGGACCCCGCCGGGAAAGTCCGACGGCGCTGTCGGGCTTTTTCCGAACTTTCCATGCGGCCGATTCTCAAAGGCATGCCATGATCGTCCCGGACAGTAAGGAGACGGTCATGGCTACCGAAAACAAACGTGGCAGTCGCGAGGCCAAGAAGCCGAAAAAGCCCGTGGTCAAGACCATCGCGGCAGCGGCTTCGAACAAGGATATGGTCAGCGCAGCAGTGAAGAACGCCAAGAAATAGGTCGATCCGACCAACGAGCCGGTCCGGCAGCGGTACGACGCCAGCGTCGGCCGCAGGATCGGCTCGTGCCGGACATCAGCCGTGGCGCGGGTTGGCGCCCTGGACGGTCCGGCCGACAGCATCCGCCTCCTGTCCGAGTTCCAGCAGCACGATCTCGGGCGGAACTCCGAGGCGAACCGGAATGCGGCTGACGCCGAAACCACCCGAGATGATCATGTTGCGGCCCTTCAGGCGGACATGACCATACGCGAAGGTGTTGCCGCGCTTGGACGGGATGACCGGGGAATAGCCGAACAGGCGAATCTGACCGCCATGGGTATGGCCCGCCAACGTCAGTGAGACGCGATCCGGCACCTCCAGAAACAGGTCCGGCTCATGGATCATCAGGAGAACCGGCGCCGCGTCGGTGACCTGGGCCAGAGTGCCGGGAAGATCGTCGAAGCCGCCCCCGATGCCCTGAATGGTGAACGGCTCCTGATCGCCGACGCCGGCGATCCAGAACGGCTGCCCATCCTTGACCAGCCGCAGCGCCTTGTTCTCCATTACGGGGATCCCGCGCGCCTCGAGGGCGCGCTGCGCCTCCACCGGGCCCTTGCGCAAGGCCTGCGCCCGCTCATCGTCCCACCAATCATGATTGCCAAGGATCGCGTGAACGCCGAGCGGCGCCCGCAGGCCCTCGACCACGCGGGCGAACTCGATGAGCGGCACCTTGCGGAAAGTGACGCGCGGACCGCCGGGGTAATCGCCCAGCATCAGGATCAGATCGGGCTTCAGCGCGTTCGTCGCATCGACGATTTCAGCGATCCGATCGAGCGGCATGAACGGCTCGCCCACATGGAAGTCGGCGAGCACCGCCACCCGCAACGACAGACCCGGGGTCCAATTCGGCAGGACGGGCGCATAGCGCGTGACCACGAGGCGATAGAGCGGTTCGATCCCGAATCCGTACACACCGGTCGCAGCGCCGACGGCGGCGAGACTGCCGGCCCCGGCCAGGAACTGCCGTCGACTCGGCAGGATCAACATCGGCGACGCCCTCGATCGCTGGAAACCAGTCTCCCTCTCGACGCCAATGGTGACGAATTGAGGACGGCGCCCACCGCCCTCAAGCGGTAGACGCCATCTCTTTAGAAACGCCTACTGCAGCGCAGCAATCAGCCCAACGGCGTATCTTCATGCGGGAAGCGCACCGAAATTCGGGCGTTGCGCGCCTCGCGCGTCGCGGTCTTGGCAGTCGCGGCGCTGCGTACGGCGGCGGCGAGGGCCGGCAGCGCCACCGGACGATAGGTCTCGGCATCGCGGTCGGGCACGATCGAACGACGATCCGACA
Organism: Methylobacterium sp. BTF04; assembly: GCF_010692745.1. Lineage (GTDB taxonomy): Bacteria > Pseudomonadota > Alphaproteobacteria > Rhizobiales > Beijerinckiaceae > Methylobacterium. The sequence goes on from NZ_JAAHTB010000005.1 coordinate 116,485, forward strand.
GGGAGGTGGCGGCGTTCCGGGTCTGCTCGGGGGAGTACATCGAACGGGTGTCCTGCTGCGCTCTGGAAATCACCCCGGATCCTGACGTCCGGGCCGTGACCACGCGCGTCTCCCGGGCACCTGACGGCTCGACCCCGGACGAACGTTGAGCGGCTACCGACCCATAAGGCTTCCCCCAAGATGAATGGAACCTTAAGGCTCGGACCTTCCGCAGAACTCCCCCTGCGACCAGTCATAGCGGCGAGGAAATTTAGCAACATTCAAGGATAAATCCGCCCGCACTGCAAAACGGGGTGCGGCACTGCACATCTGTTCTTGCTGCAGTGCCGCTACCGGCGGCCTCATACCCGGGGGGCGGCCTCATACCCGGGCGGCGGCCTGCAGACCCTCGGTGGCGATCCAGGCCTCGGTCCGGTCGAGCGCCCGCGTCAGGCGGTCGAACAGGGTGTCGATCTCGTCGCGGCTGATGACCAGCGGTGGACACACGGCGACGCGGTCCCCGGAGAGGAAGCGCACGATCAGCCCCTCGGCCTGCGCGAAGGCGACGCAACGCGCGGCGATTCCGGCCTTAGGCTCGTATTGGCGCTTCGACGCCTTGTCGGCGACGATCTCGATACCGCCGATGAGCCCGAGTCCGCGCGCTTCGCCCACGAGCGGGTGATCGGCCAAGGCCGACAGCCGCGCCTGGAAATGCGGTGCCTTCTCGGCGACACCTTCGATGATGCGGTCGCGCTTGTAGATTGCGATGGTCTTGATCGCGACGGCGCAGGCGACCGGGTGACCGGAATAGGTCGTGCCATGGCCGAAGGTGCCGAGCTTGGCGCTTTGCTGCACCATCAGGCGGTAGAGCGGTTCATCCACGGTGACGCCGCCGAGCGGGAGGTAGCCCGAGGTGACCGCCTTGGCGAAGGACAGGCTGTCGGGGCGCATGCCCATCGCCTCCGAACCGAACCAGGTCCCGAGCCGCCCGAACCCGCAGATCACCTCGTCGGCGATGAAGCGGACGTCGTGGATTGCGAGCACCGCCTGGATTTTTTCGTAGTAGCCCGTGGGCGGCACGATGGCCCCGCCGGCGCCCAGTACCGGCTCGGCGACGAAGGCCGCCACGGTTTCCGGTCCTTCGCGCTGGATCAGAGCATCGAGTTCGGCGGCGAGCCGCGTGGTGAACGCGTCCTCGGTCTCGCCGGTTTCGGCGTAGCGGTAATGGTGCGGGCAGCCGGTGTGGAGAAAGCCCGGCAGGGGCAGGTCCCAGTCGGCATGGTTGGCCGGCAGCCCGGTCATCGAGGCGCTGGCCACGGTCACCCCGTGATAGCCCTTGATATGGGAGATGATCTTTTTCTTCTTCGGCCGGCCCAGTGCGTTGTTCATGTACCAGGTGAGCTTGACCTGGGTGTCGTTGGATTCCGAACCCGAAGAGGTGAAGAACACCTTCGAGGTCGGGATCGGCATCAGCTCCTTGAGCGTCTCGGCGAGCTCGATCGCCGGATCGTGACTGCGCCCCGAGAACAGGTGGGTGAACGGCAGCCGGGCCATCTGCTCGCTGGCCGCCTCCACCAATTCCTCGTTCGAATACCCGAGCGCTGTGCACCACAGGCCGGCCATGCCCTCGAGATAGGGCCGGCCATCGGTATCGTAGACCCAGACCCCGTGCCCGCGCTCCAGAATCAGAGGCCCGGTCTCGCGAAACGTCGCGAGGTTGGTATAGGGGTGGATGAGGGTTTCAACGTCGCGGGTCGCGAGGTTCGAGAGCATTCTTTTGCCTGATGGGTGGCCGAGGGCCGACATGCGGCGATGCGCGACTGTAACGACCCTGGCCGACCGCATAAACCCGCGCGACGTCGCAACCGGACCGGACCCATGCTCGATCCCGCAACCATCGTCGCCCATCCGGCTCCCGGCCGCGCCTGCGGCCCGTGCACCCTGTGCTGCAAAGTCTACGATGTCCCCGCGGTGGAGAGCGTGGCGGGCGAATGGTGTCGCCACACCAAACAGGGCCGCGGCTGCGCCATCCACCCCACCCGCCCCGACCATTGCCGCGCCTTCCACTGCCTGTGGATGACGGAGGCGTGGCTCGGCCCGGAATGGAAGCCGGACCGCGCCAAGATGGTGCTCAGCCTCGATCCGGTGTCGCGCCACATGAACGTGCAGGTCGATCCGGGCCAGCCCAACGCGTGGCGACGAGACCCGTATTATGGCCAGCTGAAGCGCTGGGCCCAGGCCTCGCTGGCGCAGAAGCGCCACGTCCTCGTCCACCTCAACAAGGCGACGACGGTGGTGCTGCCCGACCGCGACGTGGCGCTCGGCGTGTTCGAACCCGGCGACCGAATGGTGGCGCGCGAACGGATGACGCCCAACGGCATCGTGATCGATGTCGAGAAGGTCCGTGATGCCGCCTGAGCGTCTTCGCGGCATCCTGTTAGACAAGGACGGCACGCTGATCGACTTCGACCGGACCTGGGGGCCTGCCGCCTACGCGGTGATGACACGCGTGGCGGACGGCGATCGGGGGCGGATCGAGGCCCTGATGCGGGTCAGCCATTACGTCGAGGACGAGCGGCGCTTCCTCGCGACCTCGCCGCTCATCGCCGGCTCGTCGGCGGTCTATGGCCCGCTCTGGGCGCGCGCGCTCGGATGCGCGGCGGGGCCGGCGCTCTATGGCGAGATGGACCGGCTGTTCCGCGAGGAGGGCCTGCGCGCGCTGACCCCCATCGGCCAACCGGCGCAGATCGCCGCGACGTTGACGGAACGGGGCCATGCCGTCGGCATCGCCACCAACGATGCCGAGGCCTCTGCGCGGGCACAAGGAACCGCGCTCGGCCTCGACCCCTATCTGGCTTTCGTCGCGGGCTATGACTCAGGTCACGGCGGCAAGCCCGAGCCGGGCATGGTTCTGGCCTTCGCGGCGCATCTCGGCGTGGCGCCGACCGCGGTCGCGCTGGTGGGGGACTCGACCTACGACCTCGTCGCCGCCCGTGCGGCCGGCGCCATGGCGATCGCGGTGCTCAGCGGTCCGGCGGGGGAGGGCGCCCGAACCGAGCTGGCACCGCTCGCCGACCACGTCATCGGATCGATCATGGACCTGCCGGCGCTGCTGGCCGGGATGTCCTGATCGTTCACGCGGCCATCGACGCCGAACGTCGAAGATCGTCTCAACGGTCCCGAACCGCAGGCGCGGTGCGTGGAGCGTTCCGGAGTTCAGCCACCACGAAACCGCGTCCGTCGCGATTGGCAGCGGAGCTACGAGCCCGCATCCTCGCGGGCGACCTCGCGCCATTGCTGCACCAGCCGATCGAAGGCGGCGATGTCATCCCGCGCGAGCCGGCCCAACGTCCGGGCCACGTAGGATTTCTGCGCCGCGATGCCGCGGGTGGCGAGGTCGGCGCCGGCTGGGGTGAGGTGCAGGGCGTGCGAGCGCCGGTCGCCGGGAATGGCGCGGCGCTCGACGAGACCGGCCTCCACAAGCCGGTCGATCAATCCTGAAACATTGCCCTTGGTGACGTAGAGCCGGGCAGCCAGATCCTGCTGGGTCAGCCCCTCGCATTCGGTGAGGGTCGAGAGCGCATCGAATTGCGGGATCGAGAGACCGAGTTCGCGTAACGCCATACCCATGGCGGCCGTGACGCGGCGGTTGAGCCGGACGAAGCGAAACCAGACCCGAAGAGGGTCGGGATCGCGCGGGTCGGGATCGTGCGGTTCGGGCTGAGGGGGTACGGACGCGGACATCGTGCCTGCCGCTATAACAGAACCGCGGCCCGCCGGAAGCTGTGCCGGCGGGTGGCGTGCCGACCCGAGGACCGGTACAGCTTCGGTCTCCGCGCGATCCCGCGCGCCTCCCGGACAGCGATCCCGCCCCCCTGATGCGTCGTCTGCCCTTCGAGGAACCGATCACCCGCGCCGGCCCCTACGCGCGAATGATGGCGATGCTGTCGCTCCTCGCAACTTTGTTCGCCCTGATTCTGGTCCGCGATCCGCGGGCGGATTCCGGAGCGGCACTGACGGCCCTCGGCGGTGGTCTCGCGCTGGCGCTCGTCGCCGTCGGGCTGGCGCTCATCGCCTTCGTGCGGGTCTGGCGCGAAGGCGCCCGCGGCCTCGGGGCCGCCCTGGCCGGGCTCTTCGTGGCGAGCCTCGTTCTCGGATACCCGGCCTACGCGGCCCTGCGCGGCTTGCGCCTTCCGGCGCTGTCGGACGTCACCACCGATATCGACAATCCGCCCGCCTTCTCGCGCTCGAAGGCGGCATTCGCCGCCCGCGACGGACGCTACCCAGTCGATCCGGGGGCCGCAGCCCGGGCCGAGCAGCGCGCGGCCTATCCGCAGATCGCGCCGCTCACCCTCGACCTCGACGCCGACGAGGCGTTCGAACTCGCCCGCAAGGCGGCGGTGAACCGGCGCTGGCAGATCGTCGAGGCGATCCGCCCCGGCGGCCGCATCGGCAATGGGCGGATCGAAGCGGTGGCCCGGGGCCTCGTCCTCAACCTCGCCGACGACGTCACCGTCCGGGTGCGCCCGCGCGCCGACGGGGCCCGCATCGACGTGCGGTCGGCCTCGCGTCTCGGAGGCCGCGACTTCGGCGCCAATGCCGACCGCATCCGGGCCTTTCTCGACGAAGTCGCCAACCTCGCCATCGCGGTGAAGTGATCGCTCACGCGAGGGTGTAGATCCCCTCCAGCCGGGGCGGTCCATCGGTCGCCACGAGGTCGCGCTCCACCAGATCCTCCAGATGGGCGAAGACCGAGAGCGCGGCGGCCCCGCGCAGGGCCGGAGCGAGTCCCTGGTAGATCACCGCGACGATGGAACGGATGTCGCTATCGCCCGCGGCGAGACGGGCACGGATCGCGGTCTCGCGTTGGCGGCGATGGGCGGCGAGACCCCGCACGAACCGGCGCGGATCGCGCACCGGGCCGCCATGGCCCGGCCAATAGACCGCCTCGGGCCGATCCCGCAGCTTGTCGAGGGAGGCGAGGTAGGCGCGCATCGAGCCGTCGGGCGGCGCGACGATGGTGGTGGACCACGCCATGACGTGGTCGCCGGAGAACAGGGCGTTCTCCTCGGGCAGCGCGAAGGCGAGGTGGTTCATGGTGTGGCCGGGCGTCTCCACCGCCACGAGGGTCCAGCCGGGGCCGGACACGGTGTCGCCCTCCGCCATCTGGCGATCGGGGCGATGCTCACGATCGGCGCTGGCATCGAGATGCGGATACTCGCCCTCGGCGAGATCGCGCGCGGCCCGGTGCGGGCCGCAGCCGACGATGGGCGCGCCGGTCCGCGCCTGGAGCAACCGGGCGCCCGGTGAATGATCGCGGTGGGTGTGCGTGACCACGATGGCGTTGATGCGCTCACCCATCGTCGCCTCCAGCAGGCCGGCGATATGGGACGCGTCGCCGGGCCCCGGATCGATGACCGCGACCGCACCGGTACCAACGATGTAGCTGCAGGTACCGCTGGCGGTGAACGGACTGCCGTTGGGACAAATCCGCCGGCGGATCAGGTTCGAGACCTTCACGGTGACGCCGCTCGGCGGGGTCGCTCCGTCCAACGCCGGCTCTGGGGCGGCGGGATCGGTCCGCGTCTCGCTCACTCGTGCACCTGCGTGCTCACTGCCGACTCCGGGCGCTCTGGAGGGTAAGCGCCGGCCCTACGCCATCGCGGCGTCCGCGACAACGCGAGGCTCACGAGACGGAGCGTCAGTAGACGAACGGTGAAGCGACCACGACGCGCACGGTGGCGAAGGACGGCTCGACCTCGATGGGCGCGGCCAGGGCTTCGAAACCGCCGGCACCGGCGACCCGGATGCGCGGACCGCGATCGGCGGCGCGCATGGCCTTGCGGAAGGCCCGTGCATCGGCCTCGCGTCGCACCACATCGATCTTGGCGTCGATCTCCCGACGGGCCCGGCGGGTCAGCCCCCTGGCTTGGCGAAAATCGACCACCGTGAAGCCGCCGGTTCGCGTCGGCGTGACGACACGGGCACTCGTGGCGGTGGCGACCACGTCGCCGGCGCGCAGGGTCAGGTCGCGTTCGAGGGGCAGCGGCGCCGCGACTGTGCCTTCCGGCTGGCACGAGCACTGGTCCACGCGTTTGGTGCGGTAGAGGTTCGCCACGCCCAGGTTGCGATAGGGCTGACCGTCGAGGCCGACGGCCCGGTCGAGATCGGTCTCGGACGCGCCGAGGGTAAACAGACGAGTCGGCGCATTCGGGCAGGCGGCCGCACAGGCGGCCTCGTGCACCGGCAGGTCGGCTCGCGAGCCGAGGCGGCCGAGGGGAAACAGATAGCCGTCGCAGGCGCGCACGCAGACTGTCCGGGCGCCGAGCGCCGAAGCGGTCAGCGCTGCCGCGGCGACGGCCGAGCGCGAGGCCCGGCTCGCACGGCGACGGGGAGCCGGCAGGGCGGCCACCGGCCGGGGAGTCTGCCGCGCGAACCGCGTCGCGGTGACCCTCCGAGCATCGGGCAGGGAGGAATAGCGTACCCGCGCGCGGTTCGGCGCGTGGAGCCGCACGACCGGCGCCTCGACCTTGCGGGACGGGCCATGGAAAAGTTCGTCGAAGAAGTCGAACAAGCCGCCGCGCTCGGAGGCGTGGACGAGACTCGTTCCCGCCGTGACGCCGCCGAGCCCGAGCACGAGGCCCGCCAGCGCGGTGGCGATCATCTGCTTGCGGGTGCCTGCCGGGGCAAAGCGCTGCCAGTCCAATCCCAAGCCACTCATCCTTCAGGAAGTTAGAGCCCGCGCCAGGGCAGGGCGATCAGCGAGGTAAGGATTTCGTCAACGACAGTACTGCGCATCGGCATCACGCGTAACGCGGCTACACCTCTAGGTACACAGCGTTAGGAGGCCGATGCAACGGTGGCAAACCACCGAGACGATCGGGTTCGGATCACAAGTTGGTCGTTGGAGGCACGAGGCGGACAATATCCAAAAGACGGGGCGGGGGAGCGACCGTTTCGTCAATCTTTGCTGCCCAAAGGTGGGGACAACCCTGAGACCGCATCGCCATGCAGCGCCACGCCAAACGCCCAACCCTCAGCCGCCGGATTCCCATCGTGCGCTGGCTGACGGTCTTCAATATCGTCCTCGTGGTCGGCCTGGCCGCCGTCTCGGCCTATATGCTCCTCGAGATGCGGCGTGAGACCGGCGAACGCGCCGACCTGACCGCACGCAGCGTCGTGGCGGTGCTCGGACGCGACATCGGGCGCAATATCGAACTCTACGACCTGTCCCTGCGTGCCATCGTCGATGGCATGCAGATTCCTGCGGTGCGGGACGCCGATCCGGTGGCGCGCCAGATGGCCCTGTTCGACCGCGCCGCCACGGCGACGAATTTCGGCGCCACGGTGGTCCTCGACCGCAACGGCGACGTTCTGCTCAGTTCGAAACCGGGCCTAGCCTTCAATGCGCGAGACCGTGAATACTTCCGCTATCACGAGACGCGCGAAAACTCGGAGCTCTTCATCGGCGCTCCGGTCAAGTCGCGCGTCAGTGGTATGTGGGCAATACCCTTCAGCCGGCGCCTTTCGAGCACCGACGGATCGTTCGCAGGTATCGTCGTCGGGGTGATCTATCTCGACTACTTTCGAAATTTGTTCGACGCCGCCGGTCGACAGCCGAGCGATACGATTACGCTTTTCGGCAATAACGGCACGATTCTCATGCGATGGCCGTTCGACGCCGATTTCATCGGACGAAGCGTTGCGACGAGCGAGAGCTACGCCCGGATGACCGGCGCCCGGGACGGCAGTTTCCGGGGCCCCGCGATGATCGGCAACGAAACGCGCAGCTTCACCTTCGCGCAGATCGGTGACCTTCCGCTGAAACTAAGCATCTCGGTCTCGCTGGCGACGATCTATGCGGACTGGCAACACAAGGCGATCGCGCTCGGAATCGTCGTCCTGACCCTCTGCGGCGGCATCCTCGGGCTGACGTGGCTGCACCGGCGCGAGTTGCTGCAGCGCATGGCTGCGCAGGAGGCGATGGAACAGATCAACATCGAACTGCAGAAAATCGCCATCACCGATCCGCTGACCGGCCTGCGGAATCGGCGCCGTTTCGACGAGGTTTTGGCGCGTGATCTGCGCCGGGCCGTACGCCAGGGCCTGCCCCTGTCCCTCCTCATGCTGGACGCCGATTGCTTCAAGGGCTTCAACGACCGCTACGGCCACCAGCGCGGGGACGAGGCCCTGAAACTGATCGCCCGATCGATGGAAGCCGTGATCGGCGAGCGCGGCGACACGATCTGCCGCATCGGTGGCGAGGAATTCGCCATCGTCCTTCCCGATACCGACTTGATCGGCGCCGAGATCGTCGCGACGCGGATCTGCGAGGCAGTGGCGGCCTGGGGCCTACCGCACGAGGCCAACCCGCATCGGATCCTGACCGTGAGCATCGGTGTGGCCGGTATCCCGACCACGGCAAAGGCAGACGCGGCCGGTCTCGTCGCAGCGGCAGACGCGGAACTGTACGAAGCCAAAAGTATGGGCCGGAACACCGTGCGGGTCTCCGGTGCGGCGAAGCGGAGCTTGCGCCTCGTGGTTCAGTGACCGCCAGATACCCGGTTCGAAAGCGGATCGGCGCGGAGGCTTCGGTGCCCGCCTCCTGGACGGCGATCACGGCGATCGCGCACGTTCGGACCTGATGCGCGGCATTGCGCAGGATTGGGCACACCAACGCTCGATTTGGTCGCCCCTGTCGTTATCTTAGCCGTTTATTTTCATTATAGCCGATGCTATATGCGACTTCGATGCGGGCAAGCGCCCCTCAGATTGTCCTCGAGGGGCGCGAAGCGGCATGGGTTACGAGGGTCGGCCGTGGCGTTTTAGCCGCGGCACGCATGAGGAGGCGAGCCTCGGACCGCTGAACGGCAGCGTTCCGGTGCGCGATACGGGGAGCTGGCTCCGCCGGCTGATGGGCTTCATCGGACCGGGTTACATGGTCTCGGTGGGCTACATGGACCCGGGCAACTGGGCCACAGACATCGCCGGTGGTTCGCAGTTCGGCTACACCCTGCTCTCGGTCATCCTGTTGTCGAACCTGATGGCGATCGTGCTGCAGGCGCTGGCGGCCCGGCTCGGGATCGCCACCGGTCGCGATCTCGCCCAGGCCTGCCGCGATCACTATTCCCGGCCCGTCGGAATTGTGCTGTGGCTGGCCTGCGAGGCGGCGATCATCGCCTGCGATCTCGCCGAAGTCATCGGCACCGCCATCGCCCTCAAACTGCTGTTCGGCATACCCCTGGTGGTGGGCGCGACGCTCACGGCGCTCGACGTCTTCCTGATCCTGCTGCTGATGCGGCGCGGCTTCCGGGCGCTAGAAGCGTTCGTGATCGCGCTGCTGGCAATCATCTTCATCAGCTTCGTGATTCAGATCGCGCTGGCCGCCCCTCCGATACAAGCAGTGCTCGGCGGCTTCATCCCGACGACCGAGATCGTGACGAATCCGGCAGCGCTCTATATCGCCATCGGCATCATCGGGGCGACGGTGATGCCCCACAATCTCTATCTCCACTCCTCGATCGTCCAGACGCGCGCCTATCCGCGTACCGAGGAAGGCCGCCGGTCGGCCATTCATTTCGCGGTCGCGGATTCCACCATCGCGCTGATGCTGGCGTTGTTCGTGAATGCCGCGATTCTGATCATGGCGGCGTCGGTGTTTCACGCCAACGGCCGCAGCGACGTGGCGGAGATCGAGACAGCCTATGAATTGCTCAGCCCCCTGCTGGGCGCCGGCATCGCCTCGACCCTGTTCGCGGTGGCGCTGCTGGCCTCGGGCCTGAATTCCACGGTGACGGCGACGCTGGCCGGTCAGATCGTGATGGAGGGTTTCCTGCGTCTGCGCATCCCGGACTGGGCGCGCCGGCTTCTCACACGCGCCCTCGCAATCATGCCGGTCGTCGGTGTGACCGCGCTCTACGGAGAGCAGGGAACCGCAAAGCTGCTGGTTCTCAGCCAGGTGGTGCTGTCGATGCAGCTTCCCTTCGCCGTGATCCCGCTGGTCAGCTTCGTCTCAGACCGGGGCAAGATGGGAAATCTAGTCATCCCGCGATGGCTCAAGGCCGTGTCCTGGGGCATCGCCACCCTCATCGTGGCCTTGAACGGGAAGCTGCTCTTCGACACCGTTCTGGGACCCTGATCCGTCAGGGCACCAACACTCCCGAATTGGGCCGGTCGAACCCCACGCCCCGCGTCGTCCGACAATGACCGCGAGGCGCGCCTTCGTTCAATTCCGGCGGGCGCGCACTCTGACCGGCACCGGCTGGGGCACGGGAAGAACACCCTCGAACACGGCGTCTGCCCCCCGCACAACGGCATTGGCCGCACGCGTCACCGCCTTGATAATGCGGTTAGCGATGGAGGCGACAGTCGATTCTCTCATGACGGGCTCCTGACCGTGGGCTCCTGACGAACGCCCCCCAGCATGCCCGGTTCCGGGGGGTCGCGTAACAGCTAAATGGCGACCCGCGGCCGCGAACGCATCGGCTGTGGGCAATCCGCCGCATGAGACAGGCAGGGTGTGCCCGCCGCAAGGCCCTCGGAGACGAATGCGACGATTCGGGTAAGGTCACGGACCCTGCCGAAATGCGTCTCGCAGGGACTGTACCACCGGAGGATCGACCCATTCCGGGCCTGCCACAAACGTGGCGATCGTGTGACGTGGGCCGGAACTGCCATCAGAACTTGGCGTTATGCTGTCATGAGGTCGCAGCCGATGCTGCACCAGTCTTCTTGAAGGGTTGAGTCACATGCTCGGGTGGGCTGTAACATTTCTCGTCGTCGCTCTCGTGGCTGCTCTGCTCGGGTTCGGCGGCATCGCCGGCACTGCAATGGAAGCCGCCAAGCTCGTCTTCTTCGTCGCGATCGTTCTATTCGCCATCTCGGCCGTCATCGGCCTGATGCGCGGCCGTTCGCCGACACTTTGAACCACGGGCCGAGCGCCCGAACTTCCAAATGAAGAAGGCCGCCCATCACTTGGGCGGCCTTTTCCATGTCCGGGATCGCCGGAGTGAAAACTGCGGGTATCAGACCGGATCGGACGACGAATCCAGTTGCGCGATCAGATCCCGAAACCGATCGGGGACAGGCTGCTGGACGATCGTGTCGTACATCGCCCGCAGATGCAGGCCGATCCGCTTCTGGGTGTGATCACTCAGACCCTGCGCCTGAGCGCCGTGGTCGTGATGCGCATTGCCGTCTTGGCCGGCCTGGGCCGCACCAAGCCTTTTGGAGGGGCTCTTGCCCTGTCCAGCGTCATCCATTCGTGAATCCCCTTGATGCCGATTGGCGGCATCGCCGCGATTGTTTTGCGGCTTGACATAGGTCATGGCTGCAGCTGCAACGCCGTAACGAACAATCGGTTCCAGATCGGCGGAACGGAGCCCTGCATTCCGCGTTGTGGCGGAGGCGCCCGAGAACGGCAAAGCCAAGGGGATATAATGTCGACAGCTCAACTCGTCGTGCAACACCTGCCGTACCTACGCCGCTATGCGCGGGCGCTTACGGGTAGCCAGGTGGCCGGCGACGCATACGTGGCCGCCACCCTGGAGACGCTGGTCAACGAGCCCGAGACGCTCGGTCGTAGCGCCAACGTCAAGGCCGACCTCTTTCGTGTCTTCACTCGCATCTGGAATTCCCTGTCCGTGAACGGCCAGAGCGAGCATGTCCAGCACGACCTGCCGGCGGAGGTTCGCCTCGGGCAGATCACGCCGCTGCCGCGCCAGGCGTTCCTGCTGTCCTGCCTGGAGGGGTTCTCCGAGGAGGACGCCGCCATCATCCTCGACGTCGACGTCACCCAGGTGCGCGATCTCGTCGACGAGGCCGGACGCGAGCTCGCCGCGGACATGGCGACCGAGATCCTCATCATCGAGGACGAGCCGTTGATCGCGATGGATCTCGAAGCGCTCGTGGAAGGTCTCGGCCACAACGTCATCGGCGTGGCCCGCACCCGCACCGAGGCGATCAAGATCGCCTCGGAGGGCACGCGTCCGGGCCTGATCCTGGCCGATATCCAGCTCGCCGACGGCAGTTCCGGCCTCGATGCCGTGAACGATCTGCTGAAGACCTTCGAAGTGCCGGTGATCTTCATCACCGCCTATCCCGAGCGCTTCCTCACTGGCGAGCGGCCGGAGCCCGCCTTCCTGATCGCCAAGCCATTCCAGCCAGCCAACGTCTCGGCGGTGATCAGCCAGGCCCTGTTCTTCCAGCAGAGCGCGCGGCGGCGCGAAGCCAAGACGGCTTGACGGTCGGCGACCTGAAACGCCCGGCCTGAGGTCGCACTCGGAAGGGATGACGTGAAAAAAGCCTCGGCACGATTGCCGGGGCTTTTTTCGTCGGTGCACGCGGAAAAACGGCAAGAAAAAACGGGCCGGATAAAAATCCGACCCGTTAAAAGGTTCCGGCCAATGCACAAGGGGAATGCGGGGGGAGGACCAGGCGGCCGGGTGACCCACTAACGGTCCACCACCCTCCGGGTTCCGAAACCGGCGAAAATCCATCGTTTTTCAGAGGCCGATGCAGAAAAGCGACACTTTGGCTCGCTGCGGCGAAACCCGACAGCCAGTCCATTCAAAGGCGATCGATCGCGCTTACTGAATGTAAGCCGAATTTTAGTGGTTAAGGAACCGAGTTCCCGCACGGACGTTAGGACGACAACCTGTCAAGCTCCTTTTGGAGATTACGACGATGTTGCGGTCTGGCTTATTCCTCAGCGTGAGTGGACCGGCAGCGCTTCTGACCCTGCTGATCCAGCCGACGATCCAGAAGGCTGCCGATCAATGGACCCCGTCGGCGACGATCTCGGCACCCGGTTCGGTTTCAGCCGTTTCGGCCTCAGGCGTTCAGGCGATGGCGCCGATCACCAGCCCGACGCGGATGGCTGCGATCCCGAGCACGGGACCGCGCGCTGCTCCCACCCTGCCACTGGCGAGCCGGACTGCGAGCGACAAGGATCCGATCAAGGTCCGGCGTCCGATCCAAGAGGGTTGTGAGCGGGCGATCAGTTCGCTGGCAGGCCCGGAGGCTCGTCGCATGGTCGCCGGTCGTTGCATGACCTGAGGCGCCGCGAGTCTGCCCAACTCCCGATTGCGTCAGAAAATAGAAAAGACCCCAGCCAAACGGCGAGGGGTCTTTTTGTCGTCGAAATCCGCAAAAAAAATGCGCGCAACCCCGTCGGGCTGCGCGCGTGCCGTTCAATCGTCGCCGGGCCGACCGGTACCGGTGGACTGGCCACCCTTACGGCCCGCCGTGGATGCGAGTTCGCGGTCCTGGGAAAACGAGCGCTTCTCGGCCGGCACGCTGCGCCCGCCCTTGCTCGCGATCTCCCGCTGCCGCTCCAGATCCATCGAGGCAAAGCCTCGCTTCGAGGTGGAATTTCCTGATGCCATCAGCGCCTCCTCCGAATTGCTCTCACTGACCTGACAACCTTTGCCAATATCGATGGTTCCTCACGTCGGACGATCCTGACAAACCGATCATCGCAACAGTCCGCGACCTGAAGAAGAAACCGCCGTCACCTTGAAATTTCGCGAGATTAATCCATCCCAATACGGTCAAGCTTCGAATCGCTCGATATAAGAGCGATGCGGAAAGCGCCGCTTTCTCCCGCGTCGGCTTGCCCAGGCAGAGCGTCCGGGGCTGGACAACGCTTCGGCAACCCGCATGGATACGGTCTTGATCGTGCCGGACCGAAGATGACGGGGGACGGACGCGCCATCGGAGCCAAAACCCCATGACCCTCGATACCGAGGTCTCTTCGCTACGCCAGGTGCCGCTGTTTCGCGGCGTGGAGCCGTCGCGCCTCAAGCTTCTGGCCTTCACCAGCGAGCGCGTGCATTTCGAGGCCGGCCAGCAGCTCTTCGCCCGCGGCGATGCGGCGGATGCCGCCTACCTGCTTTTGGACGGGTCGGCCGCGGTCACCATCGACGGGCCGCAGGGCCCGTTCCGTCTGGCACTGCTCGGGGCCAATGCGCTCGTCGGTGAAATGGGCATCCTCGCCGAACAACCGCGGTCGGCCACGGTGACGGCGGTGGACCCGACGACGGCCTTGCGCATCGACCGCACCGTCTTCCTCGAACTCCTCGCCCAGTTCCCACAGATCGGAATCGCGGTGATGCGCGAACTGGCGCTTCGTCTCGAACAGACCAACCAGCAGCTCGCCCAGCGCAGCAACTGAGACCGGGCCTCATCGCGGGCGACACGTCGCGCTTTTGCCACCGCGATTGTCGCGGGCCAGTCATCCGCCGGGTCTAAAGGGTTATGAGCGACGCGGCCAAGTCAGTGAGGCGTCAGGGGTCCCGCGGGTCGGGATAGGTGATGAACTCCATCAGCGACCCATCGGGATCACGGAAGTAGACGCTGATCCCGGCGCCAGCAGCTCCGTGGCGCTCTACCGGCCCGAGTTCCACCGGCACCCCATGGGCCGCGAGATGCGCCATGGCCCCCTCGATCGGACCCGACCAGCGGAAGCACAGATCGCTGTTGCCGGGCATCACCGGCTTGTCCGCCAGCGGCGTCGGCGAAAGGCCCGGCCCGTGAGCGTTGAGTTGTACACCGCCAAAGCGATAGGCGACTCCGTGGCCGCGTGGGACGACCTCGGCCCCCATCACGTCGCGGTAGAACGCGGTTGCGCGCGCCCAGTCCGAGACGTGGATCACGCAATGGTCGAGGTGGATCGCCGGACCGAGTTCGGCGAGCGCGGCGTCCGAATCCATGACGGTGAAGGTCTGAGTGTCGGCCATGCGGGTCTCGTCATGCTGCCACGGCGGCGAGGAGGATCATGTGGCGGCGTCGGACCGGACGCAATGCGTCGGACGAAACGGATGCGCCTCGCGAGACACGCGATCAACGAACCCGCGTCGGCGCCATCAACGCCGGGTGGTGGTCCGACAGCCACCGGTTGGGTCTACGAGCAGGCTCTCGAATGAGGTGTGGCCGCGCCGATCGATCACGGTTGCCCGGCGCCTGAGGCGCGAAAGACACATCGTCGGGAGCCGGGGAAGGGTAGGCAGGGGGTAACGATCCGCACACGACGCGCCGACATCCGGAGCCCGCCATGCCATCCCGCCGCCACCTCCTCGGCCTTCTCCTGATCGCACCGCTCGCGGCCTGCAACACGCGCGGGCCGGTGAACGTGGCCGCCGACGACGATGCCGCCTGGTACACCGGCTCCATGCCGGACAAGCCGTTCGACGTGCCCTTGGTCGACAAGTCGCGCCTCGATCCGAAGTATCGTCGGCAGATCGTGCGCTACACCGGGCCCGAGCGTCCGGGCACCATCGTGGTCGATATCGACAACCGCCAGATCGCCCTGGTGCAGGAGGACGGCACGGCGGTTCAGTACGGCGTCGGCGTCGGCAAGGCCGGTTTCTCGTGGAAGGGTCAGGCGACCATCGCCCGCAAGGGCGTGTGGCCGGATTGGAGCCCGACCACCACCATGGTCTCGCTCAACCCGGATCTGCCGCGCACCCGCAAGGGCGGCCTCGACAATCCGCTCGGCGCCCGCGCGCTCTATCTCTACCAGGGCAACCGCGACACCCTGTTCCGCATCCACGGCACCAACGAGCCGTGGAGCATCGGCGAACAGCTCTCCTCCGGCTGCGTGCGCATGCTCAACGAGGACATTGTCGATCTCTACGAGCGTGTTCCCGTGGGAACGCAGGTGCTGGTCAAGCGCAACGGCAAGTATCGGGTCTGAGCGCGGCCCGGACGGAGAAACGCAATGACCATCACGATTTCCAGTCTGCAACCGATCATCGCGCTGGCTGCCGGCGTCCTGATACTGATCGTCCCGCGTCTTCTCAACTTCATCGTGGCGATCTATCTCATCCTCGTCGGACTGATCGGCCTCGGAGTCTTCCGCGCATTGTCGTAAATCCAAATCGGGCGGTTACACGGGGGCGATTCCGTCACACGCCCTCCCGTGCAAAGGCCCGTTCATCTTGCGTTGCAGCATGAGATGGTCCAACCCGCCGTGATACGCATGGGGCACTTTTCACTCCTGCAAGCGGATGGATGACGATGGGCAAGTGGGTCTATTCCTTCGGTGACGGCAAGGCCGAGGGCCAGTCGTCCATGCGCAACCTGCTGGGCGGCAAGGGCGCGAACCTCGCCGAGATGTCGAATCTCGGCCTGCCGGTTCCCCCCGGCTTCACCATCACGACGGAAGTCTGCACCGCCTATTACGACAACGCGCAAGCCTATCCGGCCGAGCTGAAGGCAGAGGTCGACGCAGCCCTCGCCGCCGTGGGCAAGCTCACCGGCCGCGGCTTCGGCGATCCGGAGAACCCGCTCCTGGTCTCGGTCCGGTCAGGCGCCCGCGCCTCGATGCCGGGCATGATGGACACGGTGCTCAACCTCGGCCTCAACGACCTCACCGTGGAAGCCCTGGCCGAAGGCGCCGGCGACCCGCGCTTCGCCTACGATTCCTACCGCCGCTTCATCACCATGTACTCGAACGTCGTTCTCGGCGTGGAGCACCACGCCTTCGAGGAGGCGCTCGAGCATTACAAGGACGAGAAGGGCGTCAGCCTCGACACCGAACTCGGCGCCGATGACTGGAAGACCCTCGTCGGCAAATACAAGGCCATCGTGAAGGCCGAGCACGGGTCGGACTTCCCGCAAGGGGCCGAAGACCAGCTTTGGGGCGCGATCGGGGCGGTGTTCGATTCGTGGATGATCCCGCGCGCCAAGAAGTACCGCGAGTTGAACGGTATTCCCGAGAGCTGGGGCACCGCCGTCAACGTCCAGGCCATGGTGTTCGGCAACATGGGCGAGACCTCGGCCACCGGCGTCGCCTTCACCCGCAACCCCTCCACCGGCGAGCGCGCGCTCTACGGCGAGTTCCTGATCAACGCCCAGGGCGAAGACGTGGTGGCGGGTATCCGCACGCCGCAGGACATCACCGAGAAGGCCAGGATCGAGGCCAAATCCGAAAAGCCGTCGATGGAGCGGGCGATGCCCGAGTCCTATGCCGAGCTGGTGCGGATCTACAATCTGCTCGAGACCCATTACCGCGACATGCAGGACATGGAGTTCACCATCGAGAGCGGAAAGCTCTGGATGCTCCAGACCCGCAACGGCAAGCGCACCGCCAAGGCGGCCCTGCGGATCGCCGTCGATCTCGCGGCCGAGGGCCTGATCACGCAGGAAGAGGCCATCGGCCGGATCGAGCCGGCCGCCCTCGACCAGTTGTTGCACCCGACCATCGATCCGAAGGCCGAGCGCAAGGTCATCGCCTCGGGCCTGCCGGCCTCGCCGGGTGCGGCCACCGGCGAGATCGTCTTCAACTCCGAGGATGCCGAGGCCGCCCGCAAGGCCGAGCGCAAGTGCATCCTGGTGCGCATCGAGACGTCGCCGGAAGACATCCACGGTATGCATGCCTCGGAAGGCATCCTCACCACCCGCGGCGGCATGACCAGCCATGCGGCGGTGGTCGCGCGCGGCATGGGCAAGCCCTGCGTATCGGGCTGCGGCACCGTCCGGGTCGACTACAAGGCCGGCACGCTGTCGGTGGCCGGCACCACGCTCAAGGCGGGTGACAAGATCACCATCGACGGTTCCACCGGGCAGGTGCTCCTCGGCGAGGTGGCGATGCTCGAGCCGTCGCTGTCGGGCGAGTTCGCCACCCTGATGGGTTGGGCCGACAAGGTCCGCACCATGAAGGTCCGCACCAACGCCGACACCCCCAACGACGCCCGCGCCGCCCGGAATTTCGGCGCCGAGGGTATCGGCCTGTGCCGGACCGAGCACATGTTCTTCGAGGGCGACCGCATCGTCGCGGTCCGCGAGATGATCCTGGCCGACGACGTCGAAGGCCGCCGCGCGGCGCTCGCCAAGATCCTGCCCTACCAGCGCCAGGACTTCGTCGAGCTGTTCACGATCATGTCCGGCCTGCCGGTGACCATCCGCCTGCTCGATCCGCCGCTGCACGAATTCCTGCCGCACACCGACGAAGAGGTGCAGGACGTCGCGAAAAGCACCGGCGTGTCGGAGGACAAACTGCGTCGGCGGATGACCGAGTTGCACGAGTTCAACCCGATGCTCGGCTTCCGCGGGTGCCGTCTCGCCATCGCCTTCCCGGAAATCGCCGAGATGCAGGCCCGCGCGATCTTCGAGGCCGCGGTTCAGGCCGCCAAGGAGACCAGCGCGCCGGTGACGCCCGAGATCATGGTTCCGCTGGTTTTCACCAAGATGGAATTCGATCTGGTGAAGGCCAGCATCGACGCCATGGCGAAGGCGGTCTCTGCTGAATCGGGCAGCACGATTGCCTATCAGGTGGGCACGATGATCGAATTGCCGCGCGCGGCCCTGCGTGCCGGCGACATCGCCGAGACGGCGGAGTTCTTCTCCTTTGGCACCAACGACCTGACGCAGACGGCGCTCGGCATCTCGCGCGACGACGCCTCGACCTTCCTCGGGGCCTACACGCAGCGCGGCATCCTGTCGGCGGACCCGTTCATCTCCATCGATCAGGAGGGGGTGGGCGAGTTGGTCCGCATCGGCGTCGAGCGGGGCAGGGCGGTCCGTCCCGACATCAAGCTCGGCATCTGCGGTGAGCATGGCGGCGATCCGGCCTCCATCGCCTTCTGCCAGGAGGTCGGTCTCGACTACGTGTCGTGCTCGCCGTACCGGGTGCCGATCGCGCGGCTAGCCGCGGCCCAGGCCGCATTGGCGGCCAAGCAGAGCGCCAAGTAGGTCGCCAAGTAGGGCGCGCGAGCGCGGCAATAACCGAAGGCGGGCGGCCAGAAGCCGTCCGCCTTCGGCCGGTAAAATTCCGTTCAACAAATTGTCGAAAACAGGGCGAACCGATTTCGCGCCGGCACGTTCAGTGCTAGTGCCAAACCGTTGCGTGCGGGTTTTTCCAGCTCATCGGGGTGGCTGCCAACGCGCGGGATTTCCGGCGATGAACGATTCAGGTCCAACCCCTCTTTTCCTCAACGAAAATCCCGTCGCCGTCCCGATTCCGAGGGCGGTCCAGCAGGCCTACTTCTGGGGCGTGGCAGGCTTGGGAGCCGTTGCGGCGATCGCGGTCTTCGTTTTCGCCGTGGCCACGCAAAGCGGCACCGATGCCGAGCGGATCGTCGGCGTCCGCGCCGACACGACACTCTCTGCCCTGACCAGCGCCATGGCGGCGACGCACGGGCGACCTGGCGCATTATGAGCCAACCGGCGCACCGGCCCATTTAACCAGCCCGCAACCATACCCGGCGATTGTTCAGGTCCCGGCCCGACCTCATGAGATCGTGAGGACGGCGCGCCGGGCTTGGCATCGAGTGCGGGTCGGTTGCGGTGGGTACGAGACGGATACGACGCGATTCGGGCCTGCGCTGGCTCAGCGCCGCCCTCACGCCGTGGGCCACCGGCATCGGCCTTCTGGTGTCGTTCACCGCCACCGCCGGCACCGAAATGTCCCTCGGCGCAACGCTGATCCCGGCCCGTGACGCGCGCGTCACGCCACCGTTGCCCGTCGGTACGATCCTGATCGGCAGCCCGCTCCGCGACGGCTACGCGCGCGCCGACGCGCCGTTGCGCGGCGAGCTCAAGCTCAGCGCCCATCTCTATCCGTTGGTCCAGCGCGACGGGAAAGGTGACGCCACGTTGCCGCCCGGCCCCAGCTTTGCCCACACCGCCCTTGCCCTGAGGGATGCCGGCAACCTGCTGATGACCGCGAGTCTCACCGGATCGGGCACGGGCCTGCTGACGCCGGGCATCGCCACCTGGAACCCCGATCTGGAGCCGGAGGCCGGCTTCGTACCGACCCCCGATCTCGGTCTCGGGGTCGCGTCTCTCGGCACCGAGGCGTCAGCGATCGATCGCGGCGACGGATCGACGCCGGCGATCCCGCGCGCCATCGCCCTGTCCTCGACCACACCGGCTCCGGCCGACGCCATCCCGATCGAAGTCGCCGCTGCCAACCTGATGATCCCCGGCTTCTCGACACGGCGCGACCCGGCCGAGGGCGCTGCCACCCTGGCGCCCGAAGCGACGCCGGAGAATGCCCGTCACCGCTACGCCGACCTCATCGTCCCCGATGCCATGGATCGCGAGCAGCGCTGCCTCGCCGAGGCGGTGTATTTCGAGGCCCGCAGCGAGCCCGAGGATGGCCAGGCCGCCGTGGCGCAGGTGGTCCTCAACCGGGTGAAGAGCGGCCTGTATCCGGGCAACGTCTGCGGCGTCGTCTACCAGAACCGCCATCGCTACATGGGCTGTCAGTTCTCCTTCGCCTGCGAGGGCAAATCCCTGCACATCACCGACGGCCCGTCCTGGCAATCCGCCACCCGCATCGCGAGCGCGGTGATCGAGGGACGCACCTATCTCAGCGAAGTCGGCGGGGCGACGCATTACCACGCCGATTACGTCCGGCCCGGCTGGTCGCGCCGGCTCCAGAAGATGGACGTCATCGGCCGGCATATCTTCTACCAGCTCAAGCGCGGGCAGACCTGACGTCGGAAACGCTGCGCTGCACGCCGATCCGACGCTCGACGCGCCGGCCGCAGCACAGAGCGCTAGCGACGCCGTCGGTTGCGTCGCTATCCGTATCGGGACCGTGATCTCGGCGACACCGCTCAAGCCTTCCGCATCTGCCGCTCTGGTCGATAGCCGAGGCGCTGTGGTCTTGACTTACCCCGCTCGTCAGATCGGACGAGGGCGGCCAGCGTTTCTCGCGGATGGCCTTGCCGATGCAGCCGGCGCCGTGTCCCGATCGCCCGCGACAAGCGCGTACCCGATGGCAGCCGCCTGATGCGATCGCGCGCTCACGCCGGGTTCGACTCCAATCTGAATCGTTCCCAAGCTTTTTACGTAAGTAGCGAAAGCACTAAGTAGTCCTAAGCTTGGGTTAATTTTACCTTGAGTCTGGATAGAGCTTGCTCGGACGGCAACTTGACTGCCTCTGATACGTCGAGATGTGCGCAGCGATGTCAGCGCCGTCCGATCAGTATCCGCGTCCAGCCTCAAGGAAGCCGTCATGACCGCGCCGGTCGCCCGATTCACCCTCTTCGCCACCGCCCTCGCCGGCGCCGTTCTCTCCGCGTCCGTCGCCCAGGCCGGCTGCGGCGGCGCCGAGTGCTACCGTTACGTCGCCACCCCTCCGGTCTACGGCGCCGTGTCCGAACGCGTCCTCGTGCGTCCCGCCGAGACGGTCTACCGCACCATCCCGCCGGTCTACGAGACGGTGTCCGAGCAGGTCCTCGTCGCCCCCGGCGGCCGGGTATGGCAGACCCGGCGCGACGCCTATGGCGCGCTGGTCGGCTGCTGGGTCGAGGTGCCGCCGCAATATTCCGTGCGCCACCGCCGGGTGCTGGTTCAGCAGGCCCAGTCGATCCCCGAGACGATCCCCGCCGAGTATGCCAGCGTGCGCCGGCGGGTCCTCGTCGAGCCCGCCCGCCGCGGCTGGGTCCCGGCCGATTCCGGCCGCGGCGGCTATGGCGGTTCGATCATCCCCACCATCGGCTCGATCCCGGACGCCTTCGGCGTGGCCGGTGCGAGCTCGGCCGATATCGGCGTCGGTCTCGGCTTCTCCTCGGGCAGCATCTACGACGGCTACTGAGCCGACCCGGCTCACGACAACCCACTGTCGAGGCGCTCCCGCATCCGCGGGGGCGTCTTGATTCGTCGAGCCCCCACCACACCTCCTGTCGGAAAGCGGAGGCAGGCATGGGCACGTTCAAGGCATGGGTGGTCGACAAGACCGAGGCCGGGCAATCCCTGCGCTACGGGGATTTTGACGAAGCCGGCCTGATGGACGGCGACGTCACGGTCCGCGTCACCCACTCGACGGTGAACTACAAGGACGGGCTCGCCATGACCGGGCGCTCGCCCGTGGTGCGCCGCTTTCCGATGATTCCCGGCATCGATTTCTCCGGCATTGTCGAGACCTCCGAGCATCCCGACTACACGCCCGGCGATGCCGTCGTACTCACCGGCTGGGGCGTCGGCGAAAGTCATCTCGGCGCCTATGCCGAGCGCGCCCGGGTGAAGGGCGACTGGCTCGTCCCCCTGCCGGAGGGTCTCGACGCGGCGCAGGCCATGGCGATCGGCACCGCCGGCTACACCGCCATGCTGTGTCTGATGGCGCTCGATCATCACGGCGTGACGCCGGCCCAGGGGCCGGCCCTCGTTACCGGCGCCTCGGGTGGCGTCGGCTCGGTGGCCGTCGCCCTGTTGGCGCAGGCGGGCTGGCACGTGGTCGCCTCGACCGGCCGCGCGGCGGAGGCCGATTACCTGCGCAGCCTCGGCGCCGCCGAGATTATCGATCGGGCCGACCTCAGCAAACCCGGCAAGCCGTTGGCCAAGGAACGCTGGGCAGCGGCGATCGACGCGGTCGGCTCGGTGACCCTGGCCAACGTGCTCGCATCGACCAAAGCCGACGGGGCCGTAGCCGCCTGCGGGCTGGCGCAGGGCATGGACCTGCCGACCTCGGTGGCGCCGTTTATCCTGCGCGGCGTGTCGCTGCTCGGCATCAACAGCGTGACGACCCCGCAGGCGAAGCGC
This sequence comes from Methylobacterium sp. BTF04, assembly GCF_010692745.1. Taxonomy (GTDB): domain Bacteria; phylum Pseudomonadota; class Alphaproteobacteria; order Rhizobiales; family Beijerinckiaceae; genus Methylobacterium. The sequence continues at coordinate 138,955 of NZ_JAAHTB010000005.1, forward strand.
CGCGCGGCCTGGGCGCGGCTCGCCCGCGATCTCGACCTCGCCAAGCTCGCCGCCATGACGACCACGGTGCCCCTCGATCAGGTCGACCGACTGGCCGCGGCGATCCTGGACGGACAGGTTCGCGGGCGCACGGTGGTGACGGTGGGGTGAGCAGGGAACTCCCAGCCCGTGCCGCGCATTCCAGTGTCCATGAGCAGTGCATTCGTAAAAGAGCGTGAGGGCGGCGAGGCGTTCGAGGATCTTCCCGATCGCCCGATTTCCCCTCACACCAACTTCGTGACGCCGGACGGCCTCGAGCAGATCAAGGCCGAGGTCGCGCGCCTCCAGGCCGAGTTCTCGGCGCTGACGCCCGACGCCAAGGCCGACGAGTCCCGCGTCACCCGCGACCTCCATTACTGGACCGCGCGGATGGGTACGGCTCAACTCGTCGAGGCGGTGCCGGGCGATGACGTCCGCTTCGGCTCGACCGTGACCATCCTGCGCGAGGGCGAGAGTCGCCAGACATTCCGGATCGTCGGAGAAGACGAGGCCGATCCGGCCGCGGGCTCGATCTCCTACGTGTCGCCGATGTCCCGTGCGCTCACCGGCAAGGTGGTCGGCGACGTCGTCGCGGTGAACGGACACGAGACCGAGATCGTCGAGATCAGCTGAGAGCCGTTCCTTCGATGGCCGAGCGCAGGGTGGTGATCTCCTCGGCCATGAAGTCCATGAATGCCCGGATTCTGGCCGCATGTCGCAGGTCCGGGTGGGTCAGCAACCACAGCCCAGCGGCGAGGTCGGGTTCGATCCCCGAAAGCCGGACGAGACCGGGCAGCGCGTCACCGTCCCAGCAGGGCAGGGGTCCGACGCCGATGCCGACCTCGACGGCCTCCCGTAAGCCCAAGACCGTATTGAGCGACAGGACGACACGTCCCGCCCCACCGCGGGCGTCGGCGAATCGCGCGAAGCGAGCACCCGCGACCACATCACCGGGAATCACCCACGGGCATTCGGCCAGGGGCCGACCGGCGAACACGCGGCGCCCGTAGATCGCCCAGTTGATGGTGGCGAGGCGGCGCCCGATCAGGGTCGGTGGCGGCCTGTCGCTGGCCCGCATGGCGACGTCGGCATCCCGGCGAGAGAGGTTCAGCGCTTCCTCCGCGACGATGATGTCGAGCCGGATGCGCGGATAGCGTGCCGTGAAACGGCCGAGGATCGGCATCAGCATATGGGCGACGAGGCCCGCCGGCGCGGTAATCCGTATTTCGCCAGCGGGTTCCCGGCTCTGCCCGGCAAGCTCGCGGGTAAAGCCGGCGACGTTCGCTTCCATGCGAGATGCGGCATCGATCATCGCCGCTCCGGCCGCCGTCGGGGCATAGCCCGCGCGATGCCGCTCGAACAACGGCGCCTCCACCGCAGCCTCGATCCCGGCCAGGCGTCGAAACGCCGTGGAATGATTGATGCCGAGATGCGCGGCCGCCCGCGCCAGGCCGCCTCGTTCGGCGATGGCCTGCACGAGGCGAAAGTCGTCCCACTCCACTGACATCGCTCAACCTTGCATCGACGCAAAACATCTTTTGCAGGTCAGGGCGTTTTCGCAAGCGGGCCGATATCCGATATGCCGGGAGAGCGTACCGGCCCGACCTGGGTGACGCGGCGTGACAACGGGAGACCGACACGATGGCGAAGGTTCTGGTGCTCTATTATTCGTCCTGGGGCCATGTCGAGCAGATGGCCCATGCCGTCGCCGAAGGCGCACGCGAGACCGGGGCCGAGGTCGCGGTGAAGCGGGTGCCGGAGCTGGTGCCGGACGCGGTCGCCCAGCAATTCCACTACAAGACCGAGCAGGCGGCCCCGTTCGCCACCGTGGACGAACTCGCGGATTACGATGCGATCATCGTCGGGTCACCGACCCGCTTCGGCAACATGGCCGCGCAGATGAAGCAGTTCATCGACCAGACCGGCGGCCTGTGGGCCAAGGGCGCCCTCGTGGGCAAGGTCGGCTCGGCCTTCACGTCCACGGCCTCGCAGCATGGCGGCCAGGAGACGACGCTCACCAGCATCCACACGGTGCTCCTGCACCACGGCCTGGTGATCGTCGGTCTGCCCTACAGCTTCCAGGGCCAGGGCGGTGTCGAAGCGGTCAAGGGCGGTTCGCCCTACGGCGCCACGACGATCAGCGATAGCGACGGCTCGCGTCAGCCGAGCGCGGTGGAACTCGAAGGCGCTCGCTTCCAGGGCCGGCACGTGGCCGAAATCGCCGCCAAACTCGCCGGCTGACACGCTTCAAGAAAAAAGGCTCGCCCCAAGAAAAAAGGCTCGGATTACTCCGAGCCTTGGAAGGGGAAAGGTCATTTGGGGGCTGAACTGACCTTTGTGCATGCAGAACGGATCATGCGGCGGAGAAGTTCCCACCCTTTGCGAAAAAACTTCAGCGGGGGGCTGCGGCGCGGCGGAGGCGGTCGTTGATCGCTTCGCCGAGGCCGGATTCGGGGATCGGTGCGACGGCGATGATCGCCGCACCGGTGGCGTCGAGGTGGCGTAGGAATGCGAAGAGATTGGCCGCCGCCTCGCCGAGATCGCCCGCTTGGCTCAGATCGAGGCTGGCTAAGGCCGCATCGTCGCCGGTCAGAGCACCGCCGAACAACAGCACCGCCTCACCCTCGCGCACCTCTGTCGCCCCGAGCCGGACCTGCGCCCGCGGCGCGTAATGCGAAGCCAGGAGGCCGGGACCCACCGGTGCGTGCGCTGCGTCGTCCGCCGGACCGGGCAGATCGATTCCGAGGACGCGCACGAGATCGGCCCGGGTGGTGCCGCCGGGGCGCAGCAGGCGTGGGACGCCGCCGAGGCAAGCCACCACCGTCGATTCCACCCCCACCGGCGCCGAACCGCCATCGAGGACGGCGGCGATCCGCCCATCGAGATCGGCGAGCACGTGGGCGGCGCTGGTCGGGCTGACCCGCCCCGACCGATTGGCCGAGGGCGCCGCCACCGGGCGGCCGACGCGGGCGAGAAGCTCGCGCGCCAGGGCGTTGCCCGGCACCCGCAGGGCGACGCTGTCCAGCCCGGCGCGGGCGAGATCGCACACCGTCCCGGTACGGCGCACGGGCACCACGAGGGTGAGCGGCCCCGGCCAGAACGCGGCGGCAAGCTGGCGTGCGGCGGTGTCGAACACGCCCTCGCGCAGGGCCGCCTCGGGATCGGGAAGGTGGGCGATGAGCGGATTGAAGCGCGGCCGCGCCTTGGCGGTGAAGATGCGCGCCACCGCCGCCGGATCGGACGCATCGGCGCCGAGGCCGTAGACCGTCTCGGTCGGAAACGCGACCACGGCGCCGGCCGACAGGAGACGCGCGGCCTCGGAGATTCCAGCCGCATCCGCCACAAGACGAAAGGTGGGCTGCGGCGTCCCGTCTGAACTGTGATGCGACCGGGGGATTGACCCAAGATCGTTCATATCTAAACTATCTCCGACCGAGTGGGGCCGCGATCGATCCAAGAGGTCGCGAAAGGGCCTAGCGCCGGGCCGGGCGAGGCGTCAAACACGGGATGCGGGTCGGCCCCGCGTTTCGGCCGAACATCAAGGCGTCGCGTAAAGACGATGCGAGGGAGGCACCATGACCTATCGCGCTCCGGTCTCCGAGATCCTGTTCGCCCTGCGCCATGTCGCCGGCTTCGACGCCGCGCTGGCGGCAGGGCCTCCTGGCGACCTCACCATCGAGGATGCCGGCACGATCCTGTCCGAGGCGGCCAAGGTGGCGAACCACGTCATCGCCCCCCTGAACACAGTGGGTGACCGCCATGGCACGCCCCTCGCCGACGGCGCGATCACCACCCCGCCGGGCTGGCGCGAGGCCTACGCGACCTGGATCGCCGGAGGCTGGAACGGCCTCAGCGCGGAGCCCGAATACGGCGGCCAGGGCCTGCCGCTGCTCCTCAGCGCCGCCTGCAACGAGATGTGGAACGCCGCCAGCATCGCCTTCGGCCTGTGCCCGCTGCTGACGGCGGGCGGTATCGAGGCTCTGACCCGACACGGCTCCGACGACCTCAAGGCCCGCTATCTCGACAAGCTGGTCTCGGGTGAATGGACCGCGACCATGAACCTGACCGAGCCGCAGGCCGGGTCGGATCTCGCCCTGTTGCGAAGCCGGGCCGAGCGCGCGGAGGACGGCACCTACCGGATCGTCGGCGCGAAGATCTACATCACCTACGGCGAGCACGACCTCACCGACAACATCGTGCACCTGGTCCTGGCGCGCCTCAAGGATGCACCGGCCGGCACGCGCGGCATCTCGCTGTTCCTGGTGCCGAAGATCCTGCCCGATGGCAGCCGCAACGACCTGCGCTGCTCCGGCATCGAGCACAAGCTCGGCATCCACGGCTCGCCGACCTGCTCGATGGCCTTCGGCGACGCGGGCGGCGCCGTCGGCTGGATCATCGGCGAGGAGAACCGCGGGCTCGCCTGCATGTTCACGATGATGAATTCGGCCCGGCTCAATGTCGGGCTGCAGGGCGTCGGCCTCGCCGAGCGCGCCACCCAACAGGCACTCGCCTATGCCCGCGATCGGCACCAGGGCAAGGCAGCGGGGGCGGAGAGCACCAGCCCGATCATCGACCATCCGGACGTGCAGCGCATGCTGCTAACGATGAAGGCCTACACCGCGGCCTCGCGCGGCATCTGCTATCTCACGGCGGCGGCGCTCGACGCCGCCCAGGGGCCGGAAGGGCAGGGCGCCCACGACCGCGCCTCCCTCCTCACCGCGGTGGCGAAAGCGTTCGCCACCGACATCGCCAACGAGGTCACCTCCCTCGGCGTCCAGGTCCATGGCGGCATGGGCTTCGTCGAGGAGACGGGAGCCGCCCAGCACATGCGCGACGCCAGGATCCTCGGCATCTACGAGGGCACCAACGGCATCCAGGCCATCGACCTCGTCACCCGCAAGCTGCCCCTCGCCGGCGGCGCCACGGTCCGCGCCCAGATCGCCTCCCTGCGCCGGATCTCCGAGGGCTTGTTGAAGGACGCCAACCCCGCCTACGGCCATATGGGCGCGCGCCTGCGCGCCGGGATCGAGAGCCTCGACCGTGCGACGAGCTTCTTGCTGAAGGCCCTCGCCTCGAACCGGCCGCAAGACGCCCTCGCCGGGGCGACGCCGTACCTGCGGCTGTTCGGCCTGGTCCAGGGCGGCGCCTGCCTCGCCCAGGCGGCGCTGGCATCGAATACGGCGCTGAAGGCCGGCGAGACCGATCCGGCGCATGCGGCGCGGATCATCCTCGCCCGATTCTTCGCCGACAACCTGCTGACGGCAGCGGCTGGGTTGGAGGAGAGCGTGATCGACGGGGGAGCCTTCGCGGACGACGCAGCGCTCGCCCTGGCGGGGTAGCACGCAAAACCCTCCCCCCCTCTGAGGGGGGAGGGTCGTCGCGAAGCGACCGGGAGAGGGGACGACCTCTCCTGACGAAGCGCTCCCCTCTCCCGACCCACTCCCGCAGAGCGAAGTGGAATCTTCGAAGTACGGCCGGCCGCAACGGGACCGACATCATGACCGATCACATCGCGATCGAGGACACCGCGGATGGCGTGCGCCTCATCCGCATCGACCGGCCGGAGAAGAAGAACGCGCTCACTGGGGCGATGTACAAGGCCATGCGGGATGCCCTCGTCGGGGCCGACGCCTCCGAGACCATCGGTGCCGTGGTGTTCGCCGGAGCGCCGGGGGCCTTCAGCGCCGGAAACGATCTCGCCGACTTCGTCGCGGGCGCCCGCAAGCCGTTCAGCGAGGCTCCGGCCCTGCATTTCATTCGCCAGCTCGCCCGGACCCGAACCCCGATGGTGGCGGCGGTGGACGGAATCGCCGTGGGCATCGGCACGACGCTGACGCTGCATTGCGACCTCGTCTATGCCAGCCCCGCGGCGCGGTTCCGCATGCCCTTCGTCGAGCTCGGGCTCGTGCCCGAGGCGGCCTCCAGCTACCTGCTGCCGCGCCGGGTCGGCCTGCTGAAGGCCACCGAGATGCTGCTGCTCTCCCAACCCTTCGACGCGGACGAGGCTGTCGCCCTGGGCCTCGCCAATGCGGTGATGCCGGCGGGGCTTCTGCTGGAACACGCGATGGCGCAGGCCGGTCGCCTCGCCGCCCTGCCGCGCGGGGCGGTGGCGGCCACCCGTGCGCTGATCCGCGGCGATCAGGCAGCGATGGAGGCCGCCCTGGAGGCCGAGGCCGTCGCCTTCGAGGCACGGTTGCGGGCGCCGGAAGCCCAGGCGGCCTTCGCGGCCTTCCTCAACCGGGGCCGGCCGTCGTGACCACCCGCCCCGATCTGCGTGGCAAGATCTGCCTCGTCGCCGGAGCCTCGCGCGGCGTCGGGCGCGGCATCGCGCGGGGATTGGGGGAGGCGGGCGCCACGGTGATCGTCACCGCCCGGTCGAGCGAGACAGGACCGCGCACGGAAGGGCGGCCCGAGACCATCGAGGATACGGCGCGGGTCGTCGACGCCGCCGGCGGCGAGGGCCACCACTACGTCTGCGACCACACGAGCGAACGCGCCGTCGACACCCTGGTCCACTGGGCCCTGCGCCGCTTCGGCCGGATCGACGTCGCGATCTCCAGCGTCTGGGGCGGCAACGAGGGCTATGACGGCGAGCGCTATCACGACGGCGCCGCCTGGGGCACGCCGTTCTGGCGCCGGTCGGCGGAACCGCTGTCGGAGTTTTTCGCGAGCGGACCCTATCCCGCCCTGCTGCTGGCACGGGCGGTGGCGCCCGCGATGATCGCGTCGCGGTCCGGCCTCGTGGTCTTCGTCTCGTTCTCCACCGAAACCGGCTATCTCGGCGACGTGTTCTACGATCTCGCCAAGGCGACCACCAACCGCCTCGCCTTCGCCTGCGCGCAGGAGCTGGCGCCCCATGGCGTCACGGCGCTCGGCCTCTCGCCCGGCTTCGTGCTGACCGAGCGGGTGGTCGATATCGGCCATGCGGCGCTGGCCACCGAGAGCCCGCTCTATGCCGGCAGGGCGCTGGCGGCGCTCGCCGCCGATCCGGCCATCGCCGAGCGGGCCGGCCGCATCCTGCACGTGGGCGATCTCGCCGGCGAATACGGCTTCACCGACGCGGACGGGACGCAGCCCGCACGCTTTCACATCGGCTCCTGAGCCGTGTTTTGTCGCGCTGTCCCGACGAACCGGATTGCCGGTGGTTGGAGAGCGCCCATGAGGACGACGCAATGACCGGATCGCTCGCTGGCAAGACCCTGTTCATCACCGGAGCCTCCCGCGGCATCGGCCTCGCCATCGGCCTGCGGGCCGCCCGCGACGGGGCCAATGTCGCCATCGCGGCCAAGACCGACACGCCGCACCCGAAGCTGGAGGGCACGATCCACACGGCGGCAGAGGCGATCGAGCGCGCCGGCGGCCGGGCCCTGCCGCTGCTGGTGGATGTGCGCGACGAAGACAGCGTCGCCGCCGCCATCGCGACCACGGCCCAGACCTTCGGCGGCATCGACATCGTCGTGAACAACGCCAGCGCGATCTCGCTCACCCGGACGCCGCAGACCGAGATGAAGCGCTTCGACCTGATGCATCAGATCAACACCCGGGGCACCTACATGGTCAGCAAGTACGCGATCCCGCATCTGGCCAAGGCGGACAACCCCCATATGCTGATGCTGTCGCCGCCCCTCGACATGGCGGAGAAATGGTTCGCGCCGCATCTGGCCTACACCATGGCGAAGTTCGGCATGTCGCTCTGCGTGCTCGGGCTCGCGGGCGAGCTGCGGCGTCAGGGCATCGCGGTCAACGCCCTGTGGCCGCGCACCACCATCGCGACGGCGGCGGTGCGCAATCTGCTCGGCGGCGACGCGCTGATGCAGGCCAGCCGCACCCCCGACATCATCGCCGACGCCGCCCACGCCCTGTTCCTGATGCCGTCTCGGGACATCACCGGTCGCTTTCTGATCGACGACACATTCCTGGCGGAGCAGGGTGTCACGGACTTTTCAAAATACCGCGTCACACCCGACGTTCCCCTTGCGCCGGACTTCTTCGTGCCGGATGCGAGCACACCGCCTCCCGGGGCCTTCGCCTGAGACGTAACCCGTGATCTTCATTCACCAGCCGGTCGCCGGCGCCGGGCAAACCCTGCTCGAGCGCCGTTCCCTCGAATTGCAGGACCCGATCCCCGACGACACCGTGTGGCTCGACATGATCCGCCCGAGCCGGGAGGAGGACCTCAAGGTCGAGGCCTTCATGGGCATTTCGGTGCCGACCCGCGAGGAGATGAAGGACATCGAGCCCTCCGAACTCCTCTATGTCGAGGACGGGGCGCGCTACATGACCGGCCGGGTGCTGAGCAAGGTCAGCGACGGCGACGAGCCGGGTCTCGCCGGCATCACCTTCATCCTGCGCGGCAACCGCCTGGTCACGGTGCGGTACGAGGAGCCGCAGGCGTTCCGGATGTATACCCAACGCGCCGGCCGCTCCACCGGCAACGGTCCCTCGGCGGTGCCGTCGGGCGAGACGATCCTCGCCGGCCTGATCGAGACGGTGATCGACCGGGCGGCCGACGTGCTCCAGCTCCAGGGCGAGCGCATCGACCGGCTGTCGGGCAAGATCTTCGAGGAGAAGGCCGATCCGTCGGCCCGCAACACCGCGTTGCAGGATACCCTCCGGGCACTCGGCCGCCACGGCGACCTGATCTCGAAGCAGCGCGAGAGCCTCGTCTCGATGGAGCGCATCCTGCTCGCGCTGTCGGCGACCTACCGCACCGCCAAGGCGCCGCGCGAGTTGCGCGAGGACGTGCGCTCGACCCTGCGCGATCTGCAATCGCTGGAAGAGCACGCCACCTTCCTGTCCTCGAAAATTCAGTTCCTGCTCGACGCGACGCTCGGGCTGGTCAACCTCGAGCAGAACAACATCATCAAGCTGTTTTCGGTCATGGCAGTCGTCTTCATGCCACCGACGCTAATCGCCTCGATCTACGGCATGAACTTCAAGGCGATGCCCGAACTCGATTGGAGTTTCGGCTATCCGATGGCAGTCGTGATGATGGTGGTTGCAGCGGTGCTGCCTTACGTATTCTTCAGATGGAAAAAGTGGCTCTAACTGCCGACCGACTCAGTCATCAGCATAGAACCGTATTACTCAATACAACTAGCGATGGCCGAGGCCGTTTTATCAATCACCAAAAAATTCTAATTTAGAGAAAACTAACTGAGTTGGGATACGAGCTTATCCCGACGCCGGATGGAGTAGACAATCTGATCCGGCCTTTCAGGAGGCCTGGAATTCGCATGCGAAATCTCTCCATCCGCACCAAGCTCATCGGGGCTTTCACGCTTCTCGCCCTCATCATCACCGCCCTCGGTGGCGTTTCCGTGATGGGTCTGGCGACGGTCAACCGTAGCGTCGTCGACCTCGGCCAGAACTGGCTGCCGAGCGTCCGGACGGCCGAAGGGTTGAACACCTGGACGTCGCGTCACGGCCTCAACATCTACCGTCATATCGCTTCGCAAGACGAGGCCGAGATGGCCCTGATCGATCAGGACATCGGCCAGCGTACGACCAAGATCAAGGAGTTGATCGGCACCTATCGCGGGCTGATTAGCTCCCCCGAGGAAGGCCACTTGTTCGACCGCTTCGTGACGCAGTGGCAGTCTTATCTCCAGGAAGTCGAGCCGGTGCTCGTGCTGTCACGGCGCAACGAGGGCGAGGCCGCGCGGGCTCTCATGGAGAAGACGGCGCTTCCGACCCGGCTCGCCCTGGTGAAGACGCTCGAAGATCTGGTCGCCCTGGACGGACGGGGTGCGGACGTGGCGGTCGCCTCCGCCACGTCGGCCTATGATCAAACCCGGACCATCGCGTGGGCATCGGCGCTCGGTGGCACACTGGCGGCCGCGATCCTCGCCACAATCATCATCCGGGGCGTCTCGGGCGACATCGTCTCGGTGGTGACGCCGATGACCGCCCTCGCGGCGGGCGACCTCGGGGTGACGATCCCGCATCAGGGCCGGAAGACGGAGATCGGCGGCATCGCGGACGCAGTCCAGGTGTTCAAGACCGGCCTTATCCGCATGAAGCACCTTGAGGAGGAGACCGCGCAGGCCCGCGCCGGAGCCGAGGCCCAGCGCAAGCAGGCCATGCGCGACATGGCCGACAGCTTCCAGGCGGCGGTGGGTGACATCATCGGCATGGTCGGGTCGTCGGCCACCGAATTACAGGCCACGGCGCGGACCTTGACGGCGACGGCGACCGAGACCGCGAGCCAGTCCACCACCGTCGCCGCAGCGGCCGAAGAGGCGGCGTCGAATGTCGGCACCGTCGCCGCGGCAGCCGAGGAACTCGGCTCGTCGGTCCAGGAGATCGGGCGTCAGGTTCAGGGGTCGGCGAACCTCGCCGAAATCGCGGTGCGCGAATCCGAGGAGACCGCAGCCCTCGTCCAGGAACTGAGCGCGGCCACCACCCGGATCGGCGACGTCGTGAAGCTGATCTCCGACATCGCCAGCCAGACGAACCTGCTCGCGCTGAACGCGACGATCGAGGCGGCGCGGGCCGGCGAGGCGGGACGGGGCTTTGCCGTCGTCGCATCCGAGGTGAAGGAACTCGCGAGCCAGACTGCACGGGCCACCGAGGAGATCGGCGCCCAGATCGGCCGGATCCAGGGCGCGACCGGGCAGAGCGTCAAGGCCATCGCCGCGATCACCGCCCGCATCGGCGAGATCAACACCGTGTCCGGCTCGATCGCCGCCGCGGTGGAGGAGCAGGGCGCGGCGACGCAGGAGATCGTCCGCAACGTCGCCCAGGCCGCCATGGGAACCGGTGAAGTGACGGCGAACATCGCAGGGGTGGCCAGCGCCGCCGAGGAGACCGGTACCGCCGCGACCCAGGTCCTCGCCTCGGCCTCCGAGTTGTCGCGCCAATCGGAACACCTCAGCGCAGAAGTGAACCGCTTCCTGGCGACGGTCCGCGCCGCCTGAGTCTGCCCCGCCGCGACGGGGCTTGCCCTGCCGCGGCGGATTGCTGATGATCCATCCATGTGCGGTCGCTACTTCGCGCTCCAGGCGCCTGAAATCTTCCGACAGCTCTACGGCTATCCCGAGCGGCCGAACTTTCCGCCCCGCTACAACATCGCCCCGACCCAGCCGGTGGCGCTGGTGATCGCGGAGGGGGGCGCGCGCCATTTCCGGCTGGTGCGCTGGGGCCTGTGGCCGAGTTGGCTGAAGGATCCGAAGGGCTTTCCCCTCGTCATCAACGCCCGCGTCGAGACGATCCAGGAGAAGCCGAGCTTTCGCGGGGCGCTGCGGCATCGCCGCTGCGTGTTCCTCGCCGACGGGTTCTACGAGTGGCGCCGCGAGGGCAGCGGCAAGTCGGCGACGAAGACCCCTTTCATGATCCGCCGCGCCGATGGCGCCCCCATGGCTCTGGCCGGATTGTGGGAGAACTGGCTCGGCGCCGATGGCTCCGAGATCGATACCGCGGCCATCGTCACCACCGGTGCCAACGGCGTGCTCGCCGCGATCCACGACCGCATGCCGGCGATCCTGTCGGCTGAACAGGTCGAGCCCTGGCTCGATACGCGCGGCGTCGAGCCCGGCCCCGCCGCTGCCCTGTGCCGGCCCTGTCCCGAAGACTGGCTCACCCTCGATCCTGTCGGCCCCCGGGTGAACGATGCGCGCAATGACGCGCCCGACCTCGTCGTGCCGCTGGAAACGCCCCAGCGGACCCGCACCGACAGCCTTCAGCCTCCCGCCGATCGTCCCCGGTCGAGCGACGAGGACGCCCAGGGCGCGCTGTTCTGATTTTTTGGGGTGCGGCCTCGGGTGGCGCCGGTTCGCGCGGCGGTGGCAGACCACCGCGTCCTGTCATTCCGGCATTGCGCATGCGCGCCAAAGGCGGCATCGCTCATGCGCCTCGCGTGGCGGCCGCAATGACCGGACCGCATCGAGCGAGGACAGGGAGACGATGAAACGATGACGCCCGAGGAAATTACGGACCTGAACCGGGCGCGCGCCAGCCTGGCGCGGCAGCGCAATGCTCTGTCGAAGCGCATCGGTGCGAGCGAACTGGCGGCAGCGTCGGCGGCCGAGGATCTGATGCGCGTTCTGTTGGCCATCGAGGCCGTCGACCGGGCCCTCACCGATGCCGGTCAGCCCTACACCCCGCCGATGGCCTGAGGATCGGCCATGGACGAGACCAGGGACACCAACGGCACCAAGCTCGCCGACGGCGACGCGGTGACCTTGATCAAGGATCTCAAGGTGAAGGGCACCTCGACGACATTGAAGCGCGGTACCCTGATCAAGAACATCCGTCTCACCGGCGACCCTGCCGAGATCGAATGCAACGCCGACAAGGTCAAAGGCTTGGTGCTGAAGACCGAATTCCTGAAGAAGGCCTAGTCGCCCGCAACAGCGCTGGGCACCCGGATCGGCGAGCGCGTCAGGCTGCGGATCGGCCGCAGCGGACGGCCGGACTTCTCGGCGATGACGCGGTCCTGCTCCTCGATCACCTGCCGGGCCGGCTCGTCACCGTCGAGACCGCCGAGGATCTCCATCGGGACGCGCCGGTTCGAGGCGCGGGACTCGTCCTCGTAGAGGACATCGAACAGGACGGAACCACGCTCCTGCGGTTTGGACTTCGTACGCTTGGCCATGGGACAACGATGCTCGGACGCTGGACGGACGGGAATGACAAAAGCCAACGGCCACGCAACGCAGACCGAGGGCGCGCGTACATCCGGCGTCGCCCAGGGGCTGGCATCGTGGCCGTCTCCAGTCGAGCGACAGAAGTCGCGACCGGCTGAGGTCTAAATGGTGCGAGCGCGGCAGATTGGCAACCCGTGCCGTGGGATCCCGGCCTGCAGGCTCCGAACATCCCGGAATTCTGGCACGATGCATGCGCCGTCGTGCCTGACGTCGACCCCTCGATCGCCAAACCCTCGGAAACCCGCATGACCGACACGCTGCCGCTGACGCGCTTTTCCGTCGAACCGCTCAGCGCGATGACACGGCGTCTGGCGGCGGTGGCATCCGGACGCGCCGAGCCCGACCTGGTGATCACCGGCGCACGCCTGATGTCGACCTATTCCGAACGCATCCTGCCCGATCGCGAGGTCTGGATCGCGGGCGGCCGCATCGCCGCCGTGTTCTCCGCCGGCACCTATACGGGCGCGGCGCAGCGCTACGACGCGAAGGGGGGCCTGCTGGCGCCGGGGCTCGTCGATCCGCACCTGCACATCGAGAGCAGCATGGTGACGGCCTGCGCCTATGCGGAGGCCGCGCTCCTCAACGGCACCACCACCATCGTCTGCGACAGCCATGAGATCGGCAACGTCCTCGACGCCGAGGGCATCGCGTGGATGCTCGAGGACGCCCGCGAGGCGCCGCTCAACATCTACCTCACGGTGCCGAGCACCGTGCCGGCGACCTCACCGGCTTTAGAGACAGCCGGCGGCGATCTCACGGCGGCCAAGATCGCGGCCCTGTTCGATGCCTGGCCCGAGGCGATCGGGCTCGGCGAGAAGATGGATTTCGTCGCGGTCTGCGAGGGCGATCCACGGGCGCATGCGATCATCGCCGCCTCGCTGGAGCGCGGACGCCCGGTCTCCGGCCACATCTACGGGCGCGGCTTCGTCGCGCCCTATGCGGCCAGCGGCGTCACCGACACCCATGAGGCCATCGACCAGGACATCGCCGACGACCTCCTCGAGGCGGGCGTGTGGATCTACCTGCGCGGCGGCCCGCCGACCACGCCCTGGCACAGCCTGCCCAAGGCCATCGGCACCGTGCTCAACTACGGCGCGTCGGCCAAGCGGGTCTGCGTCTGCACCGATGATCGCGATGCGCAGGATCTCCTCGCCTTCGGCCTCGACTGGGTGGTGCGCGAGGCCGTGCGCATGGGAATTCCTCCGGTCCAGGCCTGGGCGATGGGTTCGCTCCATCCGGCGACGCGCTACGGCCTCGACGGCGAGATCGGGGGGTTCGGCGGCGGGCGCCGGGCCGACCTCGTCCTGCTCAACGACGATCTCGTGCCGCAGGCGACCTGGTATGGCGGGAAGCTCGTGGTCGAGGATCGCCGGATCACGCCGCTCCTCGATGCGGCCCTGTCCCGGCCCTACCGCTACCCGGACGCCGCCTACGCCACGGTGCATCTGCCCGAGCCGTTGCCGGCGCTGATCCCCGACCTGCCGGCGGCGCCCTGCACGGTCAACGCGATCCGCACGACGCTGCCGGGCATCGAACTGGTCCACGAGCGTTTCGCGCTCACCCCGCAACCGGATTGGCCGACGACGCTCGCTCAGAACGACCTCTGCTTCGTCACGGTGATCGAGCGCCATGGCCGGGCCGGGACCGCGGCCCACGGCCTGCTGCGCGCCTTCGGCTTGAAGCGCGGGGCGGTGGCGAGCAGCGTCGGCCACGATTCCCACAACATCATCGTCGCCGGCCTGAACGAGGCCGACATGCGCATCGCCCTCGACGCGGTGAGCGCCGTGCATGGCGGGGTCTGCGTGGTGGAAGACGGCGCGGTCGTCGCCATGGTGCCGCTGCCGGTGGCGGGGCTCCTATCGGACAAGCGCGTCACGGTGGTGGCCGAGGAAGTCCGCATCCTGAAACAGGCCTGGGAGCGGGCTGGCTGCACGATCCCCTATATGGGCTTCAACCTGATTCCGCTCTCGGTCATCCCGGAAATCCGAATCACCGACAAGGGTTTGGTGCTGGTGCCGGGAATGCGGATCGTTCCGTTGTTCGAGGCAGCCTGAGCCTTCGTTCGAGCCAGTCCGAGCCTTGGAAAAATAACAGCTGGGGCCGGAACCTAGGCCGTATCGCGTCGTTGTTCAGACAGGTCTCAACAGCCTTCGACAGTCCCAAGGTTTCAAGTTTCTCGTCCTTCCGACCATCTCCAGCTTTCTTCGATCCCCCCGACCCCTTACAGCCAGCCTGCCGGAAAACGGCACGCGGGCTGTTTCTTTTTGATGCATAGTCGTGTTGACAGGCATCACCGCGTCGCCAGTGATGGCCGACGGATCACGGCCGGCTACCGGAGTTGCCAGATGCGTAACCTTCTCACTCTCCTCATCGTCGGCGCCGTCGGGTTCGTGCTGGTGGGCATGTATGTCGCGCCGTCCCAGCCGGAATTGCGCGGCTGGTATCTCCGCAATGCCTGCGAGCATCTCGACAAGGTCTCGCCGCAGATCTGCGCACCGATGCGTCAGGCCGAAGTCACCCGGCCGATCTGACCGCCTTGGCCGGTGTCGTCGACTGGTTCTTCCGCAACCGGAACACGGGCGCGATCACGATCGGCCAGTGGCCGAACGCGCTGCTCATCCTGTTCAGCGCCTGTGCCGCAGCCGAATGGCTGTTCGCGCCGACGGGCCGGACGGGCCAGATTCTCAGCGGTCTCGGCACGATCGCCCTCGCGGTCTGGGCCCTCGACGAAATCGCCCGCGGCGTGAACCCCTGGCGCCGCTGCCTCGGCGCGGCGGTGATCGCGTGGCTGGTCTGGAGCTGGTGACCGGGCCCGCCCGACCCGACGCACAGACCTGCTTGCGGACCGGGACAGGTCGCCTATCATCACCGCTCGGACCTTCGGGCACCATCGCGCGGCGAGAGGCGGAATAGATGACCTTCTTCATCGGGATAGCCGGACCCTGGCTCGTGGTCGCGGTGCTCGACCTGCTGGCGCTCAACCGGATGCGGGAGTTGTCGGACGCTCCCTGAGCGCAGGCTGACGCGAGCGCCCGGAGCGCCTCGCCAAAGACGGTCAACGAGAATTGCGGGCTCGTTGGTGCGGCGCTGGCAGGCGTTGCCCCGACGCCATGGGGTGTCTAATTCGGCTATCAGCGCGGCTCTCCGGGCGAGGGCGCGCCCCGGCCGAGAGCCTTCGAGCGGATGCGATTTTTCACGCCATGAGTTCAAAGGTCATGAGTTCAGACCCCGTCATCGCCTCACCGCAGGATGGGCGTCGCGCCGTGCGCGCCTGGCTCTACCTGCTCGCCGTTCTGGTGGTGGCGATGGTGGCGGTGGGGGGGGCCACGCGGCTCACGGGCTCGGGTTTGTCGATTACCGAATGGCGACCGGTCACCGGTGCGATCCCGCCGCTCTCGGGCGCCGATTGGGCGGCCGAATTCGAGAAGTATCGCGACACGCCGCAATATCGAATCCTCAACCAGGGAATGGGCCTGGCCGACTTCCAGGTGATCTATGCCTGGGAATGGGGCCATCGCCTGCTCGGGCGGATCGTCGGCCTCGTGTTCTTCCTGCCCCTGCTGTGGTTCTGGTGGCGCGGGATGCTGAGCCGCCGTCTCGGCCTCGGTCTCCTCGGCCTCGGCGTGCTCGGCGGCCTCCAGGGCGCCATCGGCTGGGTCATGGTGGCCTCGGGCCTGCAGCCGGGCATGACGGCGGTGGCGCCTCTGAAGCTGGCGCTGCACCTGACCACCGCGAGCCTGATCCTCGCCGGCCTCGTCTGGCTCGCGGCGGGATTGCGCCCGTCAGCGCCCCCGCTCGTGCCGATGCGTCTGCGCCGAACCGCCCAGGTTCTGATGGGCCTCGTCGTGGCGCAGATCTTCCTCGGTGGCCTGGTGGCCGGGTCCAAGGCGGGTCTCGTCTACAACACATGGCCGACTATGAACGGACATGTCGTTCCGCCGTTGTCCGAGCTGTTCTTCGTGAATCCCTGGATCGAGAACTTCATCGACAACCATGCCTTGGTGCAGTTCAACCATCGTCTGACAGCCTATCTTCTCCTCGGCGTGGCGCTGATCCATGCGTTCGATGCCCGCCGGGTCGCGGCGGGTAGTGCCGTCGCACGCCGGGCCACCGGCATCGCCGGATTGAGTCTCGCGCAAGCCGCCCTCGGGGTGACGACTCTGCTGCTGGCGGTCCCGCTCTGGGCCGGCCTCGCGCATCAGGTCTTCGCCATGGCGGTGCTGATGATGGCCACCGTCCATGCCCGGCTGAGCCGGAGCGTGAAGGCCGTCCCGATGCGACCGGCAACCGGTGCGGCCTTCGGTTTCGAGGCCCTGGCGGGTCGCAGCGCGGCCTAATCCGCCCCTTCCACCGTGTCGTGAGGCAGCGCACCTCGCAGGTGGTGCGCCGCGATTCGGCCCGATCAACGATCGTGCGCGCTGTTATCTTGCACTGCAACGAACCGATCGCCGTCAGCGGCGTTTCACGTCTTCGCACGGCACGAATGGTCCGCGCATCGATGGGACGATGATCGGCCCGTTATGGGGCTCCAACCAGGACAAGGCTGAATGCAGCACGCGAAACCCAAGGACGAGACAATTCCGAGCAGCGCGGAGCAGGCTCCCGTGCGCCGCGGACGCGACCGCCGGACCCGGCGTATCGTGTTTGGCCTGACCGGACTCCTCGGGGCGGTGTGGGCACTCGTCATCGCAAGCCGATTCCCGGGCATTCTTCCGGGTTGAGCGTCGCTGGTTCGAAACGTGCTTCCGGGGACCGGCGCCGTGTGTTCGGCAGTCGGTCTCGCGCACGGTTGTGTGGAGGCCCCTGACAGCTTCCTGTGGACGATCGTAACTCGGTAGTTTTCGCCGGGAACGCTTTGCGATGTCCAAGCGTAGCTTTCGCAGGACGACTTGGAGTGACGAGCTGGAGTCAGCGATGTTGTTGGCAGAGGACGGGCGCCCCGCGGGCTTGACCTGGCACTACACGCGTCGCGAAATGGTTGCGGATGGCGTTGTGCACTTCCTCGGCGTCGCCTTCGGGTTGGCGGGCGCCATCGCCATCGTGATGCAGGCCGCGATGTCCCCCCTCGCACTGGCCGAGCGGGCTTCGGTGGTGGTGTATGCCGCCGCCCTGGTTTCGATGCTGGGCGTGTCCGCCACCTACAACATGTGGCCGGTGGGACGGCGCAAGTGGTTGCTCCGCCGCGCCGACCACGCGCTGATCTATCTGATGATCGCCGGAACCTACACGCCCCTCGTCGCCCTGGTCGGCAACGGTACGACCGCCTGGGCCCTTCTCGCAGCGGTCTGGCTGATGGCCGGGATCGGCATCGCGCTGAAGCTCCTCCTGCCGGGCCGGTTCGATCGGGCCGCCATCGGCCTCTACCTACTTCTCGGCTGGAGCGGCGTCATCGCCTACGGGTCGGTGATCGCCCGGCTGCCGTCGAACGCGTTGTGGCTGCTGGCGATCGGCGGCCTGCTGTATTCCTTCGGGGTGGTCTTCCACGTCTGGCGGTCGTTGCCGTACCAGAACGCGATCTGGCACGCCTTCGTGCTCGCCGCCACCGCCTGCCATTACGGGACGGTGCTGATCTGCGTCCTCGGCGCAGGGGCGTAGAGAGCCCCGATCCACCCGGGGCCCGTTACTTCTCGGTACAGAGACCGCGGTCGGACAGATCGCGGTGGTAGCGCGGATCGCAATCGGTGGAGAGGAACGACGCCCATTCGGCGGTGGTGCCGTAGAACGCGTTGCGGTCGACATCGCCGCGCACGCCCGGCACCCGACCGGTCGAGGTGAACTGCCACAGCATCCACTTGCGCTTGGCATAGCGCTGCTCCGGCTCCGCCGCCGTCGAGCGAACCCAATGCGGGTAATCCGGCAGTTCGTCCTCGAGCACGTCCTTATGGAACGTGATGTCGGTGTAGATGATCGGCCGCTTGCCGGTATAGCGCTCCATCTCGTCGAGCATGTACTGGATCATGCTCAGCGCCTGCGCCTTGGGAAGCTTCTTCGGGCAAAGCTGGGAATGGCCGTTCCACTCCACGTCGAGCACCGGGGGCAGGGCGGTGGGATCGTTGGGCACGTTCTTCTTGAACCAGTCCATCTGGTCCTTGGCGGAGCGGCACCAGAACACGAAGTGGTAGGCCCCGCGCGGCACACCGGCCTGAGCGGCGCCATCCCAATTGGCGCGGAAGCGCTCGTCGACGTGGTCGCCACCCTCGGTGGCCTTGATGAACACGAACTGGGTGCCGGCGCCGCGGACCGAGGCCCAATCGACCGGGCCCTGCCATTTCGAGATATCGATGCCCTGGATCGGGTGCTGCTTGGCCCGCGCGACGCCGGGATGGGGCTTGGCGTCGCCGTTAGTCGGGTAGAAGGTCGGGTCGCCGGCGCAGGCGGCCAGGCTCGCGAGCAATCCGGCAGCGACGGCGCGCCGGGTCCAGCGCAGGGCGGCCCGGGAGACCGTGGCCGTGCGGAGACGCGTCGGGGCGGTCCCATTCCTCAGTGACATCGATGCCCGACCCATCATCACGTTACGCCGTACGCTCATGGCTAAAGGGATGCCCGTGCGCGGTTAACAGACCTTTGACGGCAATGCGGCGGAATTCCGGAAGTCGTTGCGGGCAAGACACATAGATCCGGCTATCCCCATTGGCAGCGCCGCGACGGCGACGATAAGTACCGTCTGCCATTCAGCGTTTTCTCCCTGAGGTCCGATGTCGAAGACCTTGTTCACCATCGGCTACGAAGGCCTCGATTCGGAGCGGTTCCTGGCCGCGATCGCGGGTGCCGGCGTCGCGACCCTCGCGGATGTGCGGGCGGTGGCGAATTCGCGCAAGCGCGGCTTTTCCAAGGGCGCGCTCAAGGCCGGGCTGGAAGAAGCCGGCATCGTCTATGAACACGCCCGCACTCTCGGCACCCCGAAATCCGGGCGCGAAGCGGCGCGGGCCGATGATGCCGCGCTGATGCGCCGGATCTATTGCGAGGAGGTGCTCGACACCGCCGATGGCGGTCTTGCCCTCGACGCCCTGTGCGCGCTCGCCACCCAGGCGCCGACCTGCCTGTTGTGCTTCGAACGCGAGCCGGCGCGCTGCCACCGCAGGGTCCTGGCCGAACGCCTGGAAGCCCGCGGCTTCGTCACCGTCGACCTCTTCGGCTGATCGCGACGACGACCGGAGCGAGGTGGGTTCAGCTTTCCGATGCCTCACGAACGTGCGGGCGAACAAGCGCGGTCGGATCGAAGCCATCGGGCGTGAGCCAGGACGGACGAAATCGCCGCGAGGTTGGTATCGTTCCTCATATTGACAATCTAGAGTTAGTCCGAGTTCACTTGCCCGACGTGAATTTTCTCATCGAGACCTCGGGATGACACGCAAATCCCTCGACCAGACGCTCGGCTTCCTGCGTTCTCTCGACCGCACGGCCAGTGCCGACGACGTTGCCCGGCTCCTCGTCTCGGAACTGTCCGATCTCGGCGTGGCGCACGTGATGGCGGGCACCGTCCCGACACGCGGCACCCCGTCACGCCAGCAGAACGGCCACGTCCTCCTCAACACCTTTCCCAGCGACTGGGGGCGCCGCTATCTGGCACGGGGCTACGCCTTCAAGGACCCGACGGTCCGGCGCCTGTGCACCAACACCACGCCGTTCGCCTGGAGCGAAGTGCGCGATTCCTATCCCGACGATCCCGTGGCGCGCCGCGTCATGGACGAGGCCGCCGATTTCCAGTTGCGCGACGGCATCACCATTCCGCTGATGACGCTCGATGGCCAGATCGCCGGCTTCAGCGTTTCGGGCGAGCGCCTGGTCATCGACCCGGCGGACCGGGCGATGCTGCACCTCATCGCCACCTACGCCTTCGGCCACCTGCTGCTCATGCGCGGACAGGGCGCCAGCGCCGTGGCGGCCAACCTCGCTCCGCGGGAGCGCGAAGCCCTGCAATGGGCGGCGGAGGGTAAGACCGATTGGGAGATCGGCACGGTGATGGGCATCTCGACCCATGGCGTCGATTTCCACCTGCGCTCGGCCCGCTCGAAACTCGGCAGCGCCAACCGCACCCAGGCGGTGGCGGTGGCGTTGCGGCGCGGGCTGATCATCTGAGGCGCGGCGCTTCCGGCCGGACGAGACCCTACGGATTCCCGTAGTACGCCGCAAAAATCGAACATGTCAAGACTATCTCCACAATCGGAGAGCTCGACATGATCCATATCGTTACTCCAGCGAACGAACACAACTATCGCGAAGAAATGGAGCAGGTCTGGCGCCTGCGTCATGACGTGTTCGTCGTCGAAAAAGGCTGGACCGACTTGACACGTCCGGATGGCCGCGAGATCGATCAATTCGATACGCCGCACGCCATCCACTTTCTAGCAATCGAGGAGGAGCGTGTCGTTGGCTATAGCCGGCTCCTGCCGACCACCCGGCCGCATCTCCTGTCCGATGTGATGCCCCAACTCTGCGAAGGCGAGCGCCCGAGCGGCTACGACACCTGGGAGTGGACCCGGCAGGCGGTGGCGCGGTCGCACCGGGCCCGTGGCAAGGCCGTGAACCCGGTCTCGCTCGCGCTTCTCAGCGGCATCGTCGAATGGGGCATGGGCAACGGCGTCCGCCAACTCGTGCTGCAGATGCCGACGCTCTACCTGCTCCACGTGGTGCAGCTGCATTTCCGCGCCCGCCCGCTCGGGCTCCCGCACACCATCAGCGGCGAGGACATCATCGCCGCCACCGCCGAGTTCGACGAGCGGACGCTGGCCCGCCTCCGCACCGTGCGGGGCGACGGCGCATCGGTCCTGGCGCCGACCTACTCCTACCTTGCCGCGTGAGCGCCTGCGCATGACCCGGAAAGACACCACCATGCTCGCCATCTGCCTGCCCGACGACGACCCGCTGGACGCTCTGGCCAAACACTGCATCGTCGCGCGCGACCTTGTCGACGAAGCCGGAACGACGGTCATGCGGCGTCTGGTCGATCTGCTGCTGTTCGAGATCGGCGTCGCCATAGCCGAGCGCGACCAGCCGGAGCATCACCCCGGTTTTTCGCGCTTGGCATCGTGAGACGGGCTCCGGGTGATGATCCCGGCGGACACAGGCGGATCAGGTCCCCTCCCGTTCGGGTGAGGGTCGGGGTG
Source organism: Methylobacterium sp. BTF04 (assembly GCF_010692745.1). Lineage (GTDB taxonomy): Bacteria > Pseudomonadota > Alphaproteobacteria > Rhizobiales > Beijerinckiaceae > Methylobacterium. The sequence continues at coordinate 160,727 of NZ_JAAHTB010000005.1, forward strand.
AGGGAAGTGGGCAATCCGAAATGGTCGCCCACGTCACCCTGTCGTTCTCCTTGCGGGAGAAGGCACCCGCGCTCGCGAGAGACCGAGGCGATCAAGCGAAGACGGTGTGAGGCGGTTGTCGCGGCGGAGCCGTATGGCGCCTGCCCGATTACCAGCCGCCGTAGCCGAAGTGGCGATCCTCCCGGTAGCCCCGGTCGTCGCGGTCGGGACGATCGCAATCCCGGTGCCAACGCCGAGGCGCGGGGGCGTAGCCATAGCCCACCGGTTCGCGCTCGTAGGAGATCCGCCGTGTCTCGTAGGCGGGGGCCTCGTACACGTACCGGTGCGGCGCGGGGGCGTAGCCGTAATCCGGCTGTGCATAGCCGTAGGCGGGGCCCGCATGGGCTTCCGACACGACGGCACCGAGCAGGGCCCCGGCAGCGAGGCCACCGATGAGACCGGCCGCGAGGGCGCCACCGCCCCGCGCTTCGGCGGGCGAGGTGGTCAGGGCGCCCATGCCGATGAGCGCAGCAGCCGACAGCACAGCAAACGTCTTCATGGCCGATCTCCTGCAAGAGGGCGGCCCTCGATATTCGGCCGCATCAGGAGAGTGGCAGCCGGGCGCTGCATCGCGGCTGAAGGCCATCGACAGCAACGGTTCAGCTTGGGGGTCGGAACCCGGACCGGAGCCGAGACACGGTAAAACCCCGGGCCCGCACCGCCGGTCGCCCCCGTATCGCGCTGATCGTAAAATCGTCGTTCACGGAGAGGCGCCGCTCCTCGAGCAGCCCGTCATCCGTTACAGGCACCAACTCTTCGCTCGGATCGAAACGAAAGAGTTGGTGCGGCCAAGAGGACTCGAACCTCCAAGCACTATACAACATCAAGCTCTTACGTCGATGATGGATGATCGCTTGACCGTCTTGTGTGAGAGTTCTGTGCATCCGTCAAGTCAACCTTCCCGCATCACACCGAAACAGCTTGGTATGATGATCGACGAGGCATAAGTGATGCTAATGCTTGTAAATTACCCGACTTAATGGTGTGGGATCATCAAGTTAGTGTCTAAGTTTATTTAATTACAAGTTTCTATTGCTTAAACAATTTTTATAAAATGAATACAGGAACTTGTTTTGAAGTTTCCTTACTCTACCGATTCGTTACAAGGGACGAAGCACGGCCTGAGGACATTAGCAAGAAGCTCGCAAGGATAGCCGAGGAAGCCGCATAACCATTGTCGCATTAAACGCCTGTTGCGATCAAACAATGGTTTCCCAACGAGACCGCAACGGCACGCCTCTCGGACCCACGGACCTCACAACACTTCTATGATGATGCCGCTCCCACGAAGGCTGTGAAAGGCTTTTGTGAGAGCGTTGTCGTGGTCACTCCGGTCCATGGTCCCTTTACCGACATCAACCTCGATCTGGGCGCGTTAATCGTCCAACCTAGCTGCTATCTGAAGAACTTATTTCCCGCGACCAAATAGATGATCAATCGGACCAGCGGTTGTGAGCTTTTTTGTCGGCAAGCTGAGATGGATGCCTTCCTAATTCGGTCTTGATGGGGGTGGAGCAGGCCGCCAAGCATTATTTTATCTGTCCGATTTCGCTGTAAGTCAGAAACCACTTTCCGATTGACTGGAAAACAAAAAACAGATATTATAAATTTTGCCTAATGACTGTTGACAGGCACGTGTAGCCTGTGTATAAAAAATGAAGATCAAAGGCAGCAAGCCTTAGATCATAGCTTGGCTTAGTTCCGCAGCGTCCAAGACAGTAACAGTATATTGAAATACCAAAATTTCTCACTTGGCGGCCTTAGGTCGTCCAGATGGAGAGCCTATGGATTGTTCATAATCAACTGATTCACTGTCTGAAACTCTGTGCTCGGAAGAATCCAGTTCTAAGAACCTAGCGACGATGTAAGTTCGTGTATAATAAAAGCCTAAGTCATCAACATATGAGAAAGAGTAAATGATTATAGATAAATGTCACAATATTGTTTCGACGCATGAAATCAAGAACGGAAATCCAGAAATCGACTCTCTGTTTCCAAACGTGACCATAAATAACTTATCAGTCACTGATAGTCTAATGATCTTATCAGAAGCTATCAGAGTCGTAGAGTTTGGCCTCTCCTACAATGTCAGGGATGCCGACGAGAATTTACTTATGAGAAAGAAGGATTGGTTTGGCCGAGTTCTCGATGTCATGCTGAAATCTCAAGACACCAACGATGGATGCTTTTCTGTCGGTGCAGAGCATAGACTCGCTTTGTGCTATGCTCGTCAGGAGCTGAATGATTACTTGGAAGACATAGACGCAGTTTATGCTCGTCTTACGCAGATTATTAGCGTGATGTAGCTATAACACGAATTGATCGACGGTGTGATGAACTACGAAATAACACCGTCGATACTTCTGATACAACAAAATATCCGTCAAATAAATCTATAATACTCTAATTTACAGAAAGTAAGAATGTGAAATACAACTTTGTCGGCGTTCGCGCTGGTGGAGGGAAGAGTCACGCCCTCATCACGATAACTGCGAACCGTTATAACGAATTCGAAAAGACACTTATCGCAGCACCAACCAGGAAGCTTATCGATCAACTCGCGAAAAGTTTTCAAGATCGATTTCCAAGTGTGAAACTGAACGTGTTCTATGGCACTGAAGATGACTCAAAGTCCGTTGTGGCGAGAGTGGTCCAACACTTAAGCCAATCGAATTTCGGCAGTGAAGTTGTGCTCATTACCCACGCATGTTTGTTTAGTCTTCCATACTTTCCAATCAAGGGACGGTGGCAGATCATAATGGATGAGGCACCTTCGATCTATAACTCTTTCACGATTAATCTTCCGGATAGTCATGACACGCTGACAGATCATCTGGCTATCGAGGCATCATCGTCTGTCTACGGTGTCTTGAAGGTCGCAAACAAGACTGCCATCAAGAGCATCGCTGACAACAAGAAAGGGGACGAGTTTTTCGCAACGCTTCAGGGCACCGCCAAGAACCTTCTCAACAACAACAATGTGAATTGGGTCAAGACCACTGAGTTCGACAAGCTCATCAAGAACGAAAAGGACCGAACAAGTCTTATCGTGCATACCATCGTTAAGCCTTCGATCTTTGAGGGCTTCGAAAAGGTGACAATCGTTGCTGCCGGTTTTGAGTCGACGCTTCTGTATCATGTTTGGAATGAGCTTGGCGTCAAGTGGTCGGTAGACAAAGAGCTTGAAGGGAAGTTACTAAGACCAAATCATCCTACCAATGATACGGTTACGATCTACTATGGATATGATCAGCCTAACTCAAAGACACTTAGAGACAAACTAATTGCGCAGAACGATGACCACCTTCGCCTGAAAGTCATCGAAGTCATGGGAGACGATCCCTTCTTGTGGTCGGAGAATCAAGATTACAAAGACCGCACGATCCTGAAGAACTGCAACAACGGAAAGATGCTACCCGGAGTGTCCCATGGATTGAATGATTATCAGCATATCCATCACGCTGTCGTTCTGGGAGCATACAACCACAGGAAGGAAAACTCTGCCTTCCTGTCTAAGGTTTATGGCTTCGACCGTGATAGGCAGCGTGAGTCGATGAATCTGCAGATCTACCAAGCGGTGATGAGAACTTCGATTCGGAATGACAATATTAAAGACCCGAAGAAGATTGTTGTGGCGTCTCGTTTCGATGCTGAGTCGCTTCAACAACGATTACCCGGTTCAGCGATCGTGTCGTTAGATATACCTCAATCTGCACAGTTACGCCCCGGCCCGAAAAGGAAACACGCGACAGACAATGATAGGAAACGAGCAAGTGATAGCAAGAAGGCGAATGATACGGTGCTTCGCACCCGCTTTGCGGATAACTTGTCTCACGATTTCATTAGTAAGTCTTTGATATGGGATAACTCGGACGAATCTTCCTATACATCAATAGATCAACTCGTCCGAAACTTCCGTGGTTCATACTTCAACAACTGGAAAGACACAGAACCACAAGTGATATGCATGAAAGAGATCGAATGGAAAAGGCAACTCAGAGATATGCATAGCAACTCGTTCCAAGCAAAAGACGAAATCAATATGATCAGTGGTGCGATGTTTAATGCAGATAGAAACGATGGATCGACAAGGCATACCGACAACGTTGAATTCGTTCGCGATGTCTGGCTTGATTTCGAAGACGGTGATTTGACATGGGATCAATTGACGTCAATTTTTCCTACGGTGGAGATGACGGCATACAACTCTTATCGCCACACGCGCAGGAAGCCGAGATTCAGGATGCGGATTCTGACAGATCGCCCAATGCTGAAACACGAATATCAGTCGATCTATCATGAGATCATGTATGTGATTCATTCAAACGGTTACCAGAAAAGATCTCGAGAAACGGATTCTAACGGCTCAGACAAGGCGGCGAAATACAGCGGTCTCGATTACAGGCCTAATCCGTCGTATCTCTCCGGTTTGCCCTGTCAGGCTCAAAAACCACAGCATTCGTTTTATAAGGATTATGACAACAATCGAGTGCCACTCAATGTCAAGCTTTGGTTGAAGCAATCATCTTACATTGATGGTTCTACAGAGCACTTGACGTTTCCCTCGCCTACCAAGGAAAATGATGATCTGTCTACTGATCAGCAAGAAGCAGTTCAAGCAGCTTTAAGCGAGTGGTCTGTTCAAACATCGCAACGTGGTAATGGTAATCGCGCCCTATTTGATCTATGGCTCGCACTACGGCGCGCTGCGTTACCATACCTCGTCCTTGAAGACGAGTTGCTCTCAGCCGCTCGGAAGTCTCTATCTTCGTCGGATCGGATAGCACAAGCGAGACGTCTCCTGAGAAGGTCTAAGGTGTTTGACTAAGCATGAAGAACATTGCTCTGGCGGCCCCATTCAATACCTTCAGAGAGGATACGCGAGGAAGCCAATAATCAACCCAGCACTGACTTTAAGTATTGACTGTATCGACGTTATCTGCTAGTATAACACCAAGATCGAAGTCCAGCATACTACGCGGTCTTCACAACGCTCGATGACTTTGTTGACCCGTGCGATAGGTCCAGCAAACGTTCAGTCAGGCGTCCTCCAAAAATCCCATCGAACATGACAACGTGCTTCTCACGGGTAGGAATTTCCTATGCGTGAGAAGCAGTTCGTAATCCTAGATTGGGGAATTAATCAACCATTCAACATGAGATACAGAGATCAATGGAACCAGCACAAACCCACACTGAGAATTCTGCTCCAAATCAGCCTAAGACAAACAGCGATTTAAGGGCTGTCAAGCTTCAGCTTCTATCAATAGCAGCTGAGTTATGTCATCGCCAACTTATCACAGCTGAATGTTCATTAAATCGCGAGCTGCAACAGAAAAGAATCTCGCTCTTTGGAGATGCGGAAGAAATGTTGGTTCAGCCAGAATTGTTTGTCTCGTTACGAGGTGCACGATTTATCAAAAATGGTCTTAAGGTTGCTTACGATGTTTACAGTGCTAACGCCGCGCATCTTGACGATTCATTTCGGAGCGCTTCATACGGTGATGACCACTTGGATGAATATCTATCGCTTCAACATTGGCAGTGATCATAATCTGGGGGATAGCGACCATGTCTAATTATTTAAGATAGCAGGTTCATTCTGTTGCGAAATGGATGGTAGCTGATAGCCGCTGGACGACTCAATATGGCTCAATGTCGACTTTCGCTACTCATTACAATCTATTGTTCAATCAAATATTCGAGCGATCTACACTGTCCGCCAGCATGAATCATGGCGTGGCAGTTCGCGCAAACTATGGCAAGGTCTTTCAGTGAAGTATTTCTACCCTTTGGATCAGATTTCGCGAGTGGCACCAGATGATGGACATGTGCGAACCCCTCACCAATAGCGCCATATCGAGCCTTAAAGTCAAAACCACATCGTGGCACCTCGCATATTAGATGGCCGTTATTCTCGTACGTCGCCGCTAATAGTTTCTTTCTTCGTAATTGCGCTTCCCGCCGACGATGAAGGACAAAGCGTCGCCGCAGTTCCCCTTCAAAGCCTGAAAATTCTGGCTGATCATGATCGATCTCTGCGGTTGGCAGCTCGCCACGGGTAATTACACAGTCGCCAGTCTCAAAATTATAATACGAAACCGCCCAAGGCTCGGGATCGAGTTCGCGGAATGATACTTTTGATGAGATTGGTTCTAGCTCCTCAATCTCGCGCCGGTTCCCCTCACAAAGGATCGCGCGGACGGGAAGCCCGGACGTGAAGGCCTTTTGGATGTGCCCGTCGAAGGCTTCTGCCCTGACTTTCCATTGGACCTTACCCTTTCCTCCATTCCGGCCGTCGCGAATACGAATGTTCTTGCGGTGGACAACTTTATCTCCCTCTAACTCTAGATCGCTATGCCAAATCGAGACAATAACGAGTTCATCAGGCTTCTCGAAAGACCAGTTATAATAATTTGGATGCTGTGAAGCGTTCTTTCCTTTGTAATCGCTCCAATGGCTCGTGTCGATGCCGGCTTCTGTTAGAAGATCAATCACCAATCGCTTCGTCTGAGGCTTTATATCATCTAATATTGTCATTTTTTTCCGCTTTTTTAGGATGCTAGCTCATATAGCAGCCATACGCCCAACCTATATCATTAGATTTATCTGAGAATAAAGCTGATTTCGATTTAACGACCATGATGTGATTGATATCAGTCGGCGCGTTGCCTGAAACGGTCACTTCATCGTTGCGCAACAAGTTTGACCAGGGATAGACAAAAGCGCAGATCGTCTTCTTCCATCGTTGTGAGCACGGCATCGATCTGCGCTTTAACATCAATGAACAACTTCGATCTATTGCTGTCTTCGAGAATCGACGAGATCGGCATCGAAACGGTTTCGCATATTCGCTGAAGGGTATCCAACGACGGAAGGTTGATACCCCGCTCAATGTTGGAGATCGCCTCTTTGGTTCTGTCGACCATTTCAGCCAACGCTTCCTGAGTCAGGCCGGCTCCCTCGCGCGCACGCTTGATCCGCACCCCTACGATCTTATTCAACTCTCGCTTCATAGAGCGGAGTTTCGCTTCGCTTTCGACTCTTTCCTACGAATCGAAGTTCGTTATTATGGCGCTTGGACGGAGAAGATTTCGGGTCACTGAGGGGAATTTCATCGTCCCTGATCAGCCCCTCCCGATTGTCCCACTCCGTGCATTGAGCCGAATCATGAATCGCGTTCTGTCCGTTCTGTCTCTCTGCGGAATCATTCTATCGGCCTTAACCACCTTCTCCCATGCCGATCCACAATCCGATCAACAGCGACGAAAGGCTCTTCTGCCTCAAGTGCGCCTGACGACAGATTGCATTACCGCACAGGTCTCGAACGAACTTGCCATCGCGGTTGGAACGAACCCGACTATCCCGCAGATGGTAGATCGAGTTCCGAGACGTCGTCAGTGCTTTCCAGCCATTCGAACGCTCATCGAAGAGCATGATCGCCTTCTAGGGCCAGGGAGCGGCCAAGCCTTCGTAAACGGCGCGTACCTCACTGATCTGCCAAGGGCCGTGTCAGCGCGTCTCCAAATGGCTTACAGGGGTAACGTGGATCAACCGCTCCCGCCGATTCAATCCGCACCTATCCCGACAACCATGGTCCAACCAACTGAGGCCCGCCGCACCGTTCAATCTCAGAGTGTGAGCCCAACCGTTGTGCCTACCGTGTCCGTCAAACCGCAGGAGGCTTCGGCAACGGTCTCGGATCGGATCAAGGGCACAGTCGAGGATGATTCGTTTCGGAGGGGTTTGAGCCTGACCTTCGTGACGCTTGCCGCCTCAACCGTCATCCTGTTCACTCTCGGATGCGGTTCTCGCGTTGTGGTGTTCGCCGATGCGTCCGACCTGTTCATGAGCGCGTGCATCTTCATTGTGCCAGTGATGACGCTCTTCGGTGCAGGAATGATTGGCTGGATGTTGGCACCGGAACACCCACCGAAATACGCGACCACGCTCGATATGACACTGGACAACCCTGCGCCTGCGTTCGTCCTGTGTATCGGTGTTTTGGCTTGGACGTGGGCGATTCTCGGAACCATTGTGAGTTCGATCCGCTACAACGGAATCATTGTTGGTCCCGTCATCGCTGTCCTCAAGCTTGGTGCCCTATTGTCGCTGTTACTGGCATGGTTTGGAACCCTTCATAGCTACGATGACAGGGGAAACGAGAATCACATCGCTGCCAAGTTCTTCATCTTTGCCATTCTAATCTGGTTCGCATCGAGATTTGTGAATGGTGAGCGGGTAATTCTTCAAAGGATGTCGAGTAGACAGGTTCTAGCATGAAGAGCGCATTGAAGGACGCCGAATCTATCTGAGGATGTGATCGAGTTGGGACTGACACGCAAGGCGATTCACTATAGAACCCTCAGCGCAATAGATGCGATTAGACAAGCGTCAGCGCGCCTTAGATTGGCAGCATTGACGGTCGCATTCGAGAGGTAGTGATCGAAATGAATCTTGAGTTTGAGCATATCTTGAATAGAGCACTAAGTGAGTGGCCCGATCCCATTGATTTATCCGTCCTTGTTTGTCCTACTGCAAAGCTTGAGAGATATTCAATCTACGGTCTGAGTATGGAATGGGAGGAAACGTTTATAGGAAAAGACGAAGAGGTCATTATAACTACTTTACAAGATGCGATCTACTCGGTAGTTCATTATGCGGCGAAGGCAGTTACCGTTTTGGAAAAGAAGCATATAAGAAGTATCGCTGTGCAAATCGTATTTGAGGATATGCTTAAGGATTATGCAAGTCGCACACACCTAAACTGGCGAAACAGCGATAGAGAATTAGTCAGAGAATACTTCTCAGTGAATACTAGGTAGAGCGATTAATACATGGCCTTTACAGATATATCCCGTTGCTTGTCCGGTGTGTTTAAATCAGGTCCGAGCGGACCAAAATGAGTCACACACTTTACCGCATGATCCGCCTGCTCGAACAGGAAGGCGTTCACTACCGGCTCGACTGCCATCGCGACGACAGCATTATGATTACGGCATCACTGGTTGGTGAGCGGATCGAGATCGACGTGTTTGAAGACGGACGCATTGAATACAGCCGCTTTCGGGGGAGCGAAGACGTGGAAGACGACATTCCCCTGCTCGAATCGCTTTTACGCGCGCACCGGAAATGAGACTGCCAGTAGTCTAAACCTGACGCTTGGTGTTCCCGTCGCAAAGGTTTGCTCACGACACTTCTCATACGTTCAGATTCGGCTATTTGAAAGCTCAACTCCGTGCGCGATGAGCTACGTGAACTAACCAGCCTGGGATGATGCCAAGCTCGCGTGCGACCGCGCTCTCCCCCGCGCGCCACCTTTGTGCGCGCTGGTCGTCCAACCAGACGTTGTCGCTTTGGTCGTGCCTCTCCAAGGCCCAGCGCACAACTGGCTCGCCCCATGAATATCTACGCGCGAACGCTACTTCCCGCCTTATACAGCAACGCTCGATACGCGCTCGGATAGACTCATCGTAGCCGAATTGTATCAAACGAGCGTGGGTCGCTTCGTGCACGACCAAAGAAGCGATGACTTCGGTATCAGCCTCGCGAACATACCGAGCGTCGAGCACGATCAACCTGCGACGATGGATGTATTTGCCGATACCATGAGGTTCTAAGGTAATCCAAATCCTATCAATGTTGCGCTGTAAGTGAGTATAAGTGACAGGATCATACGTTTCAATGAACGAAATCGCTTCGCGAGCGCGGTCCAATAGGCTGATATCATTCTCGAAAACGACCCCAATCCAAATACCATCAATAATGATATTTTTTGAGAGTCGCATACCGATGCGGTCCACCACATCCGATAGCCAGTCCATGAGGCCCGTGCGCATTTAACATCCCTTACCGAGTGAGCATGAGCAGCTTGGCTGTGATTAGTTTTAAGTCCGCCTAACGGATGTTCGCTTCTCACCCTTAAGAGGACTTTCCATCACTTAGGACCGCTTCTATCTCAACATGCTTTAGCCGCCGTCAATTTTCGACGTATCAGCCGATGCCAAAGTTCTTCTCGACGACCCGCCTATAACACTACCGGCTAAGTGCGGTTCCGAATATGTCGACGACTATTTCGTCGCAGAACTAAAGATAAACCTCTTTAATAGGTTCTTCGGGGTCTAAGTCGAGAGTCCAGGTGGAAACAAAAGCTCTTACCTCGTCAATCGATTCATCTGGATGCGATGTAGAAGTCAGTCTTCTTGTATCATCCGAACCATCGCCAACTATCAATTCTTCAATGACGTCCTCAACCCTTCGGCAATCATGCCCGACCACTGCAACAAGTGAAACCTTATCATTTATCGCGTCTTCTACGAAATCTTCGAGGGATTGAGCATTCCAGGGTGGGGCGTGCAGGATTAATCTTTTGGTGTAAGGCACTCGCAAATATCTCTCCTTACCAGTTGAAGCATTCTCATTCGATCCCAAGCTGTGAGGAAATTGGCAGCCGAAAGTGCCCCTTGCTCCACCACGCCAGTTTTGCATTCCGCGGATCGCGAATGATTGTGATCTCGGCCTTTCGGCGAAGCGCAGTCCGAAAGCGTGAGGCATTTCGCACTCCGCAAACGCCGATGAAACACTCTCCTGTCTCATCGTTGCGGTAGAATGCACTGCCTCCAAATGCGCGCTGAACGCCTTCTTGATCACAGTGCCCGCCACCACCGAAAACCGACACAACCAGATCAGCCGGAGCCACGCACATCATCGTTCCATTGCCGCTCGCAACACGTTCACATCGAAACAGGTAGATGCGTTGCGAGTCGTCTGGGATGAAAACGATTATGGTGGAGGTCGCGAAGCCTGCAAACGATTCTTCGCTGGCATCACGGCTCGGCGCAATCAGTCCTCAGGGTCTCGTGTGAGCATGGCCGCAATCAGGTGAACTGTGCTCACCACTTCAGCCCCATGCCAAGCGGACAGCCGCCCCGGTAGCAAGCCCCCAAGCCTTCGCCAGAGATCATGACATTGTTGGGACCAAATTGTTCCGAGAAGCCATTCGCCCGGTATTGGATAACCAAGTTGCGCACGGAAAGCCGTCGCAGCCTCGGCTTCCGCCACCATAATCCAGTCCATGAGTGCCACGAGCGCAGCATCCGACACATTCTCGGCAAGCGCAAACCAGAGTAATCCGAGCCCGAAAAAGGCCGCTTCGTCGGAAGAGTTTGGACCCAAGCGTGGGATGAGCCAAGCCACCAGGGCAGCAGCCGCACGATTGATGTCTCCCGTCTCATCATCGTTCAACTGCCGGAGCGCCTTAAGCCCGAGCGCGTGCAGACTGTCGATCAAACTGACAAGCGTCTCGTTGGCTCCAATCGCGCCGTTGTCGTTCTCTGGCTCGCCATAGGCTCTTAAAAGTGTTGCGCAGGCGAAGGCACGGCGCCAGTGCCGCCCTATATGCGTTGGGTCATCAATAGGCCGGTCCCATCGCGTCAGTTCCAAAACTTCGGTAGGTTTACATTCACGAAGGTTGAGCGCACCGCCGTGAAGGAGGCTGCGCAGGGCGGCTAAATGCTCTTTGCTATCCTGCCCGTAATCGGCTTCCGAGATGATGCGCAGGTCTTCCGGATTCAGCATTCCGCCAATGAGTGCTGGCAGTGGGTCGGGATTCGGTTCTAGGGTATTGGGAAGGTGCGGGGGCATAAAGCGTAATGACCGTCTACGTGAGCGATGCGAATACGAACCGCATAGTGCAAACCCTTCAGATACACGACTTCTTGCCGTCGAAGGATGTCGTCGTTGATCCCCACGCCGTGCTGACGATGCTAGGCGAACGGGCGATCCGTTCTTCGTGGCAGGTTGCCGGGGTCGCCCGCTATGATGAAGCTGTCATGGTCGTTGGGGATGAAGCTGCGGATCGTCTCAAAGCGTTATCCAAATCGCGGGCGCGAGTGTCAGGAATACGACTCACCGAACTCTTTGATCAAACTGTTCAGATCATTTGGGGTGAATTCACCGCCTTCGAGGTTGGAGAAGTTGCGCCATGGGTGGTTATTCGAGCTATCGACAGTTCATGGTGCGAAGTCGAGACGAATGATGAGGAAGTTCTAGATCGTGTGCGACAGGACTTCGAAGACGTCCGGACAGATTCCTAACTGTCACCCTTTAGAGTCCGTCCGATAAGTCATTCTGTTCGGCCCAGCCTTCAGACGAAGATCATGACGGCGGATGCGTAGAGCAAAGCCTGGGCCGAGGCGAGAGTCGTTCAGCAGCTGGAAAGGTTCTAAACGGGCCAATAATGCTCCGCTTTCATGCTCATCATACTGAACGGCGACGTCACGGAGAGAGCAATCGATACACCGACGCCCGCCCGACGTTCATTTCCTTCGCGATGGCGGTAGCTCCCATTCCCTGCGCCGCCAAAGCCCTTACGCGGTCACCATCGATAGACGCCTTCCGACCTTTGTAGACCCCGTTCGATTTCGCCTTCGCAATACCCTCTAGCTGCCTCTCAGAACGGATCGCAGTTTCGAATTCCGCGAACACCCCTAGCATTTGAAGGAAGCATCGACCCGCCGCCGTGCTCGTTTCCACCGGCTGTTCGATCACAGTGAGAGCGACGCCAGAAGCCTCCATCCGCTTCACAATGGTTGCGAGGTCGGAAATGGAACGTGCCAGTCTGTCGATGCGGGTGACAACGATTCGATCTCCGTCACGGGCGAACTGAAGAAGCGTTTCAAGTTCCGTGCGCCCTTCGACCTTCGTGCCCGTTCGAGTCTCGGCCCGTATCACCTCACACCCGGCGGCTTTTAGGGCATCCCGCTGAATGTCGAGGGACTGAGAGGACGAACTCACGCGCGCATATCCATAGACCGCCATTGCCGACACCGTCCTGTTTGGTTCTAGACCATCGCAGTATGGTGTCTCACAACGCGAAAGTCGACTCATATAAGACACTTCCCTGCTAGGGACCTTGTCTCAGGTTTCGGTGACTCACGTGTCTACCCTATAAGCGACGCCCATCGAGTTTGCCGTATACCGAAGTTCCTACTGCTATGGACATGGCAAGTCCCAAAGTTCCATATTGTTTTCTGGTAGCCGCCGGGGTGGGTATGAGCATTTACGATACGAAGCCGGACCGAATGCTCACGGTATTGAGTTCCGACTCTACCTTAAATCCTATGACCGGGGTATACTGTGCCGGCTTTGAACTTGAAGAATGGCGGTGTGTTCCGCTTTCTCGGCATCTCGTAGAATGGCTTCCAGAGTATGCGCTTGTTGAGGAAGAGCTGCAAATCCATCACGGGAATATCTATGTAAAACTTAGTCAGGCAGCGGCGAGGGTATATACAAGTGAGAAGTATGAACTGAGAGGCGAGGCTGGCGAGATAGCGCTTCATGCAATTTGTAGGGACTACTTCAACACTATACCTATATCTCCGCGAGTATTTTACAAGTCTGCAACTAATGATGTTATTAAAGCTTTTGACATGGTTCATGCCCGTTTCCCAACATCTGACACCTTTGAAGTTTGGCTCGGCGAGTCAAAGTTATATGCCACTCCTTCTAGAGCCATCGATGACGCACTAAAGTCCATAAATATGCATCTTGAGAGGGGATTTCTTGAGAAGCAGAAGCTCCTTTTAGGACCACAGATACCAAAGAGTACACCAAACTACGAGAAAATTTCCGCGATATTTAAGATGCAATCCAGCATAGATGAATTCGTCGATACAGCGGTGTTTGTCGTTGGTATCGCGACGAACAGTAAAGCAGTTGGAGGTGCCAAAAAACAGACAGCTGAATACATTGCTTCGATCACAAACGAGCTAGCAGCCCTCTCTAAAAAGATTAACGTTAGTAAACTCGCGTTAAAGATAAGGCTTGTACTTCTTTATATTCCTTTAGGTAGCAAGAGTAAACTTGTGTTTGAGTTCGACAAGCGCCTTAAAGGCCTTCAATGAAGCTTATCTACGATTGGAATGAGTTTGACCACTCAACGGAATTCGAGTTGAAGGGACAGGTATTTGACATAATTCAAGAGACTGCCGCCTACCTACACGAGACGACAAATGACGATCCCGTTGTGCTCAATGTGATACCAAGGTTGGCTCAGCTGATCAGTAAGCACGAGTGTCTAGCATCATTCAAGGAACCGTTTAGTTCCTTGGCTAGGGCTGTTGGGTTGTGGAACTATATTGATAAGAACAACGCGCCTTCAAGGGATCGGTTGGTTGCAGAAGCGGTCTCTGTGCCTGAACTCGGTAACATTTCACTTCACCGGGAGCAGATTGGAGCCTTAAATGTGCTTTTAGCAGGCAGAAACCTTGTTTTAAGTGCGCCAACAAGCTTCGGAAAAAGCCTTATCATCGACGCTCTTGTACTCACAGGGAGATACAAAAGGATAGTCGTAATCCTGCCAACTATTGCGTTGCTTGACGAATTCCGGCGCCGATTCACTAGGCGGTTCAGAGACACTTATGACATCGTAATGTATAGCTCTGAGACCAGCGCCGCCCGAAATGTCATATTCCTTGGCACTCAGGAGAGGATCATTGCTCGTTCTGATTTGTCGAAGATTGACCTTTTGGTGGTGGATGAATTCTACAAGCTTGATACGCGCTCTTCGTCAGGAAAACGTGACGAACGGTCTCTTATCCTGAATGCCAGCGTCTACAAGCTACTCAAGAATTCCAAGCAATTTTTTCTTCTCGGACCGAACATCGATCATATCAGAATGGATAAGACCAGTCCTTGGAACTTTCAATTCTTGAGAACCCGGTTTTCGACCGTAGCTGTTGACACCTTTGACCTAAAGAATGTCGACAATAAAGAAACGAGACTTATCGAGGAAGCTTTCAAAGAAGAGAACTGGCCAGTTCTAATATTTGTATCTTCACCTAAACGTGCAAATGATATTGCGCTACTACTAGCGAACGAAAACCGCCTCCATGGTCACCGCTCTGATTTGAGCTTATGGATAGAGAGCAACTACGGAGGGAAGTGGGAACTAAGCAAATGCGTAGCTTCGGGAATCGGTGTTCATCATGGGCGGATTCCACGTGCGCTTTCGTCCCGCTTCGTAAAGCTTTTCAATGATGGAGTGCTTCCCATCCTGATATGCACTTCGACTCTCATCGAAGGCGTCAATACGGCTGCACAGTCCGTAATAATTTATGACAAAAAAATAGAAAGGGAAGACTTCGACTTTTTCACGTTCTCTAACATTCGTGGTAGAGCCGGCCGGCTTGGACAGTACCATACGGGGCGTGTCTTCCTCTTTAATGCCCCGCCAGATGTCAGTGATGTTGACGTTTTTCCACCTGTATTTCTGGACTACGAGAATGCTCCAGATGAGCTAGCAGTTTATTTGGAAGAAGACGATGCGCCAGCGAGTATTACTCAAAGAGTTTCAGTCTTAACGCAAAGTCTCGGCATTGGGATTTCGGATCTTCAACGTCTATCTGGTCTCGGAATCGACGTACTCGAAAAAGTGCGTGGCATTATCGCCGAACGAGTTGAAGAAAAGCATTATCTCAGTTGGTCCGGAAGGCCCAAGTGGAACGAGATTTTGGAGCTTTGTGAAATCGTATGTCGCCTTCGTAGGTCCAGAGATTTTGGTGTTAGGTCGCCGCGTCAGTTAGCTATGTGGATTACGAAACTACGCGCCAGTACGAGTATGTCTGAATTCTTTCGTTGGTACTCAGATGGCTTCACGGGTGATATCAACGAAATCGATAAGGTATTTTTGTTCCTAAGATCATGCGAGCATAGTCTGCCTGAGTTGTTCGATGCAGTACAAACGTTCGCTATCGCAACAGGTATCAGTGCTGATTACTCCTTGTTGCTAGATGAGCTTCCACGATGGTTTCGCATGGACGAAGTTAAGCAATTGGAGGAACAAGGGGTTCCAATGCAGATCACAGAACGTTTCATTTCATCGACAGACACGCTTCAAGATATTCGTCTCAAGCTATTTGAAGCTAGCAGAAATCTCGATCCTAAACTTTCGAAGATCGAACAAGATTGGCTGACCGATGCATTGCCTCTTTAGTTTTTTCCGGCAATATCCAATCATTAGGGTTCTTTGGTTTATGTATTTAATGCACTGGTCAAATGGAATTGCATCTTCGATGTCACAATCTGTCACAACCGCCTAGGGAGTAAGATACTTTTAGACGGCGACGAAATCTTTACATGCTTTAGTTTCAGTGGCATTCAAACTGTTATCTAAGACAAAATGGGTATAATCTGTCGTTTCACCGCGCCCGAAAAGCGGCATGTCGAGTGCGGTGACGCGATTTCAAATTCAATCGGTCACTGGCACATATGCCGCCCTCAATCTGCGTTCATGGTCGCTTCCCCCCATTCCGGCGCTAGTGTAGCGTTGAAGGGTAACAGGCTGATCATAAAGCAAAATTGTTGAGTAAATCGGTTCGCTACCCTGATCCAAGCTTTCGCTGGCGTCCCTCCGAAGGCAAAGGTCATTAATCAGAGCCGCCGGCATAGACGTGGTAGTACGGAAATCGCGTCATAGCGTCTGCAAGCATTGTCAATGAAGGTGTCTCATACCTACGGCCAACCGATGATACCCGATGCCCGGTTATCGCGTCCCGAAGCCTTTCCTCTATGCCTACGCCAAGGGCACGTGTTTTCCATGTGTGTCGCCAGCCGTGATTCGGGTCTACGGCTGGATCGAGCTTGACCGTCTCACGGACCCACTTGGCGACCTTGTGCCCCTGTAGCTCGCCCGGTGAGGTCCCAGAATCGTGCGCATCCGGCGAAGGCCGCCTTGCTCCGAGGTCTGTCGACGTCCAGCTTTTCGGTGATCTGATCCGGCATCGGTGCCGGCATCGATGCTGGAGATGCTCGGATGGACGATGCGACCTACGTCCGGCGCCGCCGCTGGAGTGCTCAAGAGAAGCGCGCTGTCGTGGCGGAGTCCGTGACCAGCGGCAACGTGATCGCGACGGCCAAGCGCCACGGCATCCAGGCGCA